>CALLAU010000065.1 GCA_938002015.1 uncultured Bdellovibrionales bacterium
TGTATAAAGAGCTTAAGAGTAAATGTGAGCGAGCGATTACTTTTTCCACAAAAAATGAGAGTGCTGATATCTTTTTAAAGTCAGAGCAAGCGGGCATTTCAAACCTACATCTGCAGGGGAGAGTATTTGATGTTAAGGTTGATACAAATCTTTCTTTATTTGGTGAGCATCATGTTTATAACATTATGGTAGCACTTGCGTTTGGCAGCTACTTAAATATACCAGTAGTTAAGTTAATTAAAAATTTGAACGCGATTCAAACTCCCTGGGGTAGGTGCCAAGTCTTTAAGACTGAGGCGGGAGGTGCTATTCTTTTTGATGCTTACAATGCAAATCTTCAAAGTAATAAAGCACTTTTAGAATCTGCAAAAAAAATAGATATGAAATGTCCACAGATAGTTCTTGGTGAAATGTTTGAACTTGGAGATCATGCTAAGAAGATGCATTTTGAACTTGGCAGAGCTGTTGGAGAACTAGAATTTGAAACAGTATGTTTTATTGGCGAAAGTTTGAGCAGTTTTGAGAATGGTCTAAGGTCAGCAAATTTTAGTAAAAACTTAATAATATCAGATACTTATAATGAAAAACTTGCAATTGAGCTCAAAAATGTGTTAAACCCATCAGGTACTATTTTAATGAAAGGTTCTCGGGGAATTGGATTAGAAAAACTTCTCCCTTTGTGGCTTAACGAAGCTTCAAATATGCCGAGCACTTATTAGGTTCGTAACCTACATCTTAAAATTCTACGTTTTTAAAATAAACCCTTTGTCTACTTTTTTTTGCGAAGGTGAAAGTGACGCTTCATGCTCTATAGTTTTTTAACAAGTTATGCTTCTGAATTTTCAAGCCTAAACGTTTTTAGATATGTAACATTTAGAACCTTTATTTCGTTTTTCACTTCGTTCTTACTTATTATAATTTGGGGTCCTGCTTTTATTAGAGGCTTGATAAAAAATCAAATTGGACAAGCGGTAAGAGATGACGGGCCGGAGAGTCATTTAAAAAAAATGGGAACTCCTACTATGGGGGGAAACCTTATTTTAGCGGGCCTTTTAGTGCCAGCTATTTTATGGATGGATTTAAAAAACCCGTTGGTGCTTTCTGCACTTTTTGTAACACTCATGTTTGGTTTAGTTGGATTTTTAGATGATAGGTTAAAAGTTGTTAAAAAAAATCCTAAGGGACTCCCGGGTAAACTTCGTTTATTCGTCGAGTTTTGTGTTGTTGCTATCTGCTGTATGTATTTGTTCTCTACTGGTGCTGCTGATGGACGTTTGTACTTTCCTATGCTTAAAGATTTTTATTTAAATCTTGGTTGGTTTTATATTCCTTTTGCTTGTGTGGTTGTTGTTGGGGCTGCTAATGCTGTGAACTTAACAGATGGTTTAGACGGTTTAGCAATTGTTCCTGTTATGGTGGCTGCTGCAACATTCATGATTTTTTCATATGTTGCAGGACACAGTGAAATGGCTGATTATCTTATGATTCCGGCAGTGCCAGGAGCAAGTGAACTTGTTCCTTTAGGAGCTGCTGTTGTTGCATCAGGCTTAGCTTTTCTTTGGTTTAACTCACATCCTGCGCAAGTGTTCATGGGTGACGTTGGGAGTTTAAGTCTTGGGGGTTTTTTGGGAATTATGGCGGTACTTACTAAACATGAATTACTTCTGATTTTGCTTGGAGGTGTTTTTGTAGTAGAAGCCTTATCTGTTATAACACAAGTTGCTTCTTTTAAATTAACAGGTAAAAGGGTTTTTAAAATGGCTCCGATTCATCATCACTTTGAATTAAAAGGCCTAACAGAGTCTAAGATCATAGTGAGGTTTTGGATTATATCAATTATGCTGGCTGTTTTAAGCTTGGCGACACTTAAATTAAGATAAATGAGTTTTTAAATTTTAAACATAAAAAGTATTAAATTATAAGAGAGAAATAAAAATGGTTATAGAAAAGAGAGAAGATTTAGTAGGAAAGAAGATCGTGATTGTTGGTCTTGCTAGAACAGGTGTTGCAGCTTCAAAGTTTTTATCAGAAGCTGGGGCAAAGGTTACTGTAAGTGATCATAAATCGAAAGCTGAGCTTGCAGATTACTTAGACCTTATGGAGGGCGTTAATGTTGAGTATGATCTAGGGGGTCACACTCCAAAAACATTTCTTGAGCAGGATATTATCTTATTAAGCCCGGGTATTTCTCCTCAGCTAAAGATTTTTGATTACGCTAGACAAAACGGTGTGCATGTTACAGGTGAATTTGAATTCATGTCACAGTTTATAACGAAACCAATTATTGCTGTAACAGGAACAAATGGAAAGACTACAACAGTATCTCTTATTAGAGAGATGTTGATTCAATCAGGTGTTAACGTGTGGGTTGGTGGAAACTATGGAAAGCCAGTAAGTGAGTACTTCAGTGAAGAAGTTGAGCCAGATGTGGTTTTGTTTGAAGTTTCAAGTTTTATGCTAGAGCATGTTGTAAACTTCACTCCTAAAAATGTTGTGTTTATGAACTTAGCGGAAAATCACCTTGATAGACATAAATCAATGGAAGACTATGTGAATGCAAAAAGAAAAGTTTTCTTAAATACGCATCATGGAACGACAAGTATTTTAAATGCTGATGACAATGCAGTAGTGGAACTTGCAAGAGACCCAGCTGTTCAAAGAGGAAGAATATTCTATTTTTCAAGAAAGGCTTCTTTAGAGCCTCAGATAATGAATATTGGTGGAGCTGTAAACATTAGAGATGAAATTAAAGTACGAACAGGCCCTGAGATTGAAGTTTTTAGTGTAAAGAATAAAAAAATGAGAGGGAGTCATTCCATTGAAAACCTCATGGCTTCAATGCTTGTGTCACGTGAACATGGCGCAACTCATGAAGCCATTCAAAAAGTTATAGATAACTATACTGGCTTAGAACACCGTTTAGAGTATGTTAGAAAAATTGGTGGAGTAACTTTTTATAATGATTCTAAGGCAACTAATGTGCATGCTGTTATAAGAGCGCTTAAGGCTTTTGATGAAAATGTTATATTAGTTATGGGCGGAAAAGATACCTCTTTAAACTATGCTCCATTAAGAGATGAGATTAGAAAGAAAGTTAAAACTCTTATTCTTGTAGGAGAGGCTAAAGAGCGTATTAATAGAGATATAGGTGATTTTGCAGAGACTTTTTTAATTGGAACTTTTGATGAAGCAATACATGTGGCTTATTCAAAAAGTAGAATAAACGACACGGTTCTTTTGTCTCCAGGAGCCTCAAGCTTTGACTTATTTGATGACTACAGAGATAGAGGAAACCACTATAAAGAAATCGTTCAAAACTTTAGGTAATTCTGTCTTGAGTGTTAGTTGAAAATATTCTTTTAAAAAAAAGCTATTAAGGCTGTGACTTTAATAGCTTGTTAGAAAATACTTAGATAAAATAGCAGAGCGCAAAATATAAAATATAAGAAAGCTGGTAACATAAGCCTGTAAGGGTCGTTAATTCTTATGCGAACTATAGTTGCGACAATCATCATAACTGTTAGGCATAAAGCTATTAAGGTAGTAAAATGAGAGCCTTCAAGGCCTAGAGCGATGATAAGGCCAATTGATGCTAAAATTTGAAGAGAGCCAACAACCTTTTGTTGATCACTTAATCCGTAACGCTTGAATTCTTTGGACGCTCTCTTACTTAAAAAACAACCAGCTCCAAAACTAAAGAACGATATTGCAATAAAGACTTGAAGGCTTATGTAAAAGTAGTCCATAATTTAGTAAATCATGAGATTGGTCCAAAAGCTATCATGGGAGGTAGGAGTGACTTATTATCTTTTAGCAGTACTGCAAGTTGTTGTTGCGTTAGGCCTATTAAATGTTTGGCTTATTAGAAACGGTAAGCCTACAGATTATAGAGGTAAAGATGCTAAAAATCTTAAGCAAGAGTTTTTAGCTTACGGTTTGCCAGAAATAGCTTACTATATCGTTGGGGCTTTAAAGATCTTATCAGCAGTTTTGCTGCTTGCAGGCTTTTATATTCCAAGACTTATTCCAGTTGGAGCTGGAGTTGTGACTTTTCTTATGCTTGGAGCTTTAATGATGCATATGAAGGTATCTGACCCGTTAAAAAAATCACTACCAGCTTTAAGCGTGCTTATTATGAGTTCGATAATATTGTTTTCAACATCTTCTTATTTATAGAAGTTTTTGTAAGAAGGCTTTCATATCCATGAGGGCTTTTAAAGGAATCTCATGTCCTCCGTTAAACCAAGAAGAAGTTACATCTGAGTTATTAGCTTTAAGGTATTTTGTTAAATCTTCACCGCATTTAACAGGTAGTACAGGGTCATTATAACCGTGACTTTGAAAAATAGGTTTACTTGGGCTTGAGTTTTTATTCCAGTTCATATGCTGAAAAGGAGCGCCTGACATAAGAACTGCTCCAGACCAAGCAGGCATATTTTCAAAGAAGATATGTGCGGCCATCATGGCTCCTTGGCTAAAACCTCCAATAAAGTGTTTTTTATCACTTTCAAGTTCAAGGTTCCAAAGGCTTTGCTTTATAGATTCAAAACTTTGAGTGAACTCATTACTCTCTAATTTGTAGAAATCTTCAAAGTTATTTGAAGACATATTATTCATGAAGTTTTGCATGGAGAGGTTAAACCAGGCTCTTCCTCCAAAAGCAGCTAGTTCTGGAGGTGAGAGAGGGGCTTCTAAAAAATACCAGTCAAAGTTTAAATCTTTAAATTCAGGGAATGTGGCAATACCTATTAGATCTTTTCCATTAGCTCCATAGCCGTGAAGAAGAGTTATCGATCCGGCTGAGTTATTTTCACTTTCTACTTTAAATACTTTTAAATCCTTCATTCAGTCCATCCAGTAGCTCGAGGCTTTTTCAATGCGGTTTTTAATGCCTAACCAGTTTTCTAAGTTATATTCAGGTGACCATTTTATTGAAATAAAGTCAGCTTTTTGATCTTGTTCTCTTAAGTTACTATACAAAGATTTAGCGCAAGCCCGTGGGTCTTTACCTAAATCAAGGCCCGTGTGACTTCTTCCTTTTAAAAACTCTTCTAACTTGTCCTTACTGCTGTAGACAATAACTTTTGTTGTGGGTTGGTAGTGATCTTTTTCGGCCCCTGGGATATTGGATAGTTCTGTTTCTTGATTTAAAATCGTTTTACCTAAAGTATTGGCTATATCAGAAATTGTTATCATGCCGGGTCTTAAAATTTTAAGTCGATCAACGTCTAAAATTGTAGATTCAATTCCCACTTCACAAGCTCCACCATCAACAACACAAACGCCTGGCAGGCTTGCTATGATATGTTCAGCTTTAGATGGGCTTACTTTTTTAAACAAATTTGCACTCGGAGCTGCAAGAGGACCTACGGCATCAATTGCCTTTAAAAATAGATTCGACTTTGGTGATCTAAGTGCAACAGTCGAGCCATTACTAGTGAGCAAGTCGTCTACTAAGGTTTTATTTTTTTCAGTTACTAAAGTAAGTGGGCCAGGCCAAAACTTCTTACAAAGCTTTTCAAAATCTATAGAAGCTTTTGAAATAAGAGTTTCTGCCATATCAAGATTTGTAACATGCACTATAAGGGGGTCATTTAAAGGCCTTTTCTTTATTTCAAAGATTTTTTCAATAGCTTTTAAGTTATTTATGGGGGCTGCAAGTCCATAAACAGTTTCTGTTGGCAGGGCTACGGGCTCTCCTTTTTTTAAAAGATCAATTGCTTGATGGATTGAAATAATACTCATTGATGACGCAATTAATCAGAGTTATATTTAGAGATCAAGAGGTATTTATCTAAGTGGGGGAGTAAGCGAAGGTGAAAATACTATGTGTTTGTCTTGGAAATATTTGCAGAAGTCCAACTGCTGAAGGAATCTTAAAGAACTTACTAGCTGAGAAAAAAATGAGCAATTTTGTTGATTCTGCAGGCACATCAGCGTGGCACTCTGGAAATCCTCCAGATGGAAGGTCTACAGAGCATGCTAAAAAAAGAGGCTACAATCTTAAGGGCGCTTCAAGACAAGTAAGGGAAGAAGATTTTTCAGATTTTGATTTAATACTAGCTATGGATTTAGCAAACAAAAGAGATTTGTATAATTTAGCAGAGTCTACAAACCAAGCTGAACAGATTTCAAAAATTCAATTGATTACTGACTTTTGCAAGGTTCATAGTATTGATGAAGTCCCTGACCCTTACTATAAAGGTGATGAGGGCTTTGAGCATGTTCTTGATATTTTAGAAGATGCTTGTACTGAGATTGTTCATAAAATTGAATCAGGTGTGGAGGTTTTACCTTGAGATATGAAGGGGAGAGTAACGGGTTTTCAATAAGTGTATGGCCTAGGTACTCTAAAATCCATTCTGATGAAAAAGACAGTGTGTACTGCTTTATCTATAAGATCAGAGTTATTAACAGATCCGAGAATGAGGCCACCTTACTTGGGAGGCATTGGATCATTAATGATGGCAATAGAAACACTCAAGAGATTGAAGGTGATGGTGTTGTTGGGGAGTTTCCTACTTTAAAACCTGGAGACTCCTATGAATATGACAGTTACTGTCCGTTACCAACTCCAACAGGTAACATGAGGGGCACTTTCTACCTAAGAAATGAAAAAGATAGCTCTATCTTTGAAGTTAAGGTACCAATATTCTTTTTAAGAACAGATTTAGATGAGCTTGGAGCCGTGATATGAAATTAATAAGTTTTTGTGTAGTGATCATATTTTCTTTTTCCTTAAATGCTTTTGCAAAAGGAGCGAGTAAGAAAAAAGTAAATTCATTTGGTGAGACTATTAGTGTACCAAAAACAGGTGTTAAATCTGTAACTGAGGTTTTAACTGATTTTTCAAAATCAGAAGATAAGAGCATGTCTGATGTTTTTGTAAGTGGGAACATAGATTCTGTTTGTAAATCAAAAGGCTGTTGGCTAACCCTTAAAGGCTTTGACGCTAAAGGCGATAGTGCTTGTGAGCAGGCGGCTTTAGGTGGAGCTTCTCAAAAAGATTTAAGAGTTGTTTTTAAAGATTATGGTTTTTTTGTTCCTAAGAACTTAGAAGGAAATGTGGTTTTAAAAGGTTCTATCAAAAAAGAGAAACTCTCAGCTTCTCAAGTTAAGCATTTTTTAAAAGATTTAAAGTGCTCTAAAAAAATTATTAAATCAGTAAAAGCCCCGATCTATCGATACAGAATGATTGCTGATGGCTTAGTAAAGCTTTAATAATAAGCGTATAAGTATATAAAAAATTGTCTTTAGCTACCTTATTAGCTCTACTTGCTAATCTTTCTTTCTCTGCTGCTGCGATTAGTTTTGCTGAATATTCGCAGAAATACGGATCTCTTTGGGTAAACTCCTTTAAATCAGCTGTGTCACTTTTTGTGATGTCTTTTCTTTTTATTGGGTTTGGTTTTTATGCTAACCCAGTAGACTTTGTAACGTTAGTCTACCTTTTAAGTGGATTTATAGGCTTAGCTGTTGGTGATTATTTATTAGTAGTAGGTTTTGAAAAAATTGGACCAGCAAGAACTCTTTTACTCTTTGGTATTCAGCCTATACTGTTTTTAGGGATTGATAAATTCTACTTTAAAATCCCTTTATCCACTTGGGCTCCGCTTGGTGTAGCTTTAATGCTTATATCACTCCTCTTAGTTTTTTTTGAAAGAAAAAAGAATACGTATAGCTGGAGTTATATCGGTTTTATATGTGGCTTAAGTGGTGTTTTATTAGATTTTTCAGGTGTTCTTTTAACAAAATGGGCAATGAATCAGGCAGAGCATGATATTATTGAAGTGTACTTTTGGAGAATGCTCGGTGCTCTAGCAGGACTTTTGATTTTTCACTTAGTATCAAGAAAGCAGATTTTTAAGTTTGTTTTAAATGAAACTTCAAAACAAAAGTGGATTTTTATCGCGGCATGTATTTCAGGAACATTTATTTCTTTGTGGGCTTATTTAAAGGCTATTGAAATTGGTCCACTCTCTTCAGTTACTGCTGTTGCAGTTGCAGGACCTCTCTTTGCAGGTCTTTTTGAATGGTTCTTTTTTAAAAAACCACTTACATTTAACTTGCTGCTAGCTTTAGTCTTCTTTGGAGCTGGTTTTTATGTACTCTCTTAAAGAATAAATTTTAAGAAAAGCCCCACTCCACTTAATATGGTTACGGAAAAACCTGCCGTTACAATGATTACCTTTGCAAGTTTGCTAACAATTCTAAGCTCTAAAGCCTGCATGTCTTTTCTAACATCGCTCATTTCATGCTTGAAGTTTACTTCTAGACTTTTAATATCTTGTTTAAGCTCTGTTCGAAGATCCGTAATATCTTGTTTAAGCTCAATTCGTACTCCCTTTATATTCTCTTTAAGTCTTTTTTCTACATTTTTTAAATCTTCTTTAGTTGCAAAACCTTCCATACTTTCACCGATAACCTCTAAATGTTTTTCTGCACTATCACGGTCAAGCCCTGTGCTTTCTAAGATTTTAGCATGTTTTGTATTAATCCTCATAATTTCACCTCTTGAATTCATGTTTACAAGTTAACTGCAAAATTTATGAACGCTTAAAGATGATATAAGGAGACTTTGGTGATAAGTATGTTCAGGTTTCGGAAAGAAGAAGTACTTAGAGTTTTTTTAAAAAAACCCACTAAATGAGTGAGCTTAGTTTTAAAATTTATACAAAAATAAAAAGTATGACGAGCCAGGCGATAAATAAGTTTCCTAAAGAAACTTCAGGTAATTTTAAGTTTTTAGATTTTTCCATATTTTCTAATAAGTCCAATTACTAACCCCTTTATTGTTATCTGTTCTGGTTTATACCAAAAAGAACTCATGGCTGAATTAGAAGGCCTAAGCTCTACTTGGTTGTTTTCAAAAAATATTTTCTTCACCGTAGCTGCTTCATCTTCAGTTGAGGCAACAACGATATTTCCATTATCAGCAAAAGAGCGCTCTTCTACTAAGAGTAGATCTTTGTCATGAATGCCCTCTTCAATCATTGAATCTCCTGAAACCCTAAGCATAAAGCTTCTATCAGGTTGTGGAGCTAGAGATATAGGAACATCCATGAACTCATCAAACTCTTTTGCTTCTAAAGGCAGTCCCGCTGCAACACTTCCAAGTATGGGAAGTGTGCAGGTCACCTGTTCTTGGTGGAGGGGCTGTGTTTGTACTTTTGAGTTTTTAAATAAGGTGTTGGAGGACAACTCTTTTAAAACTCTTAAAGACCTATTTTGATGTGAGGAGGTTTTTTCTATAAAGCCTTTTTTTGTAAGCTGCTTTATATAGTTTTGTACTGACCCAATTGAAGCTAGCTCCATATGAGACTGTATCTCTCTATACGAAGGGCTATAGTTGTTCTCAATTATGAAGTTTTCAATATACTCCATTACTTTGAGTTCTTTAGGGGTTAGGCTCATTTCACACTCCTTTAGTAGAGCTTAAGACCTATTTACAAAGAATATGTATGTAGGAATTAAGCTTAAAACTTATACTTTATACATACATTTTACGTATATTTATAGTTTCTGCAAGTTTTTTTTAAAGACTGTTCAAAGGTCATAATTAATAGCTATAAACTATGGGTACATAATTTAATAGAATTTTTAACTATCACGATAGTGTATTAAGCTTTTTGTAAGTTAATTTGAAAACTGAATAAATAAGTAAATAAAAATGTAAACTAAAGATGGAGAAAATAAAGATGAAAGATATGAGCGGAGAAAAAATTCCTTTTGTAGAGTTTAAAACAAGAGAAGGTCATGAGTGGGTTACTAAAACTACTGATGATTATTTTAAAGGTAAAAAAGTAGTGCTTTTTGCACTTCCTGGAGCGTACACACCAACTTGCTCTTCAACACATCTACCAAGGTATAATGAGCTGCGTGGAGATTTCGCTCAAGCGGGAGTAGATGATGTTATTTGTCTTTCTGTAAATGATACGTTTGTTATGAATGAGTGGCAGAACGATCAAAATGCACACGCTGTTACTATGCTTCCTGATGGAAATGGTGAGTTAACAGAAAAGCTTGGATTTTTAGTTGATAAATCTGATTTAGGCTTTGGAAAAAGAACTTGGCGTTATTCAATGCTTGTTAATGATGGTGTTATTGAAAAAATGTTTTTAGAAGAAGAAAAGCCGGGTGATCCGTTTGATCAATCAAACGCTGAAACAATGCTAAAACATTTAAATCAAAAACCCTCAAGCTCTGTAGCTGTTTTTACAAGACCTGGTTGTCCTTTTTGTAGTGAAGCAAAAGAGCTATTGCAAAAAAACGATATTGAATATGAGGAGCATATTCTAAACTATGATTATACAATTAAAACCCTTTTTGCTTTAAGCGGTGATACTAAGGTTCCTCAAGTTTTTATTGATGGAAAAAGAATTGGTGGAGCTGACGAGCTAAAGAAAATTTATAAATAGAGAAAGTTAAAATCTAGAATTAAAGCAGGGAAGAATGTTGTTATGAAAGAATATGATGTAGTGATTATTGGTGCTGGAACCGCAGGGCTTACAGCGCGCAGGCAAGTAGCAAAAGAAACAGATAATTATATAATTGTTGATGATGGCCCTTTAGGGACAACTTGTGCAAGAGTTGGCTGTATGCCTTCAAAAGTTTTAATCCAAGCAGCTAATGATTTTAATCGGCGTCATAAACTTTTAGAGCAAGGTATTTCTGGTGGTGAGAACTTAAATGTTGATACAGCTAAAGTCATGCAACATGTAAGGTCTTTAAGAGACAGATTTGTAAGAGGAGTGATGTCATCACATGAAGAATGGGCTGATAAGCTAGTAAGAAAAAGAGCTACAATTTTATCTGCAAACACTTTAGATGTGGGCGGTGAAGAGGTGGCTTTTAAAAAACTTATTATTGGAGCCGGCTCTTCTCCTGTTGTTCCAGGTCCTTGGAAAAACTTTACAAGCCATTTAATAGACACTAATCAGTTTTTTGAGATGGAGTCTTTACCTCAGTCAGTTGCTGTTGTTGGCCTTGGCGTAATAGGGATTGAACTTGGCCAAGCACTTTTTAGATTAGGTATTGATGTAAAAGGCTTTACTAGAGGAAAAGCTATAGGTGGGCTATCTGATCCTGAGCTTCAAGAATATACAGCTGGTAAGTTATCTGATGAGATGCCGATTTTCTTTGATGGTGTTGATCCTGTTAGAATAACAGATGAGAACAAGATTGTTCTTAAAATACCAACAGGTGAAGAGTTTGAGTTTGATAAAGTACTTCTTTCTGTAGGAAGAAGCCCAAATGTTAAAAACTTGGGTTTAGAAAACCTAAAAGTCCCTTTATCAGATAGAGGTTTACCTAGTATTAATTCAAATACAATGGCGTTAACTGAAGCTAAACACGTTTTCTTTCCTGGAGATGTAAATGCTGATAGAGCAATTTTACATGAAGCTGCAGATGAGGGTTATATAGCTGGTTTTAATGCTGTAAATGAAGAGCTTTGTTTTAAAAGAAGAGAGTCAATAGGCGTTACTTTTTCAGACCCTAATATTGCAAGTGTTGGTAAAAGGTTTTCTTCATTAGAGAAAGGCTCTTTTGTAACAGGAAAGGTTTCTTTTGAAGGGCAGGGTAGAAGTATTGTAAAACTTAAAGAGATTGGAGCACTTCATGTTTATGTTGATAAAGAGACTGGTTTAATATTAGGAGCTGAAATATTTGCACCATCAGGGGAGCATCTTGCACACCTATTGGTTTGGTCAATCACTATGAAATTAACAGTATTTGAGGCACTGAAGATGCCATTTTACCATCCTGTTATTGAAGAAGGTCTAAGAACCGCTCTAAGAGATGCTGCTAGACAAATCACTCCAGAAAGTAATGAGCTTTTTAGGTGTGCAGATTCTCCAATAAGATAAACAAATTAAGAAAAGGATTAATTTTTTGTGGCATCAATTACACAACTTAAATATTTATTAGCAGTTCATAAACACAAGCATTTTGGCAGGGCTGCAAAAGAATGTAATGTTTCTCAGCCCTCATTATCAGCTCAGCTTCAAAAACTTGAAGAAGAGCTTGATGTTGTTGTCTTTGATCGTTCTAAAAAACCAATTCTTACTTCAGATAAAGGTTTAAAGATCATCGATCAAGCGAAGAAAGTTTTAAAAGAATATGATCAAATTTTTGATTTATCTTTAGGAGAGCAAGGGCTAAAGGGAAACTTTAACCTTGGAGTGATTCCAACTCTTTCTCCGTATGTTGTTCCTAGGTTTATCCATGATTTTTCTAAAAAATATCCTGAAGTAAACTTAAATATATATGAGTTAACAACAAATGAAATTGTAAGAAAGCTTTATGATGATGAATTAGATGGAGGGCTTTTAGTAACCCCTTTAAAAGATGAAAAGCTTATTGAAAGATCTCTTTTTTTAGAACCTTTTAAGGTTTTTGTATCTAATGAACATGATTATTGTAGTTTGTCTGAAATTGATCCTAAGAAGTTAAAAAGAGATGATCTCTGGCTCTTAAAAGAGGGGCATTGTTTCAGGAACCAGATCCTAAATGTTTGTGGAAGTGGTACAAATCTAACGACGATGCCAAATATTGAATTTGAATCAGGAAGCTTAGAAACAATTATTAACTTAATAAGAGCTGGAAGAGGATATACGCTACTTCCTCATCTCACATCCCTTTCTTTGTCTAAAAAAGAGCAAGAAAAAAACCTTAAAAACTTTATTGGAAAAGCACCATCAAGAGAGGTGGGTTTAGTTCATAGCAGGAGTTTTTTAAAAGAAGAGATCTTGGATGCTTTAAGTGAAGTAATACTTTCTAGTATTCCAAATGAACTGACAAATTTAAAGAAATCTGGTTTTAAAATTATTGATTTTTAATAGTTAAGGTTTGTTGTTTTAAACCTCAAGATCTCCCTTGTTTTAGAGGACTCTTGGGTTTATTGTTAAAGCATGTCAAAGATTATTATTTCAATTTCGTTATTAATGTTGATGCTGTCTTGTAGTTCTAAGAGAGAAGAAGTGCTTAAAGAGGGGACATCGAAACAGGTAGAAATGACTAAGTTAAGTGTATCTAAAAAGAACTGCTTTAATAATTGCGGTTTGTATAGAGAATATTGCGAGAAGCTTTTTGAAACTAATAGACTTTGTCAGAGTAATTTAAATGAAGTCAGTTCTAAGAAATGCCTTCAAATGCTAAATGTTTTAAATGAGCTAGAAGATCAGTCAGCTCTTAAAAACAAAATTTGTGAAGAAACCTGTTTAAATGTTTCTATTGAGAATCCAATACTTGTATGCGAAATTGGTGAAAAGTATAAAAAGCTTACAAGTGATGTGATTCAATCCATTCTTCAATCTAATGATAAGCTTATTAAGACACTGCATTTGTCTAAAAAAATATATGAATATGGTGATGAAAAGTTTAGAGAAAACTATGATAAGTTAAAAACAGAGAATAAGGTTTTAGAAAAACTGCCAATTATAAAAATAGTAGAAGAAAGGCGTGAAAATGATCTTTTTTTTGAGATTTGGATTAAAGAAAATGAGCATGCCTGCCTTCCTAAAAAATTAAAAAGTTATATCAAGGATAATGTTAAAAATGGTGGGAGCGAACTTGATATAATGAAATTTAAAAAAGAACTTTTAAGCTTATGTGATATTAATGAGTTAAAATTTTTTAAAGGTAAGCAAACTCAACTAAGTGATCTTAAAAATAAGGTAGCAAAAATAACTTATTACTATAAAGGAAGTTGGTCAGGAGATTGCGGTTACTCAACTCCTCGAATTGAAATTAGATATAATCATGTTCCAGAAGGAGAGCTTCTTATCTCAAAAAACTACCTTATTGATGAGAGTGGAGACTATGAGAGCTATGCTAAATTCTTCAGTGAATATGAGCATTTTTACAGCCCAGGTTTTGGTAGTTACCCTCAAGGCCTATTAAAATATAAAAATAAGAAATATATGATATTTGATGAAATTTCGATGGCTACAAGCTTATCTCTTTATGAGCTAAAGGAGTTTGGTTATATAAAGACTGGTGTTTCAGCATGGTCAGAGCCCTGTGGGTCCTAAAACTTAGAGGTAGTTTTTTCGTGTTCGTGTTCGTGTTGCGTGAAAGTGATATTTTACGGCTCTGTAAACCAAGTTTTTAACACTTTTAATGTGTCTTTACACAATATTTTTGATTTGAACCATTGGGTTTATATCTATGCTTAATACTCATACAGTAATGGCGGCTCAATTAAGAAATTCAGTGATCTGAGGCTACATGACTTCTGGTATATAACAACAGCTGAAAATTAATGAGATCTTTATCGCCAAAATGAAATTGGGGGTCATTATGCCAAAGTGTCTATTCTTTATTCTTGGAGTTATATTATGTAGTTCTTCCGATGCGAAGATTGTAATTGAAAACTATAGCAGCTATGAGCAATCGAGTTGTGCGATTTCTAATAATGAATTGTACTGCTGGGGAGAAAGTGAATTTGGAGAGCTTGATATCCCCGAAGATCTTGGAAAAGTTACTCAAGTCTCAACGGCCGATAGATATACTTGTGCCATAAAAACAGATAAGTCATTGAGGTGCTGGGGAAACGATGGATATAGAATTGTTAAAAACACTCCCTCTTTCTCAAATGCATCGATGGTTGCAACGTCACAAGGAAATGCTTGTGCGATTGATTCCGGAAAAGTAAAATGTTGGGGGTTGAGTTATGGTATTGCAACTGACTCTGATGATGACTCAGAGCTTGTAACGCCTAAGAAAATAGTTGCCGGTAAGAGCCTTTTTTGTGGCATTGGTGGGGATGAAGTTCGCTGTTGGGGACCTATTGCAGAGTCTTTTCAATCTAGAAAAACTGGTTCTATAAAGATTGATTTAAAAGAACTACCCGAAGATATTTCAATGGGAGATGGTCACCTTTGTACAAAAACGAAGAATCGAGTTGATTGCTTCTTGATTGGTAGATATCAACTACCTCGATATGGAGTTACATTTAAGCCTGAAAAACTAAAGATCCCTGAAGATCTAGGTAGTGTTGCTTATATTGGAACAGGAAGAAATCACACTTGTGCAATCAATGAGAAAGATGATGTCCATTGCTGGAACACTACTCCATGCCAAGATCTAAGTGATCAATCTTGTCTTTCTCCACGCACGGCAAAAAGTTTTAAAATTCGCATTCCTGAATTTACCGGTAAGCCTATCGCAGTTCATGGAGGCTCAAGCCACTCTTGTCTTATTTTAGAAGATAAAGGGTTTAAGTGCTGGAAGCACAGCTCTTATTTCAAAGAAGGTAATGGCTATCGCGGAATTATTAATAATGACTTTGGACAGGTTCATCCGCCTAGGCCCGTATCAGGTAAAATTAGGGACTTCATAGTCGATTCACAGTTTACTTGTGCAATCTCTGATAGTGGCGTGAGTTGCTGGGGGAGTAATTATAAGGGCTCGGTTGGATCTCTTGTTGGGAGTGGGCCTGTTCAAGTTAAGAAAGATTTAATCGACCCCTATCTTATCTCGAACATTGGTAGCTGTGTTGTTGCTGCTGATAGAGATGGACTGCAGACGTGGGGTACATGTAATGCCTACACAAAAGGTAAAATGCTATCAGAGTTACCAAGTCCAGTAACTTGGTTGAAAGAGCTAGATTTTGGTAGCCGATCAGTTTTAAGTAATAATCAAACGGGATGTCTACTTTATCAATCAGAACAAAAAAATGTTCATTGTTGGGGTGAAAACCCACTTGTACCTTATCTAAGTAAACCTAGAGACATTTCTGTTGGCTATAATTACAACTGCGCTCAGACAGAAGAGGGACCTATTTGTTGGAACAATCAGGGAGTTTTAACGCTGCCTCAAGAAGCTAAAAATGCTGTCAGTGTCAATGCGATAGAGTCCAGACTTTGCGCTATACTAAAAGATAAGAGCTTGTTTTGCTGGGGTGGGGAGGGCTTTAGCGGTTACGAAACAGTCAATAATATTCCAGACGATCTCGGACCAGTAAAACAAGTCGCCGGAGGTAATTTGCATACATGTGTAATTCAAGAAGACGATAAAGTGAGGTGCTTTGGATCTAATAAATTCGGAGCTCATAATGTTCCTACAAGTTTAGGAAGGGTCAAAAAAGTTAAATCAAGTTACTCTCATAACTGCGCCCTTGACTTTAACGATGAACTTCACTGTTGGGGTACAAACGAATACCGTCAACTCGATATCCCTTACCTTCCTCTAACTATTTGAGGTTTCTGAAATGAGAATGTGCATAGATTAAAAAGGTTGAGGATAATTGATGATTTACTTCTTTATTTTTTACCAAAATAAATCAAGTTATAATAGTCATCAAATTCACTATTGATTAATTAGAAAATTTTTAGTTTTAATAAGCCCTTCTGAATAAGAAGGGCTTATTTTATTCTTTCATTAAAGCTTACATTTTAATTTTAAGTCCACTGTACCTGATCTGACGATTTTACTTTTTTTAAAAGATCTCAAAAATAATATGAAATCTATATTTGTAGGCTTTGAGTGAAAGTATTAAAAATGCATACTATTTGACATGTTCTGTGCTTAGCTTAAGAGCTTTTTAACTAAGTCTATGCTTTTAAAATAGGCTATGAGGTTAACTTTAAACCCTTCTTGTTATAAGTAACCAGTATGATTTTGCGACTTATTTTACTGATATTACTGCCTTCTTTTGTTTTTACTTCTTGTTCTTTAAAGAAATCAAAAAA
>CALLAU010000066.1 GCA_938002015.1 uncultured Bdellovibrionales bacterium
CTCCACACATTGAATCTGAACAACTTCCAAATAAAAAACGTATTGTCGAAAAAGTTTAATCGATGTAAAACACTTAAAATTTTAAAACCTTTTAAAAAAAAGCAAACTTAAAAAGCTTGCTTTTTTCTGCGTCGAAAACTCAATAATTGAACTAAACCTGTAATATAATAAAAAAGACTTACAGGTTCAGGAACAGGATCTACTCCCCCAATAATTAAGGTTTGAGGGGTTGAGAAATTATGACTAATTTCAAGAATTTCAACCTCTTGACGAGTAGTAAGATAATCATCACTCTCGACCCAACCTTCAAAATCCTTTTCAATATCATCCGCCGTAACATTATTTTTGTGAGCAAATTCTAAAAAGTCTTCGGCATTAAGGACATCACCATCTCTATAGTATTGATAAAAAGCATTCATATCAATACTTTCGTCTCTTATCTCTATAGAGTTCATCCCAAACAAAGATAAGTCATGAGAATAATTTTCATAAAAATCCCTAGAAAAAGTCCAAAAGTTCTGAACTCTTATAAATGAAGAAGAAGTATCATACAAAAGCTGATCAAAATAGCTTTCAAATTGCGCACAAGACAAAGAAATTCCTCCCATGAAGAAGCACAAAACATTTCGACAAAGATTTATTTGAAGATTTTGTCGCATATTTTAAAAATTAACTATAAACTAATTCAAATTATACCATCTTAATAAACATCAATAAAAGATTATAATTTCATAAATCACTTCATTTAGTTTTTCGACTTTCTCGTAGGAGGATAAAGCTGAACATTTGTTAAATCATCAATAAACAAGGGCATAAAATCATTTGCTTTGAAAATAGTTCCATAAGCATGATGTAATTCATTAACCTTCCCCATTCTCGGTTTTAAAGAATATGAGTAACCTCCTTTAATGTTTACATTATACGACATTTTATCGACTTCTAATCCTTTATAAATAGCACCCATTTCAATATTTCTCTGTCCAGGTTTAAGAATATAGCTCGAAGATTTAGGGACTGGCACTCCATCAACAGCAGTAATAATTAAATAATCATAACCTGAAATATAACTGTTAATAATAGAAGGCTTCACACCCACAGGAAGATCTGATTCTACATAAGGACTCAAAGAAGAATTAGAGCAACTTACAAAAACCATTACTAATTGTAAGTTCAAGGCAATCCATAAGATTTTGAGCATAACGATAAGTTAGAGAAAAAATAGGATTAGAGTCAAGATTTTGCACACAAAGATTGCCCGGCACCAAATCAAGAACGATCATAAACAGATTTAAAAAGAGCCTGAATCATAATCAAAGAGAGCATCACAACCACACAGGCAGATAAGAGTAAATACCACCTGCGAGGATAAGTCTCTTCCTCAGGTAAATATGGACTCTGAATCACAGAGAAAAATCTTGTATTACTGGCGGCATCAGCTCTTGCCTTTTCAAGTAAAATCTCAGCCCCCTTCTTAAGCTGAATTGCAAACTCTAAATTGAGAGAAAGCTCCTTAAACTCGACCAATAACTGATTCAGTTTTTGTTGATTATGTCCCGACAAAGAAGCCTCTTGAGATGAAATCTCAGACTCAAGTTCTCGTAAAGTCGTTTGAAGAGATCTAATAAGAGGAGAACGAGGAGAACTGGCCCGAACTGTAGTCAACTCTATTTCTTTATGAATTTTCTCCAACTTAAGAGTCTGGATCGCCGCTAACTGAGCTTGAATAATAACCTCTGGTTGAATGATTTTATGCGTATTTTGAAACTCAAGCAGTGCTTTTTCTTGAGTTTTAACTAATTCTTGAGCGCGTTTCAGCTCCAAATTAGAAAACTTTAATTGTTCCTGAGCAATTTCTTGATTCTGAGTATTAATAAAAGCCTCTGTCTTTTTCAAAATAGCTAAAGAAATTTGATGTGAAAGTTCAGGAGAATAAGTTTCAATGACCAGATCCACTAACCCTGTTGTGGCATTATACTTCGCGGAAAATTTACTCCGATAATACTTCAACCTATCTTCGACACTAGGAACATCCCGAAGCGGAAAGAAATAATAAGTATTACGCATTTCAGCAAACTTTCCATCATCCTTTTCATCCGCCCTCAACTTAAATATCCAATCTCTTTTGGGTGAAGAATAATGCGAGATCAAATCAAAGTCTTTTTCAAGTTCCAGTAAAAGGTTTGCAGACTGAATATACCCTATAGCCGCCTGAGTGTCAGAACTTCCAAGGGTATCTCCGCTAAGTATACTTTGTAACCCCATTGAAACATCGACATTACTCTGCTCTTCAATAACCACCGAAAATTGAGATTCCGCTAAGTATCTATTTTCAGCCATAAAAAAGAGATAGTATCCACTTGCAAATGCGGCAATCAAAGTAAGTAAAGGAATAAAAATTTTAGCCATATGAGTTAAAGTCGTGATAGAAAAAATATATAAATAAAGAGATTTCGTTTTTGCTTAATCTTTGAGAATGTCATTCTTAAAATCAATGCTCTGAGATTGAGGATCTACAATAGTAGTTTCAGAATTAGAAACTTCATTTTTAGCAGCTCTCTCTGCTAGCCCAGTTATGGCCTTTTCAGCCTGTTTTTGTATTGGTTCAATTTTTGCTTCCTCTTTCTTAACCGTTGTTGGCGCTACCTTCTTTGCTGCAACCTTCCCAGCACTTACAGCAGAAGCCTTTTTAGCCGCCGTTTTCTTAACCGCTGTTGGCGCTACTACCTTCTTTGCTGCAACCTTCCCAACACTTACAGGAGTAGCTTTTTTAGCAGCCGTTTTCTTAACCGCTGTTGGCGCTACCTTTTTTGCTGCTACCTTCCCAACACTTACAGCAGAAGCCTTTTTAGCCGCCGTTTTCTTGACCGCTGTTGGTGCTACCTTCTTCGCTGCTACCTTCCCAACACTTACAGCAGCAGCCTTTTTAGCCGCCGTTTTCTTGACCGCTGTTGGTGCTACCTTCTTCGCTGCTACCTTCCCAACACTTACAG
>CALLAU010000067.1 GCA_938002015.1 uncultured Bdellovibrionales bacterium
GGTGGTTTGAGTGTTTAATATCTAGACGTGTTTTCAAGTTGGTAAGTGGTTAAAAGTGGTGTATTAAATTGAGACAAAAGATGATTCTGGAGGCTTTATGGAAATGTTTTTATTCTTAGCGCTATTTGTGTATGTGATATACATATTCTTACTTAACTTTGTGAACTTTAAGGTAAGAAAAGATGCTGTTTTAAAAGGTAGTATATCAACAAAGTACTTTAAGACCTTTCAAGGGCAAGATGCCCCTGAAGAAGTAGTGCTTCATACTCGTCACCATGATAATCAGTACCAAGCACCTCTTGTATTCTTAATTGTTGGCTCCCTAAGCTTATCAGTTGGCGATGTAAGTGTTTTCACAGTTTTGTTTGCTTGGGGTTTTGTGCTTTCAAGGTTTATGCACTCATTTTTTCTTCTTAAAAATCAGAACGTTTTAAACAGAGCAAAATCGTTTATACTTGGATGGTTTTTTATTTTGTTAATGTGGGGCTCTTTAAGTTTAAACTTTTTATAACTTCAAAAAAAGAGAACGAGAGTTCTCTTTTTAATTATTATGATTTTATTTTAAATTATTGGTGCCTAAGACCTAATTAATAATAATTGCCCATGAATCAATTGTTCCTGTGTCAAAAGGAGCAAGATCTTTAACTTCAAGCTGCCAGTCTCCAGCTTCTTGTGGGCTAATCATTTCAATTGGTTGGTATGAGTTTAAATCTTCACCATAAATTCCAATAATATTATCTGCGCTCCACCCCATACGATCATGAAGAACAACGCGAGAGCCATCAGGAGCTATGAGTGTAACTCTTAAATCTCCAATATAAGTGTGTGTAATAGAAAGGCCAATTTTAAGATCTCTTGTATCAGAAATAGCTGGAACATCTTCAATAACAGATACAACTTTTGATAAAGAGTTATCTGGAATATTTAAAATTTCATTACTTACAAACTCACCTTCATCATCAGGAATAGGTTCTATCGGTGGTGGTGTAGGGGGAAGGTTAAGCTCAGGGACGAGGTCCAAAACCTCACTAATAAGGGTGACATCTTCACCTCGACATTCATCATTCTCACAAACATTAGAAACTCTACATCCATTTTCAAAAACAAAATCAGTTTCTCCTCTTACTAAAATACCTTCAACCTCACCAGTTACAGTATTAAAGACAGCTGATCCTGAGTTGCCGCCGTAAGTATCAAGGTTAGCAACAAAAAACTCTTCTTTAATTTCTCTTACCTTTGCGTTACCAGCAATTTTAGTAGGTAGACCAACAGGGTGTCCGATAACGGTAAGGTTTGTCTCTAAATTTATCACACCTTCTCTTCTTAACCTAAGTGGTGTGTGGTTAGTTACTTCTCTATCAAGTCTTACAACAGCCCAGTCGCCACCATTAAAAGCTTGTTCTCTTCCTATAACTTCTTGGCATTTATAAACTTCAGACTTTTCAATAATTGAAGTGTCATCAAGTGCTGATTCTTTTTTTGCGTAACCAAAAATAAAACTAACACTTGAGCATCTTGATGATCTTACGCAGTGTCCAGCAGTTACAACTAAATCAGGCCCAACTAAGAAACCAGAACACCAGGGGCCAGTGAGCTGATCAGAGTAAGGTTCTGAACTGCAAAAGCCAGGAGACTCTTCTGTAATTTTATAAAAGCTGCCCATGTCTGTTAGTGATGAATTGCTAATTACTCCAAGTGTGGAGTCTGCTAAACTAAGTAGAATCTGATCTTCGACTTCATAAAGATCTAAGCGATCATCTTCTCCATAAATTACTTTTTGAGTGAAATCATCATTTAACTTAGGTGAAGTGATGTTTTCATTTTTATTTGCGCATGCAGTTGATAAAAGTAAAAGACTGAGAAGAATAAATCTCATTAACCCTCCTTGGTTATTTAAGAACTCTCTGGAGTTTTCTTCCAGATGTATGTGATGATAGCACTTTCAAAGCTTTGGCCGAATCACAGGTATGGCTTTTTTCAGGGATTTTAAGAAAACGCTTACAAATTAAGACTAAGGGCTAGAAGCTTCCTACAGATATATGGAATCTAAAAGCGTTCTCTTTTTGATCTCTTTTTCGATCAAGCTTATACCCAACTTCTAAGTTAAGAGGTCCTATTGGAGTGTTCCACCTGATCCCAACCCCAATAGTGTGTCTCCATTTATCAATTTCTTCTGTAACTCCAGTAGTTGCTGAGTCCATTTTTAAGTCTGTAAAGTCTCGTTCAATTTCAGGAATTCTAACAGCTCCTGCATCGTAGAAAATAGCACCCCAAATATTACTTTTTTCAAAAAGTGGAAAACGAAGTTCCGATTTAGTAAGGTAATAATAGCTATCCTCTCTAAGCTCTAAAAGTCCTCCTCCTTGGACACGACCGTTGTTAGATACAATAAGTTGGTTGTCATTAGGAATTCTTTCACGATCTCTACTTGGATCAAAGCCTCTAATAGAAAGTGCTCCACCAAGAAAAAAAGCTCTACTTTTAGGAAAGAAAGCTCCATCTCCAATATTTCTTAAGTATCCACCTTGAAAAGACTGAGCAAAAATAAGTTTTGGGTTAATTTCTTTATAAAAAGTATGTAGAGCGTTTAAACGAATAAATTCGACATCGTTTGTGTTGCCATCATTTTTTAAAGTAGATCCAAAACCTCCATAATCAAAACTAAACTTTGAAAAAGAGCCTTTAGATGGAAGAAAGGGGTTATTTCTATAATCGAGCTCAATTTTAGGTCCTGTTGAAATAATAAATTCTTCTACTTCTTTGAACCCCCCTTCTCTCTCAGAAATATCTCTGCGATCAACATCTAAGACTGACCATGAAGCTTTAAAGTGCTTAGATATATTTCTTTCAAGTGCAGTGCTAAAGTTTAACGATTTAACAATAGTAACTTCATTCAGATCTTTCTTAACATCCCAAATCTCATTTGTACCACTTAAGTTGATTCTAGCTTTTGTTTTAGAGTTTAAAAAATAAGGCTCAAGGAAAGAAAAGAGTAATCTGTTCTCTAGATAATCAGGTTCTTCATTATTTAGCCTAAACTCAGCTCTAGAAGATACTGACCTAGCTTTACCATGGAGATTTCTATAGCCAAGCCCTGCATATATTTTATAAGTAAGGTCACGTTCATTAGATATACCAACACCAGTTGTAAAAACACCGGGTTTTTTTTCAGAAAGATCAACTAAGATTGTACGTCCTTTTTTATCACCACTTTTTTTAGTTGTATCAATATTTACTTTGGTAAAAACTCCAAGCGACCTTAAATTTTGAGAGGAGTTCTGTAGTTTTGACTGAGTCAGAACTTCTCCATTTTTAAAATCAAGCTCTTTCTCTACAACATATTTTCGTGTTTTTTCTAAACCTTTAATTTTAATGTTTGAGACAAGAATTTGTTCATTTTCTTTAATATCAATACTAATAACTACGCTTCTAAGGTCTGAGTCGTAGAGTAATATGTCATCTTCTTCTATATCTGCCTCTAAAAAACCTCTTTGAGAGTAGTAGTTCTTAATTGTCTCTAAGCCTTTTTCAAGATCATAGAGGTTAATAGGCTCACTTTTTCTTAAGCCAATAAGGATGTTTAGCCAAAAAGAACTGACTTCTTTATTACCGTTAAATCTAATTTTAGAAATCAGTGTTGGCTTATTTATTTCAGAATCTATAATAATAGTTGCTTTGTTTTGTTCTGTATTAAATTTCACCTGGTTAATACTAAAATTAGACCTAAAGTAGCCTAAGTTATTAAAATCATTTTTTAAGCTTTGAAGACCTGAGCGAATAGAAGATAAAGAGAAAAAACCTTTATTTATGGGGCTACCTGAGTACTCAATAAGAAGCTTTTTTAGTTTTTTGTTTGTAAATTTTTTATCTGTTCTTGTAAAACGAATTTTATCAATCTTAACTCTACTTTTTTCATCGATATAAAAAATAGCTCTTTTGTTATCACTAGTAGTAAGCTCTTTTTTCTCAGCTTTAATTTTTATAAAGTGAAAACCTCTTTTTTTATATTCACTTGTTAAGAGCAGTTTTACTTCATCAAGAAATCTTTTGGGGTCACCTTGAAAGTCTTTGTCTCTTAAAAGTTCTCTAAGTTCATAATCTGTCAGGTTGGTATTGTTTTCAAAAAAAACTTCCCACTTAAAAGCTCTAGAAATAAGAATATCGTCTGTTGAATTAATACTGACGGAAGCTGAATAAAAGGAGTGATTGTTTAAGTAGCGTCTGATGTCAGCTTGAAGTTCAGCTGAGTTTTTCTTAGTAGATTTAAATTTATTATAAACTGAACTGTTTAGTTCAGAGTTTGAGCTTATGACTTTCATTTTAGCAAAACTGCTTGTGGCAATGAAAGTTGATAGAAAAATCAAAAAAGCTGACATTTCAATATGTTAGCTCTGAAAAACTAGTCTGTGAAGCTCCTTCAATTTAATTTAAAGTTTTCTTTTATTTAAACTCAACATTATACTCTAGATCTAACCCTAGAATATTCCCATCAGGCACGCGTCTGTTGATGATAAGGCTTGCATCATCTGTTCTACTGTTTTGTAGTTTTATAACAGTAGAGAGGTTCTTATTGATTTTATACTTATTATCAAGAGAGATCTGCTTCTGATTTCCAAAGGTTTGGCTTAAATTAGAAGAAAACTTGGGCGTCCATGACTTATTGATTCCAACTTTTGGGTTAACGCCCCCTGAATCAACTGAGGAAGAAATCTCAATCTCTGTGCCTGTTTGAGCCTGAAAATCTTGAATCGCCTTATTTTTTTGCAGTAAATAAGAGCCGGCCTGAAGTCCTGTTTGAGTTGCTTGTTGTTCCTCGCCAATTTCTTGATCAAGAGTTTGAGTAGAGGTTGTTCCAATAGCAATTAATGAAATGATTTGCTTCTTATCAAGGCTTGGCTGGCTTGTAAACTCAGGCTCTGGGTTTTGCCCGCTTCCTTTTAAAATCACTCTAACATCGTACTCAGTACTAACAATACTATTTTTATCAGTTAGTTTGGCTTCAGAATCAATAAAGAATGTAGGGTTATTAGGTGGTTTGTTTTTGTAGTAAATATTTCCTTCATTCACAATAAATTGTTTTTCTTGAAAAAGAAGCTTCGTCCCTTTTTCAAGTTCTACTCTTCCACTTAAGCGAGGGTTGCTTATAAGCCCATGTACGTTTAAGCCTCCACTAGCAAAGCCTTTAACCTGAGGGCTGTTTATTTCAAAAGGGTTAATAAGGTTAATGTCGAGGTTTAATCTAAAAGGTGAGCTGTCCTCTTTTAAAACGACATTAGGGAGTAGGTGACTAGGTTGAATAGATGTTGAACTGTCACTAGCTAGGAGGTCTATTGCAAAAACTCCGTTTAAAACATTTACAGCTCCAGTGAGTTGCAGAGGGAGCCTAGACCCTGAGATATAGAGAGTTCCGTCAGAAGTTGAGTTTATATTATCAGGAAGTTCTAGTCTTAGGCTTTTATACTTGAAAACAAAATCAAGAAAAAAATTGGGGTTATAACTGACCTTACCAGAACCTTCGACTTTAGAGCCGTTTAGTACAGCCGTTGTATCACTAAAGGCTGCATGTGTTGAATGCCAAGCGATTTTCGATTTCCCGGATGTAAATGTGTAAGGGAAGGATGCGTTTCTATAAGCAAGGCCTTTTAAATAAGAAGCTCCAGAGCCATTAGTGACCCCATTAACATTTTTAATTTCAAAATCAGACTCAAGTATTGCATTAAGTTGTTCAGTTCCTGGAATAAAAGGCTCAATGAAATCAAGATCTAGAAGTCCGATTTTAGAGAAGCTTAAATTGTCGAGATTTTTAAAGTATAAAGATAAAGAGCAGTTTGAAATATTATTTTGTAATAGCTTAAGTTTAATTTTTCTTCTTAAGTCATTAGAAGGATTAATTTGTTTAACTAAAAAAGGTTTTACTCCAGAAGAGCTAAAGGAAAGAGAAAAATCTGAGACGTCACCTTTAAGAGTGCCTGTTTTAAGATTTTTTGTTTTTAAGGACTTAAAGTCTCCACTTAAGCTTGATTTAGGCTTTTTAACAGAGTCTTTTGCTACACTAAGAATATTAACGATATCAAAGTTACTTAAAGTGCCATCAAAAGAGAAGGGCTGATTGCTATCAAAAGGCAAGTACCCCTTTCCTAATATTGACTTTGAGAAGAGATTTCCACTCCAGTTAAACCCATCTTGAAATAAACGATAATTAAGATCAAGGTTTCCCATTTTTCGAAAAGAACCCTTTAGTTTTGAGGCAAACACATGTCCAGTAGCTTTAGGTCCTTCTAATGGGCCCACTGCTTTAAGGGAAAAGTCTAGTGGTCCAAATATATTTAAGCCAAGGTCTTTTAAGAGACTTATGTCTGCAGCGTTGTACTGAGAAGAAGTAAGTTCAATATCAAGAGTTTTTAAGCCGTTTAAAGATCCATTTACTTTAACAGATTTTTTTTGATCAATTAAAAAAGCCTCTGTAATTTTCCAGTTGCCGTTAAGCCCTTTTAAATTAAGTTTTCCATCACTAAATTTTTCAGTGAAGGCTTTGATGCCACTTAGGTTTGAGATAAACTCAAGGTCCATTTTATCAATATTTGGAGGCCCTGAAGCATTAACCTTAAAATCACCATTAAAGCTAACATCAGCTGGGAAGCTAAATTTCTTTTTAAAAGCTTGAGTAACTGTGTTTGAATCAATGTTGTTGCTAAATAAGAATATGTTTAATTTCTCTTTATCAACATTAAAATTGATGTCGCCCTGATACTTTGAATCATTAATAAAGCCATTAACTTTTTTAATATCAACGTTAGGGTACTGATAAGATATACCAAATGTAGCAGCGCCGATGAAAATCTCATTAAACTCAGATCCTGCAACTTTAGCTTTTAAGTCAAAGCTTGCAGTTCTTGAGTTGCCTTTAATATTTCCGTTTAAAAAACCTGTTCCAGTTATTTTAGAAGAGGCTATTTCATTTAAAAAACTAGTGTAGCTAAGTCTTGGCGCTTCAACATTAAAATTAAAACCTTGCTTAAAATCAATAACACCACTAGCTGTGGCGTTTGAATCACTCCCATCAGCCTCCACCTGTAACTTTATATCTTTATCTGTTATAAAGGATTCGAGTTTATAATTAGCTGAGTTAATATCTACAATTGCACCCTTTCCAGAGGGGGACTTAACTAACCCTGAAATTAGTTTTCCAGTGTTTTGACATTTAAGTAAATTAGATGTGTTGCCTAATCTGCCAGAGCATTTACCAAAAATAGAAAAAGGGATTTTAATATTTTTTGCATTAACATTAATATTCTTTAAAATATCTCTAAGCTCTAGGTAGTTAGATTTTACGTTAAAACTTAGGTTGTAATCTTGCTTTACTTTTTGAACTGAAATTTTATCAAGGTTAATTTTTGAATTTTTACTAAAGGCAAGCTCAAGGTCATCAGATTCAAGCTTGGAATCATGAATTTTAGCAGAGAAGTTAAATTGGTTAATATTAGTAAACTTCGTTTTTAAAGAACTTACCGCAACCTTTATCCTGCCTTCTCGTTTAGCTTCTAAATCATTTTCAGCTAAGAGGTTTCCTTTTATTTTTATTTTTCCTGAAGCATTTTTAAGAAATTTGTACTTTACTTGTTCACTAGGAGGAAGAGACTTATAAAGATCTGTAAAATCACTAAGTTCAAGCTGAGAAGAGGAGCGCAACTCGTGAACTTTATTAAAAGGGCTTCTCCTGTTTGCTAAACTGTTTATGATATCTTCATGAAAAAGCCCTGTTAATGAAATTTTTGAGGAATTCTTTAAAAGATTAAATGAGGTTATGAAAATTCCTTTTTGTCCCCAGTTTAAATCAGCATCTAAGCCGATATTAATAATTTGCTTATTAAGATTTATAGTATTCTTAGATTTTATATCTAGCCACAGTTTATCATTGCTCTTGGTAAGATGAGCTTTTGAAAAATTAAATTTGTATTTGTTTTTACTATCCTGAATCGTAACGATTGTATTTTTAATGGATACAAAGCTTAGTGGAATTGTTTTAAGAAGAAGCTTTAAGCTAATGTCGATTTCTTTTTGTTGAGAGCTTTTATTTGAATCAATATTAACGTTGATTGAGGCATCTCTTATTGAAAGCTCTTTAAGTTTAACTCTTCCTCCAATTAGAGGAAATAGCTTAAGTGATATATAGCCAGTTTGTGCAATGAAGGAAGCCTGTTCTTTTGGGTCTTTAAGCTCAGCTTCTTTAAAAATAAGTTTAGGTGGAAAATAAAAATAATCAATATAAGAAATTTTATTAGTAGGATGAATTTTCTCAATTTCTAAGAATACAATCTTCTCTAGTTTAACTCTTATCTTTTCGTGAAAGAAGCGCTCTAAAAAAAAGAGAGATATCAATACAGCAGTGGCAAGAATATACTTCTTATTATTGCCATTTTTTATGAAGGTATTTAACATCTCTAAAGCTCGCATTTTGTTCGATTATAGCCTCAAGTATAGATAAGGCCTCCTTTTCAAGACCTGCACCCTTTAGCATTAAGGCTTTATAATAGTAGAAATTATACACCATTTCAGGCTGATTTGCGAGTACTTCACTCTCAAGGTTGTCTAAAATTATAAGTCCTTCATAGTAGCGCTTAGTTTTGTAAAGGAGCTCTACTTTATCCCATATATCGAGTTGAGGAATCTCTAATAGCCCTGAGGTGAGTAAGGGGTCTTCATCAGAGTCTAAAAAGCCCATTTGCTCTCTTAACAAGAGTCCATTTTTGTCCCCAAAAGCCTCTTTCCATAGGCTAAACCATGTTTGTGTGATTTTGAGATCTTCTTTGTTAAAGGCCTCATCTTGAGAAGTTTCAGCAGATTTTAAAGATTCTTTAGCAGTTCTTGAAATGATCTTCTCATAATTTTTCTCTTTTGCACTGTGAACATATTTTTTAAGACTTTTTTCACTAGGAAAAGATTCAAGAAGTTCGGCAAGAACTTCTTTTGATTTATCTTCAAGGTGCTGTGTTCTAAAGAACTCAAACTTTTCAAGAAGAGACTCTTTTAAAGCTTTTTGCCTTTCATGAAGCTTAAGTCTTTTTTGTTCAATAAACCTCTTTAAGCCTGCTTCTTTGCAGTTTCTATTTAGGAGAACTAAAGAATCTTTAGTAGAGATTTGTTCTGTACTTACTTCTAAACTGTTGAAGTTGTTCTCTAGAACCAAGTTAATACAAAGTGCTTTGTTGTATTTAATGTTATTTTCTTCAAGAAAATTTAAAAGATTTGCAAGTTGGTTGAATTTTCGTGTTGTGTAGAAAAGATGTATTGATGCTTCTAATTCAAATGCAGTGATAGCGCTGTGATCTTCTTTAAGTAGTTTTAGAAGATCATCTAAAAGCCCATTTGTATCAAATGCTTTATGAGCTCTTTTTTTAATAAGTTGAATGAGCTTAGACATGGTCTTAAGTTATCGGAATCTTTTAAGAAAAACCTCAATTTAAGCTATATTTATAAGCTAAAAACAAGATGAAGGGC
>CALLAU010000068.1 GCA_938002015.1 uncultured Bdellovibrionales bacterium
TTTTTACTAAGTTTTTTGTGTGTGATTTTCACCGAAAAAATAAAAAACTTTGTCCTGTTCCCTTCGTCTAGAGGCCTAGGACACGTCCCTTTCACGGATGAGACACGGGTTCGACTCCCGTAGGGAACGCCATTTATATACCCTAACATATTGATATTACTTCGGTCTTGTTTTTCAGTACACAAGAAGTACACATGTTTTTAAAACAGTTTCATTAAACTTATCCACCCTTTCATTTTTAGATTTATTTGATTCACGTTACCACAAGTGATAACCCTTGTTTGTTTTAACAAACTCTAAAGGAGAAACAGTGATCAAACGATTATGCCTTTTTATATTTATAAGTTCACTCTGTCTAAATAGCTTTGCTGAAACAAAATACTCTACCTTTGATGGAGGCCTTAGAATTCAAGAGCCCTTTCAATTAGACTGCGATATTCAAGACTCAAAATATGTTCTCTTTGTTGATGCAGGAGAAAGTAATTTAAAAGTCTTAAAAGATGGCGAGTGGGTTATTCCTTACGAAGTAAGGTTTTCCCCTTCAAGCCTGACGATCGTTATTATTAATGAAACAGGCTCTGGCTATGGCTTTGCTCTTGGTGAAGTTGTTCTTAACTATGAGCTGGGACCCATACGCGTTATATATAGAAACTTTGTGCCGGGCCAGACTAAAGGAAACCCATATGTGATTTCCGATAAAAATACTTGTAAGTTTATCTAGATTTAATCTTTAAACTAAAAAAGGACAAATCAATAAACCTTACTACCGTCTAAAAACTTAATAAGTTTAACAGTTTTTTCCTGATCATTCATATCAGGGTACTTTTTAAGGAACTGTCCTAACGTTTCATGACTTTTCTCAACCTTCATATCCAAAGGGCCGTAGCGATGAACTCCTGTACTCCCACGAGTTAAAAGTAACTCTCCCCATGAAACTTTTGATTTTCCAAGTTTCCAATTGATTGTGACATCACCAATATAATTTATTTTACCTTTTTCAAGAACTGAAGCAGGCACTACTGAATAAAAAACATGAGAGCTTTCTGAGAAAATACCAGTGCTACACTTTATGCTGTGGAGAATAAGAGTCCCCGGTTTTGCATTAAGAATAAATTTACCAGATTTAAAAAGCTTATATTTTATACGCTTTCCATCATTATTTAATCTAAGCTCACAAGCACCCATAGCACTGTCAGTTAACGCCTTTTGAGAACCATTGACCAAAACCTTAATCGTGCCAACAACTGTTGCTGTCTCAGGCGTCTGTTTTTTAACTTTGTAACTTCTGCTTGAAGTTGCACACCCTGAAAACAATAAAGCCACATAAAATACTAAAACTAAACGAAGCATCACCCCTCCTCTTATGGAGTTTAAATACCAATCTATTTATCACTCATCAAGATTTCGCCCTCTACTACAAAGAGCAGGGCATTAAGGAGAACTCCAGCAACAAAAGCCTGACTTTTAAGCTCTTCAGATGGTTTCAACAATTTAACTAAGCCGCTTCAATAAAGTGAGTCATTATAAAGTTCTCAACCATGGGGCGCCATGTTTTTCCATCAAAGTTTTATGAGTAGTTTAAAAGAGAACTGCTCTAAAAACTTAGCTTAAAAAGATAACACTCTCTTACATGAATAAACTTTATGCTGCTTCTCCCAATCATTGAAAGAAAGTTCTCTGGAGCGAGCCTTAATATTTTTAACATTTACAGACTTACCATTAAGATAAGATATTAAATCTGGATGATTGCCCCAAAGCCCTTCAACAAACGTCGGGATCTCTATCCTATTTTCATCTATATTGCTTTCGTTAATTAACCTAATCAATAAATGAGGATAGTTTTTCCATGTGAGTTCTTTATTGTCATGGTAATTTAAAATCATTAGAACAACAAATTGTGCTTTTGGATTATCCATTAGCCTTTCAATAAGGTGCGGATATTTAGTCCACTCTTTAGATCTCATCAAAAAATACTGCATAAAATGACACGATTGTTGAGTTTTTTCACAAACTTCTAAAAAGCTCTCTGCTAGTTCTAGGTGACCCTTTCGAGGACCTTTTGATAAGATATATGAAGAGATTTCTTCCATTAAAGCTTGCCTATCAGCAATAGATTTCTCATTTTCAAAAGCTCTTTTTACTAAATCTACAGAACCTAACCAATAGCTTTGTGACAAGATTTCTTTTACCACCATTGGGCTTACTAATTTTGTATCGATAAGCTGTTCAATCAGCCATGGATAAGCCGACCAGACTCTTTCAGATAGTGTGTGACTTATTAATACCCGGATAAACTCCTGAAAAGAAGCTTTATCCCCACTCATACTGATTGAAATAAGTTGCGAAATTATTTCTGGATGTTTAGACCCTCCGTCTTTTCTTAAAATTTGCCGAACTATACCTTCTCTATAAGATAAGTGCACTTTCTCAAAAAGTTTAACCAAAAGTTCAGGATACTTAAACCAAAACTGAACCTCTGTGGAAGAAAAAAGTAAAGCCTCAGCAATCTTACTATTCGTAGTATTTATTCTAATTTTTCTAATAAGCTTTTCTATAAAAATAGGATAATCTTGCCAATAGCCCCTAAAAAGAACATGTTCAATAAGCTTTACATGTACATCAACGGTTCCTTTATCAATTAAATAGCCTACTAGGTCAGTATGCTTAAACCAATACTCCTTTGACAAAATATACTGAGCGATGTAATTGCCATTCGTTTTACGATCAATAAGCTTATAAATAAATTCTGGATGAGAAGACCAATGTTTTTCTGAAAAAACATATCTAATTAATGCTTCATCAATCGACTTATTATTCACCGCCAGAATTTGATTTACAAGATCAATGTGGTTTTTATAGTGCTCTTGAGAAAGTATATATTTAACAATATTAATTATATTGCCAATAGATCTCCCAAAAGTTTTAAAATCAAATTTATGCATCCAAAACTTTTTTGAGAATATATGCTCAATAAGCTTATCAAAAAAATCAGGTCTGGCAGATTCAATTATTTTATCAAGTAAATCTTCTCTATGAGCCCATAGTTCATTAGAAAACACACTTGCTACCAAGTAACGATGCATAGCCTGATCTGAAATGAGTTGCTCAATCCAAACTTCAGTTTGAGGTAACTCCGCCCAATGCTTTTGAGTCAAGATATATTCTGAAACCGCAGTAGGTCCTCCTGACGGTGAATTTAAAAGATCTTTAACGATATCTGAATGGCCGATATACTGTTCTTGAGATAAAACAAAACGAACAAAAGGATTCACCAAATTAGTCCCTTTAACTTTATTGTAAAGCTCATCAATTTGATCTTTACTTAACTTCCATTCAGGCTTTGATAGAACTTTCTCTATTAGTATTTTTAGGTCGAGTGCTGTTTCTTCAAAAAAATATGAGAGAAGCTCAGGGTAATCAATCCATATATTAGTAGAAAAAACATGGTGTATAAGTTGATAGTTAACTTCTCCACGCTCTAAAATTTTTTTCAAAATATCTACTCTATGTGCCCAATGACCTTTAGACAAAATCAGCTCTGCAATAAGATGATCAGCTTTTCCTCGATCAACAATTTGATCAAGCACGTCTTCTCTATGTTTCCACTCTTTTTTAGATAAAAGATACTGAATAATATATTGATCACACTGGCTTTTCTTAGCTAAAGTAGTTAGCCAAGCTTCTTGATGAGACCAATGTAGTTCGCTTAGAATATGTTGTACAACTAAGTGGTTTACTTGATTCTTTTTCATAATTTTTTCAACAAGGTAAGGATATTGCTCCCAGCCTTTTTGGCTTAAGAGCTGTATGATTAAAATATCATCGACTTTATCTTTTTCGATCAGCATCTCTACTATCTCTGGATGCTTAAGCCAGTAATCATATTTTAAAATACTCTCAACAATCTCATGGTCTACAGTTCCTACTTCAATAATTCGCTTTAGCCATTTAAGATGTTTTTTTGTAAATTTCTCTACTTTTGACAACTCCTGCACTATAAGTTTAAAATGTGCTGTTCTCCCTCCAATATATGAACCTATTAGTTGATCAAAGTTCGATATTTCAAACACAGATTGGGTTCCCCAATCTTTTGGCAAATCTTTTGCGATAAATGTGCTCTCTCTTACAAACCTCTCGGCTTCTTTAAATTCTTTTGAGTCAACAGAAAGTCTTCTAAATTTACGATTAAACTTTTCAAGAAGACCTTTATCTTTAGGTCCAATTTCTCCCGAAGAGAGAAGTTTTAAATAATCAATAAGACTTAAATTGATATTTTCTTGAATCAGCGTAAGAGCATTCTTATTTCTTACAATCACAAAATCTAAAGAATTTCCTCTTATAAAATCTCTTCCCTCTCTTGCTTCAGGATGTAAAACAAAGCGTATTGAAAGCCCTGTTCCTCTTGCTCCTGTATCTCCAATTTTTGTATAAAAACCATCACCAAAGGCCGCCGCCTCCCCAGCAATGCCCTCTCTAGAAATAAACGCATTAGCCAAGCCTTTTGAAGAACGTGTTATATTCTCATAAGCCAAAAATGAATTCGTTTCATGAGTGAGAATGATCTCTGCTTCTCCAAAAATTTCTTTTGCTTTTTTACCTTGAGTCCCTAAAGGTTTTGACCTTAAAGGTTCTTTATTCATCCACCAACTTAAGCTTTCAACAACGCCTTCTTGATTACCATCCATTTCAATAAGTTTTTGGCGTAAGCCAAGATTATCAAGAAGATTCCAAGCATATTCAGAATCAGGAGCATTTAGCAAAACCTTTTTACTAAATTCAGAGAGCTTGTTTTTTACATATTGATTCGTCTTTACTTTTTCCCAATCAGTTTTATCTATAATCTTTTTTATAGTCTTAAGATCTCTTTCTCTACCTTGAACTTCATATTGAGCTAATTTAGCGAGATACCTAAT
>CALLAU010000069.1 GCA_938002015.1 uncultured Bdellovibrionales bacterium
CCAAGCTTTAAAAGATAGAAAAACTAAAGTTAAAGAGATGGCTTTAGATCATAAAAAAGAAAGAGAATCTATTAAAGCTGAATTTAAAGAAATTCTAGCTAGATTAAGAGCTGAGCATAAAGCCGCTAGAGCTGATTTAAATAGTTCTATTAAAGCTAAGATGAAGGCTTGTAGAAGTGATAAAGAAGCTAGAAAATCTGGTGAATGTAAAAAGTTAGCTGTAGAGATGAGGGCTGAGAGAAAGTCTTTAAAAGACAGTCATAGAAGTGCTTATAAAGCGATTCTTGATCAAAGAAAAGCAGCACTGAAAGCTTTTGCAAGTGATTGTAAGGCTAAGAGAAAAGATTTAGCTCAAAGTTTATTAAAAGCAGCTAAAGCTCTTAGGCATGAACTAAGATCAGCTCATAATAAAATGATGCAAGGATTTCAAGAAGATATAGCTTCATGTGATGCTAGTGAATAATTAGTTATATTAAATTAGTTAAATAATTTAATTTCTAAAAGAGCTCTTTAAATAAAGAGCTCTTTTTTTTAGCATTGACCAACTTTTAAGAAAAAAGATACCAACGTCTAGACTTCAACTCCCGGACTGTGAACTAAACAAATTATGTTTTATTTTCTTTTTATTAACATTTCATAAAATAAGGAGAAAATATGTTAAAAAAAATGAGCCTGATTCTTTTGTGTCTGTCTTTTAGCAGTATATCTTTTGCTAGTTCTGACTTAAGCGGTACAGATTTAAGTATTTTAAAGACGGTAAGTCTTCCAAGCTTTCCGGATATAGAAATTCCAATATATAAAAGTCGTGGTAATAGAGGCCCTGCTGTTTTATTAGTTCATGGTAACTCTTCATCTGCTAGATCATACGTAGAGCAAGTAAGAAGAAGCCTTGGAAGAAATAGAAAACTTTTTTTACTGGATCTTCCAGGTCACGGTTTAGCTTCAAAAGTTGATGAAAGTCTTCCGCTTCCTACTCAACCAAATGGCCTTCCACTTGGTTTTGCAGAATATCAAACAGGTCTTTTAGAAGCAGTAGCGAGAGTGGCAAATGATCCTGATGTTCAAGCTGAAGTCTTTGTTGGATGGAGTTTAGGAGGAGATATTCTCTTACTTGCTCAAGGTGCTGGGCTTATCCCAAATGCTAAAGGGCTTTTCATTTTTGGAACTGCTCCAGCTGGTGCAAATGCTCCAAGTCAACAGCCTCCATTTATTGGGCCTTATGTTCCAGGTGTTGCAGGGTTAAGTATCTTAGCTTCTTTTGGTTTTTCTTTTCAGGCTGATCCTAACTCCCCAATTGGTTTTAACTTAAATGCTAGTTTTGATGACGCTGTTCCCCCTTACGCTCCAGCTCCAATTTCTGATGCTGACTCAATAGGTGAGGCATACGCCAGAGCTTTCTTTAAAAACAACAGAAGACTAAGTGGAAACATCCCTTACTTTGTTTTAGAAGATGCCCTTCATAGATCTGATGACAGGTTTAGAAGTTCACTAGGTGTTCTGGCTTTAGGACTACTTCCTCCAGGAGCTCCAGCTCTTCCAGATGAGTTACAAGTTCTTCAAGGCCTTCAGGGTGATCCACAAGATCCTACAGACGATATTCCTATAGCAATTCTCTATGGTGAAGAAGAAGCTTTTGTAAATATCAACTATTTAGAAGATTTAAAAGCAGGCGGAATTTTACCAACTCTTTGGCAGAATCAAATCATTAGAGTAAACAGAGCTGGACATGCAATACATCTTGATAGACCAGCAAAGTTTAACAGGCTTTTAAGAAGGTTTATTAGATCTTTATAAAAAGAAAGAAATATAAGAAAATAAAAAAAGCTCATTAATTAATAATGAGCTTTTTTTATTTAATAATAAGGTCAAAAATTAATGACTAATAGCTTACCGTGGTTAACTTATTCAGCAATTTTTTTAGCTAAATCCTTATGATCTTGAGCTCCAATTTTAGATGAATCAAAACTTTCAGGGCCTAAAAGATTTGTACTTTCTTTAAAGTCCATGATTCTATCAAATCTTTCTATATCAAGTTCTACTTTTTCATTTAGTATCTCTAAAGCTTCTTTGGCTTTTTCATGGCCATGACAAAAAAGAAGTTGATCAAAACCAATGTTATAAGTTCTTTCAACTAAGTAATCTAGTTCATACTTTTGAAGTGCTCCCATCTCTAAATCATCAGTCATGATAAAAGCTCTAGTTCCCATATCATCAATTAAAATATCTTTAATCCACTTCTCTGAGAGCGTGACAGGGTAGTCTGGGTCAACATTTGGAAACATAAGGTGACCTGGCATTAAAAATTCAGGCTTGCTTCTTAAAGCTCTTCTAAAAGCATCAATATCAATAATATCTTCTAGCTTTCTATCATCTATTGGAAGTTCATCATGACTATCTGCTTTAGTGTAGCCATGTCCTGGAAAATGCTTAATACAGCTTAACATATCTACTTTCTTAAAACCTCTAATCACTCCAGAAGCAACTTTACCAACTTCTTCAGGGTCATTTGAAAAAGCCCTATCTCCAATAACATCATTTTCATCATTTAATATTGTGTCGGTACAAGGTGAGAAATCAAAATTTACTCCAACAGCTCGAAGCTCTGTTCCCATGGCTACTCCAAAATCATAAGCTAGTGTTGGAGATTGCTTTTCACCAAGCTTGTTCATTGGAGGCCAAATAGTAAAGGGATCTTTAAACCTTGCTACACGCCCGCCTTCCATATCAACTCCAATTACAGCAGGAACTTTTAAACCGTTTGAAATTGAAATATCTTGGATGTGCTTATTTAATTTATAAACTTGCTCAGGGCTTTCATAATTTCTTGTAAAAAGAATCACGCCCCCAACAGGAGTGTTTGTTAAGAAGTCTATTTCCTCAGGTGTAAGTTTTGTCCCCTTTAGACCTGTCCATAAAAACTGCGCTAATTTAACTTTTTTTGTGTCCATTTAAAAGACTCCTCTTATGCGTGATTTCTGTTAAAAATTATAGAATAAAACAAAACTACACGACAGAATTTTTTTTCGGGTCTAGCACTTGTTTTAGACCATCCCCTAGTAGGTTAAAGCCTAAAACGAGAAAGACAATACATAGGCCAGGAAAGAGTGCAATATGGTACGCCTCAACAAGATAGAACCTTCCTGTATTTAGTAAAGAGCCCCATGTTGGTATGTGTGCTGGAGCTCCAAGCCCTAAAAAACTTAAGCCAGATTCTACAATCAGTGTTCCTGCAAGAGAGAAAGTACATTGAACTAGAAGAACTCCAAAAAGGTTTGGCCAAATATAGCGGCATACAATCCTTGTTGAACTGTTTCCTAAAGCTGTTGCAGCTTGGATATAGTCTTTTTCTTTTAAATAAAGAATTTCACCTCTAATTAGTCTAGCAAAGCCAGTCCAGCCTGTGAGAGTAAGAGCAAAGATAAGGTTTTTAACTGATGGACCAAGAACTGAAACAAGTGCTAAAGCGAGTAAGAACCCAGGAAATGCATAGAAAAGATCTAGTATTCTCATCATAAACTGATCAGTTCTTCCGCCTTTATAACCAGCAACAGATCCATAGATAAGCCCAATGATTAAACTAAAGAAAACAACTGAAAATGAAATAACAAGGCTGATTCTTGCACCAATTGCCACTTTCTTAAAAAGATCAGCCCCTGTTTCATCAGTTCCAAAAAGATTTACTAAGTTAGGAGCTTGAAACTTATTACTTAAATTGATTTCATTAGCTGAATTTAAATCAATACTTAGGCTAAAAAAACTTATTATAGCAAAGATAGAAACAAGCAGAAGGCCAACACTAAAAAAGGGGTTTTTAAAAGTTTTTATCATTTCGTTTTAACTCTTGGATCAATGAAGGAATAGCTTAAGTCTGTCACAAAATTTACTAAAACATAGATTGTCGCAATCACTAAAATACAGCCTTGAACAATAGGATAATCCCTTTGTTGTATTCCATCAAAGAGTAAGGTCCCAAGACCTGGCCAGTTAAAAATAGTTTCTGTAATAACAGTTCCTGTTAAAAGCATACCAATTTGTAAACCTATAAGAGTAACAACAGGCATAAGTGCATTTTTAAGAGCATGTTTAAAATAAACTTTTCTTTTAGTGATGCCTTTTGAATAAGCTACTTTAATATAGTCTTCTGTAAGTTCTTCTTTCATTGCAGCTCTTGTCATTCGCATCAATATTGCTCCAAGAGGAAGAGCTAAACTTAAACTTGGAAGGATGAGATGGCTCACTCCTCCGCGCTCTCCTACAGGAAGTATTCCAAATAAAACCGCAAAAATCCAAATAAGAATCGGACCCAAGAAATACCCAGGTAGAGACATTCCTAAAACGCCTACAGAAGTTCCAAAAAAATCAACAGTCTTTGATTTTGTACTAGCTGTAAGAACTCCAGCAGGGATTCCCCAGCCTACAGCTAAAATAATAGAAGCTAGGCTAAGTTCTATAGTAGCTGGAAGGCGCTCAAAAAGAAGAGAGGATACGGCAACACCACTAAAAATTGATTTGCCAAAATCTAATTTTACTAAATTAACTAAGAAACTTAAGTACTGTGAAAATAAAGAACCTGTAAAACCAAGAGCTTCTCTTAATTCTGCTCTGTCTTGATCTGTGGCATAATCTCCAAGCATAAGATCAACAGGGTCACCTGGAATAAGATGGATGAGAAAAAAAGTAACTGTAGAGATTGCAAAAAGTAGGGGGATGAGTGCAAGTAGTCTACTTATGAACAGCCTGAGCAATTTTTTCTCCTATAAATAAATTAACGTCTTTATTTTCAAAGATTTTTGCTCGAGTTTCAAGGTCGCAAGGTAAAAGACTTAAATTAGACTTTAAAAAAGAGATCTTATTAATTTCAGTTTTAAAGCCGTTATTTCGAACATCTAAGTTAATCTGACCACCTTTAGTTTCTACTTCAAGTTTTGAAATCGTAGATTTTGAATCCTTCATTTTAAAGTGCGCAGTGCCACTTTGAGTTGAAACTTCATAAACGGTTTCTGGGGTCATTTTTTTGGACATAATGAAATCGATTAAAAACTCATCTTTAATTACGAGGTTCTTCTTTTCTTTTGCAATGAAATCAGCATTTGATTCGACTTTCTTTTTTGAAATGAGTCCATTTTTTTTAATATAGATTTTTTTCTGTATTTTATTATCTTTAAAAGTTGCTGATTCTAAAATATAATCATTCTTATTGAGTTCATCACCACGCTGAATGTTAAAACACCTTAAATCAGCATTTGACTGTATTGATAAAGTGATAAAAAAAATAAAGAAAAAGTTTAAAAGATTCACCTCTTCAATACTACGAAAGCAGCATTCATAGGGCAAGACTAGCTTTGGCCCAGACCTAAAGTCTGTAATTGTTTAATAACCTAAAATTAGACTAATATAAACTTATGAAAATTATTGGAATAATGAGTGGAACAAGTTTAGATGGTGTTGATTTTGTTTTAACAGATGTTACGAAGCGTGGAAGCAAGATTGATAAGGTAAAATATATAGATAAAGGAGAAGTTAAATTTCCTAAACCTTTAAAGGATAAGCTTTTAAAGATTTGTGAGAATGAACTCGACTTTAGAGCAGCTACAGAAGTCCACTACGAGCTTGGTAGGTTTTATGAGAAGTCTTTAAATAAGATTACAACTAAGAAGAAGTGGAAGTTTGATCTTATTGGACTACATGGGCAAACCGTTTTTCATAATCCCCCTAAAGCAACTCTTCAAATTGGAGAGCCTTCTTTTTTAACAAGTTTTGGAGTTCCTGTAGTTGCTAACTTTAGAAATAAAAATGTAGCTTTTGGTGGAGAGGGAGCTCCTTTGGCCCCATCATTTCATAATGAAGTATTTTCAGAAAAAAATAAAAGCACTGTTTTTTTAAATATTGGTGGTATGACAAATATCACTTATATGCCTTTTAAAGGAGCCGGTTATGCAACGGATCTTGGACCAGGGAATGTTTTTGTGGATAAAGCTGTTGAATGTCTTTATAACAAAAATTTTGATAAAGGTGGAAAGATAGCGCTGTCAGGTCTTCCAGATGTTTCACTTGTTTTAAAATATGTAAAAAACCACTCTTTTTATAAAAGAAAAACTCCAAAATCTTGTGGAAGAGAAGATTTTTCTGATAAAGATTTTAAAAAACTGCTTCATAAAATGAAGAAGCTCTCTTTAAAAGATCAAGTGGCAACTTTTTCTGAAATAACAATTCAATTTTTATTAAAAGATTTAAAAAAAATAAAGTTTGATAAGCTTGTTGTTGGTGGTGGTGGTGCTTTAAATCACTACTTTTTAAATAGGTTAACTTATGAATTTTGTGATTCAAAAGTTTGCACCAGTGAAGATATGAACTGGCCGATTCAAGCTGTTGAAGGTGGAGCTTTTGCTCTTTTAGCTGCAATGAAATTTTGGGGTATACCTTATCCTAAGGAATTTTTATTTGATAAAAAGCCTTTAATTCCACTGGGATGCATCTACTAAAACTTTATTTTTAAAAACTTGATCTGGTAATACCTGATGAGTTGCAACGACTGAGTTACTTAAGAGTTTAATATCTCCATTAAAATTTTTTGGAACACAGGTAAACTCACTTTTTGCCTGAGCGTGTTCGTCTAACCCCCATACTTTTGTATTTAAAAAAGCATAAAGGTCAGATTTATAATCAGGGTTCCAAATTTCATGAACTCTAGACACGAATGATTTATCAGTTTTATTAAAGATATGCGCAGTTTCACTTTTATGTGCCTTAATAAAATGATCTTCAGAGCCGGTTTCATGCCAGCGAGTTGAATCCTTAAGGTAAGCTACTTTAATACTCTCTTTGCCAACAAGAGGCAGAATAACGTTTTTAAAAATATGACTTGGTTTTTCTTTAATGTAGTTAAAGATTCTTTTATTTAATATATAAAAACCTATAAAATGAGCAGCGCTAGAATGAGATGATATTTTTGTTAGATTATTGTTTCCATCAAACTCTAGACCAGATTTAACTTCTTCAGGTCTTTTAATGCAGAAGAAAGTTGCTAAATGATCTCTTTTAATATGCTCATTCATAAAAAAAGAGATTTCATCTAGATTCTCAATAGCTACAAAAGAATCTCCGTTTGCAACCCAGAAGTGGTCTTCGGTTTTTAATATGTTTTGAGCATTTAAAATTCCACCAGCACTATCAAGGATTTCTTTTTCAAACACAGGCTTATTAATTAAGTAGGGATTTAAAGCAGTCTCAAGTTCATTACTTAGATGATGAGAATTGTAATGTATTTCTTTGGTTCCAAGAAGTTTAAGTAGGCCAGCGGGGTAGAGAGCAATAGGAAGATTAAAAAAAGGCATTGCAGGTTTTGGTATGAATTGTGTGTGAGGTTGAAATCTAGTGCCAAATCCTGCGCAGAGCAAAAAGCCTGTATTTATCATTTGATAATCCCTTTATCTGAATCACAAATGTTAGTGATATACTTATTTAAATTTTTAAAATCATGAGTTTCTTTTCTTAATAAATTTAAACATATCGGCAAGTATTCTAGGTACCTATCTGTTCCTTTAAGATTTTTAAGGCTTGCAAAGCTGCCACATGCTTTAAAGGTTCTTTGTATAAGCTGTAGCCGGTAAGAGTCTTTCCAGTTATCAAGAAGCTTAAAGTTAATGTTTTTTAAGTAAAGTTTTAATAACTTATCTGTTTCATCAATGCTTAAACTGATATAAGAATCATGTAGTAAGCTTACCACATCATATTGCCATGGGCCCATACGAGCATCTTGAAAGTCAATAAAATACGCTTGATCATTTTTTATGATAATATTTCTTGAATGAAAATCTCTATGACAAATTACTTTTGGAAGTGATGAAAGAGATTTACATATTTCTGATAGCTCCTTTGTTGCAGATGTGTCAGAAATTTCAAAGAGAGAGTTTAAGTGTTTAATTGCAAACTCAGCCTCCCAGAATAATTTTTCATAATCAAAGGCTCTAGAGCTTATAACTTCAACTGAGCTATTTAAGTTATGAAGTTTTGTAAGATTTAAAATGGCTTGCTCATAATATTTAAAGTACTTGTTCTCATTAAAGGCTTCTTCTAGAGAGTAGTCTGTTAAGTCTTCAATAATAAGGAGCTTGTCTTCTTTGCTATGACTAATGATTTTAGGACAGGAGATTTGATTTTTAGTTAATAAGTTTTGAATGTCTAAAAAATCATTGATGGATTTTTGATCATCAGAATAATCCATAAGGATATAGGTTTTATTTTCGTGATCCGTTAGTCGGTAGTAAACCCTAGAGCCAGCATCTCCGGCAAGTTTTTGAGTCTTAAAATCTGAAGTTTTCAAGAAAGAGTTTATATATGACTGCATGCTCATATACTAAATATAGCACTTTAAATTATATAAACAATAATAGAGTATGCCTTGAGGCTAGTTTAGTAGACTTGTTGGTTTATATTCTTTAGCAAAAGAGTATTTTCTTTTGGCAAAGTGAACAAGAAATTCTCTTTCTTGTATGATGTTTTCTTCAACACTTTTCCAAGGAACAGAAGAGTGAATCATTAAAGAAGCCCCTTTCATTTCTGTAGGTAAAAGTGAGAAAAGAGTTATAGTGGCTCTTTGCTCTGCACTTAATTCTAGGGTTTCAGGTACATAAAGTAGAGTATTTCTTAATTCTCTTAAATCTTTAATGCTAAGTGACTGGTTATTGCTGTTAATCCATTCAGACAGATCTAGAAAGTTTGTAAAGTCATATTCAGCAAAAATATCAGAAGCTATGCGTTTTCCGTCAAGCTCACTTAAGGTTTCAATATAGATTGAAAAAGGTTTGCCATCATAATTGATATGATCAAGGCTTTGAATAAAAGATAGAGGTTGAATTTGTGATACTAATATATCTTGAACAGCATCAACAGCTTTCTTAATACGTGCTTTAGTAATAATTTTTGAACTACTCATAATTTCTATAAACCCCCAGAACTCTTTATGGTTTCTCATAACTGGAATAAAGACTTTGCCTTCAACTTCGATATATTCATTTCCAATGGAAAGTTTACAAAGAAGATTAAAAAAGTGAGAACTGGCATCATAAGTGCCAAGTTTAGCTTCAAGTCCTAAAACTTGTTTTAAAACTCTTAAGCACTTTAAGAGTGCTTCTTGATCTGGATTTTGATGTGTATTAAAAACAGCATCATTAGTATTTATGAGTTTTAACATAGTCGCTTACTTCATATTCCTTATTCATTTTATGTTTTAAAGGCGATCCTTTTAAATGAAAACAGCCTTAACCTAAGTTCTATAATAGCTAGCTCTAGATGAGAATTTTTAAATCCCTACTTGTAAAAACTCTTAGAACTGTCAAGAAAGTATCTATTTTTAAAAGGGAAAGGAGTCCCTCTAAGGATTTTAAAGTGACAAATTTTGTCATTTTAAATGGAATAAAATTCATATGTAGTTTTAACTTTAAAAGTATAAAAGTAAAAAAAGTAAGTGTTTTAGTGTGAATTTCTACTAAATAGCCTTAGCACAGTGGTTGCACTTAAAATGAAATGCGGTTCGTTTTCTTAGTTTTTTTATGGATATTTTCTTTTTCTGCTGTAGCAAGATTTGAAATTCCTGATCATGTACAAGGAAGGCTTACTGAGGATGAAATCAGAGTATTTAACAGTATGAGCCCTAAAGAGATTGAAACTCTTGAAGTCTTTTATGGTAAGTATATGAACCAAGTAGAAGATAGTGTTCCTGAATATAAAAGGAAGTTGCACCAAAGGTTATTTTCTTCCATGTTTTCTTGGACTAAAAAAAGCTTACAGCGAATAGGAGGATATGTTCATTCACTTGGCGTGACGGAATCATATATGGATGATCTTGAGTTAGCTTTTTTTAAAAATCCAAAAGCTTTTTTAAAAGAAAACTCTCTGGGTATTTTTGCTCAAGTAGGGGTATCGTTTGCTTTTGGTGTGCCTAGAAGAGCAGTTCCTCAAAAAGGTCACTTGTTACTCGTAGGTGTGAGTATTTTCAAAGCTAAAAAGGGTGGACTAGTTATTCAATTTCATCAAGAGAGCCTGAAGCTTAAAAAACTATATACCCCAACAGTTGAGTTTACTACATTAGCTCACGCTGGTTATGAATCAGTTCGAGCAGAAAGAGGTGAGGCAATGTATTATGTTGAGCGAGAGCTTCTTCCGGCAGGTATAATACGAGGGGTCACTGAGAATGCTACTCAAGGTGCTTGGAACCCGTCACCTTTTGCATTTCCACCATACACAACCTTTACAGCCTCGAAGTATTCTGGAGATAGGCGTATTTTTTTTAGTTTAGAAATTACGAATAGAATTGCTAGGAAGTTGCCATTTTTTAGGAAAATACTTACCTCTTTAGAAGAGCCTGTAGGTAAGTGTGCGACTTTCTTATAAAATTTAATTCCTCTAACTGACAGTTTTTGTCAAAATAGATGCCTCAAATCTAAGGTGTTAGATTATAGAGGGCATAAGTTTTGCTATACCTATACAAAGAGTAGCTAATTCTTATGATAGAAGGAGAATAATTTATGAAAATTTTAATAGCAGCACTAAGTATTTTTATGGTGTCGACGAGTTTTGCACATGACATCAATAGTTTTTGTTTAAAAGACAGCGTTGAAGAGTGTGAGGTCACGTTTTCAAACGTTTTAAAAGGAGCGGGTTGTAATATTGAAGAGGCCTATATTAACTGCAATAGTGCTTCAATTCAAAAAGGTAAAGAGGCACTTATTTGCGCGGCGATGTTTGTAGAGGGCTGTAAGGCTCCTTCAGTGGATTTATCAACTGATGAACAATCATGTTCAAATGGAAGGCTAGCTTTTCTTTCTTATGGAGATGCTGACATTAAAGCTATTTGGGATATAGACGAGATTGCTGGAGTTTGTACAGGAATTTAATATATTAATATTAAAACATCGATCCTCAATAAAAAAGGCTTAGATAAAACTAAGCCTTTTTTTGTTTAAAGATAAAAAGAATTAAAAAAGCTATTTAGCAATCTTTCTTTTTTCTAGTTGATACTTTTCAACTTTCATAATTAAACCAGCTCTACTGATTCCAAGCTCTTTAGCTAAACGTGATTTATTCCAGCCAGTTCTTCTTAAGCCTTCTTTAATCATTTCTCTTTCTAGTTCTTCAAGTGCATCTTTAAGTTTACCATGAACTCTTGAACCTTGAACTTTATTGCTTTTAGAAGCTTCAACAATTTTAGGTGAAAGCATATCTAAAGTGATTTTAGTTTCTCCACCACTTAATACAATGAGTCTTTCTACTTCGTTTTGAAGCTCTCTTACGTTACCTGGCCAAGCATAGTCATAGAGTTTTTCTAAGGCTCTTTTTGTAAGAACTTTTTTAGTACCTTCTTTTTCTGATGCTTTATTTAAAAAGAACTCTGCTAAGAAAGGAATATCTTCTTTTCTGTCTTTTAAAGCAGGAACTTTTATATTAATAACGTTAAGTCTGTAATAAAGGTCTTCTCTAAATTCACCTTTTTCAACCATCTCTTTTAAGTTCTTATTTGTTGCGGCAATTACTCTAACGTTTACACGTTTTTGTTCAGTTGCTCCAACTGGAGTGAAAGTTCCTTCTTGTAAAACTCTTAAAAGCTTTACCTGCATTTGAGGAGAGGTGTCACCAATTTCATCTAGGAAGAAAGTTCCATTGTGTGCCATTTCAAAAAGGCCTTTTTTATCTTTTACAGCACCTGTAAAAGATCCTTTAGCATGCCCAAAAAGTTCTGACTCAAGTAAATTATCATTAAAAGCTGAACAGTTTTGAATGATAAACGCTTTATCTTTTCTTGGAGAATTATAATGAATTGATTTAGCAATAAGCTCTTTACCGGTACCATTATCACCATTTACTAAAATCGTACTTTCAGCTTGCTTGATTTTATCAAGTAGGCTGTAGAGTTCTTGCATTGGCTTAGATTTACCAATCATATTGTCATACTTATATCTACTGCCTAATTCTTTATTAAGCTCATTGATTCTATTTTCTCTCATAGTGATTTCTAAATGAAGAGTGATCACCTCTTGTCCAACAAGCTCAACAAGTTCGATAAAATGATCTCTATCACTATCATCAATTGTTTTAATTTTTGACACTGAATTTTCAATTATATCACTGTTTAAGCCAAAAAGAGCTAAGCGTTCTCTGATTTCAACTAATTGATTGTCTGCTTTTTCTTTTAAAAAACCAGTAGCTACAACTGTTCCCATAAAATCATTTTCAATAAAGATTGGAAAAACAACCATATCAAAACCTAGAGCGTCCCATCTTTTAAGACTGTATCTATTATCAGTCATTTTTAAGTCATCAATTGATTTTTTCGTACACTCTGTAAATGACTCGACAACATTTTCTTTTTTAAAAAGTTCTAAAAGTGCAGGGTTTGAAGTATTGTGATCAGTTAGTCCTCCAAAACGTGGATTTCCTCTATCATCAGTAAATACAACATCAACATTCCACCATGAACCAATTATATGCTTTAGTTTTCTGATTACGTGAATATGTTCAAACTCATCCCAATTAATCATCTCTTCTTATCTCCTAATTAAAATAAAGTGTAAAAAAGTCTTACATACCTATCGTCTAAATTTTTGACAACTTGAGAGAGAGTGAGAAATTTTTAGACGATACTAGACCAAAGTGCCTTAAATTTCTATTTCTGAATGTAAATTAATTTTTATTGATATTTCTAAAAAAAATCCATAAACATCTTAAATATGTATCTTTAGTATCATTTACTTTCCGCTACAGCACAGCAATAGGAAATGTAAAGAATAGTTTTACTTGAAAGTCCCCTGATGGCATCCGATCAAAAATTGGTTATGAAAATAAAGAGAGGTCACCTCAATGTAAGTAAAAAGCTTTAGTTACTCATTAAAAACAAAAGAATGGAAGGGCCTTGAAGAATGTTCAAGAATGGACTCTAGAAATACCTTGGTTAGTATGTTTTGTTCACCAGTCTTTTATAAAAGCAAGGAGCTGTTTGAAACTATTAGGGTTAAATTTCCAGACTCACATATTATAGGCTGCTCGACATCAGGTGAAATTTTAGATGGTGAAGTTTTAGATGGCTCAATAAGTTGTAAAGTTATGAAGATGGAAAGATCAAATATCAAAAGCGAACTTCTTGTTCTTGATGAGTTTAAAGATAATAAGCATCTAGGATACGAACTAAGTGCTCGCTTGGAAAAAGATGACTTAAAAGCTGTTCTGGTTATATCTGACGGTTTAAATGTTGATGGTAGTGCTCTTTGTCTGGGTTTGAGTGAAAACTTTCGAAATAACGTAAAGGTTATTGGAGGCATGGCAGGAGATGGACAATCCTTTGATAAAACTTGGCTAGTATATAAGGGTAAGATTATTGAATCTGGTGTAGTTGGCGTTGGGTTTTATGGTAAAAACCTTGAAGTTAATAACTCATCAGGGGGTGGCTGGGAAGAGTTCGGGCCTGAGCGAATTATTACAAAGAGTTCGGGTAATGTATTATTTGAAATTAATGATACTCCAGCCTTAGATTTATATAAAAAATACTTAGGAGATAAGTCATCTGACCTGCCGGTAAGCGGACTTTTTTATCCTTTGCAAATCAGAAAAAGCAGCTCAGATACTAATAAGCTTGTAAGAACTTTATTAGCAATTGATGAAAAAACGAAGTCTTTAACTTTTGCGGGATCTATGCCAGAGGGTCATTATGTGCAGCTTATGTATGCGAACAATGATAAGCTAATTCAGGCTGCATCCGAAGCAGGTGCGAATATCTATCATCCAGAGATACCAATGAATAAGGAACAATCAGCTATTTTTGTAGTAAGTTGCGTTGGGCGAAGATTAGTTTTAGGTGAGAGAGTGGAAGAAGAAATTGAAGCCGTATCAGAGGCTTATTCTATCGATTTGAGTATGATAGGTTTTTACTCTTATGGCGAAATAGGTGTTTCAACAGAAGACAAGGCTTGTGAGTTGCACAATCAATCCATAACAATGATGTCCCTTACGGAGAAGGAAGCGGCATGAAGCCATCTAAAACTGTCTTGCTACGACAATTAAAAAAGATGCAGTTAGATGTTGATAAAACACCTGAATCTTTAGAGAAGTGGAAAATGTTCTTAGATAGAATTGAACTGACATACTCACAATATGAAGATAGTATTTATTTGTTGAAAAGGTCCTTAGAACTTTCATCAGAAGAGATGATGACAGAGCTAGAGCGAAACAAAGCTATTAATTTGCAATTAGCCCAGGCTGGAAAAATGGCGGCTCTTGGGACATTGGCTTCAGGTATTGCACACGAGTTAAATAATCCTCTTGCGGCAATTAAAGGCTTTGCTGATTTGCTTAGAGTAAGGGGTCATAATCTAAGTGAAGAAAAAAAATCAGATTATCTCTCTAGGATTCTTAAGATGTCTGATAGAATGGCGAAAATTATTAAATCAATGCTTAAGTTATCAAGGCAAAATGAAAACGGGAAAAAAGGTGCTGTATGTGTTGTCGAGGCCATAAATGAAAGTTTTGATTTGCTCAAAAATAAATTTAAAGTTGAAAATATAGATTTTAAATTAGAGGTTTGTTCAGAAACAACAATAGTTGAGGCTAACTTAAATCAACTATTCGGTGTTTTTCAAAATCTTTTTGCTAATAGTCGTGATGCATTTAAATCGGTAAAAAATTCTGAGCAAAAATATATTAAAGTTAAGATAGCTGATGTTGACCAGGGTCAGTTGAAGATTTCGTTTATTGATAATGCTGGGGGTATGCCAAAGGAAGTGCGAAATAAGATTTTTGATCCATTTTTTACAACTAAGGAAGTTGGAAAGGGAACGGGGCTAGGTTTGGCTCTCTCAAAACAAATTATTGAGAATTTGGGAGGACAACTAAGTGTAAAATCTGAAGAAGGAAGATGGACGGAATTTAGTATCTTATTAGGCAAACATAAAGAAGTATTAGAGGTAAATAGTATTGCAGATGTAGAAATTGATGAAGAAACTTTCACATCTGCAACTTTGAATCAGTTTAGTAAAAAGCGTAAAATTCTTATCGTAGATGATGAGTGGGAGGTGCTAGAGTATCTTGAAGTGGTTTTATCAGACTATTTTCAAGTTATGACTCTAGCTGAGAGCCACCTTGCGGTTGAAAAGATTTTAGAAAATGATTTCGACCTTATTATAACAGATGTAAAAATGCCTAAAGTTGATGGATTTGAATTAGCAAAACTATCTCGTCAAAACAACTATTTAGGTCCCATTGTTTTTATTAGTGGTCATATCGATCTTGAGCACAGTGTGGCTATGAAAGACTTTATGCCCTCAAGTGTTCTCTCAAAGCCTTTACCAAACTCTAATGAATTGGTTGATACAATATTAAGCTTAGTTGAGAAGAGTTCCCTTAAGCAGGCAGTGTAGAAGTGTACTTTTTTAATTAAAATTTATAAGTTCTCTTCCAGTCAATAACTTTTTTTTTATTTTCTTTTAAAAAATCATTTGTTTTTGAGAAAGGCCTAGATCCAAAGAAACCTCTATAAGATGAAAGTGGAGAAGGGTGAGGGGACTTTATTACTAGATGTTTTTTATCATCTATAAAAGCCCCTTTCTTTTGAGCAAAGCTTCCCCATAAAATGAATACAACAGGTTCTTTTTTTTCATTTACTTTCTTTAAGATTTGATCAGTAAACTCTTCCCACCCTTTTTTTTGATGAGATCCGGCTTTTGAGTGCTCAACTGTTAATGTGGCATTAAGAAGTAAAACTCCTTGTTCTGCCCAGCCTGTAAGGCAGCCATTTTTTGGAGTTTCAATTCCTAGATCTGATTTTAACTCTTTAAAAATATTTACTAGTGAAGGAGGGGGCTTAACCTCTGGAGTTACTGAAAAGCAAAGTCCATGTGCTTGGTTAGGTCCATGATAAGGGTCTTGACCTAAGATCACAACTTTTACTTTATCATAAGGAGTTTTATTTAGTGCTTCAAAATAAAGTGGGGCAGGAGGGTAAATTATCTTCTTCTTATCATATTCAGATTTTAAGAATTTTTTTAAACTAGACATATAGTCTTTATTAAACTCATCAATGAGCTTTTCTTTCCAGCTCTCATCCATTTTTATTTTATTAGTATCAACCATTATTTACTCTTTATCCATAAAGTGAAGCATAAAGACCTTTACTACTAATAAGGTCTTTATGGCTTCCCATTTCTTCAATTTTTCCATCTTTAAACACAACAATAAGATCTGCATCAATGATTGTTGAAAGCCTATGAGCTACAACAAAACAGGTTTTATTCAGTTTAAGTTTATTAAGGCCTTTTTGTACTTCTATTTCACTATGAGTGTCTAAAGCACTTGTAGCCTCATCTAAAAGTATAAGAGGAGAGTTTTTCGCCATAGCTCTAGCTATACTTACTCTTTGTCTTTCTCCACCTGAAAGGCGAGAACCTCGTTCACCAACTTGTGTGTGAATGCCGTCTTTAAAGTTTTTTACAAACTTAGCATTTGCGAGATCTAATACTTTATAGGCTTCATCTTCGCTAAGATCTGGCTTAGCGTATTTTAAGTTTTCATAAATACTGCCATCAAAAAGAAAAGGATCTTGAGAAACAAGAGATATGTTCTTTCTTAAGTGTTCACTAGAAATATCTTCAAGCTCTGTCTGGTTAAAAAAGACCTCGCCACTAGATTTTTGAACGTAGCCATCTAAAACATTTAAAAAAGTGGATTTTCCTGAACCACTAGGGCCAACAAGGGCAATGGTTTTTCCACCTGAAACTTTAAGATTAATTTTTTTTAAGACTTCTTTGTTTCCAAATTTAACTTGTAGATTTTGAATTTGAATCGAGTCAAGATGATCAGGAAAAAGTTTATCACCATCTTTTCTGACCTCAGTACTACTGTTTTGAATTAAGGAGTTTACACGCTCTTTAGCAACAACACCTTGCTGAATTCTTACAAAACCGTTTTGTAGTTTCTTTGAAGAATCACTTAAGAAACCAATTGATGTAAGGAGTGCGACAAAATCTCCCATAGTAAAGCCATCATTTTGAACGAGGAAGTAAATAATAATAAGCGTAAAAGCTAGAACAATTGCTGAAAAAGATTCTGTAATAGGGCCTGCAAGTTCTTCTCTTGAGATAATTTTTCTAATGGTTTGTAAATACTTTCTTGTATGAGATCTAAAGCGAGCAAACATAGTTTCTTCAAGATTAAAGGAATGAACTATTCTGTCTCCATCAAGACTCTCTTTTAGAGTCATGGTGAGTTTTTCCATTGTTTGTTGGTTATTTGAGCTATGTTTTTTTAAACTTTTACTGATTCTCCCTAAAACAAAAAGTGAAGGGGGGAGAGCTATAAGTAAAAAGAGAGTGATTTTCCAGCTTAGTATAAAAAGGTAAATAAGTGAGAAGATAACTAAAAAAGGCTCTTTTAAAGCTTCTGACATTCTTCCAAGACCATTTTGATAGATAAGAACATCATTTAACAAACGGCTGATAAGCCCACCAGAGCTATCATCACTGTCACTCTTAATTCTACCCTCACTAGAAAGGTAGTGAGTCATAAGCTTTTCTCTAAGTGCTACGGCTTTAGATTCAGTAAGATTTCTCATGTTATACATGAATATGTATCTAAAAACATTTGCCATAATAGTGGCAAAGGCGATTCCAAAAGCTGCAATATATATTGGAGGGCTTGAAATAAAATCTGCAATATTATGAATGATTTCACCACTAAAAGAGCAGTTTGCATTAAGAAGGTTTGTGCTTACTTCTTCAGTACTGCTGCTACAAAGTACTTTGTTTTGATTAAAAATAAGCTCAGTTAAAGTCTTTGTGATAATAGCTATGATTGCTTTAAAGCCACTAGAAAAAGCTCCACATAAAATAATTCCTAGTAAAAGAAGTTTACTCTTTTTTAAATCACCAAAAAGAACTAAAAAAGACTTCATTCAACGTGTTCCTTTAAGTATTTACCAGTTAAGTTTCCAGCCTTTTTTGTGATCTTAAGAGGAGTGCCTGAAAAGTTAATTTTTCCGCCATCTTTTCCTGCTTCTGGTCCTATATCAATCATCCAGTCTGAAGCTGCCATAATATCAAGGTTATGTTCAATGACAACAACACTTGATCCTGCGTCAACAAGCTTATTAAAAACTTTAATAAGAAGATCAACTTCTCTAAAGTGAAGCCCTGTAGTTGGTTCATCAAATATAAAGAGTTTATTTCTCAAGTTTGAAAGAAGAAGGTATTTTGAAAGCTTAAGCCTTTGGCTCTCTCCACCACTTAAAGTATCAAGTGTTTGGCCAAGTTTTAGGTAGCTTAAGCCAAGCTCTTCTAAAATAAGAAGAGATTTTGTGATCGAGGGCTCTGCTATAAAGAAGCTTTTAGCTTCTTTACAAGTTAAATTTAAAACATCACAAATATTTTTTTCTCTAAAGTATATTTTCTGAATTTCATAAGTGTATTTTTTTCCCTCACACTCATCGCAAGGAATTTCAATATTATCCATAAAAAGCATATCAATTTCTTCAATGCCTAAGCCTTTACATTTTGGACACCTGCCGCCTTCAGTGTTTAAACTAAAAGACCCTGGCATAAAGCCAGAAAACTTGGCCTCAGGAGTTGAAGCAAAGGTCTTTCTAATAGTGTCAAAAACACCTAAGTAAGTGGCAATAGTTGAGCGCTTAGATTTTGAAATTCTTTGCTGGTTGATAAAATCAACAGAAGTGATTTCTTTTGGAAGCTCAATTTTTGAATAAGGAAGAGCTCCTTCTTGAAAATCTCCAGTCAGTTTTTCTAAAATAGCGGGGTAGAGTGTTTGAGTGATGAGGCTTGATTTTCCAGATCCACTCACTCCTGTAATGCAAGTAAAGGTATTTAAGGGAAGATCTAGGTTAACATTTTTTAAGTTATGCCCTTTACACCCTTTAAGCTTGATAGAGTTAGTTTTACTTAATTTAGGAGTTTTAGGTGGAGTCCAATTGTTTCTAGCTCTTATGTAATTTGCTGTAGGGGAATCAGTGCTTTTTAAAAAGTCTTTAATCTCTCCTCTAAAAATAACTTCTCCGCCTTGAGAGCCACTTTCTGGTCCCATTTCAAAAATATACTCACCAGCTTCAATAACTTCTTTATCATGCTCAACAACTACAACGGTATTCTTATTAGCATGAAGAGACTTTAAAAGTTCAATTAAGTTCCTGTTATCCCTTGGGTGAAGACCGATAGTGGGCTCATCAAGTACGTAAAGAGTGTCTGAAAGCTCTGTGCCAAGTTGGTTTGAAATGTTTAGTCTTTGAAACTCACCACCTGAAAGTGTTTTAGTTGGGCGTGAGAGACTTAAGTAATGAAGACCAATGTTATTTAAAAACTCAAGTCGCGAGCATATTTGAAAAAAGACTTCTTTAGTGAGTTTTTCTTCATGAGGCTTTAGTTTTAAGTTTTTAATCCAAGCAACAAGTTCTTCTAAAGGAAGATCTGAGACTTCTCCAATACTTTTTTGAGAGATTTTAACTTGATCAAGTTTTGGGTTAAGCCTTTTACCGCTGCAGGTTTTACAAACCCTGCTAGATTTAAAACGACTTATAAAAACTCTCACATGCATTTTATATTTTTTTGTTTCTAAGTAATCAAAAAGCCCTTCAACTCCAAACCACTTTCCTTCACCTTCCCAGATTTTCTTTCTTTGAATCTGAGTGAGTTTCTTCCATGGTGTGTTCTCATCAATATTTAAATCTTTACATGCCTTCATAAGAGCTTTTTTATCTTGTTTAGCTGAGGGCATTTCAAAAGGAACAATGGCTCCTTCTCTTAAAGATCTCTCTTCATTTGGAATGATTTTCTTTGGATCAAGCACAAGATCGTTTCCAAAGCCTCTACATGTAGAGCATGCACCAAGAGTGTTGTTAAAAGAAAAAAGGTCAGGGCTTAAATCCCAAAAAGAGTAATCACACTTATTACATGAAAGAAAATCTTTAAAGGTTCTTATCTCTTTTGTAGTAGTGACCACCTGAGCTTCAGAGTGACCTGAAAGCATTTTAGAAATTTCAAAAGACTGCGAGAAGGCATCAAAAAGCCTTATCTCAGAATCTTCATTAATCTCAAGTCTATCAACTACAAGAAAATGTTTATTAGCCTTTAGGGGAAGATTATCAAATTCTAAATCAAGAAGGCTTTCAATACTTGAATCAACGCCAAGCTTAGCGCATTTAATATAGCCAAGTTTTAAAACTTTATCTTTAAGTGCTTCAGCTTCTTTTTTATTACTCCAAGAAAGGGGACAAAGAATATAAGCTCTCTTATTTTTTAATTCTTTTATAACAGCTTCAGAGGCAGATGAAGGGTCATATTTTTTAAGTTCAGTTTTATGATCAGGACAAAAGGGAGTTCCAATTTTAGCAAAAAGAGTTCTTAAGTAATCATAAACTTCTGAATGCGTTCCAACAGTTGAGCGAGAAGATTTAATAGAGTTTTTTTGCTCAAGAGCAATTGATGGTGGAATGTTTTTAGCTGAATCAAGAAGTGGTTTTGGAGCGCGTCCAACAAATTGTTTTGCATAATTTGAAAGACTCTCTAGGTAGCGCCTTTGTCCTTCAGCAAAAAGTGTTTGAAAGGCAAGGGAGCTCTTTCCCGATCCACTAGGTCCACAGATTACAACAAAGGACCTAAGTGGTATTTCAATATCTATATTTTTAAGGTTGTTTTGCTTAACTCCCTTAAGCTCAATTTTTCTCATCCATTAAGGTCTTCCTTTAAGAGATCTTGTTCGTCAATCTCTTCTTCTCCTGAAGACACTGCAGTGGGCTCAGCTCCTTCTTTGAAAGCCTGTCTCACTATACGTTTAGCACTAGCAGTAGGTACTTTCCCTGTCTCAGCATCAATACTTAAGAAGGTAATACCCTCAGGCACTTCAAAGTCTTTTTTAGGAAGTCCTTCATGAGCGGCCTTCATAAAGTCTATCCAGATAGGAAGAGCTGCTCTACCACCTGTTTCTCCTCGTCCAAGGCTCTTTTCTTGATCATAACCAACCCAAACACCAGTAACTACTTGAGCAGAGTAGCCCATAAACCAAGCATCATAATAATCACTTGTTGTGCCTGTTTTCCCTGCAACAGGGCGCCTTAAAACACGAGCTCTTGGAGCTGTTCCTCTGGCATCTTTTACAACCCCAGATAAAATATTGGTCATGATGTAGGCAGTTTGTGGCGTGATAAGTTGATCACTTGGCTCTTTTGGAAAAACTGCTTGTTGATCTCCAAAACTCATTTGCTCAAAAACCTTTTCATTAAAGACTCTATCAGCTTCTTCAATTTGGTCTTTAAATTTTTCATCAAAACTGTAATCAGAAATAAGAGATTCGCCCTCTAAGTTTTCAACTCGCCTAATAAGAAGAGGGGAAATCTTTTTACCAAGTCTTCCAAAGTGAGAATAAATCTTTGTCATCTCATATAAAGTAAGACCACTTGATCCAAGAGCTAGAGTCATATCAGAATTTAGAGGTGAAAAAGCTCCAAGTCTTCTTGCATAGATTTCTGGCCAAGCTACACCAAGTTGATTGATCAAATGCATAGTTGGAACGTTTAAAGATCTTACTAAAGCATCTCTTAAGATCACAGCTCCACTAAAATCTCTAGAGTGGTTTGAAGGTTTATATTTTTTAATTTCTTCTTCACCACTTTCAGAATCTTCAGATGCAACAATCTCTTCAAACACAAGTGGAGTATCAAGAATCTCACTTGAGGGTTTTAAGCCTTTATCAAGTCCTGCAGAGTATACGATAGGTTTAAAAGCGGAACCTGTTTGTCTTAAAGCTTGATATGTTCTGTTGTATTTACTTTCTTCAAACTTCTTACCTCCAACCATGGAAATGATTTCACCAGTTTCTTGATCAAAAGAAAGAAGTGCTGCTTGAGCAAGAGGTTTTTGTTCAAGCTCAACTACTGCATAAGATTCAATATCTTCAACAAGTTTAGTTTTAAGAACATCTTTATCTTTTATGTTTGAAGCTACTACTCGTACTTCAATAATATCCCCTCTTTTAAGAGCAAGAGAAGGCCTTTTAAGTTCAACATATCTTGAGTGCACTTGTGGATCAGGTCTTCTTGCCCACTTCATAGATTTAAATTTTATTATCCCTCTGCTTTCAGCAAATCTAAGAAAAACAAGGCCTTCTTTATCAGAGACTTTAGTAACGATAGCTTTAATCATGTCACCAGTTTCAATATACTCAGGCAGATTTGGTTTTTTCTCTGTTTCAGAACCTGTTACAAATACGGTAAGATTGAGTGGCTCTTGAATTAGCCCTGTTACTTCTCCTGTTGGGTCAATTTCAATATATTTAAAGTGTTTTTTGATTTGGTTGTTTCTAGTTTTTTCTAAAAAGTTTTGAACATCTTCAGCAGTTTTTAAATTAGCCTTTGCTCCTCTAAAGCCTTGTCTTTTATCAAGATCTCTTAAGCCTTTTCTTGAAGCTTTTTTTGCAGCAAGGTGGGCTTTTTTATCTAAAGAAGTTACAATTTTAAGACCGCCTTCTAAAAGAAGGTCATCACCAATTTTTTCAGATACAATTTGTCTTACAGTTTCTACAAAGTAAGGTGCTACGTCTTCTTCAACTTGTTTATAAAATACTTTTAAGTTTTCATTCACAGCAGTTTGGGCTTGCTCTTCAGTAATGTAACCCTCTTCTGCCATTCTAAAAAGAACGTAGCGTTGTCTTCTCTTGGCTGCTTTTGGATTTTTAAGTGGAGAGTTTTTTGAAGGTCTGTTTGTTAAACCTGCAAGTAAAGCGGCCTCTTTAATCTCAAGATCTTTTGCACTCTTTCTAAAATAGGTTTGTGCCGCCATCTCTACACCGTAGGCACCTTCTCCAAGGTAGATGTGGTTAAGGTAAAGATTTAGGATTTGATCTTTATCAAATTTCTTCTCTAATCTTCTAGCTAAAATAGCCTCTTTACCTTTTCTTTCATAAGACCTCTCATCAGTAAGAAAAATCTTTTTTACAACCTGTTGAGTAATTGTTGATCCACCTTGAACCGTTCTACCAGCAAAAAAGTTTTTAATTGCTGCCCTTAAGATGGCTTTAAAATTAATTCCATTATGCCTATAAAAAGCAGAGTCTTCAGCTGATAAGAAAGCTTGCTCTAAGTAGTCAGGGATTTCTTCCTGGGTTGCAAGACGTCTTTTTTCTCTAAAAAACTCACCAATCTTTTCTTCGTTCCTGTCATAAACAATCGTTACTTTCTTAGGGTTATAATCATCAATCTCAGCAACCTTTGGAAGATCTCTACATAACCAAATATAGAGCCCTATACCAAAGGCTAAGGCTGATAAAAAGCCGACAGCAGTAAAACCAATAAGAAACTTTATTAATAACTTTTTCATGAGATTCTCCGAGTAAAGTTAAATATACATTATATAGATATAAATTGAACTCTTTAGGCCTGGTGCGGCCTACTTTAGTACGGAAGAATTTTAAAAACTTGTTATGACAAAAAACAGGCAGACAAAAGTCGTTTGTTTTCTTTTAAGGTTGTGTGCAGCCTCGACTCACTCCAGAGGTTGCCGTGCTTTCGCAGTTATTGCTGTCACCACTGTCAGCTCCGCCAGTAGTTGATCCACTGATTGGCTCAGGAACAGGAATATCACCAGTATCTGAGGCAGGATCTGTTGATCCAGCAACTTCAAGGTCTTCAATATCAGAGTTGATCTCAGCTAATTCAGCCGTTTCATTATTACATGCTCTATTAGCAGCGTCTCTATCTTCAGCAGTATCAATAAGGCTAACTGCAGTGTGATAAGCCTGTGTTTTATCATCTCCTGAGCCATTAACTGAAGCAGCTGTTAGCTTGGCTTCAGCTTCTTGAAGTTCTGTATCTACAGATCTTAAAGCATTTTCTTTTGCCATTTGATTAAGAGCTTCGCCTCTTAGTTTGTATTGAATGTTAATAATTTTTTCTTTTAACTGCTGGGCTTTGTTATATAAGAATTCTTGCTTTTGAATAGAGTTAGAGATAGCTCGTTTCTCGCTATTAGTAAGAAGGTTTAATTGGTCTTTAACTTGATTTTGAGTAACTTTAATTCTTCTTTCTAGCTGTCTAATAGTTCTTTGAAGCTGTCTATCAGCAGCTTTATGTTGAGACTTCATCATAAGATAGTTATCCCCAAAGTCAGTTGTATCTTTTGTGTTTTCAGGATTTTTTATTGAAGTACAGTTTCTCATAACTCTGTTATGCTCTATAACCCCTTCATCTGTCGCACTTCGTCCACTTTGAGCGAGCATGCCATAAACACTTAAGTTTGTAGTTCCAGCTCTTTTCATTGCATAAGCTCTTTGAACTACAGCTGTTGAAGCTGCATTTGCTTTTTTTCTGCAAGCAATTTTATTTGTTGTCCACATGGCTCTTTCATCTAACAACAGCTTAACTCTAGCATCTTGAGCTTTATAAATTTCAGCTTTTAAGCTTTCTATACGATCTTGAGTTTGAATCATAGCTTCTTGCTTTTGCTGATCAATATCTGCAAGTTCTTGTTTTAAATCAGCCTCTGCTTGCTGTCTTTCTTCAGCAACTTGATTCACCTCTTCTGTAGCGTCATGGTAATCTTGAGTTAGGGATTCAAGCCTATCTTTTGTTTTATCAAGGCTTTCTTCAGCTCTATCTCTTTTTTTCTCTAACCTTTCTACTCTTTCTTTAAGCCTTTTTGTTTCACCTGTTGCTGCAAAACAGTGCCTGTACTCGGCTTCAGACTTTTCATCTTCATCTAAATCTTCAAAACCTTCACAAGCCTCAATTTTATCTTTACAGATTTCAATATTACTACCAAGTTGTGCTTCTGAGCATGCTCTTTTAAGTTCTTTATAATCAGTCTCCCAGCGTGCTCTACAAGCGTTAAGCCCTGCAACGGCTTGAGCTTCGGCAGTTGTATTGCCGTTACCAACAACTTCTTCTGCAGTAGAAGAGTGGGCAAACTGAGGGTTTAGAAAAGCACAACATAAGAAAACACTTGTTAACTTATATACAGTTGTCGCCTTTCTTAACAGTTTAGATGTCTTCATTTCCTCTTCCCCCGAAAGCTTTGATTATACAGCTATTATATAGCAATGAAGGTGCCAAAAAATGTCTTTTATGACTTAGGTAGTGGGTTTTGTTTTAAATTGAGACGAAGAAAGAGGTGAAAAGTGGTTAGCAAAGCTTTAAACCTTGGTATTCTTAAGGTTTTTCACTCATAGGAGCTTTATAAGGCTTCTATGAGAGTTAGTTTACTGTCATAGCTTGCTTTTAAGTTGCACATCTGGAAAAAAAGGAAATTAGGGGCAGAGGCTTTTTTTTGTAGATGTATTTTTATTTCTGCATAAAAGACTTAAGTAAGAGTGAGGGGTGTTATGAGGGCGTTTAAATTATTTTTTTTGTTATTTTTTTTGAGTCAATTCTCAAATGCTGAGGATTTCTTAAATGATAGTTTTTCGTTTATATCAGCAAAAAGAAACTCCGGTGAAGATTATAAAGAGTACTTAAAAAAGTATGAAATCAGTAGTAAAGAGAGCTTAGTCCATACCTTTGAAAACGAATCAAAAGAAGTTTCAATACCTGAAGCTGTAGGTTTATCAGAAGCAGGCTCTTTAGAGCCAGATAGAAGAAATGCGCTTAAAAGAGCAGAGGCCTTTGAAAAACTCTCTTTTGATTTTGTGCCAGAGGCGTTCTCACTTGAAGTTTTAAGCCTTGGTTTTCAAGAGGTTAGAGATAGTCGTTTTTTAAAACATGACTCTTCTTTTCCGCGTCGTATTTCTTGGCTTTTTCCTGATGATGGTTGTTTTGTAAGAGCTGATTTTATGATTAAAAAGCTTAAAGAATATGGTTATGAATTTAAAAAAGTTTTTCTTTTTGGTAATTTAGAAGTTGAAACTAAAAACACTTTCTCAAATAAAGTGAGTTGGTGGTACCATGTTGCTCCAGTGATTAGAGTAGGTGAAAAGCTTTACGTTTTAGACCCTTCTATTGAACCAGAACGCCCGCTTGAGTTAAGCCGGTGGGTGCTTCGTCAAACAGACAGTTTAGAGAAGATAGAAATAGCAATTTGTAGTGATAGTACGTACTCACCAGGGAGCCAGTGTGAAAAAGGAAGAGAAATTCCTTTTGAAAAAAAATTAGCAGTTCAAGAACTTTTTTTAGAGCATGAGTGGCATCGTCAGATCACTTTAGATAGAGATCCTGAAGTTGTTCTTGGCAACAGCCCTCCGTGGAGGAACTAAAAAAAAAGCCTGTGGACTAAAGATTTGAACGTAAACCCGAGTTAAAAGGTGGGCACCGTGAATAAACGCTTTAGGCTTCTCACTCCAAAATGTTGAGCTTGCTCACCACGTTCAGGGACAGTTCCCTTAAAAAAAACTTGTAGGGTTTACTTTTTCGAATCTTTAGCCCACAAGAACACTTAAATCTTATCATTTTAGTCTAAAAACCACAATGGACCTTGTCTTGCCCAAGGACTAAAAAAGCCCTAACGTCCTTTTTAATGGACCAAAGTAGCTTTAATTTTTCGCCCCAAAAATCATCTCAAAATGAGAAAACCATGTCCGTTTCTCAGCTAAACGAATCTATTAAGGGTCTACTTGAGGGTCAGTTTCAAATGATCTGGGTTAAGGGGGAAATTTCAAATTTTAAACCTCATTCTTCAGGTCATTTTTATTTCTCTTTAAAAGACAAGAATTCTCAAATCAGTTCAGTTATGTTTAGGGGCTCTAATTCCCGCTTAAAATTTAGGCCAAAAGATGGAATGGAAGTGATTGTAAGAGGTCGAATTTCTGTCTACACGCCTAGAGGCAATTACCAGATTCTTTGTGAAACTATGGAGCCTGTTGGTGAGGGTGGTCTTCAACAAGAATTTGAAAAGCTAAAACTTAAGCTTAAATCTGAAGGGCTTTTTGATGCTTCAAGAAAAAAGAGGCTTCCTTTTTTGCCATTTAAAATAGCTTTAGTCACAAGTCCAACAGGTGCAGCTGTTAAGGATATGATTCAAGTTTTATCTAGAAGACATCCTGCTGCTGAGATTATTGTGGTGCCAAGCCTGACTCAGGGTGAAAGAGCTGCGGCAGATTTATTAAAAGGTTTAAAACTTGCCGAGAAAATTCCTGGAGTAGAGGTTATTATAACTGGACGTGGTGGTGGATCACTAGAGGATATGTGGTGTTTTAACGATGAAGCTCTAGCAAGATATATTTCCTCTATGGAGATTCCACTTATTTCTGCTGTAGGGCATGAGATTGATTTTACCATTTGTGATTTTGTAGCAGACTTAAGAGCTCCAACACCATCAGCAGCAGCTGAGCTTGTATGTAAAAATGTTGATGAAGTAAAAGAGAAAATCAGTCAATCTAGAGCAAGGCTATTTAAAAACTTTAAATCAACACTTTTTCAAAAAAATATGTTGATCACTCAACTTAGTAAAAGAATCACTGACCCAAGAAAAAAACTTGGTGACATGAGAATGCGTATTGATGAGTTGATGGTAAGATTTGAAAGAAGTCTCTTAAATAGCATTAGTTCAAGAAAAGAAAAAATAAGAAACTATGATCAAAGACTTTCGCGTTTAGAAAACAATATAAAACCTTTAAAAGATAAAATCACATTTTTAAACCAAAGCCTTTTAAAGGCGCAAGAAGTAAGACTAGATAAAAATAAAGAAAAGCTAAGCTCATTAAATGATCAGTTAAGAGCTTTAAGCCCCCTTGAAATACTTCAAAGAGGTTATTCAATAGTAAGACTTAAAAAAGATGGAAAAATCATAACGGATCACTCACTAGCTAAAAAAGGTGAAGAGCTTGAAGTTCAATTTGATAAAGGCTTTGTAGATGTTGAAGTTAAACAATCAAAACTTAAAAGATAAGATATAAAAGAGAGAGAGAAGAGAAATAATATGGCAACAAAAACGTTTGAAGGAAAAATTAAAAGGCTTGAAGAGATTGTTTCAAAAATTGAATCAACTGAAGTTGAGCTAGAAGATTCAATTAAACTATTTGAAGAAGGCATGTCTTTATCTAAAGACTGTCAGTCACTCTTAGATGGAGCTGAACAAAAAATTAAAAAGCTTATGTCAGATGGCTCTGTAGAAGATTTTAAAGGTTAGAAGAGTTTTTTTAAACAATGAATGCAGAATTTGAAGTTTTTTGTGATAAGAAGTTTGAGTCAGTTTTTTTAAAAGAATCTGAGTTAAAAAAAACAAACTTTAAAGAAGGTTTAAAATATTCTTTTTTCTCTGGAGGAAAAAGGGTGAGGCCTTATCTTATGTTTATGATGGCTGATCACTTTAAATTAAAAAAAGAAAATATCTATCCTGCAGCTTTTGCTCTTGAGTGTATTCATACATATTCACTTATTCATGATGATCTTCCTTGTATGGATGATGATGATATAAGAAGAGGAAAACCAACACATCATATTAAATTTGGTGAAGCTCACGCTGTTTTATCAGGAGATGCGCTTTTAACTCTAGCCTTTGAGGTGCTTGCAGACTCTTATAGTGGACACGCTTTAAAAGAACTTGTGCTATCTCTTTCAAAGTGTGCAGGTTCATTTGGAATGGTTGGGGGGCAAGTTTTAGATTGCTTAACTAAAAAGAGAAGTTTAGAAATTTTTAAAGAGATCCACTACCTTAAAACAGCTAAGCTTTTTGAGTTTGCTTTTTTAGCTCCAGCTGTTTTAGGCGAGAATGATGAAAAAGTAGTAGAATCATCAGTTAAGCTTGGCGCAGAAATTGGCCTTATGTTTCAACTTCAAGATGATCTTTTAGATATTGATAAAAAAAATGATAGAGAAGAAGAGAATATTAGCTCTTTAGTTTCAGTTGATGAATTAAAACAAATGATCTCTGATAAGAAGAAATATATTTTAAGTCTTCTTAAAGATTTAGATTTTAATTCAAACAGTAACTTACACCAATTCTTAGATAAGCTTTATGCTAGAAAAGCTTAGAGTGATGTGAGTGTTTTAGAAGTTTATGTCATCATCTTTAAATACAGAGATTAGATTAGATCAACTCCTTGTTGAAAAAGGATTTGCAAGATCAAGAACACAAGCTTCAGATCTTATTAAGTCTGGAAAAGTAAAAGTCTTAAAAAATAAAGAAATGAGTCTTGTTTTAAAAACAAGCTTTAAATGTAGCCTAGAAACAAAGGTGGAAGTGGACTTAGAGGATGAGTTTTTATGGGTTTCAAGATCAGGTGAAAAGTTAAACTTAGCGCTTAAAAAACTTCATTTAGATTTTAATAACTTAAAAGTTTTAGATATTGGACAATCAACTGGTGGCTTTAGTGAGTGTGCTTTAAGTGCTGGTGCTAGAGAAGTTGTAGGTGTTGATGTAGGAACTTCTCAGCTTTCAGAAAAATTAAAAAAAGAGCAGAAGCTTACTTTTTATGAAGGCTTAGATGCTAGAGAGCTTATAAAAAGTGAAAAATTTAATCATTCAGAATTTGATTTTTTGGTGATGGATCTTTCTTTTATATCCTTTACAAAGGTTTTGGCTTCAGTTTTGCCTTTATTAAAGACAAAAAAAGGTGCTGGGCTTGTTCTTGTAAAGCCTCAGTTTGAAGTAGGTAGGTCTAAGCTTAAAAAAGGTGGTTTAGTTGAGGGCAATGAGCTACTTTTAGACTGTCAAAGAGGCATATTTCGTATTATAAACGAAATGCGTGAAATTGAAGTGATAGATTATTTTCCTTCAGGTCTAAGAGGTAAAGATGGGAATCAAGAGTTCTTTTGTTTTTTTAAAATGTCATAAGGTTTTATACTTTTCCCTATTTTTATTTTTAAGTTCTTGCGCAAGTCTAGATAGTTTTGATCTTCGCCCAAGATCAAGTAATGAGGGTTCTTCTGCTAAACAAAATGTTGAAAAGCCTGTGGAAGTTGATGAGAAGGGTAAAAAAGTTGATACTGAACAAGTTTTAGGAAGAAGTAATGATAAGCCTTTTAGACCAAAACTTGCCATTATTCTTGGGCCTGGTTTAGTAAGAAGTTTTGCTCATATTGGTTTTTTAAAGAGATTAATTGAAGCTGACATTCCCGTTCAAGCAGTTGTTGGTTTAGGTTGGGGCTCTTTTACAGCCTATGAATATGCTTCAGAAGGTTCTGTTCATGGTTTAGAGTGGAGACTTTCTCGCTCAAAGGAATTAAGTGCACTGACTAAAACAACGCTCTGGTCTAGTGAATTAAAGCCAAAAGCTAAAAATCAAATTGGAGCTCTTGTTTCAACGCTAGTTTCTGATGAGAATTCAAGAGGGCCTTTATTTGGATGCTCTTTAATGAGCGGTGTTGTTAAGAAAGTTAAAATTGGTGGTAAAAAGAATATTGATGACTGTGTTGCTGTTCCTCCTTTGCTAGATTCTGGATCGGGTGTTGCTCCTTACTTATTAGATGTTTCTTATATATCTGAATACTTAAAATCTAGAGGAATTGGAAAAGTTATTTTTATTAATGTTTTAAGTCGCTCTAGTATGAAGTGGGGTGATATGAATGCTAAAGTAAGATCTTCAGAGAAGTGGTACTGGAATTTTGTTGAAAACTCTTTAAGTACTCAGCATGAGTATGTTGATCATGTTTTTAATATTTCAACATCAAAATATGATATGCTCGATTTTTCAAAGACATTAGAAGTAGTAAGAACAGGTTATAAGGAATCAGATAAAATTATTGATTTTTTGCAAACAGAGTATCAGTTTTAAAATAAAAAAATTAGGTAACAGGCTTTAAATAGAAAGGTTATTAAATAATATGAGACAGCCATTATTAGATAAAGAAATTTTTAAGAAAAGGCGTGATAAACTAAAAGAGCAATCAAGCCCTGGTGATGTTTTTGTATTCTTCTCAGGATCAGCTCCTGTAAGGAGTAATGATTCCAACTACAAGTTTAGAGTAAGTAATGATTTTTTCTATCTTACAGGTTATGAAGAAGAAAATGCGGTCTTAATCTTTAGACCTGGAATGAAGCCTGAGACAACAGTTTTTGTTATGCCAAAAGATCCTGTAATGGAAACATGGGAAGGATTTTTATATGGACCAGATATGGCAAAAACTGAGTTTGGTTTTGATCAAACTTATACTGTTTCTAAGTTTGAAGAAAACGCTGTAGCTCTTTTAACAGAAGGAGAGAGAGTTTATTACCGAATGGGTCTTTCAGACTCAGATGATAAAAAAATACTTGGTATCTTAAATAAAGTTTTAAGAAAAAAAGGAAGAAAAGGGCATCCTTTTCAAACTCTTCTTGATCCAGCGGTATATTTAGCTGAGATGAGAAGAATTAAAGATGAGCAAGAAATAAAAATCATGCAAGAATCTGGTGATATTGCAGCTCGCGCTCATATAGAGCTTATGAAAGCTGTAAAGCCAGGAATGAATGAAAGAGAACTTGCCGGTCTTTTTATATATCAGATTATGAAACAAGGCGCCTCAGCTGAAGCTTATAACTCAATTGTAGCCACTGGAAATAATGCCACAACTCTTCATTATGTTTTTAATGATTGTGAGTGTAAGAGTGGTGATCTTGTTTTAGTTGATGCTGGAGCTGAGTATAAGTACATGGCTTCAGATATCACAAGGTGCTTTCCTGTAAGCGGTAAATTTAGTCAGCCACAAAAAGATATGTATAATGAAGTCTTAAAAGTTCAAAAAGATATGGTTGATCTAGTAAAGCCTGGAGCTTCATTTAAAGAGTTAACTGAAAAAGCTAACACAGCTTTAACAGAATCACTTATGAATTTAGGATTTTTTAAAGGTTCATCAAAAGATGAGGTTTTAGAAAAGCAAACTTTTAAAAAGTATTACCCACATGGTTTAGGCCATTACCTTGGTTTAGATGTTCACGATATTGGTTATTATGAAAAAAATAATGAGCCAAAACCTTTTGAAGAAGGTGTTGTTTTAACAATTGAGCCAGGGCTTTATGTTCCTGAAAATGATGAGTCAGCCCCTAAAGAGTTTAAAGGCATTGGGATTCGTATTGAAGATGATGTGCTTGTAACAAATTCAGGAAATAAAATTTTAACAAGCCTTGTTCCAAAAGAAGTAAGTGAGATTGAATCTTTAAACTGATGTTTTTTTTTGGTTTTTAGAATATTAAGTGAGTATTTAGTAAGTTGAGCTTGGTAAACTTATTTTTTAGAATGGCCA
>CALLAU010000070.1 GCA_938002015.1 uncultured Bdellovibrionales bacterium
TCTTTGGATTTATATGAGCTTCCCTTACAAACAAGTATTAGCTTTAGGGACTTTTGCTCTTTCTGGAATTTTACTATTTGATTCAGCAAGGCTTTTTGTCCCTAGCCTTAATAAAGCAATACAAAAAACCTTCTCCTTTTGTATGAGAGAAAGTGAAAAAGACAAGCTTTCAGGAATGAGTTACATGATTGCAGGAGCTATTCTCATTGGACTTCTTTTTGAAAGAGAGATTGTTATTCTTGCTCTAGTTTTTCTTGGTCTTGGCGATCCTATTGCAAGTACTTTTGGAATACTTTTTGGTAAAAATAAGATTGGATCAAAATCTCTTGAAGGCACTTTTGCAGCTTTTGTGACTTGCTCTATTGCTTCACTGATTTACTTTCTAGCTAATGGTTTTTTTGACCACCGTATCTGGATTGTTGTACCTTTAGCAGGAATCTGGGGAGCTCTGTCTGAACTTCTTCAAATCAAACATGTTGATGATAACTTCTCCCTTCCAGTATTATCGGCTATTGGGCTTTGGGGGCTTTTTCTTATCTTTGGAGCCTAGCAAACCTATACTTGGCGCCTTCCAACTAAAAGCGCCTCTACCTCAATATCTACATCTAAGTCGCTAAAGTGAATAGCGCCGCCAGCACCAAAGATTCTCCAGTTTTCCTTTTGCTCCTTGTTAGCCTCTTTTAAGACAGGGTAAAAACTTAAAGGTATCATGATTGTTCTACCATCCTTTAAGTCAACACAGAAAAAACCCTCTTTAAACCAAATATTAACAGCCTCAGGCTTTTCCTCATTGCTTGTGTTGTGGTTTGATGAGCTCATAATATTTCCTCTTAAATTCTATTTTATGCTCTAAAACAATCATTTGAGCAATAGCAATTTCTTTTCTGTTAAAACCTCTACTTCTTTGTAATGAAACGTAAGGCTCTAGCCAAAATACAGCAATACAGCCTGAGGAACGCCTCTCAACATGAATATGAGGGGTTTTAAACTTAGGCTCTGAAATATAGAAAAAAAATCTAAAACCATTTTTAATAAGTAATGTGGGCATATGTAAATTATTCCCGTGCATTTTCTTTAAACGCTCTATATAAACCTGGTTATGACTAAAGATGAGTCGACATCCGAATTCCAATCCAACCCTTCAATTAAAGAAAAAGGGTATAGACCAAAGCGTTCTAAAGCTGTGAGAAAAAGAAGAAAGCTTGTTCATAAAGACAGATTAGGTGTTGAAATCTACGTGCTTCCAAACCTGATCACTACAGCAAATATGTTCTTTGGCTTCTTTGCCATCATTAGAGCTATTAGAGGTGAGTACACCATAGCAGCTTATGCTTTAGTTGCTGCAGCAGTTTTTGATCTTTTAGATGGAAGAGTTGCCAGGCTAACAAAATCAGAAAGCAGCTTTGGAGCTCAGTATGATTCTTTATGTGATTTAGTAAGCTTTGGTATAGCACCAGGGCTTTTATTGTTTTTATGGGCTCTTCAACCCTACGGAAGAATTGGCTGGCTAGCGTGTTTCTTTTATGTTGCCTGTGGAGCTTTAAGGCTTGCTCGTTTTAATGTTTATGAAAACATGAAACAAATGACTGACTATAAAAATGATGATGAAGACTCAGCATTTTTTTATGGCTTACCTATTCCAATGGCCGCAGGAATTGTGGCAAGTGCTATTATAGCTTTTAAAGATTTAGGGCTTGAGGCTTCAAAATCCCCTATCATCTTAGCTGCTACTATTATTGCTGGTATCTCAATGGTGAGTAATTTCCCCTACAGAAGTTTTAAAGACGTTGATTTAAGAAAGAGCCTTCCTTTTCATTATTTAGTAACAGGAGTAGGAATTATGGTTTTTGTAGCTATAAAGCCTGAAATCACTCTCTTTATTCTCTTTGTCTCTTACGCTTCTCTTGGGCTTCTTTCAGGTTTTTATATGTCTCTTTATAGAAAATTCTTTAAGAAGAAAAAGTCAGTTTAAATACTAGACTTTATAAAAAACTCATAATATCGCATCAAATAAATTGTAGTCAAAAATAATAGATAAGGAAAAATTAAAATGAAAGTAGGATTAGTTGGATCAACAGGTTTAGTCGGTGGAACATTTCTTAAAATATTACAAGAAAGAAACTTCCCAATTACTGAATTCATTCCATTTGCAAGCGAAGCAAGTCTTGGAAAAACAGTAAAACTAAATGATAAAGACTACCCCATCCAAACTTTAAATGAAGAAGCTCTTGCTTCTCTTGAACTTCTTTTTATTGCCACTGGAGAAGATGTTAGTGAACACTGGTCTCCTATTGCCGTTGAACAGGGCTGCTACGTTATTGACAACTCTTCAGCTTTTAGAATGCACCCTGAGGTTCCTTTAGTAGCTCCTGAAGTTAATGGTGAGCTTGTAAATAAAGATCAAAAACTTTATGCAAACCCAAACTGCTCAACAATTCAATTAGTCGTTATGTTAAGTGCACTTAAAAAAATTAATGCATTAATGACTGATGTAAGTGTAGCAAGTTATCAAGCAGTAAGTGGAGCTGGACGTGACGCTCTTCAAGAACTTAAAGAGCAGAGTTTAAATAAAAATGTTGAGCCTAAAGCTTTTCCAAAACAAATTGCCTATAACGCTATTCCTCAAATTGGGGGCTTTGATGAGTTTGGTTTTACTTCTGAAGAAAATAAAATCATGAAAGAAACTAAAAAGATCTTAGAAATGCCTAAGCTTTGCGTAAGTGCTCAGACAGTAAGAATCCCTGTAATAAATGGGCATGCTGAAACAGTGTGGGTTAGCTTTGATAAAGAGGTCAGCCATGATGAAGTTATGGAGGCTTTAGCAGCACAAGAAGGGCTTATCACTTCTCAAAGTGGGTATAACACCCCAGCTGAAATCTCAGGGCAAGATGCTGTTTATGTTTCTAGAGTAAGGCAAGATCTTGATAATAAGAACAGATGGCTTTTCTGGGTTGTTGCAGACAACATAAGAAAAGGAGCTGCAACAAATGCAGTTCAAATAGCTGAAAAACTTATGAAATAAAGACTGCATTCAGCTTAAAACCGATTAAGCTTACTTTAAGGGCAAAGACTCATACTAGTACTATTTTTTTATATATGAGTCTTTAGCTTGCAAACGCTGGACCTGTGTATTGTTCTATGCTGAAATATTAGGGCAATGAGAAAACTTCTAGCCTTTCTTTTTATTACTACTTTTTTCCAATTCAAAGCTTTAGCTGAAGTTACTAATGTTTCTTTTACAGGATCAGCTTCTTATATAGATGTTCCTAATTTACGTGCCTATGCCACTTTTGCTGGCCCATCAGGTGGAACAAGTGATGTTTATAATAGCTGTGCTGATGACAGTCTTGATTTAACAGTCTTTACTAACGAGGGTTGCTCTTTTAGTAGAGTAAGCCTTAACACACCAATTAGCATTTCTTTTCAAGAAACCTCAGACTCATTTAGCGGACAAAACAGATTAGCTAAAGCATTTTTAACACTTGAACAAAATGGTCAAATTTCTGATGAAATCACAGCCGCATCTTCAACCACAATTAGTGCACCAAATACAACCGTTACACTTAGCTTTACCTGGGGAGATGTCTGTAATCAGCTCTCTGGCGCAAGTACTTCAAATGACCGCTGTAATGTAAATGGTCAAATCAATATTCTCTTTGGCATTGATAACGGCTCAGGTGGAGTTGTTTCAAATGGCTCTATGCAGTTTACAATATACACCCCTGCAGTGGCAGATACAGCCGCACCTCTTAGAACAGTTTTTGATGCAAGTGACTTTCCTACAACTGATGGAAAAGCTTGTGATTCAAGTGCTGCTGGTGAAAGTAAGTATAATGGAATGTGTGATTTTGAAGTTGCCCCAGGAGATGAAAAAGCTTCGATTTTAGTTTTTAGTGAAAGTGCTATAGGACACGGTCTTTCTTTTGCAAACAGTTCTGTTGCTGATGTGTTTACTGGCTCAGATGAAAGCTCAAGTACTGAAAATTTCCAAGTTGAATATAAAGGAATTGTGGTCTGCGACAGCCCTGATGGCTTTAATTTTACTTTCCCATGGAGTGATGACGTTCAATGCACAGAGTTAGATTTAGAAAACCCTGGCACCTCAACTTTAGATGATTTTGAAATCAGTGGCTTAAGTAATGGCACCACCTATTACTTTAGAGGCATGACTATCGACCTTCTCGACAACCTCTCTATGCTTTTTGAAGATGAGATCATCAACGCTTATTGCGGAACCACAACAACACTAGGGAGCCCTGCTGCAGTTGACGCATGTCCTTTTGCAGCAACTCCTCAACTTGTTGTTGGGCTTATATCAGAGAACAAATGTTTTATAACAACTGCCACTTTTGGATCTGACCAAGCCTATCAGGTAAAGCTCTTTAGGGAATTTAGATCTAAATTTTTATGGACGAATTCTTTTGGGCTTTTCTTATCAAAAACTTATAACCAGTACGGACCACTTGCAGCTAACTGGATTTATAAAAACCCTTGGTCTAAAAACTTTGTTCGAATAGGGCTTTATCCTTTTTACTGGTTTGCTTATTCCTCTTTAAAGATTGGTTTTTTCTTAACTAGCTTTATTTTACTTCTTACGGGTCTAGGCTTATTTGTAAGCTTAAAAAGATGGGGTAGAATAAGGTCTTAAAGCGTATGAAGACTTTACTTAGTAATATTTTTCTTTTTTTAACTCTTTTTAGCCTTTCTTCTTTGGCACTGCCCTCTATATCTTTTGCTCAACTTGAAGATGAAGATTTTGAAATCACAGATAAAGATGAAGACTTTGACATTGATGAGTTTATTGATGAAGCAGCTAAAGAAGATCCTGACCTAGCAGATATCACTGAAGAAGATAGTGATGATGATAGTAGTGATTTTGATGAATATGCTATTGAAGAAGAAATAGAAAACCTGAGAAGTCCAAAAGAATCTGAACCACTCTACCGCCCCTCAAAGTCTCAAAGAGTGAGTAAAAAAGGAAGAGGAAGGTACATCTATCATCCAAATCAAAAAAAAGGGCTTTTTAAAATAGATCGTGATGGTAACTATTATTATAAGATTGATAGTAGTAAGAGAAAAGCGGCTTTCTCTCTTAGAGGTGGCGTTGCAAATTTTAAAAACTTTCAAGACCCTAACACAGGCCTTACCTACTCTGATATCTATGGCGGAGATACGGCTACAAGCCTTAATTTCGACTGGGAGTGGAAGCCTTTTAAAAAGTTTAAAACACTTTCTATAAAATTTGCCTCAGGCTTCATATATGACAGAGGCAAAGGAAAACTTTTTGATGAAGCAACAGGCATGGTGGATGGAGACGCTCAAGAAAGCTATACTCTTATTTACCTTCCTAACACTGTTGGAGCTACCTACAGGTTTAGACAGTATTACAAACAACTCTTTGTTCCCTTTATAACGGGAGGGCTTGATTACCACATTGCAACTGAGCTTCGTGATGATTTTAATAGAACAAAGTTTTTAGGAATCCCTGCCGCACATTTTGGTGGAGGGGTTGATATCAATCTTGGTTGGCTTGAAAGAATGGCTGATATTGAGCTTGATAGAGAGTTTGGGATTAATAACACTTACTTCTCACTAGAACTTAGACAGATTGTTGCCTTTAACAGTGATAGAGATATCGCAAACACAATGTTTGTTGCAGGTTTTCACTTTGAGTACTAAGTACTTAAAAGTGAAATGATAGAAGACTTAAATACCACCAAAAACTTAGAAACTAAAACCTCAAGGATCCGCCTTGATTTCTCCTATGATGGGACTGATTTCTTTGGCTGGCAGAGGCAGCCTAATAAGCCCAGTGTTCAAGAAACCATTGAAACAGCAATACTAAACCTTACAAAACAAACCTGCCCCACTACAGCTTCAGGAAGAACTGATGCTGGGGTTCACGCACTAAAACAAAGCCTTCACTTTGATTTTAAAGGCGATGACCTTACTAAGTTTGACTGGCTTAGAGGCTTAAACCGCTTTCTTCCTGAAACAATAAGAATAAGAAATGCTTTTCAAGCTCCTAAAGAATTTCACGCTTTAAGATCTTCTCTAGAAAAGACTTACCTTTATCAGCTTCAAGATAGCAAAACCCCAAATCCTCTTCTTTCACGCTACAGCCACTGGGTTCAAAGCCCCATTGATTTAGACTATATGAAAAGTCTTTCTGAGTGCTTTATAGGCAACTTAGATTTTGCCTCTTATATGACTCAAGGAACTCCTGTAAAAACTACTGTAAGAGACTTAAGAGAGATTTCTTGGCAAAGAGAAGAGGTTTCAGGTCTTGTTCAGGTTAAATTTAGAGGAAATGGCTTTTTAAAGCAGATGGTGAGAAACCTCATGGGTACATTTTTACATGGTTACTGGGATAAAAAGCTTAATCCTGAGGATATTTTAAAAAGTCTTCAAGCTCAAAGCAGACAGGCTGCCCATGGGACGGCCCCAGCTTTAGGGCTCACATTATTAGGGGTGAAATACCCTTCAGAACTTGACAATAAGTGCCTCAAACTTTAGACATGGAGTTTCATTTAAGAAAGCTCTTAAGGTTTAAGGGCTTTTGCTGTGTCTTTTTTTATGCTTTTAAAGCATTTCTTAGGTTGCAGAAATTACAGATAAGGTAGGAAGTAAAAATGAGAACTTGGACCGCAAAACCTGGTGAAGTTGATAGAAAATGGTGGATCGTTGATGCCACAGATAAAACTCTTGGAAGGCTGGCGACAGAAATCGCAATGACTTTAAGAGGAAAAAAGAAACCAGAATTCACTCCTCATGTAGATACAGGTGATTTCGTAGTTGTTCTTAATTCAGAAAAAATTGCTATTAAAGGTAATAAAGCTGATCAAAAAAAGTATTACAGACACACTGGATACTTTGGTGGAATCAAAGAGACATCTTATAAAGATATGCTTGAGAAAAATCCAGAGATGATCATCACTAATGCTGTTAAAGGGATGCTTCCTAAAAACAAATTAGCAACACAAGTTTTAAAGAAATTAAAAGTTTATAAAGGAACAGAGCACCCACATGCTGCTCAAAAGCCTGAGCTTATGACAATCAAAGGGAGAGCTTAAAATCATGTCTGATGTTTACTACGCAACAGGAAGAAGAAAAACCAGTGCAGCAAGAGTTTTCCTTAAAGAAGGAAGCGGACAAATTTCTGTAAATGGAAAAAAATTAGAAGACTATATTGTTGATCCCACAAGAAGACAGTTAGTTCTTCAGCCTTTTGAAATCACAAAAACAAAAGGAAGATTTGACGTATTTATTACTGTTAAAGGCGGAGGGCTTACTGGACAAGCTGGTGCTGTAAGACATGGTATTTCAAGAGCTTTAACAGGCCTTGATGAATCAAACAGAAGCTCACTTAAAGAAGCAGGCCTTCTTACTCGTGACTCTAGAATGGTTGAGAGAAAGAAGTACGGCTTAAAGAAAGCAAGAAAAGCTTCTCAGTTCTCAAAAAGATAATAAAAACTTTATCTTTATTAAGTTTAAAAAAGCTGTCTTTTATAGACGGCTTTTTTTATGCTTACCTCTAAGCCTAATTAAATTCGTAGCTACAAATTAAGACCTAAGTGTTGCAAAAGCTTTATCACTTAAACAAAAAAACACTTATTTTGTTTCAATAAAGTACATTTTTACAACCAAAACACCTTTTTAGCTTATTAAACCTCCCACTTCTTACGATTTTATTAGTATGAAAAACTTTTGTAATATTAAAAAAACTCTTCTTATCACTTTAATTTTTTCTTTTAGTTTTAACTCATATGCAGCTAAAAGCTGTAATGATGCTGACAATGAATTAGATAGCAGTCTGGCTGCAATTGATGGTCTTGAAAGAGAAGTGGAAACATTAAATAAAAATATTATAAGTTACTGGGATAAGGCTAAGGCCCTTGAGAATAAAAAAGGGAAAGTTAAGAGGCCAAACCTATATAAGACTTACCTAGATTCTATTGAAGTTTTTAATGACCGTAAGAAAACAAAGAGAAAGAAAATAACAAAACTTAGTAAAGATCATCAAAAAATTGCGAAGAAAAGAAATAAAATATGCAGTGGTGATGGGCCTAAAGATGAACCAAAAGCCGATCCAGATAATAAATGCTACATAGTTAAAAAAATTCAAGAAAAAAGACAAATAGGAACACATAAAGTTTCTAAAAAAGTTCTTAGTAAAGAAACAGTTTGTGATTCAGACAAACAAGTTATAGCTGAAAAAGGAGAGATCAGAGGAAATAGGTTTATTGCCCCTTCTGACACTGCAACCTCTTTAAATAGAGCCCCTGCATCATACCCACAAGCAAAAACTTATAGAAAAAGCCCCGGTTATAGCAGTGGAGCCTCAAACCTTAAAAACTCTATTAAGTCTGGAGCTATTAAGTAAAGAAAAGAAAATAAAGCTACAAACATTCAACTTGTCTCTTAGCAGTGCTGCCAACTGTTTCATTAGATAAAGATAAACTTCCTGTTAAAGAGTTAGAGTTTACCCAGCTAATAATAACTTCATTAATTTGAAAATCTATAAGACTTAAAGAATCAACATCTTGATCACATATTCCTTCAACAATCTTAAACGCGTCTTCATCACTTAAGTCATCAATTGCAACATCTGATTTTAGATCAATATCACCAACTATAATTAAGGGTCCATCCGGTGAACTTAAAATTTCTCCTTTTCCTACATAAGGATATGAGCTTGGAATGCTTACAAGAAATTCAACACCATCTATAACACCATTTGTAGGGTCTGTGACTCCCCCACTTGAATCCCAACCAAAGAGATCACAAGCCGTGAGCACACAAAAGAGTATACATAAAATAAGCTTACTCTTTTTCATTCTCCCTCCGTTATAACAGGTAAAGACCTCGGGCAGCCATTTTCATCAGCGCAGTAGACTGCACAATTAACGCTAAAGACAGGACAAGCTAAATAGCTTACTTTAAACTGTGAAACCCACCCTTGGTATGTAAAGCCGTCTGAGTTCATACTAAACTCAATATCTCCATAAGGTGTAGTTTCAAAGTCTGTGATCTCATCATAACTTAAATGGTTATTATCTTTTGAACAAACAAAGGTTATATATTCACTCACCTCTTCTATACTTAAATCTTTAACCCCGTTAATAAACTTATCTTTTATAGTCTCAACAGTCTTCCACTTTATTGAGTAAACTGGACAACCATTTTCATCATTTGGATCAGCATCTTCTTGTGACTCAATATAATCTAGGGCGTAACTATAACAGGCATTAGGCTCACTCTCTTTTATAAATAACACTCCGTTAGTATAAACTGAGTAATCAATAAAATTTTGAACTTGAAGAGAGTTAGCTATATATACTGGGCAGTGTGAGAAATCATTTTCATTACTATCATCATGACAAGATGTTAGTGCAAACAAGAAAAAGGGTAAGATTAAGAGTTTCATCATTAACTCCTCCTGTATTATTATTATCGAGGCTTACTAGTCTAAAAAATAGATTTAATTTGCAAAAATAACCTGTTTATTTTTACAATATGTAAATGAATATTTTTGATTTTCAAGACTATAAAACCTATATAAATGACTACGTCAGCTCCTTACCTAACCTTGGTCGTGGAGAGTATGGCAGAATCGCAAAAGCCGCCAGCATTAGCTCAACTCTTGTAAGCCAAGTTTTTAAAGGAGAAAGAGAGCTCACACTTGATCAAGCCTTTCTTATTGCAGAGTACTTAAATTTAAATTCTGATGAGGGCACATACTTTGAACTCTTGGTTTTAAAACAACGATCAGGAATCAAGAGAAAAAGTGAGATGTATCAAGCTAAAATCATAGATCTTCAAAAGAAAAATAAAAGTTTTAAAAAACATATCAAACCAAAGAAACTTGAACTCACTCAAAAAGAAGAAATCAAATACTACACCGAATGGCTGCATTCAGCCCTTAGACTTATAAGTGAAATTAAAGGTTATCAACATATTGAAGAAATCTCCCTTAAACTAAAAATAGATTTAAATATTATAAAAGAGTCTGCAGAGTTTTTAAGTAAAGTTGGCTTAGTTGAGTACAACAATGGAGTTGTTAGAGGTTTAAAGAAAAACATACACCAAGAAAAGTCCTCTCCTCTTGATTCTTTAAGACAACAAACTTGGAGGATGAAAGCATTAGAGAACTTTCAAAGAAAGAAAAGGGAAGACTATTTTTTTAACGCCCTTATGACCATAAACTCTAAACAAATTGATGAGATCAAAGAGATTCTACAATCAAGTGTTGGTCTTATTGGAAAGCAAGTAGGGCAAACTACTGTTCCAGATGAAATGATGTGCCTTAATATAGATTTCTTTGAAATCTAACTCTTTTTGAACGGATCTAATAAGTGTAAAAAATAGCATTTAAGCCTATTTTAAAAGCGCTATACTGTTAACCTGATCTAAAAGGTGGCAAGTTAACTAAAAAAGAGGACACCTACTTTAATGAAACTAATCACTTCAATCATCTTAGCACTTCTCATAGTATGCAGTTCCAGTTTAGCCACTGAAAAAGACAACAACCAACCCCCTCTTACCCGTAAAAGCTTCATAAGAAAAATGCTAGAAACCTTTAAGTCAAAGCTTGAACTTGGCAATGTCGAGTATGATGAAAGCAGAAGAGGTTTTCTCAAGAACACTGGCAAAACTATCGTTGGTGCAGGAGTAGCTACAAACCCTGGTTTTCTTGATGCCTTAGCAAAATGGGCTCATAGAGCTCGCCTAAGAAAAATCGCTAGATTTAGAATAAATAGCAACTTAGGTGAGAGTGGCCTTGAGTCATACATTCAAGCTTTGAAAAATGAAGCCGGAACCGATATATCTCCAGAGCTAAAACGTGCTTTAACCAAAAGAATTGATGCTGCTAGTGAAACAGTGAAACATATCAACACTTTATATGAGCCCAATGGTGAAACCTTAAAAGATTTAGCTTCACAAAAAGATACTCGACGAAATCTTAAAGAGGTAATGAATGACCCTAATTTTAGAAGAAAGAATCAGAGAAAAATAAAAAAAGCTCAAGAAAGCTTAATGAGTAGATCCTCTGATTTTGTAAGCCTTACTTTAGACATATTGACTGCAAGAACGCTCTTAGAACCCATTCTTATTAAAAGAATGGGGTTTCAAATTTCCTACACAAGTATTTCTAATAATGAATTTACTCTAGCTCTTGATGAATACGATTTAGCTATCATTTATGATTATTTAGAATATATAGAACTACTTAGAAATAAATTTATAGAACTTAATAAACCTCTAGCTGGTGATGCTTACATTTGGCTTAAGAACCTAGAGTATGAAGCTTTACTCAGCTTAGAAGCTTATGAAGTCTCAAAACAAAACATAATGGGAAGCTGTAAAGCCCTTTTAAATTAATACTTTAAGGGGTTTTAACAACCTCTTTTTTCGTATCAAAATAAGATGTCAAAAAAGTTCATACACAGATGTTAAGTTTCTTTACAGTCAAATCCTCCCTATTTGATTTGGTGAGGCACAGCCATTGCTCTATAGAGATTGTATAAACAATTACGGGGGATATAAACCATGAAAGCATTTTTTACTGTTACTATGATTTTACTTGGGGCTCAATTCGCATTCGCTGGTGGACATTGCAATACAGCTATAGCTAATGAAGATATTGATAAGGTTTATTTAAGCCATGAAACAAAAAAGCCTATTAGCTATCAAGCTTGTATGAAAAATCTTACAAATGCTTTAGCTCTTGCTGCAAAACTTTGTAACGCAAGAAAAATTCCAAATAAAAGTATCGCAACTATCAGTGCAACTTACTACTCTCAAGATGGAAGCTTAACAGAGCTTATGTCTGAAGGCTTTTATAACTGTAAGCACAAAAAAGTTGTTAGAAACTTAGCTTCAGCTAAAAGAAAAAAGAAAGCTTACAAAAAAAGAACTATTGCTAGCAGAAGGTAATTATAAAAAATTAATTGTTCTGTTTCAGAATAAGATTTTATTTAAAAAAAACGTTTAAGTTTAGTACACCATTATTTCAGAAATTAAATTTATAGCCCGATATGTTTTTTATGAAACACCTTGGGTTATTCTTTCTTACTGCATTGTTTTCTCTTGGATGCACACCAAAATTCTCAATGGATAGAACTATTTCAAGTGTTGTTACCCCTTTTTCTGTTTCTATTGGCACACCTTCGCGTGTGGACACAAATCTTTTCTTATCTGTTAACTTTCCTATCACTATTACCGGCGCTGCTTCTATAAATTTAACTCCTTCAGACGTAAATCTTGTTGGTTTTGGTGGAGCTTTAGCAACAGATAACTGCATCATCAACGTAACTAGTGGAACAACGGAAAACCCTATTGTAAACGTAAGCCGTTGCTTTGGAGGTCAACTTGCCTCAGGGCTTGAAATCTCTATAACACTTAATCCCGGCTTTTCTTCAAATGCTGAAGGCACTTTATCACCTTTTACTGATACTACTGAAAGGGTTGATGTCATCCCTACTGGAGAGTTTGAAACAAGATGGGCTATTGGAGTAGACCCTGGAAGTGGCGTTACACCAATGACTTTAGATCTCCCACTAAAAGCAGGTTACAACTACAACGCCTTTGTTGATTGGGGCGATGGAAGCCCGTGGTCAGAAATTACTTTTGATTCAGATCCGGATAAAGCACATACCTATGGAGCTCCTGGAAATTATACCGTTATGGTTTATGGTTTGATGGAAGGTTTTGGTGCTCCACCTTTTTTTGGCCCCACCTTTGACTACCAAGACCAACTCATTGAAGTTCCTAACCTAGGTGATGTTGGCTGGAGAGATTTATCAGGCGCGTTTTTTCAATGTACAAATCTTACATCAGTCTCTGGCGGAGACACTAGTCTTGTCACAAATTTTGAATATATGTTTAGAGGTGCAGTCAATGCTACTGTTGACAGTTCAACATATGATACCTCTAGTGCAATAAATATGAATTCAATGTTTACCAGTGCTCAAAGTGCTACACCTGACACAACGAATTGGGACACCTCCAATGTTACTGACATGGGTAGTATGTTTGCTGGTGCTTCAGTTGCTACACCTGATACTACAAACTGGAATACCTCTAGTGTTACTAATATGAGTGGTATGTTTTCTTATGCGTTAGCTGCAAATCCAAATACAACGAACTGGAACACTTCAAGTGTTGAAGCAACTGGGTTTTCCTCTATGTTTTTTGGCGCAGCGCTAGCAAATCCCGATACAACAAACTGGGATATAAGTGGTGCAACAATCATGTGGGATGTCTTTCGAGACGCAGTGAGTGCAACACCTAACACTAGGAATTGGAATACAAGTAATGTTATATCAATGAACAGAATGTTTACTGGGGCTACAAGTGCAAACCCAGATGTGAGCCTCTGGGATGTGCGAATGCTTGCATCCGCTGAGTCTATGTTTGATGGAGCAACCAGTGCTGATCCCGATGTCAGTATGTGGCAGATTGATAGTCTATTTAGAATGGGGGGGATGTTTCATGATGCCATAAGTGCAAACCCTGATTTAAGTAATTGGGACTTTAATGCTGTCACCTCATTCGATGGTGGATCAGGTACAACAGGTATTTATCCTGGCTTTATTGAAGGAACTGCTATTTCTAATTTCAATTACACAAATTTTCTCATACAGTTTGAAGCTAATATAACAAGTGCACCTTCAAGACGTGTGATTGATGTCAGTGCTAGTTATCAACCTGCAGCTGCAGCTGCAAGAGCTAACCTTATTAGTGCTGGTTGGATTATTAATGATGGTGGGCCTGAATAAAAAGCTCTACTTATCAATACATTTGTTTATTTTGAAATTTAAATTCTTAGGCTTGAGGCTATTGAACTAGGATATAGTTTTCTGGATCAACTGGAACACCATTAAGCCTTACTTCATAATGCAGGTGAGGCCCTGAAGATCTTCCCGTACTTCCAACTTCTGCAATTTTATCCCAGCGTCTGATTTTTTGCCCTGTTTTAACAACAAGCTTAGAGTTATGAGCAAACCTAGTTACAATTCCATAACCGTGATCAATGGAGACTATTTTTCCATAACCACCTTCACGTCCTGCATAAGATACAATTCCATCTGCAGGAGCATAAACAGCTGTTCCAATAGAGGCTGCAAAATCAACCCCTTTATGCATAGTAGCTCTTTTAGTAAAAGGATCTGATCTGTAACCAAAACCTGAAGAAAGCCATCCATTTGCAGGGCGAATACTTGGAGTAGCACTTAAAAGATCTTTTTGAGCAGAAATCTTATCCCATAAAAGAGTCATATCTCTTTCAACTTTTACAGCATCTACTTTTGCTTTTTCAAAACTTAATAAAAGCTCAGCATCTTTTTGAGAACTCATAAATGCATATTCTGAATTTGATTTCTTAAGAAGCGGAAAGCCAAAAGCACGCCTAGACTCTTCTGTGTTTTCTTTTGCAGTCTTATCTATAACTGCAGAAAGTTTACCGTTTGCAGCAGGCTGCCTGTCTTTTTCTTCATTTTCTATTAATGGTTTTCCAATAGTAAGCTCTAGCTCTTTATCAGCGTCATTTTCAACATTTGTGATCATTTTTAGTTTCTTAGAGAAACGCTCAATTTTTTCTAGATCAACTTGAATTTTATCCATTTTCTCTGTGTAGAGCTGAACTCTGGCACTAAGCTGCTCATTTCTTGCTTTAATGAATTTATACTGAGTTTCTTTTATAAGAAGTTGAACATAGTCAAAAACAACAAAACCAAAAATTCCAGTAACTAAAACTCCAAGGCCAAGTCCGAGTACAAGCCATGAACGTGGTACTGTGAGGGCCTTTGTGGCCAAGCTTTTGTTTGATGTTAAGAGTAGTGTATATTTTTCCTGTGACATTAGTAACCTGCGTCAATCATGGTTCAACCTCAAGAAAAAGGCAAGAAACATTGTCGTCTCCCCCTTGTTCATTGGCTTCTACGATACAATCAGCGACAAGACTCTCTGAAGGTCCAGCCCCAATGCGCTCTTGAATCCACTCATCTGGGACCATTCCATAAAGCCCATCTGAGCAAAGCAGGTACTTTTCTCCACCAATAAGCTCTCTATGAAAAACGTCTACTTCTACATCAAACTCAAAACCCACACTTCTAGTGATCACATTCTTTCCAGTGACCTCATCAAGCTCAGATTCTGAAATTATTCCAGCCCTAAGCTGCTCATTTACTAAGGAGTGATCCTCGGTAATGCGCCAAAGAAGATCATCTCTATAAACATAAGCCCTTGAATCTCCTACATTTGCTATATGAGCCACCCTGTTATGGATAAGAATAGCCACCATTGTGGTACCCATTCCTCTTAAATCTTCATCACCTGGTTTTTGCGCCTCGTCATAAACCCTTCTACTAGCTACCTTATAGCCTTTTATGAAGATGTCTTCAGGTTCAAGCTCCCCTTTTTTAAGCTCATCTCTTACGACTTCTCTTAAAGCCTCAGAAGCCAGAGCTGAGGCCACTTCCCCGCCTTTATGACCCCCCATTCCATCTGCTACAATAAAGAGCTTTAGATCGTAATCTAGAAGGATGGCATCCTGGTTAATTTTCCTTTTACGACCAACGTCGGTCTTAGCCCATACATTTAAACGCATCCTATAAGACTAGAGCAATAATCTTTACATTCCAACCGCTTTAATATCAGAATTGGACTCGCTTTAATGGTTTTTTTGTTATATCCGATAAGTGGTAATGATGAATAAAAAGCGAGCAAAATTTTTATCATTTACGACTCTCTCAGTCCTTCTCCACCTCTTTTTCTTTGGCGGACTTATACTGTTAGAGAACTCGATTTTTATGAGCGAGCTTAATAAGCTCTTAAACCATACTGTTGTTGATAAAACCAAGGATGTTGTAACTCAAATTGAACTTATAGATCTTGAAGAAGAAATGCTTCAAGTTGTTCAACAAAACGAAAACTCAGTTGATGAAACAGAGCCTGTTGATGCAGATTTTTTAAGTATAAAAAACCAAAATGTTGAAAAACAAACTAAGTCAGCTCTAAACGGCAAATTCAACAATGCTTCAGATACTCCTGAAGGTGCGCAAGCAAGTGTTAAAGAGTCAAAAGATCAGCAAGCAAGTAAAGCCTCTACTGGATCAGCTTCTAAGCAAAGTAAAAAACAACAAGCCATAAAAAAACAAGTTGCAAAAGCCACTTCAAACCCAGCACCTGATATTAAAAACTTTGGCTTAAACGGTTTAAACCCAACACTCAATCCTGTTCAAGCCCTTAATAAGCAGTTTGTAAAAGAGCAAAGAGAAGCTAAAGCACAAGCTGAACAAAAAAATGCTTCTAACAACAACTCTTCAGATAACAGACAAGCTTCAAGAAAACAAAAAGCCATTGCCGCTGGTGGAGATGGAATTAGTCAAACGGATGACTACCTAGAAGGAATTGAAGAAGGAGATCAGACTCTTTTAAGAACTAAAGAATATAAATACTATTCTTTTTACTCTCGAGTTAGAGAGCAGTTAAGAAGCAACTGGAATCCAATGATTAGAGCTAAAGTTTCTTTCCTTTATTCAACAGGAAGAAGCAGAGAGCTAGCCTCTAACCCTTTAAAGAAAACTTCACTTAGAGTGACACTTAATGAAAAAGGTTACCTAGAAAGTATTGAGCTTTTAAAAACCTCAGGAATCACCACTATTGATAAAGCCGCAATTGATGCCTTTAGAGCTGCGGCACCTTTTCCAAACCCACCAGATGGAATGAAGGAAAAGGATGAAAAGGTGAGAATTTTCTGGGATTTTGTTCTTGAAACCTAATATTAAAAAAACCTTTACTTAAAACTAAGGCCACACTTAATTTAACCAAGTTATTTTAAACACTTACAAGATTATAGTTTATTTTTAAAGCAAACTGACTCAAGGTTTTGAAATAACTAAAGAATTCCCCATTTTAAAGTCTTTTTTATACTTAAGTTGACTAAACAGCCCATTATCGTTTGGATAGTTTTTCATATTCTAAATTTATAAATAAATAAGAGGTGTTCAAATGGCCGCAATTGATAAGAAGACGACAGACGCTATTTTTAAAAGAGCTCATTACCTAGCTAACCAAATGATTTTTTCTGCTAACTATGAAAGAAAAAAAGATAAAGGGGATCCAAAAGTTGGAGGTCACTCATCTGGTAGTTCTAGTGCACTTCACATCATGGGAGCACTTCATTTATTTGTTAAATCAGGTTTTGATCATATTGCAAACAAGCCTCACGCTTCCCCTGCAGATCACGCCTTTAACTATCTTCTTGATAATCTTTTAAAAGATGACCTTTCAAAACTATCTCAAGAAGAAGCTGACGTTGCTATGTCAGGGCTTCGTGCTTTTTCTAGAAATGGCGAACCCGTATTTCAAAGTTATCACTCAGCTTTTGATCCAGATAAGCATAACTTCTTTCCTTCTGGAACTGTTGGTATACCACCAGTTCAAGCAGGTTACTTAGCTCTTGCTTACACTTACGCAAAAAATCACGGCTATAAAGTTCCTGAAAACGCTCATTTTTGGTCTCTTATTGGAGATTCTGAGTTTAGAGAAGGTTCTTTATTTGAAGCAGTTCCTGATTTTGCTGAAAGACAAATTGGAAACCTGACTTGGATTGTTGACTACAACAGACAAAGTCTTGATGGCCACAGATTAGTTAATAAATCTATTCTTGGTGGAACAGATGCTGAAAGAATTGAAGGAACAATGGCAGCAAATGGCTGGGAAGTCGTGCAGCTAAGACACGGTTCTTTAAGAAAGAAACTTTTTAAAGCTAAAGATGGAGAAAGTTTTAAAAACTTACTTGAAAAAGAACTTGATGACTACACTCTTCAATCTCTTCTTTTAGTTGAAGATCCAAAAGAGCTTTGTAAAAACCTTATAAAAGACTTTAAAGGCTTAAAATCATTTATTGATGGACAAAAACCTGAAGACGTTTGGGCTGCCTTAAGAGACTTTGCAGGACATGACATAGAAACTCTTATAGAAGCTTTAGAAAAGTCTAAAAAGTCCACTGATAGACCAACTATCATCATTGCCCACACTCTTAAAGGATGGGGCCTTGAGATGGCAGCTCAAAGTAACAACCACTCATCCCTTCCTTCAAAAGAAGAAATTCTAACTTTAAGAAAAAATACTGGTTTAAAAGAAGATCAGCCTTATGGAAGATTTGAAGTAAGCTCTGCTGAGGGTAAGTTCTTAAAAGAGCGTGGAGAAAAAATCTATAAAGAAATTAAAGAGCAACACAAAATAAAAAAAGAAAACTCTGATAAATTTAAAAAAGATATAGGCTCTCTACCTGATACTTTAGGTATTAACTTAAAAATGGCTAGCTATCCTCACACGCAGTGGATGCTTGGACAGCTGACTTCTAAATTAACAAGAATTGCTAATACTGATAAATCAAAACTTAATGAAACTGAAAAGCTTTGGAAAACAGCCTCTGAACTTATGGTTTCTATGGCTCCAGATGTTGGAACAAGTACAAACTTAAACCCTTCAATGGATGGTAAAATCTTTGAAGCTGGTTTTGTTGAAGATAAAGAAGCTGAATATGGGGTAAAAAATGATAAAAACCCTGATCTTATTCCTGGTGAAGATAAGTCAGACCGTTTCTTAAGATTTGAAATAGCAGAAGCTAACGTAATGTCTTGTCTTGGCTCTTTTGGGCAGATGAGAGACACGCTAGGTATTCCTATCATGCCTTTAATGACTGTGTATGATTTCTTCATTAAACGTGCTCATGATCAGTTCTTCTATAACCTTTACTGGAGATCTAGTTTTATTTTAGCAGGAACTCCTTCAGGTGTAACACTTTCACCAGAAGGCGCTCAACACGGCTGGAAATCAGATTTTGAAATTCCAAATCAAATCACTTGGGAGCCGTTTTTCTGCCAAGAACTTGATTGGATTTTTTGTCACTCCTTAAAAAAGCATTTTGAGTTTGATAACACTGATAAAAACGGTGTTGTTGTTAGAGGTGTTACAAGAGGAGCTCAACAAAAAGATTTCTTAAAGTATCTAAAAATGCAAAAAAGATTTAAAGACCAAAGTTTTACAGGCACTTTAAACTTTAAAGGCTCAAAAATAAGTGGTGGAACGGATCAAACTGAAGTTTCAAATATAGATGAAGCAACAATTATGGAAACCACAAGACAAGATGTTTTAAGAGGCGCTTATAAACTTATAGATTATGATGGGTATGAAGGCTATGAGCCTGGAGATAACGTTGTAAATATTTTTGCAATGGGATCTTTAGGTACTGAAGCAATTGAAGCTTCAAATAAACTTTTAGAAAAAGGAATTTTTGCTAACGTTATCATGGTAACAAGTACAGATCTTCTTCTTGGTAATATTGCTTATAAAGATAACTATGACTACTTAAAATCAGGTCTTAACATTAATTCAAATCTTTATCTTAAACCAATGGCTAATGGTTCTTGGAAAGGTGGAGAGGTTCAAACTTTCTCTGGCAGAAGAATCCCAATTGTAAGTGTACATGATGGAGAGCCTGGTTTACTTGATAACATCGGATCTATAATTGGAGTTAAACATGTTGCCCTTGCTGTAAGAAAACATTCAAAGTGTGGAACTCCTGTTGATATTTATAAGTATCACGGAATCAATGCTGATGGGGTGATTGAAGCTGCTGGAAAAGTTTTAGCTGAAACAGCCCTAGAACAGGTTACTTTATCAAATACAGCTGTTGCACAAGTACAAGCAGCCCCTGTTCAAACTCCACCACCAGTTAAGAATAATTGGCGTGAGCTTTGGAACAATTAATTCACTATTAGGCAATACATTAACCATTAAAAACTGGCCGTGCTGGTTGAATTAGAAATTTATCAGTGGCTCTTAAAAAGAGTCACTGGAAATAGGTGTTTTATGTAACGCTTAACAATATAGGCTTTTATCTTTTCAATAACGCACAAGAAGGTAGGTTTCCTACAGCAGTTGAAGAGCCCACTGTTGCAGAACTCCCAACCCCCACACTTAATGCATATTTTTCCGGAAAGGTCATTGCAATAATTGCGTACTTCCTACAGTCATTAATAAGGTCATCTATAGAAGCACCATTTAAAGAAGAAGAATAGTTCTCTAAATCTTTGCTGATTAAATACTTATTGCCGCGACTATCCTTAACTACCAAACCATAGTCTTTATGAGACTGAATACTTGATATATCTTGAATATCATAGGAAGCACCAACATTAGCACTATCACTTGCCAAACTCTCTAATCTTTCTTGAAGTGTGCTAGTTGAACCACCCATGTCTCCATAACTATTACTAACAAACAAAAAAGTTAAAGTTATTAATATCAATTTATTTAAATTCATCAGGTTACTCCAATTAGGGTTATTATTTATAATCAATCTTCCATAATCTTTAATATTTCTAATACAACATCTTCTTCACTTAGTGACTCATTCTGAATATAATCTTTAGAAGTGAGTTCTCCACAATTTTGGAAAGAGATCAGCACCATAAATAGACTTATGCCTATGATATAGAACTTTGGCTTGCAATACTTCTTCTTACGCATGTCCACTCTCCACTTTTATTTACTAAAATATTCGGTTCTCTTTATATTTCTAAAGAGTTCTATTTTAAGAAAATTAATTCTCTGTAATTGTATGAAACAAAAAGAGTAGTTAAAAAAAATTATACTGCAACACAATCGCAACAGTTTTACATTTTCTACTATTTAATAAATATTATTATAATATAAATTCCCAAAGTTTAAATCATCAAACTCATCATCACCCATAGCAGCTAAAAGCTCTTCATAATCATGCTCTAAGCTTTCTACATACTGAG
>CALLAU010000071.1 GCA_938002015.1 uncultured Bdellovibrionales bacterium
CTAAAAAAGATAAGTCAGAGGGGCTGTTTAGAGCTTTTGGTACTTTTGTAAACTCATTAGGTGGTAAGTATATTACTGCTGAAGACGTTGGAACAACTGTAAATGATATGGAGCATGTTTTTGCTGAAACTCCTTTTGTAACAGGCATTCCAGCAGAGCTTGGAGGTTCCGGAGATCCAAGCCCTTACACAGCTTACGGTGTTCTTATGGGTATAAAGGCATCTGTAAAACAAAAATTAAATAAAGATAAACTTGATGGCATTCATGTAGCTGTTCAAGGTTTAGGTAATGTTGGTAAGCACTTAGTTAAATATCTTGTTGAGGAAGGTGCTCAAGTAACAGTTGCTGATATTGATACAGAAAAAGTAGAGCATATTTGTAAAACGTATGGTCTAGAGAACACAGACCCTACAGGAATTATTACAAGTAAGTGTGATGTTTTTGCTCCTTGTGCTTTAGGTGCAGTGGTAAATGATGAGACTATCAACAACCTTCAGTGTCAGATTGTTGCTGGTGGAGCAAATAACATTTTAGCCACGTCAAAGCACGGTGATATGTTAAAAGAAAAAGGTATTTTATATGCACCAGACTTTGTTGCAAATGCAGGTGGCTTAATGAATGTTTTTGTTGAACTTGAAGGTTACAGCCGTGATAGAGCAATGAAGAAAGTTGAAGCTGTTTATGATAATATAATGGAAGTCTTTAAAATTGCAGAAACTGAGAACCTTCCTACATATAAGGCAGCTCAAGTTATGGCTCAAAATAGGGTAGATGTAATAGGAAAACTAAGACAGCATCATCAAGGTAGAAACTCTAGACCTTTTTCAACACTAAAACAGGTTTTAGAAAGACAACAGGGCTAATTTCGTTTTAAACTAGCTTAGAATTTAAGATACATTCTAATCAAATATGAGAAAGAGACAGAAACTATGGCAAAAAATAAAACACCTTTAAAAGGTGAGCAAAAGAGAGATATTACTGAAATAGCTGAGCAGGCTACTTCGTGGATTGAAAAAAAATCTAAACTTTTAGTTATTGGGTTTATTGCCATTACTTTAGTTTTAGTTTCTTCTTGGGCAGTCTCATCAATAAATAAAAAGAATGCTGAGAAAGTTGCTAAAGCGTCAGGTATTGTAAATAGGAAAATTGAACTTCTACAAAAATCTATTGCAGAGTCAGAACCAAAAGACACCGATGCTCAAGATAAAAAAGATCAATTTGCTTCTAGAAAAACAGAAGAGATGAATAAAATAACAGATGACCTTAAATCACTTATTGATACTTATCCCTCAAAAATTACGACGAGCTTTACTACTGTTAAGTGGGCTAAGTTTTTAATGGATAATGAACAAGAAGAAAAAGCTCTTGAAGTGCTGAGTTTATTATCTCCTAACAAGAGTGCTGAGTTTTCTGCTATTCCAGTTTTGATGAAAGCAGGAATCTTAGCTAAAAATGAGAAAACTGATGAAGCTTTAAATATTTATAATGAAGTTATTAGTGTGAACTCATGGTCGCTTTTTAAGAATGAGGCTCTTATTCAAAAAGCTTCGATACTTCAAGGTAAAGGTGAGGTTGAAGAAGCAATTAAAACTTTATCTAGTGTGGAAGATACCAACGAAGACTCTCAGTTTGTGAGTGATTCTAAAAAATACATTAGACTACTTAGGTTAAGTAAGAAGTCTCCTAACCCAGGGAGCTAGTTAGTTTGGCCAAAGTAAAGCTTCTTTTTTTAATCTTATTTTTTTTAAATCTTTGCTCTTGTGAAACTGCTCCATCTAATAGTAGTGAAGTTTCACTAAGGCGTAACTGGGTAAGAAGAATAGCTCCTAAAACATCTTTAACTAAAAACTCATCATCTCAAAGATTTTCTCCAATAATTACTGGAAACACTTTAATTCAAGGAACTACATTTGGCGGTATAAAAGCTCTATCTAAGAAAAGCGGACAGGTTAAGTGGAAGCTTGAAGATCAAAACGGAGTTTCTAGTCATGGGGTTGTATCTCTTGGTAAACTTTTTTTTGGTTCTTATAGTGGTAAAGCAAGCTCTTATAATATTAAATCTAAATCATTTGATTGGTCGGTCTCTTTAGATTCTTCACCCATTTCTTTTTCAGTGCCTAGTAATGGTGTGATCTTTTCTTTAACTGATCTAGGAACTTTATATGCCTTAGCTCTAGATACAGGTGCTGTGTTATGGAGTGTAAAAAAACCCGCTCAAAAAACTTTACAAATTTTTGGTGGTCCATCCCCTAAAATATATAAAGATCAAGTTATAGCAGCCTTTCCTGATGGCAGTGTGGCTTCATTTAATCAATCAAGTGGTAAACAAAAATGGGCAAATAAATTTGATTCTTATCAAAAGTTTGAAGATGCAGATTTTTTAGAGCTTGAGGGCTCTTATCTTTTTGCCGGTTCATTTGATGAAGCTCTTTTTAGCTTGGATCCAAATACAGGAGATATTAGGTGGAGAGTTATGCAAGGTCCTGTTAGTACAGTTTCAATAGATGGCTCAAGGCTATACTACTCTACTAACAATGGTGAGATTGTATCTTTAGAAAAAGCCTCTGGTAATATAGTTTTTAAAAAGGATGTTTTAAAAGGAGTAGGGAATAAGCCCACTGTTTTAGATAGTTTTCTTATTGTATCAGACTCAAAAGGCCCTGTATTTGTATTAAATAAGAATTCAGGCAGTGTTGTTTCTAAGTACAACTCCGGTTCACCTGTATCATCAGATTTTTCTATAGATAAAGATAATAAGAAAGTTTATTACCTTAGTAATAAAGGAAACCTTTTTAAATATGGTCTTGAAAGGACTTTTTAGTGTTTGTTTTAAAGAAATTCTATTTTATTTTTATTCTTTTATTTATTGGTTGCGTGTCAGGACATTGCAATAAGGATGGGAAGCCACAGACTATGGATGAGAAATCTCAAAAAGTTTTAGTATATAAATATGATGGATCTAAGCAGTGTGAAGAGGGCAAAGGTGTTGACCTTGATGTAATGGCTAAAGAGCTTGGAAGTATTAAAATTTATGGAAGTGAAAAAAAGAACGATGGACAGATTAGAGTTCAGGTTTGCGGAGCTCTAACTGGTATGACTAATGCTTATAAGATTAGTATGGCAGATTTAGAAAAAGCTGAAGTTCTTGGTTTTAAAAAGTGGGATTTTTAAAACTTTGAATTTTAAAGAAGCTATAAAAGTTATTCGAGATGTTCCAGACTTTCCTAAAAAAGGAATTGTTTTTAAAGACATAACTCCACTTTTTGAAAACATAGAAGCCTTTGAAGCTATTTTAGAAGAGCTCTCAAAGCAAATAGCTAATAATTTTGATTTTAATAAGTTTGCATGTATAGAATCAAGAGGATTTTTACTTGGGTCAGCACTTGCTTATAAAATGAAGATCCCTTTTGTACTTATTAGAAAACCAGGAAAGCTTCCTGGAGAGGTTTATAAAGAGTCATATGACCTAGAGTATGGGTCAGATAGTCTTGAGCTTTTAAAATCTAGCTTAAATAAAGAAGATAATGTTCTTATTATAGATGATATACTTGCAACAGGGGGAACTGTTGAAGCTGTAGAGAAGCTTTGTCAGCAATCAGGTGCAAGTGTGTCTGGAACTGTTTGCTTAATGGAGCTTGGGTTTTTAAATGGAAGAAAAAAGCTAAAAAAACCTTTCTATGCTCCAATTACTTTGTAAAGTTAAGGTTTAACCCCACTTACAACTTTTGACATAAAACCAGTGTCTTTTTTTACTTCTTTAAAACCTGCTTCTTTTAACATTTCTTCTAGAGGGTGTAGAATATAGTTTTTATAATATGGCTCATGGAAGTTTTGTGGAAATTTATCAAGTAAAAAATCTAATTCAGGTTTGTCTTGTTGTTGCAAAGAATCCACAATAGATATGACTCCGCCAGGTTTTAAGACTCTAAAGGCCTCTTTTAAAGCTTTTACTCTTTCTTCTCTAGGGAGTTCATGGAACATAAAAACTGAAAACCAAGCGTCGAAAATACTTTCTTGCTCTTCTTTAAGATTGGTACAGTCAGCTGAGACCCACTGAATATTTTTTAAGTCTGAATTATAGTCCTTTGCATAATCTATGTATTCTTTTGAAAGATCTATGGCTTTGATTTGAACGTTTTTGTATTTGTTGGCAACAGAAAATGTAGAAACTCCGTTTCCGCAGCCTGCTTCAAGAAAACGAAGAGGTTTTTTTCTTTCTAAATTAAAGTGCTTTACAATCGGTGGAAGAACCATTCTTCTCATAGCATCTGATGTTCCCTTAAAAAGGATTTCAACCTGATGGTTATATATTTCAGCTGATTCTTTTGAGAGGTAACCTTCAGTTTGAAAGTGAAAATTTCTTTTATAGTACTCTGGAAGAGCATCAAACTCTTCAGTTTTCTTTACTTTATCTGAAAACTCTTTAGTTTTATTGCCTTTTTTTCTGAGTGATATTTTTAATCCATCAATAAGTACCTTATTTAAGTTTTTGATATGCTCAATGGGGTTTTCAAAAAGAATACTTTCAGGGGAATAATAGCCAGCTTCCATATTCTCAATGTCTTTTTGATAAAGACCTTGAACCTCATCAGCTAAAACTTTTAAATCAACAGTCTCTTCTTCACTTAGTTTTAATCTTCCTTCTCTTATTAATAAATCTAGGTGTATTACGGGAAGGGATTCCAGGTGGTATAAAGCTGACCTTGCAATATGGTAGCCATACATGAGTGAGCTTCCCAGAGGAGCTTGATATAATTTTTGAGCTAGTTTTCCTTGAATCTTGCGTAATGATATCATGTTGATATATTATCAAAATATGAGAATAATTTCTATTATTTTAGCTTTTAGTGTGTGTTTGGGATGCAGTCTCAATAAGACTGATGCCAAAGAAAGTCATTCTAAGAGATCTTTAAAAAAAGTATTAAACGCATCAAAGAGGTATAAGAAAATGTCAAAAAAATGGGAAAGTTTTGTAAAGCCAAGTAAAGAGGACCTTAAATCAAAGCTAAATGATATTCAATTTAAAGTAACTCAAAAAGATGGCACGGAAAAGCCTTTTAAAAATGAATACTGGGACAATAAAGAAGAAGGGATTTATGTTGATGTTGTAAGTGGGGAGCCACTTTTTAGCTCAAAAGATAAATATAAAAGTGGTACAGGCTGGCCTTCTTTTTTTAAACCTCTGTATGATGAAGCGCTTGTAGAAAAAGAAGATAAGAAACTTTTTAGAACGAGAACAGAGATCAGGTCAAAATATGGGGATTCTCACTTAGGTCATGTTTTTGACGATGGTCCAGCTCCTACAGGAAAGCGTTTTTGTATGAACTCTGCTGCTCTTAGGTTTATAGCTAAAGAAGATATGGAAAAAGAAGGGTATGGAGATTTCTTAGACGCACTATAAAGCTAAAGCACTAAGTCTAGAAAAAGTTTAGCTTATATACTCTACAGTCTGAATGCCCCTCAGACTGTATATATGAAAATATTTAAAACATTAGCTTTGTGTTTATTAGCGATTTCTTTAACAGCTTGTTCAAAATCTAAATATTCAGAATACATAGCTGTTAACAAAGATGTTGCCTCAAAATTTAGTAACAAAGATCTTATCTTATCTGAAGTGGAAGACTTTATATTACTAGATGGAACAAAAATATCAGATAAAGAGATTGAAGAGCTTTCCCATATTGCGCATGAACAAAAAAAATGTGGAGGCTTTACTCAAATTGAAAACGGTGAGTTAGAATCAGTTCTTAAAGATTTAAAAGATCAAAGAAATAGACCTAAAAGTTTTAATAAATCGGTGCCCGTATTTAAAGAAAGTATTTTAGAACTTACTAAAGAATTAAGTACAGTTAAATTAAAAGAAAAAATATTATTTCTTCAAAACCAAGGGACTAGGTCTGCAAGAGGAAATAGTCCAAATGTTCCTATTAATAGGTTTGCTGATGAAATTAGATCTACTTTAAGTACTTCTAGATTAGATTATACGTTAGATAAAATTTCACACAACAGAACAAATCAAAACTCTTTAAGAGTAAGAATTAAAGGTTTTAAAAATCCTGAAAAAATAGTTGTCTTAGGTGGGCATGTAGATTCAACAACAAGTTTCTTTTCTACTGAAGCTCCTGGAGCTGACGATAATGCTTCAGGTTCTGCAGCTGTATTAGAAGTTTTAAGAGTTTTAGCTGAATCTAAGCATCAGCCAGATAATACAATTGAGTTTTTTTGGTACGCAGGTGAAGAACAAGGGCTTATAGGGTCAAAAGAAATTGCAAGTGAATATAAAGATTCTAATAAAGATGTTATAGCAGTGATGCAACTAGATATGATTCTCTATCCCGGAAGTGGAGATAAAATAGGTCTTGTTACAGACTATACAGACCCTTCTTTAACAGATTATGTTGAAGAACTTGTTAATTTGTACCTAAAGACTCCGGTAATTAGATTTGATTGTGGTTATGGTTGCAGTGATCACGCTTCTTGGCACCAAAAAGGATATCCTGCAGTAACTCCGTTTGAAGCTACAATAAACACCTCTAATAAAAATATTCATACACCAAGAGATGTTTTTGATTCAAAATCAGATATCAATCATGCTTTGAAATTTACAAAACTTGCTCTGGCTTATGTTTTTGAAAAAGCTGAGTTTAATTAGATCTTATAATACTAAAATTAAAATAATTGGTTAATTAGATAAGTGACATTTTGTGTCACCTATTTTCTGCAACAGGTATTTTTTTCACTAAAATACTCTCCTACTCTGCTTCTATAAGCTTTCAAAACGGTATAATACATGCTCATTTAGATTTATTAAAAGAACGTATATCAAATCGTTTTGAAAGGAACAATAAATGAAGAAAGTATTTTTATCTTTAATCGTAGCTATCATGGCTACACACTCGTATGCACAGGCTGAGTACAGTATCCCAGAGGCTATTAAAGCTACAAGAACAATTCTTCCAGAGGAAGGAAGTGATTCAATAGATCAACAGTTTAGGGCTTTAATGATCAGTGCAAATATTGTTTTTCACCAAACTGTGTTTTGGCTAGAGTCAGAAAAGCAGTGTATGGGATTTTCAGGAGCCTCTGAAGAGTGTAACGCAGTTGAAACAGCAAAGTTTGCAGCAAAAAATATTGCCATATTACTTATTGCTGGAGGAGTTATGTATAAAATTGGTAACCCGGCTCGTAGAAGGGCAATTAGTTTGATTGAAGCGGTTACACCAGATGGTTTTAAAAACGCTCTTGCCTTAACAGCTTTAAAAGGTATTAGTTTAACAGCTTTATTTTCATATCCCGTGTATTTAAGTCATCTGGCTAATTTTTCTGATGAAAGAAAAGAAATGGAGTTAAATGAACTAATCTTAGCAAAGAAAGCTGTAGGGCGTGTTAACTACTCAACTGTAGACAATCTACTTGGTTCAATAGGTATAGGTCGTTACACATTATCTGGTCTTATTGAAGACATTCAGACACTAGAAGCTACTATGGCTGAAGTTCAGTAGTTATTTAGTAGATAGGTATAGCTAAAGAGATGTCTTACTTGATTAGGTTTTTTGTATTTTGTGCTGGGGCTTTAGTCTCAACACAAGCTTTTACAGCTGAAATACATGATTTAGCTAAGGCATATGAACAAGCTATCTATGACTCACCAAAAGTAGCAAAACTTGTTTGTTCACAAGAAGTTCTATCTCATATTAGATGGAATAACTTCTATAGACCAGCTGAGTTTTATAATCAGTATCAAAGTTTCAAACTTAAAAGAGAAGAGTATTTAGGTCATCTTTTAGACCTTGGCAAAATGTTTGACAGAAATGTTAATAATGAGAGTAACTTTGCAGTACAAGTAGCAAGAGAAGGCTATCGTGATGCAGTTTTTGATAAGGCAGCTTATGATTCTTTAGCAGATACTTTTTCACTTAATATGATCCAAACACTACAATTACAATCTTATTATGCTTACTCACTTTTTAATTCTGAATCATTTAAATCAGTGTTTAGAGAATGCATTGATTTTTATGGCTATAATATAGAGGATATTTATAATAAAGTTTTAAATAGAGTAGAGCGAAATAATCATGGTGGTTACATTTTTGGACAAGGTGTAACACTTCTAACTGGTATCGGGGTGTTTGCAAAAGGGGCGTCATTACTTCCTAAAGGTGGGAAAGTTGCTTTGTACGGAGTATCAGCTGTAGCAGGTGGATATTTCGCATATGAGTTTATAAGTCCTGCACTGGCCATGATTAAAAAAATGGAAGATATTAAAGATGGGGAGCCTATAACTGATAGTATGGGCTTTACTGATAGAAGGCTTTGGGCAGATACCTTTAATGAAGTAGTTGAATTAAAAGATCTTGTTGTTGAGTTTAATAATTTAGAAACAGAGGTTGAAAAGTCAACAGTTCAAGAAAAGATCGATGCTGAAATAATAATTTTAAATGAAAAAAGAGATGTTTTAGAGTTTATTCTATCCAAATATTTAAACTTAAAAAATGTAGAAGGCAGTGAGCTAACTCAAGAACAAGAAAATGATATTTTGCTCCTTGAGTTTAGTTTGATTCTTATTCAAGAGTTCAGTCTTCAAGAAACTGTACAGGTGCAAAGTCAATGAGAAGTTACTTAATACTTTTGTTTCTTATTTTGTTTTATTTTAATGATATAAATGCGTTTGCAAACACATCAGGTCTTTACCACGATTTTAACGTAGAGCAATCTTGTGAAGATCAACGAATATATTTTGATCAGTCAGGACTTACTAACAACTATAAAGAGTTTGTAGGAAAAATTATTAATAAACTTGAAAGTGGTGGAGATTCTTGTTCAATGAGCATGACTCTTAATCTTCAGAGTTTTATAAGATTTTTAATTCTGGAAAATAAGTACCAGGATTACAATTTATTTTTCCAAGTGTTAGATGAAATCTATCTAAAAGAATATAGTCTTGAAATATCTCAAGGAAGAAGGTGTAGACTCCATAGTAATATAAACCAAGATAGCGTTGAAAGCTGTAGGTCTGATCATATAGTTGATATTGGGGTTTTAAGTAGCCGCGTGTGGTTTGACTTTTTTATTTCTAACTTAAGATCACAAAAATTTCAAAGCGATCTTTTCATTGCAGGCGCCTCTGGAGGAGGGGTGCTTATAACTGCTGGTGTCTTATTTAGATCACAACTAAAACGAGCTGGGGTAAGAGTTTTAAAAAGAGTTGTTGCAAAATTGAGGAATGTTTTTGGTAGAAATGCTGGTGTTGCTGTTAGAGGTACTGCTCTAGGAACAAGTTCTGGTGTTATAAACGATAATTTAACTTCTTTTAGCGATGTAGAAATTAAAGAAAGAATGGAGTTGTTTCAAGCTCCACTTGATTTCATTTCTTTTGTTGAAGGAAATGAGTTTGAAGATAAGTTTGGATATCAAGGACCGACATTAGCAAATGATATGATAGATTTAGGAGTTGTTGTTGGAGCTGGAATTTTACCAGCAGTACTTGGTGAAATGGCAGTTTTAAAGCTTGCTGCTCTTGTACCTACACTTTCTTCAAGCCTTGGAGCTAGAATTGCAACACATGCAAAAGCTTTCTTAAGAAGTCCATTAGCTAAAATTATTGGAGCTGTATTAGGTGGTGTTACAGTTGGAAAGTTTGTGCTTACAGAGTGGAATCGTTCACAATTAGAGAAAAAGATTGCTGAAATCAATGGATCAATTACTGCACTTAAAGAAGAGATCACTACGGGAAATCCAAATCATATATCTACCTACCTTATGACTCAAGAACTTGTAAGTCTAACAGAAACACTAGCTCTTATTTATGCAGCACCAGTTCTAGCAAAACTAGAGTCAACTTATGCATATCATTCAACAAGTGCTATATGCCTTCCAATTCAGGCAAAAGTAATAGGTATGCCTATGCAGGAGTTAAGTGATATTTTCTTCAAAACTAGAAAACCTCGTTACACTAGAAGAGCTCAAACAGTAATGAGTGATCATCCTGAATCTTGGTATGTAGGTGTTAGAGAGCATATGAAAATATTAGCAAGCCAGAATAAAAATATTGAAGTTAGTAGCTTAAGAGATGTTAGGCCTTACGATCTTTATCAAGGGGAAGATGCTATGACAATTGCTTTTAAAGTTATTGTTGAAACACAGAATTTTATTGAATCGGTTGTTGGTCGCCCTGAATATCAAAGCCTGAAGTTTAGACTTTATGATGTAGCCGAGTATTTACTTCTTTATAAGTCTCCAGATGAATTTGTGAATAAACTAGAAACAGCAATTAGAACTAATATTATACAAAGCGAGAGGCATGCTAATCCTATAATTAACTTCTATCATGCTTACACGTCAGCGACACCTCCATTTTTTAATGAAATTTCAGTATCTACATGGGACGAACACATCGAGAGTATGTCTTTTTACCAGACTGTTAAAAAGCAAGGGGAGCTAGGAGGCTACACATTTGGATGTGAGTATGCTGCTTTTCCTGCATTGTTTAACGATTTCTCATTTCAAAAGAAAAAAATACCTTGTTCAGCTGCTAAAGCTGAAGAGTTTGAAACTTGCATACAAAGATAAACTCTTGTCTTAAAGCCTCACGCAACAATGTCATAACAATCAATTGTCTCAATATATTACTTGAGTATTGAGTTAAACTTCATAATTTGACATTGCTTTAGTGTTGCGTCCAAATAGACATAAGGGCTTTTTTGAGAATTAAAAGCTTGTGTTATTTGGGAAGGTTTTATGAAAAAATTAATCTTATTTATATCAATAACTGTTTTGTTCTTGGCTTTTCAAAATTGTGGTGAACTTGATGTTGAGTTTGAAACATCTTCTTTTGAACTAAATAGTTTACGCCAGGATTTATCTGCAGACATGGATGGTATGGAAGAACTCCATGAAAATTTAAAACTATCTGGTGATATGATTGTTGATACAGATAATCTTGAAGAACCCCCCGAAGTAGGTTCTTTTGGTATGTCAGGGCTGCCTTCAACAGGGTATTACAGGCCAAGGAAATGGGCTGGTGGGATCATGCCGGTTAAATTTGCTAGTAATATATCTACAAAAAAGAAAAAGTTTTTTATGAAGCAATGTAAAAAATGGGGAGAGCTTGCAAAGTTTAAATGTGTTTATAGAAAAAACCAGGAGCAGTATGTTTTTGTAACTAACAAAGAAGGCCTTGGTTGCTATTCAGATTTAGGAAGAGTGCATAAAGCAATTATACCTTATAATAGAATGAACCTTACTAATAACTGCTTTAAAAGGTCTGGAGTTGTAGCTCATGAAATTGGTCACGCGCTAGGTTTAATACACGAACATCAAAGGCCTGATAGAAATAAGTATGTTGAAGTACGTAAAGAGAATATGAAAGAAAGTGATAAAGGAGCTTACACTAAATATAAGTATAGTGAACTTCCCACAGATGAAACAAAACAGACAAGTTATGATTTTGAATCAATCATGCACTATGAAGCTTATGCTGGGACAAAGAACAACAAAAGAACTATGGTCCCAAGGCCTGAATACCGCCACTTAAGAGATGATATGGGACCGATGTTTGTACCTGGAGCAGGCCCTACAACTAAAGATAAAAGAGTAGCTGCTCGTATATATGGCTATAAATAAAAGGCCTTATTAAAAAAGTATTGACGTAAACTTTAAATGCATACAAAATACATACATATTTTGAGGTATCATGTATGTATTTGCCATTTTTTAGGTCATACGTTCAAGCTGGCTTTCCTAGCCCGGCTGACGATTATTTAGAAAACCCCATAGATCTTAATGAACTTCTTATTAAAAGGCCTACAGCGACCTTTTTAGTGCGAGCTAGAGGGGAGTCAATGAAAGATGATGGAATTTTTGAGGGGTCCTTGCTAGTTGTTGATCGATCTTTAAATATAAGAAACGGACTTCTTTGCATTGCCTCTATAAATGGAGACTTTACGGTAAAACGCTTTTTCGATCGAGGCTCATATATAGAGCTTTTGCCTGCGAATTCAAAGTTTAAACCCTTAAGAATTAAGACAACAGATGATTTTGAAATATGGGGCGTTGTAAGGGCTGTCATAAATCAAACACTATGATTGCTTTAGTAGATTGTAATTCTTTTTATGTTTCCTGCGAAAGAGTTTTTGATCTTTCGGCTAGAAACAGGCCTGTTGTTGTATTGTCTAATAATGATGGGTGTGTGGTTTCCCTGTCAAAAGAAGCAAAAGATATTGGAATACCAATGGGTACCCCTTATTTTAAAGTTAAAAAGTTGATTAAAGAGAATAATGGAAAAGTATTTTCATCTAATTACACACTTTATGGAGATCTTTCTTATCGTGTCATGGAGACTTTAAAAAGGTTTGCTCCAAAAATAGAGATTTATTCTATTGATGAAGCTTTTCTAAATTTAGAAGGTTTTAGAAAAGAGGAAGCTTTAAATTACATTAAAGAGATTAAAGCTGTTGTATATAAGGAAACAGGTATTCCTGTCTCTATAGGTCTAGCAAAAACAAAAGTACTAGCAAAGCTTGCAAATATTGTTTCAAAGAAAAGTACAACTCATAAAGGAACTCTCTGTTTATTAGATGAAAAAGAAACTAATAAAATTTTATCAACTTTCCCTGTATCTGATATATGGGGAATTGGCAGGAAAATGAATGTGAGACTTCATGAACTTAAGATTAGAAATGCATATGATTTTAAAACCTTTAAAAATGATAAACTTATTCTAAAGAAAATGACAAAGGTAGGCAAGGCAATACAAGATGAACTAAGGGGTGTTTCATGTATAGAACTAGAAGATATAAAAAAGAGAAAGAAGAATATTCTTTCTTCAAGATCTTTTGGGAAAAAAATCTCTAATAAGCAAGATATTAAAGAAGCTATTGCTTCACACGTAACAAGTGCAGCTGAAAAATTACGAAAGCAAAAATCAACTGCGCAGAGTATTCATATTTTTATAAAAACAAATAAGTTTAGTGATACAATGCAGACTTATGGTGCTAAGTCTTTTAGTTTCTTATCACCAACACAATCTACGTTTAAACTTGTTTCAAAGGCTTTAGACATGGTGGATGAAGTTTTTAGAGAGGGTTTTTTGTATTATAAATGCGGAGTCTCCTTATCAGGTTTACACAATGAAGATGAATCACAGCATGACCTTTTTTCTTTTAACGATATTGATAAAGACCTTGAAATCATGAGATCAATAGACTCTTTAAATAAGTACTATGGGTCTGAATGTATTAAGGTGGCTGCTTGTGGAACTAAAAAACACTGGCAAATGCTTTCACAAATGAAATCAAAAGCCTTTACTACTAGAGTTACAGAGCTCTTAGAAGTTTATTAAAGCAGAGCTTAGTTCTAAGGCTAAAGTCTCGGTGTAACATAATATTAGTACATATTTTTCAATAAACTCACCCAACACATGCATATAACTAAGAAAATTTAAAAATTATTTTATTAAAAAAGTAAGCCGTCATACTTTCGTTCTTGAATCGGGGGAGAAGCGTTATGGGGAAATACGTTAATTTTTTATTTGTTTACTCTTTAATCTTATTTAACTTACTTGTAGTAGCCGCTGTAGCTACTGTTGATTATGACTACATTATACAAGGGGCTGGTCCAGCGGGTTTAAGTGCAGCTTTAGAGCTTAGAAATGCAGGTGCTAAAAACATACTTATAATTGAGAAAAGAGAACTTGGAGAAGGTAAGTTTAGAATATTTCCTGAAGGTGATCTTGAAGAATTTATTCCTACTAATCAAAACCAAAACCTATGGGCAACAAGAAAAAGAATAATTGCTTTTGACAGGAAAGCTTTAGAAAGAATGAAAGAGCTTGGTGTACGTTTTCCATATAAATCAATTAAAGGTATGCATTTACATAGTGAAACTCAAGAATCAGTTTACTTTCCTTTAAAGGGCTTAAGAGCAGCTGCAATAAGAGCATATTTAGGTCGAGATTTTGTGGCTGCCTTATCAATTTCAGATCTAGAAAAAGGCTTACTAGAGAAAGCTTTTAAAGATCCACATATAGATTTCATGTTCGGAGCTGAAACAGATATTAAAAGGGATAGTGTATTAATTAACAATAGTGGCAATCAAAGACTTATAACATACAAAAACCTTATTTTTGCAAGTGGGACAAGAGCTGAATTTGAAGAAATAGAAAAAGAACCACTTCTAGAAGAAACTCAATATTTTGTTGTTGGAAACTTCTATAGCCCAAGTTATCTAAGGTCTGCAAATGAGCAAGGTTATCACATAACACTAGATACAAACATAGACGGGCATAAGTTTTTTCAATTAGCACTGGATGCAGGAGCAGAGTTTGTAACAGTCTATGCCAGTGACTCTAAGCCCATTCAAAACCAAAAAGAGGTTATTTTAAAAGTTGCAAAAAATTTAGGGATCAGGGGTGATTTAAAAGGTGAAGTTCAAAACTTTACAAGCAGCCCAGCATCTAGCACAAGTCTTTATGATATTATTAAAACACCTCGCGGTGGCCATATTATCTTAATAGGGGATGCTCTTTTTAGTCACGATCCTTTAACAGGTGCTGGAACAGCGATTGCCCTAAGAACCTCTCAAGTTTTAGGAGAATCTTTAGATAGTAATAAGAATTTTAATATTACACAGTATAATAAGTCTCTAACAAAAATTGAAAAAGAATGGTCTTTTCTTTCAAGAAGATTTTCTAAAGTAAAAACCCATTTAAAGCTTCTAGGAAGACTCTTTCACAAAATGAGTTCATTTTTAAGTAAATCTCCAAATGAAGAAGATTTAAAAGTTTTAAATTATGATTATTTCCCACTTAAAACTTTGAATCAGCCTTTTATGTGCTCTACTATACTGAATTAAAAGTGTAGTATAAGGTTTAACTATGTCATTTCGAAAACAGTTTGAATCTTTTATACAGCAAAATGATTTTAAATCAGCTGAGAGTCTTTTAGCTGAGGATATTTTTAGTGTTGAAGATATGATGGACGACTTAAGTGAGGAAGAAGCTTCTTTTTTAGAATCTCATTGGTCAGCTATTCAAACAGGGGAGCAAATAGTAACTCCAATTGAAGTTTTAACAAGAATCTCTTGCTATTTAAAATTTAAGCCAGATTCTAAACTCGTTGACCTTGGTAGTGGGCATGGTCACCCAGCTTTTATTTTCGGTCTGCTCAATCCTAGTTTAGAAATTATTGGTTATGAAATAGTTAAAGAAAAAGTTATTGGTGCCAGTAATACTGCAAAAAAACTTGAGCTTAAGAACGTAGAGTTTATCGAACAAGACCTATCTAATGAGTCTTTTAAACTGCAACCTGCTGATTATTACTACCTTTATAATCCTGCAAATGAAGAAATTCTAGCTAGATTAGTTAAAAAAATCATTGAAATTTCAAAAACATCAGCAAATGAAATCTGTGTAATATCAGCAGGGGGTAAAGATCTAGATTATTTGAGAGACTCTTCAGAATTTAGTGAAGACACTTCTTTAGAGCTGATAGGAATAAGTATTTTCTCATCTAAAAGTAACTAAATTTTAAATTCATAAATCGGTTTGTGTAAAAACTTTTGACACCTGAGTATCTTAAATTCAAAACCATGAATATTTTTTGAGAACTAAAACTTTTTTGTTTATACTCCACTCATGGCAATTATATCTAATATTAATTTTTTCCCTGAAGACAGCGCATCCTTTTCTACTTATTTAGAGCTTTGTTCTAAACTAGAAATTTTATGTAAAGCTCTGAATTTAAAAAGTATGAATCAGAATGAGGTAATTTCTAGATCAAAAGATAAATATTTGTCTTTGAATAAAAAAGACAGGAAATATATCTTGAATCATCTCAGTTTCTATAAAGAGCTTTATAGTAATATATTGGAAAAAAGCTTAGCTCAAGACAGCAAAAAACAACTATGGATAGCACTAAGATTGTTAGAGTTAGTTCCTCCAAGTGATTTAATGAATGTTATCACTGATGACGATTGTGTAGAAATATATGACTCAGAGGGCATTCAGTGTTATAGAAACTTTACATTTGCTTCTAAAGTTTCATATTCTCTACCAGAGATTTTATTTGCACCCTGGAGCAACCTCTATACCAGAGATCCTGAGATAACTGAATACATGTATACAGAAGCAGGGCAGGCTCTGACTACAGCTAAGACCTACTTTAAATCTGGAATAAAACCTCATGTGGTATATGAAGAGCAAACAGAAAATCAACAAGAGTTTGATATTAGCTTTGGAATTGTCAGTCCTCTTTTTAGTAAGCAGGGACAGTCGGTCGCTTTTTTGGCTACCTCGAAACTTTCACATCTTAGAGATCGAAAAAAGGACATCTAAATGACTTATAAATCAAAAAGTACAAGTATATACTATGATGCTCTAGGTTTAGAGCTTAAACAAGCTCGCTTAAAACAAGGGCTTACCATAGCTGAAGTTGGTGAAGCAGTAGGGCACAGTTCAGGTCAATTCATTTCTAATATAGAAAGAAGTAAGGCTCCACTTCCACTAAACCTCTTAATTGAACTTCAAAAACTATATAAGCTAGATAGTCGAAAGATTATTGAAGCCTCGGTTCAGGCATACAAGCAAAAACTAACAAACGAAGCAAAAATTCAAATTAAGCAGTAGCTTCACTGTAAGTACTTTTGATTATAGAAACTTCAAATAGTATATTTCTATAAAGCTCATAGGACATTTCTAAACTCTCTAGTACTGCCTTTTTATCAATTTCATTTAGATTCTCAATCTGCTTTAGAGCATCTTCTAGGTGGTCTCCATCTTCTTCTACATGAACTCTAATAAAATTTGAGGACCTTGTACCAAAAGTCGCAACTACATTATCTAGAATGTGTTTACCATGGTAAACAGCAAAGCCTTCTAAAAACAGTATATATCCCATTAAATAGAAAGGACTAATTTTTGAGCACCCAAAGTACTGATTACGATAGAAAAGTTTATTTGAAGTTAGTTCAGAAAAATCAGCTATACTAAGACCTAACTTCTTTAAGTCTGTAAGCGCTAAATCTTCGTGCCCTTGCTCCTCTGAGATATGAGCACCGAGTCTTCTATGGTAGTTTTCTTGTTCAAAGCTAGTATTTGTAGCGCTTAAATTCAGCAATCTTGTCGAGTGCCTTACAAAATAATAAGATTGCGCAAGCCAATTTCCGTATACATTTTTATTTGACCAGTTAATATTTGAAACTGGTTTTTTCATCTTTTCCATTATTTGATTAAAGTACTGTTCTATATTCATTTAAGTTCTCTCTTCTTTTATAAAAATTGATTTGGTTATCCCATACAAAATCATTAAATTTCTGAATTTCAGGTGTAGGTAAAACTCTTTCCGCTGGGAAACACATCATCACCTCAACAGGGCAATCATACCGTTTCTTGTCATCTGAAACAGATATAAACCCCATTTTTCTTATCATATTTTGAACATTTGTAATTTTTCGAGGTACTCCAGTGCAAACATCTATTCCCATACTCTCTGCTAGTCTTAAAGCTAAGTATAAGTTTGCTTCTGTAAACTTAAAGCCAGTTTTGCGCTCGGAGTATTTGCTGTTGATTGCATTGAATTCTATTGTCATAAGCGTTTTAGTGTTTTTAGATGACATAAACTCAACTCCCTGACCAAGAAAATCTTGAAAGTAGGGCATATCATACAAGTAGTCCTGCTTAAGATTTACAACTCTACAGCAAACTTGAGAGACAACTATATTTTCATGAAAAATAGATAGTATATGAGTGTTTTTGAAAAAATCATCAGGGTTAAATGAGCCATTCAGCCTGATTAGCTGTCTTCGCCAAATCTTTTTCCAATGTTGGTATGATTCGTTTTGAAGATCTATATATTCTTCATCAGAAACATAGCCACCTGGAACAACGACCATTTTATAGCTATTAAGATCAATGCTACTCATAATAAATAAACTTTATTTGTTTAAAATTTAATGTACAAGACCTAACGCCTATAAAGCTAGTTATATAGACATTTATTCTTTCAATATGAGGCATATGTATACTCTAATCTAAATTTCTAAGAGCATATTTAGTAAATTAACTTTTAAGTACCAATAAAGGCAGCGAGTTTAAATTCTGATAATTTATATTATGTTACAATTTAAATTCAGAACAATGTAACCCTACTCATATATTCACGAAAACCAACCTGCCAATGTTTTACAATGCAAGTCACAGATGCTAATTTTTCAACTAAACAAAAAACAATTAGGTAAAAACTGTATAAATGAATTGTAAACCCGGTTACCACTTCGTAAGACAACACAAAAGAAAAAGTAAAAATGGCACAATGTCTATTGTTGATGCCCACTGTAGAAAGAACTCCAAAAATAAAAAGAGCTTTTTATTTAAGTCTAACCTATCTTATATTTATACGAACTCTAAAAGCATATATAAATATAAAAGGCTCCCATTGATACAAGGGTTTAAAAAAGATCAAGGTCAATATGATCGAATGATCCAGTTTTGGCTTAAGTACTGGAAAGACCAAGGGCTCATTAAAGATGATATCGACCCTATTCTTATTAAAGCACTTATTGCCATTGAATCCAGTTTTAGAGAACAAGTAATAACTTCAATGCCAAATAGCTCTGCTACAGGACTTATGCAAATAGTAAAAACTACTTTAAGAATTTTATCTCAAAAACAAGGGAAAGAAGTTCGTAAGTTCAATATAGATGTTTCACAAAAAGAAATACAAGATGCTAATACTAATATCGCTGTTGGTACGAGGTGGCTTGTTTATAAAATAACTACGTCACCGTGGAAAAATAAAAAAAGTTACAGTGATCGAATATTTGGAGGCCTTAAGTTTTATCATTCATGGGATAAATATGGTGAAGAATATGCTAATAAGGTTCTAAGTTTATATGAAAAGTCGAAAAAATAAATACCTTTGGAACCTGTTTCTTATCCTTTTTTTAAACTCTTGCAGTGTAAAACAGCAAGACACCCTGCCAATATATGAAAATAAAAGAATTGTGGTTAGCTGCACATATGGTGAAAAAGTTAAGACTTATGAGCTAGGTGACCTTATCTGTACAAAATCAAAAATAAATATCAATAAACATGAGTATTTAGAAATCAAATTTATAGTAAATGATAAAAATTCTGAAGATCCTTATGAGTATGGATATCAAGAGCTTCATAGATATCGAAATGGCAGATTAATTGAAAAAGTTAAACTAAGAGAGGATAGCGATGCATACTGGAGTCAGACCCCTTTCATTAGGTTAAGGGAAAAACTCTTTCTTTCAGATTTAGATGGCAATGGAACTTTAGAGTTTGCTATACTGCCTTTTCATCCAGGTAGTGCTATTTGGTTAACTGCTAGAATATACTCTTTAGACTCCAACCAGATAAGTTACTGGGGGAATGGGAGGTATCGTTTTGAAGCAGATACACATGTTCAGCTGAACTGCCCAAAGTGTTCAAAATTTAATTCTGCTGAATGTAAAAAATGTCACTAATAACGTAAACCTTTAATTAGGTCCCACTTATTACTAAACTTTTTAAATGAAAGTACCTGCCCAGAGTTTGTTTAAAAATGTCTCCCAGTACATGTTTTGAATGCCACTTTCTTCATTTCGGGATTCAATACGATCCTGTGATACTAATATCAAATTATTCCAATCTTTCTCTTCATTAATAGCCCTAAGACCTTTATGATCGTCTTTGGTTACCTTCTTTGTAGCTTTGACTTCAACAGCCAAGTTTTCTCCAACAATAAAATCAACTTCATATTGACTCTTAGACTGCCAATAACATAGATCTTCTCTTATAAAATTATAATTTAAATAAGCTCGTATTTCACATGCAATAAACTGTTCAAAAGCATGTCCATAAAGATCTGACTGGGGATCAATATTCTTAATGCCACGAATAACTCTTGTAACACCTGGATCGAAGAAATAAAATTTAGCTCTTGATAACGCTTGCCTTTTCTTGGATCGCGTCCATGCCGGTAGCTGAAAACCTATAAGGGTGTCTTCTAAAATCTGATAATAATCTCTTACTGTATTTGGTGAAAGCTGAGCATTATTCCCTATTTTTGAAAAATTAAGTAAGTTTCCATTAGCATGTGCAGCAGCGATCAAAAACCTGTGGTAGTTTGGAAGGTTTTGTACAAGTGCTTCAGCTTGAATCTCCTCTTTTAAATATGTATCAACATAATTATATAGAAATTCATTTGGCTCATCTGATAAATATGAAAGAGGAAGGCCTCCATATTGTAAGTATTTATTTAATTCAAACTGTTCTCTTAATTCATACCACGTTAGTCCAAACAAAGATGATTTGTATGCTCTGCCTGAAAGAAGGTTAACTCCTTTTCTCTTTAACTTTCTTGCGCTGCTACCCGTTAGCAGAAACTTAATTTTTTTTTCTTCAATAAGAAGATGAACCATATTCAAAAGCTCTGGAACTCTCTGTATCTCATCAATAATTACTTTTTTCTTATCGATCATATGTTTAAGGTCTGAAGGTGTAGATGCAAGCCTTAAGTAAATTTCTGAATCAAGAAGGTTAATGTACTGAACCTCATCAGAAAAACTTCTTCTAATCAAGTTGCTCTTACCTACGGCCCTTGGGCCAAATAGGAAATAAGAGTTTTTATCTAAAAGACCTTGAAGGTTTAAAAATCTGTCTACCCACATACCTTATATATTATCAGATGCTTCGTGGTTTGTCATGATAATTCACGAAGTATATGATGATTATCATAAAAAAATTCATATTTTTTTAAATAACACTCAAGTAACTGGAATAACTACACTTTTACATGTTTTAATTTGAGCCACTTTCATATTTCCTATCAATTCTAAGTCTAAATTAGACCATTTTTTAATAAAACCCTAGCATATCGGTACAAAAATAAAGTCAATCTTTAGAAAATCCAAAGTACAACTTTACATTTGTCTCCAACTTCAAGGCTCTTATTTTCCTAAAAAGCCTTCCCTCTCTTCACAATTACACCTAATCACTACTTAGACCTTTTCTAATATATTCAACAATAATGTTTTGATATTTCTTGTTCTCGAATTTAGCTTTTGATTTCAAAGCCTTTAATAAATTCTCAGGAATCCGAATACTTATCATTTTTTTAGGTCCATCAATTTTCTGATTTAAAGTTCTCATATTTTCTAAAAAAGTTAAGGCCTCTTCAGGAGTAATGTTTTCCTCTCTTGTTTTCATATTAATTCCTAACCTTTTTTTCCTTAATTTTCTTTAGAATAGGTTGAAGATCTTCTTTATCTTTTGCTCGACCAGTGCTTTGCTTCATATCATAAAGTTTTTCTAATTTAAGAACAGGAACTTTTGAACCACTTACTATAATGGTTTCGTAATCGCTTGATTTAAGGTCTTCAGTAATTAAAATATCTACTATTCTAGCTGGATTCTTATAGTCAACAAATGACCAAGCTGTAAGGTTTCTATTTTCTATATATTCTTTTCTGTAAAGTGCCATATCATCAGATGAAATAGGAAGGCGACTTTTTAACCCTATTAGACTCAAAGCTTTTTCAATGCTCTTAAACTGTTTTTTACTTAACTTAATACAAAGGTCCACATCAATAGTTGCTCTAACAATTCCATGTAGAGCAAGGGCATATCCACCAGCTACAGCAAACTTAACATTTTCTTTATTTAAAATATTAATCACATCATATAAGAACATACCCTATTGTATATACAAGTATATACAATAGCAAATTTATTCTCAATAATTTATAAGGTCTTAAAATTACTAACCTTTTTTATTACTCTTGCTCCGTCTGAATGGAGATATCCCCAGCAGTTGTTGCAATTTTAACTCTCCCATCACCATTTCCAAGAGTTACAGGGTTTGATTTTTTGTCTATATCTTTTCCATCAACTTCAATATCACCTGCAAAAGTTGAGGTTATTAGCTGGATATTAGGCTTTGATAAAAACTCTAAATCAATGTCCCCTGCAGTTGCACTAATTTTAAGTTCAGGCTTAGGGTTCTTAGTTTTAATATCAATATCTCCAGCAGTACTTTTAAACTCTCCTTCTTTAAATTCACCTGCAAAATCAATATCTCCAGCAGTACTTTTTAAACTGACTAAGTTTTTTACTTCTGAATTTTCAAAATTAATATCTCCACTAGTTGAACTTATCTTTAAAACTTCAAATTCAGAATCTTTAAAATTTAAATCACCGCTTTTTGAAGACACATTTAACTCATTAATTTTATTTGACTCAGCTGTAATATCTCCACTCATGATTTCTAGATCAACAACTTCTAAATTTAATTTTTCTAAAACAATATCTCCAGATAGACTTTCAAGATTTAAATCTTTTAAGTTAGAGTTCTTAGGAACCTTGATCTGCATCTCTCGTCTCTTCTTTGAGGAATCTGTTATAGAAAAGAAGGGGAAGTCTAAGTTAATGGCAATTTGACCAGAACTGTAATTCTTTTTAGCTGGTTCAAAACTAAGATTAAGTGATCTGTTAACATTTACAGAAGTAAATTTAGGATATAAAAGCTCATCAGTTTTTAAATCATATATTTCATAGTAATTAATCTTAATACTATCAGTTAAAGATTCATCTTCACTGATAATAATATCTTCACTAAAACTTTCAATATCTAAGACTCTAGCATCCTCTATTTTTAATACTTTTTCTTTTTTAACATACTTATGATCACTAAATACTTTTTTGTTTATCGCTTTTTCTACACTTTCTTCTTTAACAAACCTTGAAGACACTCCAGCAACACCAAAACAAAAGGCCGTTAACACACTTATAATAGCAAATGATTTCATTTCTCTTCTCTCTCTTTCTTTTTTCTTTCTCTCTTATTTTTTTTAAGAGTTTTTCTGTATAAAGTTAATATTCCAATTAAAATAAGATACAAAGGCTTGTCCAAAACCATACGTAATATAGTAAGTTATAAACAAAAAGATTGTTCCAAGCCCTATAAAGCCTAAAGCTGTAAAAAAGGCTGTTAAATGAGCTGCAGCTCCCATAGTTATTGTCAGTACTTTAGCAAAGTAGATATAAACTCCTGCTAAACCTCCAAAGAAAAATCCAGCTCCAAGACCAAGCATCGTAATAACAACACAAAAACAAGCAAGCACAGGACCTAAAAGTATGATAAAGTTAATCGGTGCTAATATTATTACAGCTCCAATAGAGCCTAATATCGCTTTTACTAACGGCCAAAAACCATCAGCTGAAGATATTTTTTGTACCTTATTCTCAGCTATTAAAGAATCTGCCATTTCTTTAGCACTACCAAAAGACTTTAAAATATCTTCTTCTGATTTTCCCTCAGCCATAGCCTCTCTTATAAAGTCTTGTTGATCATTTATAATTTCTTCAACATCTTCATGTGGAAGCTTTCTTAAGTGGTGCTTTAACTCACTAATAAAGTTTTGTAAGCTTATGTTGTTCATTATTCTCTTTCTCCCCGATTTCTTGTTCTAATAAATTTTCAATACTTTTTTTAAATTGTTTCCATTCAGATAAAAGCTTTTCTGAAGCCTCTTTACCGCTTTTAGTAATGCGGTAATACTTTCTTGGAGGCCCCTCATTTGACTCTTTAAGATAAGTTTCAAAGTAGTTCTCTTTAGTAAGGCGTCTTAAGATTGGATAAATAGAGCCTTCAGAAATCTCAATCTCACTTGATATAGCCTCTAAGAGCTCATAACCATAATAGTCTCTTTGCCTAACAAGGCTTAAGACACACATCTCTAAAATGCCTTTTTTAAACTGTGTGTTCAAAACTCAACTCCCCTGCTTAAATTACTTCTTATAACTAAGATATATAACACACTACTATTCAATGCAAGGTACTGATTAAAAGATAGTCTAGTTCTAAAAGATAAGTATTTTTAAATACTTATGCATCGAACATAACTTGCTGTTGTTTTGATTAGGAAGTTATTTAGACTTTAGGTAAGTGATAAACTTCCATAAAATAAGAAGTATTGCCGCTCCAGAAACTGCTGGAGTCAGCCCTGAAAGGCTTATTCCTTTTTGAACTTCATAACCCATAAGGGTGTATAAATACCCTCCTGATATAGAGCCAATTATTCCAAGAACTGTTGTACTTATAAGCCCCCCCTCATCTTTTCCAGGGATAAGGGTTTTAGCTAAGACTCCAGCTATAAGACCATATAAACAAAGCAAGACATAATTCATTAGTACTGATTAATAGGTTTAATAGTTTGTTTCAACTCTTCTAAGCTGATTAGCTCACTAAATAAACGCATCGCTATATTATGGGTTGTTCTAACAACTTGCATAGTTGGTCCTTCAGTAACACCATCAGGCCAATCAGGATAAGATAATAAGACTTTACCTTCTCTTTCTGCTAACGAATCATAACGCTTACTAAGAGTGATAAACTCTTGTTTAGCACCTTCAATTGCTTCTTCTTTTTCTTCAGCGGAAGAAAAATCAACTCCATTAATATGCTCCATAGTTACCTCAAAAATATCTTGCAACATAGCTCCATCATCTGATTTGAATAAAACTTTAAAGTCATAAAATCTATCATACATAATTGTTTTTAATGCTCTTAGCTTAACTAAATCATAATTTTGACTTCCACCTGACTGTTGTAAATCCATCTGAGCAGCAGCCTCTTCCATCATAAGCTGAAAGTCTTCATTTAAATTCTCAAAGCCGACAAGGCTTTCAATTCTACCTGTCATAAAGTCGAAAATTGCATATATCTCTGTTTTAATAAGCTGGTAATCACTAAGGATTTTTGCTCTAGCACCTTCTTCATCTTTGATCTCAGATTTTTTTGTATCAAGAGGCAAGTCATTTAATATAGGTTCAAGAAAGTAAGTTAAGTACGTGTCGATCTCTTGCTTTATTGTAGCTGCAATACTTTCTTTATGTTCAAATTCGAAGTCTCTACATGTTTCATAACAGTTAGTATCATTGTTATCTTTATTTAAAGCCTCTGCGAATTGTTGATCAATAACCTCTTCTAAGTAATACTCTTTGTAGACCTTATCTATTACTTCTTCAAATTGAGGTTGAACGTGAGATGCCCACCAAGAATCAAAGTCGTTTAACATAGAGTCATCTATTTCATTATATAAAAACTCTACTATTCCATTATAACTTTTACTTTCATCTTGAGTATCCCTAATATAAGAATAAAAACCTCCGTGATAATAATTCCACCCATTATCCCAAACTTTTCCATTAGCAAGCTCAGTACGACCACAAGGGTTAACTCCGCCTTTTAAAACTAGCTTGGGAGGAGAAAACACAGGTTGCACATGCCTGCCAAAAAAACCAGGCTCTTCATACATTCTTTCGCCATTTGCTACGTCAATACCACAGATCATTCCTTTTAAAAGGCTATCAGTTAAACCTTCGTAGCCCTCTTCAAAGTAAAGATGATCAATACCATTGTTTTCAAATCTTCTATTATAATCAATCAAGAACCTTTGCCCCAAGTGAAGAGGTTTAACTCCAAAAGGATCAGCAACTATTGTTTTATAACCAGCTCTATAAGGATTTTGTATACTTTTATTAAAAATGAACTCACCTTCTTCAGTTCTTATCCAGAATTCTTTATCTAAAAATTTTGTATTTAAAATTGTAAAAAAACACTCATCATTAAACAATTCCCAATTATCGTGAAGCGACAATTTATATGTACATTTACTTAGGGCATTTCTGTTCTCTTCTTCAGTTGCTTCTGCTAAAATTTTAAGTCCATAAGCTAAATTAATGTTATCATTAGCTGACTCTAATATATTCTTAATTCTTTCAGCTTCAGCCCTAACACCTCCAGGTGCTTTAGATAACTCTTCAATTGCTTTAGGTAAGACTTGAGCTTTAAATCTTTCGAGTTGCTTATCAAGCATTTCCTTACTTTCATTTGATTGAACCCTTTCATCCCAGGAAACAGTTTTACCATTTGATATTGGATAACCTAACGCATCTCCATCTTCTTCATTAATTCTATATCTCCATCCAAAGAAAATATCAGATCTAAATAAAGGAAGGGTTTCATTATAATGGTTCGCCTCAAAATGAGCCTTAACTCTCTGTCCATCTCTAGACCTTGGAAATATCATTTTATCTCCTGAAGCTCTTTTGATTCTTACTTGATCAACTATATCCTTATAAAACATTTTAGTTGCTTTATACATATTAATTGCTTGAAAAGTATAATAAGACCAGGCCATGATACTATCATTAACAGGCTTCTTTATTTTTTCTCTCCAAGCCTTGTTAGAATTTGCATGGAAATTAAGAAAAGAGGTTAGAAGATCCTGACTACACTTCTCCCCTTTATCCATATACCATAAAGACTTTAAAGTTCCCCAAAAAGAACCTTCAATGAAGTTTCTATTTTTACAGAGTTCATCCATATCCCAGCCACTTTGCTCATACTCTTGCATTAAAACCCTAATGTTTTCAGCAGCTCTATTTGCAGGAACATTAAAGGTTAATTTATCTAAAACTAGATCAAATTTATGAGACACAAATTCAAAAACAGCGAAAAAAGCAACAAATCCTATAACATTCGGGTGAAGTAATAAGGCACCTGCTCTTGCCGGAAATTTAACTAAAACTTTAAGTCCATGAGGAACATTACTTGCCATATCTCTTAACTTTCTCACAACCTCTGGAGCTCTTACGTCTTTAGACATAGAGTATAAGGCTGCCATTGCAGGAGAAATTCCGAATGAGAAAAGTGCTTTAGTAGATAAGATTGCTAGCACGTCTTTCCAAACAACTGGGTCAGATATAACTTCTCCAGTAATACTTAAGAAAGTTTTTTGGCACGAAGCTTCGATTTGATCTCTTTCATGCTTCGGATATTGGCCGTAATCTAGTTTCAACATTCTACTGCAACTTCTTAAGCTATGGGCATATTTTGCCGCAACTTGAGAAGCTATCATTCCGCCTGAGATACCCCAGTAAGATGTTGCTTTACCTATAAGAATTGACTTATAAGCAGCCACATTTGCTTTAAGTACCTTCATTCTTAAGCCTCTACTAGAGTAGGCTTCTTTATTCTCAATCGCATGAGCTATATTAGTTAAAGCAACATCTCTAGGGTTTGCAGAAATCCCTGTTAACTTACCTAAACCATGTACTGTACTATGTGTTGCAGCACCTCCAAGTACAAAACCCATACCTGCAGCACCCATAATAGGAACCATGTCGTATGAATCAGCAAAAGCGTTTGGATTGGATTCAAAGTCAGCTACCATATTATAACCTGTCGATAGCACCATGAACCCCATAAATATGGCACCAAATAGTGTCAGCTCCATACTGCCTTGAGCAAGTTGCCTCATTAACCTTGGAGCATTTTCATTTTTCATAGCAGAAGGATCCACAGGGTGGAATGTAGGGACCTCTCTTCCTTTGGCATCTTTAACATATAGAGTATAGTAACCTCTAGCTGCTGCCATTTTAGTTCTTGGGTTAAAAATAGACATGCGTCCTGGAACTCTCCCTGGAGCAAGACCATTTTGGTAAGCAATTGCAACTCTCTTTGCAGCAGTGTTAGTTCTTGATTGAGCTAATATGCGTCTTTCATCAGCTGCAAGTCTTTCTTCTAATGGAGCCTGCATAAGAATTCTTCTATTTGTTTCTAAAGTAACTCTTTCAGCAAAGACCTCTTTAGGTAGAGAGTTTAATCTAGAGTTTCTAGAAAACTCTTCAACAACTTGAGCATTGATATTTCGTCTCATATCTCTAGTTTCAACTGAAATATTTCTACCTGAAGTTACCGACCAGTTCCTAAGAGCTTCATCATAAATTCTAAATAATTCAGCTCTACCTTTAAATGTTTCAAGTAATGAGTTATATCTAGCATTTGTGGTTAGTGTTTCAGGTGATTTTAAAACCAAAGATTCTTTTGCATTTAAAGCATTTTTTAAACCTTCACTCATTGAATTAGGTTCATAGTTTAAGCCTAGAAGCCTAAACTCATTTACAGCAGTTTTATTTGCATCAAAATAAAGTGTATTTCTATTAACAGAATTTGAAAAAATATCATGAGAAGAAACAAAATCACCAACAAGATTTGGATTAGCAAAAGCTTGTGGCGTTTGTGTAACTGTAAATATACATAGAAGAGCTATTCGAAAGTACAACATCATAAAATCCTTAAATATCACCTAGGCCATTTTTTATTACATCAATTTCATCTGTAGCTTCTTTTGCTCCGCTACTGAGACTATCAGCTTCCCTTGCTGCAGCTAAAGCGAGCTCTCTACTTGCTTCGTTACTCCATTTTTCAACATGAGCAATAACGCTTCCATCTTCCGCTATATCCATCATAATGTTATCACCAGAAATAATTGTAAAACTCTCTTGCAGAGCATGTATTTGAGGTTCTACATCCATTTCAATAAGGTCATCAATTTTACTAGCTCCAAGTTCTTTCACAAGATTAAATAAGTAATCAACATATTCGTCAGAAAAATTCATAGAAATTTTAAACTTATCACTAAAAAAATTTTTAAGAGTAGTACTTCTAATCTTTTCTGCAACTAGCACTTTAAGGTTACTTACAGGGGCATCATCTACATGTGTAAATACAATATAAAGCTCTTCTAAGAGTGAATCTGATAGCTCAACACCACGTTCTCTTCGAAACTTTCTTTTAACAACACCGCGTAAGTATTCCTGTCTTTGAAGATCTGTCGGCAGTCCTGCTAAATGTGTTTTTTGAGCATCTGTTAAAGGCTCTACTCCTTTCATAGTCATTGCAAAAATAGTCTCAGTAAAATCAGCTTCTCTACCAACATTAGAGTTTGCTTTACCATCGATTATAATACTTGTTACTTCATCTTGAAAACCAGCGTCTGTAACTTCAGGGTCTTTAATATGAACAACATAGTTACCGTTACTTAATTTCTGCTGTTTAAACAAATAACCAGATTCAATATTCTCATTATAACCAGCGTAACCTTCTTTTACACCCATTTGAGTATTAACCTGATCTTCTTTTCGCACACTAGACCCGTTAATTTTATGAGGTGGCCTACCTGTGATTTCATCTGCCATAGTTCTTACAAAAGCATCAGAGTCTTTTGTTGATTCACCGCTTACCAAGAGCAGCCCCAGAGCTTTTTCATCGTTATGAAACTTTCTTTTTCTTATGATTCTATTAGTAACAGCGAATACAGCCTCATAACTTTGGTTAACTTTTTCTTGTATTCTATTTGCGACAGCAGCTACTGAAGGAGTTCCATAAATAATTTGCGCAACTTCTGCTTCAGATTTATTTAAGTAAGTCATACCGGTTCTAACAATATGTATATCTTTTAAATCCCCACCTTGAAGTAGAGTACTAGACTCAGAAATTTGGTTCTGTAAGTCCGCAATTTCTTTAGTCAATCTATCAATAATAATTTCAGGGTCTGCTTTATTTCCATCAGCATCTTCAGCTAAATTACTGCTTGCTTTACGATAAAGCGCTGCTCTTTCTTCAATTTTTGCTAGCAGCTGTAATCTTTTTTCGTCTGTTGCTTCATATACATTTTTAAATTCTTCAATATAATTTTCAGCTTCAATAACTTTTGACTCTTTAACTTCAAGAAGCTCATCATAATAAGCACCAAAATATTGAGGATCACCCTCTTCTCTACTTGATAATATCCCATCAATTATAGTTCTATGTTGCTCGATTTCCTTTATAAGTTCATCTACTCTTACATCTCCTTTTAACATATCTGATGATGCCATAATTCTTGCATCATCTAGTAAAGTAATAGCTCCATCAGGATTACCAAGTTCTGGGTGTTTTTTAGAAATCTCCATAATGTAGTCTAAATGTTTTTGAGAAATAACGATTCCGTGATCCTCAAAAGCTTGCTTCTTCATATGTCTTAAAATTTCCATGACCACTTCATCACTGGGAACTTCACCCATTAGCTTATAAAGTCTTCTTATTAACTGCGGATCTTTCATAAGTTCATTCATTGGGCCAGGGGTTATATTAAAGATGAATTTAACTCCTGTTTCCTCACTAAATTCAGTTTTAAGGCTTGTTAAAAATTTTAAACCGTTTTCATCTCTTAAAATTTCTTCTAGTTCATCAAATACTAAAATAATTTTCTTATCTTTACTATCTGCAATAACCTGTTTTAGTTCTACAAGTTTCTGCTCTAAACTTCCTCTTAAACCAGTACCTTTAGTAATCTCCATCCAATCAACTCTTAATGTCGTATATCCGTGAAGATTTCTAACAACACGCTCCTGTTGATTAATTAAATAAACGATACCTCTAGATAAGGCTGTTTTACCACTTCCTGCCGGAGCTACTAATATTGCAGCAGATTTTACTTGTCTCATCATAATATCAGATAATCTTCGAGCAATCATTTGAATGCCTTTTATATTCGCTTGTGGTTGAATAACTTCAGTAATGCTTTCGAGAGTAAGCGGTGTATTAGAAGGTGTATTCGTACCATCAGGACTTACAGACACTGGAGGCGGAGTAACTCTTCTTGCTGTATCTCCAGCTCCATCAGCTACATCATCAGTGCTTTTAAAAAGTCCAGAAAACCAAGTTCCTAATTTGATACTCGATTTACCAGTTCCTCCTGCATTAGACAAACTACTTGTCATAAACATAATGATAAATATTGATAATACTTTCGTGCTTGCTTTTTTCATTATAAAAGCTCCCCTATTTTATTAATTTTAATCATCTCTCTTAAAACTCTTTTAATTGGTTGAAAAATTACTTGTCCAACACCTGTACCGATGCCAAACATGTAAGTATCAAGCATTAATGCTTGTGCATTTTGCTTCATATTATCAAATTCTATCAACGAGAGTGACTCCTCATTATTAAAATTTGTTGGATTTGAGAAAAAATTCTCAATACCGTCTTCATATTCTTTGTGACTCATATAATAAAATACACTGTTAACACCTAACCCACTAGCTAGAATACATGCTCCAGCTCCAAAAGCGCCACCAACACCGCCACCCATAAGACCACTTACAAAGCCACAACCAACACTTATTGCAACAATGCCAGCTAAGGTTAAACCAGCTATAATAAGATCCTCTCTTTTAACTTTCTTAATGATTCGCTCACCATATTTAAAATAATCTGGATACTTTTCTTCATAAGAAGAAAGTGATCCTTCAAATCTAATTAATTTTTTCCAATTGTGAACGTAAGACAAATCAATATCATCTATGATCTCTAAATCTGTATTTAAAATTTTAGACGAATCAAAATCAACTTCCATTCTATTTATAAGACTATTAACAACTTTAAGCATTCTCTCATATGCTCTTGCGAACTGATACTCTAATACTTTTTGATCAGTATTATACTCAAAAGATGTAAAATTTGTTTCTACAGCATATCTATTACAAATTTCATTCATATTTCTACCAACATTTTCACAATCTATTTCATATGTAGTTGTTTGTGGCTTGTAAAAACCAAGTACTGGAAACTCAGATAAAATTTGCGCATAAGCAAGTGGTGCACTTTCTTCAGGGTATTCACTAAAAATATACATTCCTTGAGCTTGATAACCAGCTGCCGAAAAATATTTTTGAACTCTTTCAGAGTTTTCGTCTTTAACAGTCTGTGAAATAGTTGTATTAGAGGATGCAAATGCTGCTAGGTTTTCATTAACTTGGTCACTATTAATATAGTACTCTTTAAACCTATCAACAGCAGTTACAACCTCTTCCCAGTTCAAGAAGCCTACATTCTCAATTTCAGGTAAATCTCTACTAGGCAGAATACTATCTACCGGGCCTAAACTAATTTTTTTAACAACATGATTTGGCGCTATATTGATAATTGTTTTTAACTTTCTTAAACAAAAATCAGTCCTATCAATAACTAAAGGCGCCTCAATTTCGTCACATTCAAAAATATCATACACATTATCATTATCAGAAAATGGTTTAGTATATCCAGCTCCTTGAAGAAGAACCCCCTCACCTAAAGCAGAAAAAATAGATTTAGATACAACCTCAAGCTTTGAAGATTTATGAAGCCCTAGCAGCACTTTCATTTCAGAGTATTGTTGATGTATATTACTTAATTGTGATAAAAAGAGTTCACACTCTTCTGAGTGATGATAGTTTCTAACAACACTATTTAAACTGGATTTGATTTCCTCATCTTTAACTTCTTCGATCTTTAAATCAGCCATATCAGTATATCCAAGACATACGATCTTCTTTTTTATAATACTTGCTCTGATTTGAATGATTCTTTTCACATATGCTTTGTAATGCGTAAGAAAGCTTAACTCTTCTTTAGAAAAAGGCTCTTGCCCTAAGTAATTAGATGCGCTTATAGCCCAACTAACCTGAGCATTCGATTGAGCAGGTATTACCTGAACAATTAAGAATATATATATAAGAGCTAATTTAAAAGTTTTCATACAGCCTTTAAATTGCAAGGCAGATACCAGCTCTTATCTAACATGATGGATTTAGGTGACTTAGAATGTCACAGGTGAAAAAAAAACATACAGCTTCTAACTGTATGTTTTTATTAGTTTATTAATATCACTGTAAAATTATTTTACAGTATAACTTTGTATAGATTAGTTTCTACCTGCAGCTGCGCCACATGCTTCTAAAAGATCAGCAAAACTTTTTCCTATAACTTCTTGAGCTGCTGCCTCGGCTGCTGCTTGAGTATCCATGTCTGCAACTTTAGTTGTATAAGCTCCTAAGAACTCTTGGAATTTAGCTAAGTTTTGTCCATCTAGAGCATCTTCACCTTGCTCTTGACCAAGAATAGCTTGCAAAGGCTTTCCCTTAAATAACCTTTCAACAACATCATAGTTATCTTTAGTTAAAACAGAAGCGGCATAAAGATCTGCTAAGTATTTAACTCTTTCAACTTTAGACAACCCATTAATAGCGTCATCATTACTTTTAGCAACTTCAGAAATTTGTGCTGATAGAGACTCAAGCTGAGCACCTAATGCTGGGCTGTTAGCAACAGCTGCTGTTACTGCTGCAGCGTTAACACCATTCATAGCAGTCGATGTAGCATTAACTGATTTTACTGCTGTTTGTACTGCTTCAACAGTCGCCACAGGGCTAGCAAAAGCACTAGAAGCCATAAAACAAACACTTGCTATTAATACGATAATTTTCTTCATTCTTTTTCTCCTTAAAAACATTTCCATATATGTTTATATTTAGATTTTATAAAATTTAACCCCAAGTGCTTAATTCTGAAGATTATTCAAAAATAAACACTCA
>CALLAU010000072.1 GCA_938002015.1 uncultured Bdellovibrionales bacterium
ACAATACTATGAACTTTATAGGTTTTCCCTTTGTAGTGTTTATATACAGAACCAATCTTTACTTCTCTTAAGTTTTCTTGATTTTCAGAAAAATTTTTCTTTATGATACTCTCTTTTAACTTATGAATACTTTGAGCAAGACTAAAGCAATCAACCTCATATTCATTATACTCTTCAAAAAAATTTAGTTTTAAATAGGATTCAACATCTTCTACACTGCTAAAGGTAGAAAGTTTGCCAAAAGTTTTTAAAGCTAAGGAGTCATACTGACTTAAATATTGCTCTTTAAACCCCATAGGGTTTGAGTTTTTTAAAGCTTTTTTGATTTCATTTAAGATTCGTTTTGAATCATCCATTATTTACTTACCTTAAATTTAAGCTTATACTCTAATAAGGTTTCCTCTGATAAATCTTGTTTTATCATAGACTTTTCATCCCTATCCCAAAAAGACACTCTAATCATATCTTTTAACGGGTCATTTAAAGAATAAGACCTTTGAACAAAATCAAGGTAGCCATCTTCATTAATGTCTTTAAGCCAAGCATTTACTCTATACTCGACTTCACCACTTCTCACCTTTGAAGCAACTGAATCAAGTAATTGAACCAACCTATCGTTATAATAAATTTTTAAACTCAAAGCCCTACCTACAACTGTAGGTTTACAATAAAAGAAGTAGTGTAAAGACTCCTCTCTTACTTTTATTCTATAGGAAAACTTTTTATTTAAATTAGACCTTGTCTTACTACATGTAAACGTTTGTAAATTTTTAAGTTCTTTGTTTCTTATTCTATCAATTTCTACGTGTAAGACTTCATTTGTCTTTACAGGAATTTTTTGAAAACAACCTGCAAACAACTGCTGAATAAGGAAAAGATACAGTATACTAGTGCGCTTCATCCCAATTCTTTCCTGAGTCTACATTAACTAAAATAGGAACTGACAGTGGGTAAACAGTCTCCATAATTTCTTTAATAAGTCTTGATTCTGTTTCAAGGTTTTCTTCTTTAACAGAGAAAATCAATTCATCATGTACTTGAAGTAAAAGTGAGCTTTTTACTTTATCTGCAACTGTAATCATAGCAAGCTTTATAAGATCAGCAGCAGTTCCTTGAATGGGAGCGTTAATTGCAGCTCTTTCTCCAAATTTTTGAATCATTTTATTACTCGAAGAAAGTTCAAGAAGGTCTCTTCTTCTTCCAAGTAAGGTCTCAACATAACCTTTTTCTTTAGCACGCTCTACAGTTGTATCCATATACTCTCTTACGCCAGCAAATTTTATAAAATAGTCTTTAATAATTTTAGAGGCCTCACCTCGTGAAATATTAAGTGTTTCAGCTAAACCATAAGCACCCTGACCATAAGCTATTCCAAAGTTAACCGCCTTAGCCATTCGTCTTTGCTCAGAGGTCACTTCACTTAAAGAGATTTCAAAAATCTCTGAAGCAGTTCGAGTATGTATATCGTGACCCTTTTCAAAAGCATCTACAAGTCCTGGGTCTTCCGTTATATGAGCTAAAATCCTTAGTTCAATCTGGCTATAATCAGCTGATACTAAAACATTACCTGGCACGGCAACAAAAGCTTTTCTTATTTGTCTTCCAAGCTCTGTTTTAATCGGAATATTTTGAAGGTTTGGGTTAACGCTTGAAAGCCTACCTGTCGTTGTTAAAGCTTGTTTAAAGGTTGTATGAAGCCTACCAGTTTTAGGATTTACAAGCTTAGGCAACGCATCTACATATGTAGATTTTAACTTGCTAGCTTCTCTAAACTGAATAATTTTTGCAGGCATTTCATGCTCGTGCTTTAGTTTTTCTAAGACATCAGTATTAGTTGAAAAGCCAGTCTTAGTTTTTTTTATAGGAGAAAGCCCAAGCTCTTCAAAAAGAACTTTTGAGAGTTGCTTTGGACTGGCTATATTAAAAGGGCTTTCAACCATAGCATGAACTTCATCAGTTATTTTAGAAATAATACCTTCTAAATGCTTACTTTGTTTAGCCAAGATATCTTTATCTAAACCAATGCCTTCTGATTCCATCTTAAGGAGAATATGAAGAAGAGGTAGCTCAACTTCTAAATAAAGTTTTTTTGAATCTCCATCAATTTTTTCTAAAACAGTTTTATAAAGCTCATCATGTTGCTTAAACAAAGTGTCCACAGATTCAAAATCAAGTGGTTCTTTACCGCAAAATTCTTTATATGCCTTTTCAAAATCCCAGTTATCAGATTTTATAGAATAACATATAAGTTTATAATCATTTTCTACTCTGGCTTCTGCTATTTTTAAACTTCTAAAAAGTGATTTTAAACCAAAGCCACTAAAGTTAAGGTCAAGTTTTGAAAACTCACTACCTACAACCTCTAATTTCTCTTCCTCTAAAGGCAGTGAAAGTATTTTTCCTGAAGAATTTCTAACAAAAACACCTCTGTCACTTGAAAGCAGTAAAACACCCTCACCTTGTTTAAAGTTAGTTTTGACTGATTTCACTGTCCCTAAGTCTTCAAAGACCTCTTCTTCTTTTTCCTCAGCTTCACCCTCATCGTTAGTGCTTTCAGTTTCCTTCTTCTTAAAATTTGAAAGAAAAGATTCAAATTCTAATTCTTTAAAAAGCTCTTCTAAAGCGACTAGGTCTATTTGCTTTAATGCAACATCAGCTTCGGATTCTACAAAATCTAAATCTTTTTCAATAGTTACAAGCTTTTGAGACAAGTAAGCTTCGTCTTTATTTTCAACGATTTTCTTTTGAGTGCTTCCCTTTAACTTATCAGTGTTGTCATAAATTCCATCTAAGTTTTTATATTCAGCTAAAAGCTTTTGAGCACCCTTTGGTCCAATCCCCTTAACACCTGGAATGTTATCACTTGAATCTCCAACAATTGCTAAGTAATCAATAAACTGCTCAGGACTTACTCCCCATTTTTCGTTAACAAAGTCCACATCAACTGTTTTCTTCTTCATAGGGTCATACATTTTTATATTTTCATTAATAAGCTGAGCAAAGTCCTTATCTCCACTGACTATAACAACTTCAAAACCTTTTTCTTCACCCCACCTTGCAAGAGAGCCAATCACATCATCAGCCTCATAGCCTTTTTTATCATATTGAGGGATTGCAAGAGTTTCTGTTAACTTATTGATCCATGGGATTTGAACTGCTAGCTCCTCTGGCGCTGCTGACCTATTTGCTTTATATCTAGGGTCGATATCTTTTCTAAAAGAGGGTTCTTTTCTATCTAAGCAATAAACCATATGCTTTGGCTTAAACTGATTTAAGAGTTTAACAGTCATACTTAAAAAACCATAGAGAGCATTTGTAGGAAGCCCTTTTGAATTTTTGAGTTCAGGAATAGCATAAAAGGCTCTAAAAAACATGGAGCTTACATCAACTAGATAGAGTTTTTTCATATCAAGATTTATAGCTTATTTTAAAGAAGCCTGGGAGGAATAACACAAGAAACATTAATCTAAGTCATCAAAATGCTTGAGTTTAAAGCTTTACCTGCTAAGAACTAAAGCACTTACACTAAGCACTCAAAGCTCTTTTAATTTTTACTCGATTTAAAACCAAACCATAAAGTAGCAGGCCTAAGTTTATAAAGACAAATAACCATTTTAATGAGGTCGCCATAGGTAAAAACTTTGGAACGGAGATTACTCTAAGTAGCACGAGTAAACTTGAAAAAGTCTCGATAAAATCAAAGATCCCTGCATATAAAACAAAACGCTTTAAGGTTTTACACCAAAAAGAGCTTCTATAAAGATGAGCTATTAATATATAAAAGCATAATGAGTATGAAACTAAAAATAAGAAATCAAAAGTAAGACTGAGCATGTAAGCTCTTCTCTCTAAAGGCAGTAAAAATTCAAAAACATTTAAAGCATCTTCATAGCTATAGTAAAATTTAACATCAAGTGTATCACCGTGACCAAAAGCAGTTATAACTGCCCCTGAGGTTACAAAAAGAGCAAATGAATAGGAAAGCTTAAGGCTACTCTCCGTCAGAGAAAATAAAGACAAGATCGCCTTCATCAGTAAAATCAAACCTTTCTTTGATTTGCATTTCTATAAATTTTGGATCATTTACTTTTTCTAAATCAGCTTTAAGCTTTTCAGACTTAATTTCAATTGAAGCAAGTTCCTCATCAACTCTTTGCTCTTGTTTTTTAAGTTCATAAAAATCAAAAAGACTTCCTTGAAAAACTAGAGCAAATACTAAAAAAACACCGCAAACAACTAGCGTTCTTTTAGTACTTGAAAAAATCCAACTAATAAAGGCCATTACTAAATTCTGACATTCATTTTACCTGCATGCAAGTACCACTATTTTTATATTGATTATATACTACTTAAAATGAATTTAAGAAAACAAAGGTACTACTACCAAACTAGATTAACACTTGGTAAGTTCACTCCCATTTCGTTCACTTGATTCCCTCTACTATTGAGATCACCTAGCCCAAGCTCTCCCCACTTATTAGAACCCCAGCATTTAACTTGGTTATCAGTCAAAACTGAACAGGCATGAAAACCACCAGCACTCACACTTTGTGGAACACCATTTAAATCAACAGGTATAAGGCTATTCCCCATCTCTCCAGGAACATCACCAATATTTCCACCCGAGTCTTCTCTTCCAAGGCGCCCAGCCGCATTACTACCCCAGCAAACCAATGATTGATCATTGCGTTTTGCGCATGTGGAGTTATAAAAAGCACCTGCAACGTATACACTCATAGCAGTAAAGCCAGTTCCTAAATCAATAAAAGGCAAGCTATCACCCATTTCACCCGGGTTATCACCAAGCCTTATACCATGACCGTATCCTAAATTACCGTTACTATTGTAACCCCAGCATTTAAGGCCTCCATTTGCAAATCTTGCACACATCGACCTGTTTCCACTGCTAATCTCAATAGGGTAACTAACCGTTCCTAAATCAACAGCCGGCAAATTATCTCCTGAAGTGGCAGCTGATGTACCAAAATTTGTTGAGCCATCTTCATATCCAATAGCACCTCTACCGGAGCATTTAATTGAATAATCGTCTAACAACACACAGGGGTTTGAGAAAGCAAGAACTCGCCTGTTCGTACCAACAAGTGCTAACCTTCCATTTACATCAGGTCTATATCCTGTAGAACTTGATGAACCACTAAAACTTGCAGCAGCAGCACCCCAAGTATACAGATTTAAATCTTCATCTAATATATAACTTGTCCCACGCTCTGCAGTTTGCAGTGCAATAACCTTACTAGCACTTGGAGCACCGTACTGAGTAAGGTAGTCCCCCATTGTTCCAGGCTTATCACCAGCAGATCTTGTTTGGCCGCTATTTACAATAAGCTCAAAATGATCACCACCCCAACAAACAAATTCATCATTATCTAAAATTGCACAAAAACTAGCATAAGAGTTATTATAAGCCGGGCTTCCTGCAAATAGTTCTTTAGCTATTCTGCCTGTTGGAAGCTGTATTGAAGCAAGACCAGCACCCATTTCAGCTACTTCATCTCCTATTCTTAACCTTTGAGCATAGTCATAACCTGTTCCACTTGAGGTTACAAAGCCCCAGCATTTAAGACTACCATCATTTAGGATTACACACATTGAACCTTCATCTGCATAATGGTAGTTAGAGCCAAAACTTACTGCATACAAACCAGTTCCAAGGTCTACTGGAGTTAAACTATCTCCCATATCACTACTAGTAAGAACACTATCAGTATTTTCTATTCCTAACGCTCCATAAGTGTTATCTCCCCAGCCCACCAAGGAGTCATCATCTCTTATAACATACGTTGCCACTGCCGTACCTTGCACATCTTTTACAGACCTGCCTGTTCCAACATTTACATAAGGCCAGTCATTTCCAATTAAGTTTGGCGCACTTCCATAATTTATGTTATTTCCATAACCGAGTTTATTACCAGAGTTAAAGCCCCAGCATTTTATTTGATCATTATCTAAAATAGCACATCGTCTACCAACACCAAGCTTTTTAGCGTAATGTTGAACTTCTGCAGTTCCTACATTGTTATCATGATCCCAAGTCCCAAAATCTATAGGCAAAAGATTATCACCCATTTCATTTGGATCATCTCCTCTACGATCCGTGTCACCTTGAGCTAATTGCCCATATGTATTACTACCCCAACACTTTGTATCATCGTTATCTAGTATGACACAGCTTGAAGAAATAGATTTTGCTGTTCGCCCTGTGCCTAAATCAACATATGGCAAGTTGTTACCCATCTCATTTGGGTCATCGCCCCTATTATTTTTATCACCAAGACCGAGTTGGCCTATAGCATTTGCCCCCCAGCATTTTACCTGATCACTATCTAAAATAACACACGGTAATGATAACTGCTTAATAGTATGAGGGATCTCTGCTGTTCCAGCATTATTATCATGGTCCCAGGTTCCTAAATCAACTAGAGACGGAGTAGAAACATTATTTAAATTATCATTCGTTCCAGTTTGTCCATAGGTGTTATTCCCCCAACATTTAACATTGTCATCAATGAGGTGAACACAACGTGTATAACCAACACTAGCAGAACGTGTAATAGAAACATCTTTAACTTCGTAGGGAACCTCCGCAGTTCCGATATTATCATCGTGATCCCAAGTTCCTAAATCAAAATAAGCTAGGTTATCTCCCATTTCATTAAAATCATCACCTACACCTGAAGTTATTCCTTGACCACCCCAGCATTTCATTCTGTTGTTATCAAGTATTACACAGGCTTCTTCTTTTTCATGTTTTGCAATAAGTGCTTGATGTGGAACATTAGCAGTACCAACATTATCATCATGGTCCCAAGTTCCTAGATCTATAACACCAAGATTATCACCCATCTCACCAGGCTCATCACCAACTTGGCCGCCATTCGTGCCAATTGACTCATTAAAACCCCAACACTTTATTTGACCATCACTACTTAATGCACATGTCCTGGGGCCAACTGTAACAATCTTAACTGTTGCAACACCTACCTCATTATCTTGAATAGTACCTAAAGCTGCTGCTGGCGAGTCTGTTAAGTTAACCCTGTTTCGAGCACCAATAGCTATATACTCTTCTTGCACTTCTCGAGTTGTATCATCTACAGTTGAAACAGTAATATCTTCACTTGTATCATTAGGCAGAAATGTTGTTGTTCCACTTTGCTCATTTAAATCTAAACCATTTGATGCTGTTACTGGAACGGTATGCCAATCAAATGTCACAGTTCGACTTGGACAAGGCTGACTTAATGTCGCTGTAAATGTTAAATTGCTTCCCTCTGCTTGTGTATCACCTGTTAAAGATAGCGTTGGTAAATCATCATCTTCAATACTTACAACATTACTCGGAGCACTTCCAATATTACTTCCTGCTGAAATCTGTATACCAACCGTCTCATCAAACTCACACACATCTACATCTTCAGAAGATGCAATAGAAAACATAACATCATTATCGCCTGGATTAAATGTCACTGGAGTTGCTCCAATTGCTACATAATCACCATCTGCTACCGTTGCCGTTCCATCTACTGTTGAATATGAAAAACTCACCGTCTTTTCACTTATCTCACTTAAACTCATTGTTATAT
>CALLAU010000073.1 GCA_938002015.1 uncultured Bdellovibrionales bacterium
ATTCAAGTAACCGACTTTGAAGAATGGTTCTTCAATCGTTCCAAAATTGGCTGTGTCGAAATTTGCTATTAAAAGGTAACTGTCCAGCATAGTTTCACCTAAGAGACGAGGGATGTGGCAATTTTTTGGTGAACAAACAAATCTTTTAGTGCTTTAAAGGCACAGATATCTTGTTTCCGAGCAGTCATGATATAACTGCGGATTCTGGTAAAATACTTAACCCCTTTTTTACTTCTAAACCCTCCTGATATTTTTTGTTTGACCTTCATCATTCTTAAATCTCTTTCCGATTGATTGTTGTCAAAAGGTGCTTTGAAGTTAAATAAAAATCTAGTTATCTCATCTGCTCGGTCTCTAAAACGTTCTATTAAGTTTCTTGGAAATGTCTTTTTGGGTCGCCCTCGCTTTTTTTCTTTAGGAGGTTGCCAAGGATTCGCTGCTAAGCCTTTTTCTACAATTTTGTCAAATTTCTTTCTATACCTATAAAGGCTTATATTAGAGAGGAACTCTTTGCCTTTATCTATAGCCCTTTCTTTACCCTTCTTCATCTTCATAAGCAACTCGAACATCTCCATTGCCCAATCTTGAGAGAAACGTTCATCAATAAATATTAAATCTCGAAGTAGATGGGCGTTACATAAAGAGTGGCTACAATCGTATTTATAGTAACTTGATAGACCATCGTGACAAGCAACCCCTTTAAAATTAGGTAGAATACCAGCAGCATCCATTGCCTCTTGACCTCGTTTTTCGTGAAAATAGTAGTAAGTATATTTATCAGTTGAACAAGTATGTAACCACATACGTTTAGCACAAGCTTTAAAACCTGTCTCATCAAACCCCGCAACTAAACACAATGTCAATAATTGCTTAAGCTCCTGTTCAAAACTTGAAAGTTTTTCATAAGCTTCTGCCTTGGCATTCTCAAAAGTTCCTTTACTTATATTATGATTAAACAAATCCTTTATCAGTTCTTGACTACGAGCAAAGGGAAGTAATTGATAGGTCTGTAAGTAAGTCATCAGCGCCTTTACATTCGGTCCATATTGAAGGTAGTGAGTCGCATAATTTGGAAAGCAGCCTTGGTTAACACAGCCACAATCACATACCTTTATTTCTATCTGATGCTCAGTGACTAAAAAACTTAATTCTGGAATATCATAAACTTGGTGCGTTTTTAAATCATCTACCTGCCGGTCTGATAAATTCTTTGCACAGTTAGTACAACAATCAACTTTATGAACAATCGTTTGATCTGGATTATCGCTAACCGATAAGGTTACTCCTTTGTGCCCTTTTTGACCTCCTGGTTTTTTATCAGTTTTCGGGCGAAGACTTTTAGGGGAGGGTTTTTCTTTCTGGTCTGTGGAGGGTGGCTTACTACTGTTACTACTATTCTTTGACAATTGATCTTCCAATTCCTTTATCCGAGCATCACGGATTGAAAGTTGCTCATCAAAGTAAGATACTACCAGCTCAAAGAGAACTTGTTGTTCCTTTGGTAATTTTAATATTTCTTTATGAAGTTTCTCTGGTAACACGATACAAAGTAAGTAGTTTTTTTGTTTTTCACAAAACTATGCTGGACAGTTACAATTATTGACCTAATTATTAAATTAACCACAACGCTCATTGCATGTTTCGTTGGGGCTTCTTCCGACTTCAAGAAACCACGAAGAAACAAAAGTTGCTACCGCTTCTTCCATATTCAACAGAGAAACAAGCATTTATGCCCCAATGAAAACATGCATTTTGTTATGTTTTTCTTCTTTTTCTTTTTTCTCTTAAAGGGGTTTACAAACCGATTAATCTTCCAGATTCAAAGCTTTTTGGGAGCTAAGTACTTTATTATTTGTTCAACTGTATTCGATTTCTATACTAAACGGCTAATTAATTTTAGATTTTAACAGGTAGAAATTATCTCGAATTTCATTGTTAATAAACTAGCTAATTCTTTATCATATTGATGGATATTTTTAAAAAAATCTACAACTGCTTCTTCAAATTCTTCAAAACTCTCATAATACTTATTTCTAACAACGTGTTTCTTTAAAAATTTCCATAGTCTTTCAATTATATTCAGATTAGGGCTTGATTTAGGAAGATAGTTCAGCTTCATCCCTAAATCTTCTGCTTTATCTTGTGTATCATATGCCCTATTATACTTTGCTCCATCTAATACAATATTTAATTCTTTTCTTGTCCATCGGTAATCTTTTTTAACTACTTCAAAAAAATCACAGACTAATTCCTTTGTGCAGCTTGATTTACTCAGCAGAATAGTATAACGATTAAGCTTGCGATTGAAAGCACCTAAAATATTAATCCTTTTTTTACTACAAATGCTTTTGAAGACTTTTGTATATTCTCCTCCTTTTAACTGCCAACACTTTTCATTCTGAACCTGATATTGTAAATGGCTTATATCATAGAATATCAATAACTTATCAGCATTATTCTCGATTGAGTGTAGTTCTGAAGCTTTCTTTTTTTGTAATTTTTCGCTTGGAGGATCATAAGGGATTAACCTTGTCTTTTTAAAAGTGAAATCGAGTTTTTTTTACACCATCTACGCAACCAACTCTCTTCTATATATATATTGTGGCTTTTTTTCAACCAACTACTCAATTGACTCATTGTACTAATTACGCTATCCTCATCTAAAACCTTTTTTTGTATTTCTTCCTTCAATGATTCTAATTTTGATTGACGACGAGCTGACAAATTAAAAGTTTCTAATTTTGAAAAACCGCCCTCTAAATACATTTTTACCCAATTCGTTAAGGTATTGACATCTACTTCTAAATAAGAAGATATTTGCTGATTGCCCAAATTGTCTGAGCGCATCATTATACATTGATAGCGTTTTAATAACCAAGTATTTGATGTTTCTGATATTTTAGAAGATAGAAGCGATTTTTCTGAAGATGTTAGTGTGACTTTGTACATGATTTCTTATCTTTGGACAAAGATACAAATCTTAAATTAAATAGCCGTTTAGTATATTATGTAATGGTAAGTCTTTTACTTACAAAAACTTAGTCAAAGTTTATAAAAATAGTGTACATTTAATCTTAAACCTTACCACTATCAAATAATGGCTAAAAAACAATTGTATATATCCGTGCTTCAACTGATA
>CALLAU010000074.1 GCA_938002015.1 uncultured Bdellovibrionales bacterium
CTAAAGCTTTTTTAAATGTTTCTAAAACCACTTTATTTTGAGAGGTATATACCGCTGTTGAGGCACTGGCTGCTTCTTTGTAAAGATGCGTGTTTTTCTCATAAAATTTACTGAGGCCTAGGCTATCGTTTTTTGCCTTATTCCAAATTTCTTGCTCCATTAAATCAAAGATTAATAAGCCCTCTTTGTATTCTCTTAAAATATTTGCAAACCCTGGTTCAATTTCTTCTAGATGCTCTTCGTGATAACTTCTTACCTTAATGTCTATATATTTTCTAACTGTTTCTTTAAAAAACTGATCGTATGAACCAAACTGCCTGGGGTCAAAAGATCTTTCTAGATACTTTCCTAAAGATGGCAGATAATAGGTGGTTTCCTTTATCTTAAAAACTTCTTTAACGTCATTTAATTCATTTGAAGTGTAAACATATTTATTATCTTTAAAAGTACCCACAGTTGTGTCGCTTACCATAGCTATAATGGATGAAATATCCTCTGCCTTGTATTGTTTTCTCAATTTATTTATGAGCGATTGTGAGATGACCTGAGATCTTTTATCCTTTCTTACTTTATCTTCTAAAGCAGTTTTATGATCTTCAAAAGATGGTACTGGAAGTTTTTCAATAAGCTTTACTATATGCCAACCAAATTTAGACGCAAATGGTTTAGAATATTCACCTGAGTTTCTAAGCTGAAACGCCACTTTTTCAAACTCAGGACTACTTAACTGACCTGATTCAAACTTTCTTAGCTCTCCTCCTTTTGAGGCTGTTTGTGTATCATTACTATATGTTTTTGCAAGACTTTCAAAGTTCTTTCCTTGTTGTAACAGGTCATAAATTTTTGCAATGCGCATTTGAGGATTTACAGTTGTATCTTCTTGCTTATGGGTAATCATAATGTGAGAAACTTTTACAGCTCCTTTCGCTGGTCTCGATCCTGTAGTTTGAACTATATGATACCCAAATCTTGTTTTAAAAGGCATAGAAATCTCTCCTACGGGAGTAGTATAGGCAGCATTTTCAAAAGGATAAACCATTTTAAATGCCTTAAACCATCCTAGATCTCCACCGTTAACCTTAACCGAAGGATCTGCACTATACGTCTTTGCTACTTTCACAAAATCTTCTCCCTCAAGTATCTTTGATCGTGCTTCGAGAATTCTATTGTAAGCCACTAGGGTATCTTCAGGAGCCGCATTGGGAGTGACTTTAACTAATATATGGCGTGCACTTACTTCTGTAACAAGTCTATCATAAGCCTCTTTTACCAATTGATCTGAAATAGAAACATCGGTCAAAAAAGTCTTTGCTAATTGCTTTTTATAACCTGAGAGCTCCGTTTTATAAGTATCTTTTTTATCCAGCCCTAATCTGTAGGCCTCTTGCACCTTTAACTTATACGGAATAAAAAGATCTAAGTATTTTTCAGGATTACTAAAAGTCTTATCCTTCAAAATATCAATATTTTTCAGATATACACTTTTATATTCACCCACAGATATAGGCTCATCGTTTATAGTAAGTAAAATATCTTTGTCTTCTTGAGCACTTATGGTAAGTACGAACAAAAATGCAATTACGTATAAAAAGTAGGATTTCATTTTTAATATCTAAGGTGTGCAAAAATAACAAATCTGCTGTCTTAGACAAAGGTCCTATCAATTGTAACATAACCTTAAGATAGTTTATATAGGTAGTTGATATATTTGACAAAATAAATGGGATGAGAAGATTAAAACTTATTTGGGATTTCAGAGGGCCTGCAGGAGAGAAAACTGCAATACATCACGAAATACATTTAAAAGAATACGCTTTCGCGAAAGCGTTATCAAACCCACTCACTGGAGTATCTACTTTAAGTGAAATGCACCACATAGCTTATCTTGTGGTAAATGAAGATCAAATGAAACCCATAAGAGACGCTCTAAAACCACATAGAGGGCAGCTCTATCAAGACTAACCGGATGGAATGGCACAGATATTGGTTATGATACTATATATTTGCAAACGCAAAAAAACAAATCTAAATCACGATAGATGAAAAAAATTATTTTAAGTACATTTTTAGTACTATGTACGATGGTTACATTTGCTCAAACAAAAGTTGGAACTGTAGATGCAGATTTTATTCTCTCTAAAATGCCAGAACTTACACAAGCAAACGAAGAGCTTAAAAACTATAACCTCGACCTAGAAAAACAACTCAAAGCAAAGATTGACACCTATGAGAATACGCTTGCTGCAGCGCAAACGGCCTTTGAAGCTATGACAGATGTTGACAAGCAAAAAAAGCAAGAAGAGCTTTCTGGAATGGAAACCGACATTAAGCAATTTCAAGCAAACGGAACGCAGCTAGTGCAATTAAAGCAAAGCGAGGTGGTACAACCTTTATATAAAAAAATAGGTGAAGAAGTAGCTAAATATGCTAAAGCACAGGGCTATACACAAATACTAACCGTAGGAAACAATAACAATCTTGCTTACATAGATCCTGCGCACGATATTACGATAGCAGTTTTAAGTCAAATGGGAATAACTATTGAGTAATTCTCTAGAAATTTTTAAAATAAAAAAAAGCCACGATATCGTGGCTTTTTTTGTTTGCGTCTTATTTCTCAAGTATGGCTTTTATATTAGGTTTAAAATAATTAGGCCCTTTAAGGACCTTACCATCTTCACGGTAGATAGGCTTTCCGTCTTCTCCTAGCTTACTCATATTACTGCGCTGTATCTCATTGAAAACCTCTTCAATTTTATGTTGCATCCCGTGCTCTATAATAGTACCGCATAATATGTACAACATATCTCCCAAGGCATCTGCAACCTCAACAAGGTCTCCAGCATTTGCAGCTTCCAAATATTCTTCATTTTCCTCTCTCATAAGACTATATCTGAGCAAATTTTTCTTTTGAGGTAATTGTGCAGTAGGTTTTTCTTTCCGGTCTAAACCATAGGTGTCGTGAAAAAGTGTAACGGCTTCTATTTTATCTTTCATAGGATATTTTAAAGGATTATGCTTTCGCAAAAAAATCTCGTGCTGTATTTTTACACATCTAAAATACTATAAATGTTTAGCACAGGTCAAATTGCGTTCGTACTTTTTTTTGTAGTTGCTTTTATAGTGGCAATGATCTGGAGCTATAGAAAAGATAAAGCGCTACACCTAAAACAGTATAAAGGGAGTAAATGGGTACTTCTCGGTTTTATTGGATTTGTACTACTGCTCTTTGTGATTAAGTTTGCGTTGAAGCCTTAATACTTAGGTGTTGTAAACGTTGTAAATCTGCCGTTTGTCGGTTTAATTTTCTGTAATCATAATTCTTTCTTAGCTTGTTGTCGAAATATACCCATTAGTGGGTATAGTAAATTTTTAATTTTTTTTAAATATTGACACATAATTTAATTTAATTTTATGAGCCAGGTAAACTATTTATTATCAAGTAATATAACGTTCAACGATACTGAAAAGAGAATGCAAGCAGTGTATGCTAGCCAAAATTACGGAACTTTCTATACCGTATACGCTAATTTCCAGTTTAACAAAGCAGAAATCCTTGAAAAAATAAACTTCTTCACTATAAATTATCGAGGAGAAACAAATATGGGGTTTATGGGAGAAAACAGTTCTGATAATAAAATCAAGGCCATAATGGACGGAGATCTACTAAAAATCACCCTGTCAATGAAAGGAAATTCAAAATATGATTCCACTATTTCTTCTATAGTAAAAAATGATATCAAAAAAAATGATATAAGAGGAATATATATATATCGTGAACTACATGAAATGCACTCAGATTCTTCAACGAATTCCAATCTAGGAACTTTTGACAGTGAATTCTATGATCGTAAAGGTTTTGGATCCACAAAACCTAAAAACCCAATACCATATGGTTTAAAAGGATATAATGGAGAAAAATTTCCTGATATTCCTCAAAAAACTTTAGACTTAAAAGACATAAAAGTTGGCATTGTAGCTTTCAGCGGAAATT
>CALLAU010000075.1 GCA_938002015.1 uncultured Bdellovibrionales bacterium
CATCAGCAGCATCATCTCCACCAGATCTAGCAGAATCAGCAGCACTTCCTCCACTGCTTTTTCCACCTCCAAAGAGACTTGCATGAGCTTGTGTAAAACTCGAAATTAGAAATAAAACCATAAAATATCTTATTAAAGATGATCTCATTAGTTACCTACCCTTACTTTTGTGTTTATTAATTTACTATTTTTAACCATATTAAACATTTTTCCACCAACATCTCCTACACCTGTTCCAAAACCAAGTAGAAGAGTTTCAAGATACAAATCTTGTACTGCAGACCTTAATTTTTCAAATTCAATTAAAGTTAATTTATCTCCATTAAAGCTTGTGCTAGTTGATAAAGAGAAATGCTTTAACAGCATTTCATTATGCATATCTAAAGAGTAATTATAAAAGTATAAGTTCGCACCAAGTCCACCAACAAGAACACAGCCAAAAAGTAGTAACCCACCTGTTAAAGCACATGAAAATGCAAGGCCGATAGCTCCAGCAGCAACTCCTAAAGTTTTTAGTACTTCTTCATTTCTTGCCTTTGCAACAAAACCATCAGAATTTTTATGATCAAACTCATCTGACATTTCAAGAAAGTTTTCTAAAGCAACATCCATTGTAACAAGATCAATCCAACCATCTATATCAGATAAATTTGGCTCTTCTTTAATCTCTAAAGTAGTAGGCTCTAAAAACTCAGAACTGTCATACTTCATATCTAAAGATCTTAATAAAGCTCTATTAAGCTCATAAATTTTCTTATATCCTCTAGCTAAAGCAGGGAAAACATTAGAAGACGCACTATTTGAATATCTAATAGGTGAATCAAATCCGGCTTGACTTAGTTTTGCAATATATTGGTAACAAACTTCAACCATATTAAATCTAATGTTCTCATCATTTTCACAATCAATTTCTGTAGACTCAAAATCAGGTCTATAAAAAGCAAGAACAGGATACCTTGTAATAATCTCAGTATAAACTTTTGGTGCACTCCCATCTTCAAAGCCAGAAAACACACGTGGCCCAGGAGACTGAAACTTAAGAACCTCAAATAGTTTATTAAATACAACATCTGATTCATAAGCCCTAATTTGTTTATAAAGCTGAGTTAAATCTGGATCTTCAAAATCTAAACCTTCAAATGTAGTTCCTAAATCAAATTTTTCTTCTTCTTCTAGCTCAGCCCAATCAGTAATCGCCTGAGTATTTACTGAATTGTTAGTAAACTTATCTTTAAGCATTACCATTGCAAGTTTCACCTCATCCCAAGTCAATGGATCAATACTCACAACCTCAGGCAGGTCTTCTTCTTCAAAAAAATTATCTAAAAACCCAATGCTAAACTTCTCTACTAGATGTCTAGGTTTCACCCTCATTAAAGAACCTAAGTCTTGAACACAAAAATCAACAGTTCCTACAAAAAGCTTATTTGAAAGACCTGCACACGTTGCTCCTTCATATCCTACAAACTCTCTTCTAGGGGTACCTGTTAAAGAAGCTCCTATTAGCTTTGGCCTTCTTTGCATCAACTCTTCCCTTAAATACCCCTGATGGATTGCAAGGTTAAGTCTCATTTTTGCATTAGCCATAAGAATTTCAGGAACTTCTCTTGATAAAAAATCTTGACACTCTTCTGAATTTTTATACTCATCAATCAACTCTTCATAACCATCTGGTCGAAGACTCAGTTCCATGATTGAAGGTTCTACTTTACCTTCAGATTCATGTGAGTTGAGGCAAATAATTCTTTTTTTTGTTTCTACTGCCTGAATATGAATGAGAGTTCTAACGTATGCTTTAAACGTTGCTAGGAACTTTATGTTTTCAGAAGTAAAGAGCTCCGGCGGCTGCTCTAAAATCAGAGGCATACCACTCTCATTTCTTTCTACAAAAGAAAATGATCTGTAAGGAGTTGATAAACTCGTTACTATTAATATGTAGCTTAGTAGAACCCTTAACATGCTCTATATTTGCAATGAGGGTACCAGCTCTAATGTATTGTGTTTGACTTAAGTGGACAGAAATTGTCTGGGTGAAAAAAAAACATACACTTTATTAAGTGTATGTTTTTATTAAGTATTTTTAATTAGATGTAAATTAACTTGACGATTAGTCTCTTAAAGCACCAGAACCACAAGCATCAATTAAATCTGCTACAGTTTTTCCAGGAATAACTTCATCAACAGCTTTCTTCATTGCATCTGCAGTTAATTCACCTGCATTAAGAGCAGTTACATAGCTATTTAAAATTTGGCTATACTTATCTACTTCACTGCTAGATAAAACTTTATCAGCCGCTGCAGTACCCATTACTGAAGCATATACTTGTCCAGTAAATAAAGAAGCAACATCGCCATACTTTTCTGGTGTTAAAATAGCTGCTGTATATTGATTTGCTAGAAACTTCACTCGCTCAACTTTAGTTAAACCATTTACATCATCACTAGCATCAGCAACAACAGCCTCAATATCATCCGCCATTTTATCAAGAGCAGTCTGTAGATTTGGCTGGTTTGCCACTGTAACAGAAACCGCTGCAGCATTAATACCTGCAAGATTAGGAACTTGAACCTTCGCAGTCTCTACGGCCGTAGTTACTCTTGATAAAGTTCCTACGTTTGCAAAAGCGCTAGAAGCCATGAAACAAACACTTGCTATTAATACGATAATTTTCTTCATTCTTTTTCTCCTTAAAAACATTTCCATATATGTTTATATTTAGATTTTATAAAATTTAACCCCAAGTGCTTAATTCTGAAGATTATTCAAAAATAAACACTCA
>CALLAU010000076.1 GCA_938002015.1 uncultured Bdellovibrionales bacterium
AGCTCTTCTTATGTCAAACGCTGGTGGTGCTTGGGATAATGCTAAAAAAGCAATTGAAAAAGGAGATGTTGAGGGAGTATCAAAAGGTAGTGAAGCACATAACGCTGCTGTTGTTGGTGATACAGTTGGTGATCCGTTTAAGGATACTACAGGCCCTGCGATGAACATTCTTATTAAGCTTATGTCTGTTGTGGCTCTTATTATTGCGCCATTAATAGCTACGATTTAATAATTTCTTAATTAAATAATTTTTTTGTCTAAAGCCTCTTCATTTTTTGAAGAGGCTTTTTTTCTTTGGAACAGTCTTTATCAACAAGTCCTGTAGTGCTCTTTTTTTAAGTATCTTAATGGTGCTTAGCTTGTTTGGAGATAAAGAAGGCTTTGATAATTGATTTAGTTCGAAACTTTTACTCTCTTTATTTGTTTTACTTTAAAGGAGCAGTTTAGAATGAAACTAAGGAACCCTGAAATTTTTAAGATAGGTTTAATTTTTACAAATTCAGCCCTTATATCATTACTTGTGATAATGTCGGTATATCTACAGTTTAGATCTCCTGATAGCCCAGTTAAGGGTTTTTTAGGTTTACTCCTCATCACTAGCTTACCGATAAATACAGCGTTTATTATTTGGCATTACTTCTTCTCAGGAGGGCTAAAAAGAGCAACTTCTTTATCTAGTCATATTCTACAAACCATTTTAGGTGCTTTTTTTATCTCATTTATTGCAATAGTTGGAACAACTATTTTAATAGGTATTTTAAATGGCGCCAAAACATCGAGCTTCTCTGGGGCTTTAATGCTCTCTTTATATGGGGGCTTAGTGTATAGTACACCCTTTAATTTAGTTTTTGGCTTTTTAGCTGGAGGTTTTTTGTATTGTAGAAAAAAGAGAGGCTCTAAATCTTGTTAACTAGTGCTTATTTAAACCCCAGTCATAACCTGTATATTTGACACTATAGCTTTTACTTTCTAATAGCTCTTGTTCTTCTTTATTTTTTCCAAGTGATCTTTTATATTTCTTAAAAAAACCCTTTAAAGAAGAGTAGCCCATTTTGTTATCTTCAAAATCACTTCCATACCATTTAAAAATATTAGAAACTCTAACAGCTCTAGATTTTAAATCGACTTTGTTTCTACTTTGATCAGATAAGAAGTTCTTTGCAGCACTGTCTAGCTGGTCTTTAAGTTTTTTTGCTGTCCAGGCTTCGTTTAAAAGAGCAGGGCATCCGATTGAAGCACAATTAAAAGCAAAGTGAATTCTTGCATCTTTATATTTACCAGATTCTCTTACTTTTTTATGCTCAATTTTATCAAGGTAATAATCTTCTCCAAACAACTTAAAGAATTCTTGTTTCCAAGCGTTTTTAAAAAAACTGCCTATCTTTTTAATAGATGTGACAGGGTAATTATTAAGAATGAGTTTAACTGTGTAGGCATTATAAGTGTTGATATAAAAAGCAAGCTGTTGATTTTTTGTCCAAGAAGAAAAGTCTTTCTTACTCACTGAGGATACTGTTTTTAAATAAGAATTTAAGCTATTTTTATCAAAACTTTTATAATCGACAGCGCTTGATTTTTTATCATCACTTAATTTTACATACTTTGAAAGAAGTGTGGTCCAGGCACTGTGTGAGTGGTCAAAAGATTCATGTTGAGTCTTTTTGGTTTGGCTACTTAATGTATTTTCTTCTCCACCAGCAAAAGAGAAATTACTTGAAGTTAAAATAAAGATAAGTGAAATAAATAAATTCAAAAAAAAGCTCCTATATTTTAGTGAGCCTTTTTATTTAAGACTCTAAATCAATTCTTGGAAAAATGGGTTTAATCTTTTCTAGTTTAAGTCCTGTTTGAACACCTGGCCACTTTTTTAATTCTTCAGCACCATTTTCAAGACTAGGTTTAATGTTTAAAAGATTTAAAATTTCAGTGGTTTTATTTGGCATCACAGGCATTAAAGCTAGAGTCGAAAGTCTAGCAACTTCAAGAGCAACTCTTAGGCATTCACCAGCTTCTTTAAGTTCGCCTTTTTTAGCTTGTTTCCAGGGTGCGTTTTCTTCTAAGTATTTTCCGGTAGTGTTAAGCATATCAATTACAGGTTTTATAGCATCGCTTGGTTGATTTTTAAGGATAGCTTTTTCAATATTTTCATAAAGGTCTTCAACATGATCTAAAATCACTTGAGGAGTTTGATCAGGCATTTCTGGTACTAGGCCATCGTAGTATTTATTAATTAGCGTAAAACATCTACTTAAAAGGTTTCCTAAGTTATTTGCTAAATCCGAATTTGATTTAAGAGCTGCAAGTTCAACAGAAAAAGGAGCGTCTTTTCCAAAGTTTACTTCAGAGAAGAAATAATAACGTAGTGAATCTAAGCCAATGACATTAATGATATCTTCTGGTGCGATGACATCACCTAAAGATTTACTCATTTTCTCACTTTCTTTATTTAAGATCCAGCCATGAGCAAAAATCTGATCAGGAAGTTTTACGTCCATAGCCATAAGAAGTGTCGTCCAATAAACTGCATGAGTTGTTAGAATATCTTTTCCAATAAAATGCTGGACAAAGCTTTCATTCCACCACGAGTTAAACTCATTTTTTCGGTCTTCTTGAAAAAGTCCACATGCTGCTGCGTAGTTTATAAGGGCATCAACCCATACGTATGCAACGTGCTCTGAATCAAAGGGAAGTGGGATGCCCCAATGAATTCTACTTTTTGGGCGACTGATACTTAAGTCTTCAAGTGGTTGTTTTAAAAACCCGAGAACTTCATTTTTTCTAGATTTTGGTGCAATAAAGCCAGGGTTATTATTAATATGATCAATTAATTTTTGCTGGTAAGAAGACATTTTAAAGAAATAGTTTTTCTCTGAAATCCATTCAACAGGTCTTCCAGTTGGAGTTTTTCCATCTTTAATATCTGTTTCTGGGTAAAAGCATTCCTCACTTACGCAGTACCATCCAGAATACTCTTTAGAATAAATGTCACCTTTTTGATGAAGAAAATCTAAAGCCTTTGAAACAGTGTCTTTATGTTTTGGAGAAGTTGTTCTATAAAAAATATCAAACTCTACATCAACTGTACTCCAGAAAGTTTGAAATTTTCTAGAGAGTTCATCACAGTGTTGTTGAGGCTCTATTCCTCTTTCTTTTGCGGTTTGTTGAATTTTTTGTCCATGCTCATCAGTTCCTGTTAAAAAGCGAGTGTTAAAACCAAGGAGTTTTCTGTAGCGATTGATTCCATCAACCATAATGGTTGAGTAGGTTGTTCCAAGGTGTGGCTCAGAATTTACGTAATAGAGTGGAGTCGTAACATAATATTTTTTCATTTAAGCCTGCCTTTATTTAGCCTTGGAAAAGTGTTTATAGCTTAAGTTTGTTTTAAATTGAATTGAAAACTGACTGCTTCGTTTACTTAGTTTCTTCAATATTAAGCTTCTTGAGAACTTTTTTTAAGTCAGCTCTCATGTTTCCAAGACGAGCCGAGGCCAACATGTTCTTTAAGCCCTCTTTGTGTGGAGCTATTGGAAAGCCTTGGTACTTTCCAGGTTTTGTTATTGATTTTTGAACTCCAGAAAGTCCTCCAACCTGAACATTGTCAGTAATTTCAATATGGCCTGTTACAGTGGTTCTTCCTCCACATACAAAGTTGTCGCCAATTTTTGTAGAGCCTGCTGACATGTAGCCTGCAGTTACTAAGCAGCTCTTTCCAAAACTGCAGTTGTGAGCGATATGACACAGGTTATCAATTTTAGTGTGATCTCCAATGCTTGTGTTTCCAAAAGTTCCTCTATCAATTTTAGTCCCTGAGCCGACGTGAACATAATCACCTAAAACAACTCCTCCTTGATGTGGAATAGGGACGTGAGCACCTTTTCCATCTTGAGCATAACCAAAGCCTTCTGTTCCAACAGCAGCTTGAGGGAAAACCTCACAGTTTCTTCCAAGTATAGAATATGAACCAACAAAGCTTTGTTCATGAAGCCTGCACTCATCTCCTATGCTTGAGTCAGATTGTATAACTGCTGAAGCGCCTATAATGCATTTATTCCCTATGTTTGTATTCTCACCTATGAAGGCAAAAGGACCTATTCTAACACCCTCTCCTATAGAGGCGGTTGGGTGAATGTAAGCTGTTGGGTGAACATCTCCTTTTAGTTCTTTTTGGCCACTCAGTTGTTTATCAAGCCTGTTCTCATTTAGTTCAGTTATAAGAAGGGCTAGAGCAAGTCTTGTGTTAGTAGAGGTTAAAATATTGATTTTAAGTCCTTCAGGGACCTTTGATGTAAATTCTTCTGGTATAACTATTCCCGCAGCTTTGGAACTTAAGACATTTGCAAGGGCCTCTGGTTTTGAGAGAAAAACGAGAGTCTCAGCAAGAGGATCCTCTTGTGCACTTATGCCTTTTACTGAAGTATTTGAGTCACCAAGGTGTAGAGAGAGTAGATTAGGGTAGAGTTTACAAATTTCATCAATAGATTTCATAATTTATCAGCCTTTTCTTTTAAGATAGGAGAGAATTACACTAGTCAAAGTCGAAAGATTGTTGTATTTTTTCATGGAAATAAAGATAGCTAACGCGAAGGGTCAGATTATGCCGGCGAAAAAGAAAACAGACGAAACAGAAGAAGCTGCAAAGCCAAAAACTCTTACTAAAAAAGAGGCAGCTCCGAAGAAAAAAAGACTAACTAAAGCCGAAAAAGAGCTTATCGCTGAGGAAGAAAGGCTTAGAGAAAAGTGGGAAGAGCTCCACGGTTTATCTGAGGGTCAATCCGCTAAGAAATATGTTATGACTGAAGATTTTGAAGCTAATATGGCTATCGAGCATGCAAGCCTTGGATGGGGTTATGTGCTTTCTTCACAAAATAACAGGCTTGAAGTTTTGTTTGAGCAAGGTATTAAAGTCTTAATATCTAACTACAAGGGGTCTTAAAGCTATATGGCAAAAGATGATTTAGCTCAATTAGAAGGAAAAGTGATCGATGCTGGTGCAGGTGGTCTTTATAAAGTAAAACTTGAAAATGAAGTTGAAATTAGAGCTAAGCTTTGTGGAAAGATGAGACGTTTTAATATTCGTGTCGTTGTTGGCGATAAAGTAACAGTAGGTGTCTCGCCTTATGATCCTACTCACGGTCTTATTATGTACAGACATAAATAAGTTGTAAGAGTATTTATCTATATATAGTCAATTTAACCTTTATAAAATGTAATTAAAAACAATAGGAGTGGTTGCTTTGGAAAATCAGTTCTTCAAATTCGTATTAAACAAAACAAACTTACCAGAAACAGATTTGCTAAAGTCTTCATCTAAAATGTTCTTAGATGGAAAGACTGTTGCTGAAGTTGCTTTTGATGAAGCTAACTATAAAGAGAAAAAACAAAACTTCTGGTTTTTTGATAAAATTGAAGCAGCTGTATACTCATATAAAGCTTTTCAAGCTAAACAGCAGAAATACGTTACAGATATAGAAACAAGAACTACTTTTGATAATAAAGAAGAGGTGGTGTCTCTCTTAAAAAACACAAACTCTATAAGTGAACTAGAAGAAGCTTTTAGACCTTATAAAAGAAAAAAGAAAACAAAAGCTACTTTAGCTAGGGAAGCAGGTCTTCAAAATTTTGCCGATAAAATTTTAAGTATGTCTATAGAAGGTGAGAATTTTGAGAACGGTTTAGAGCCTGAAGCTAAAAAATATATCAACCCTTCTCTTGGTTACATAACATATGAGACAGTGCTAAAGGGTGTCCAAGATATTTTAGTTGAAAAAATCTTAACTAAGAGTGAGTTGCGACAAAATCTTTTTAAATATGCAATTGAGAACGCGAAAATTAGTATAAAGCCAGGAGATAAATACTCTGAGGGTGGTAAGTATACGAACTTTATTAAAGCTCAAACTCAAGGCTGTAAGTTTTATTTAAATCCTAAAAATTATGATAAGTTTCCACAAATTAAGAAAGCCTGGGAAGATGGCTTTTTAAAAGTGACACTCGATGCGGATTGGTCGGATTCACTTAAAAGCTTTCAGAAGCCATTTATGACAGAGAAGCTAACAGGTGATATTAAAGACTTTATCATGAGCTGTGGTAAAAAAGCTTTAGAAGTTCATGCACTTCCATCTGTAAGTGGAGAAGTTTTTGATAGTTTCTATGCTATATCAAGAGAAGTGTATCTTTCAAAAATTAAAAATGATTATACAAACCTTTTAACCACCCCAGCTTTTGGTTATAAAGCAGTACTTTCTTTTGTTGGCAGGGAAAGTGGAGAATCTACTCTTACGCTTGTTAGTCATAGTGGTGAGTATATCTCTTCTGCTAAAGTAGATTTAAATGCTGATGGTGTAGTTGATACTTTCAATGGACTTTTAAAAGATATTTGTCAAAATCTTGAAGTCGGCTGTGTTGCAATTGCTTTAAATGATACAACAAGAAAAGCTGAAAAACTAATTTTAAAAAGTCTAGAGACAATTTCAAAGAAAGAAATTCCTGTTGTCATGGCTGATGCTACAGGTTTGCCACGTTTTATTAATCAAGAGAGTGCTAAGTTTGGCTTTAGTGAGAAAATTGATAATGATGCTCTACAAGCATTTTATATGGCAAAAAGAGTACAAGATCCTATATTTGAATATGGCCAGCATGAGCCAGAAACTCTTATTGAGGTGCCTCAGTTTATAGATAAGGAAGTTGTTAGTAGAGAGCTTAAAAAATGTTTGAGTTATCATGTAGCTCAATTTGGAATAAGCACTTTAAACGCTAACCCTGCCCTTCTTAATAATCTAGGGTGGTTTGAAAGTTATGACAGAGTAAAAGATATTGCACAAAAGCTTAAAGAAGCTAATGATTTAAATGATAAAAAATCTTTAATGAGCGTATTAAATACTAATGAAGTTGAAAGGTTCTCAAAGTTTTTCAGGTTTAGTGAAGGTTTAAATCTTTTAGATAGATCTAGAATCAGTTTAGAGGATCAGTCTAAAGTTAAAGACGTGTTTAAAGAAGAAGGTGTAAGCCTCATGTCTGGACCTTTAAAAGAAGTAAAGCTTTCTGAGAAATCGGTTAAGCTTCTTGGAGACGCTTTTTATAAATACCTTAGAGAAGAGCTTCAAAAGCCATTTTTTGACTTTAGAAAGGATTATAAAGTTTTTTCTTTTTCAAAAACAGCTGAATCTATTGAAGATGTTAAAGAAGATAATCTTTACTGGGGGATCGTAACAAAGTTCTCTTCTTTTGGTGCATTTGTTGATATGGGAGTTGGAGTAGATGGGTTGATTCACTTATCTGAACTTTCTAACGAGTATGTATCTGATCCAAGAAAAATTTTAAGACTTGGACAGTGGGTTTTATTTAAAGCTTTGAAAGTTGATATAGCAAAGAAGCAGCTCTCTTTTTCTAAAATTAAAGCTGACTTAAAAGATTCAAGAAAGTCTGGAGATAAAAAGTTTTCTTCAAAGTCAAAAAATAGTAAGCCTTTTAATAAAAAGAATGATTTTAAAAGAGATAATAAAAAAGGTTCTAGCAATAAAGGAAATAGAGACTTTAAAAAGCCAAGAAAACCTCAACAACCATTTAATAACCCGTTTGCAGCGTTGAGTGAATTAAAGAAATAAAGTCTGGTGGTAGATACTCTAACTAAGTGGTGTTGATAATAATACAGATTGCTTTTATTAAACTACTTGCATAGCTTCGACAATGAAGTGCCCATTCTTTTACCAGAGTTAAGCAAGTAATCAATTTCGCTAAAAGTTAGAGCGGTTGGCTCAAAACCACATTTTACCTGTTCTTTATTTTTGGCTTTTACTTCAAACTGTTCAACTAATGAGTCATAGTTTTCTCTATTCATTGGCCACATATTAGAAAAATCTGATTTAAAAGATTCAACTATTCTAGGGCGAATTTTTCCGTCAATATAAATGATATTTTCAAAATGATTGTACTCAGCTGAAACAGACCAGTTAAAAGATCCTGTAATAAGTTTTGTATCATCTGCAATGATGTACTTAGAGTGCATTTGCTTTTGTAAATAAGAAGCGGTTCTAATATCAAAGTACTTTAACCTTACAGATACGTTTTCTTTTCCTTCATATGAATGTTTATCTAAGAAGATAGAGAAGTTTTGGCTAGTAGAGCATTTTTCATTATAAATATTAGTGCAGTCTTTAATTTTAGCTCTTCTTCTTTTGTACTGGTATTCATATTCTCCCATTGTTACTAGGATATCTACCTTAACTCCTCTTTTTGCAGCCTTTTTAATAGCTTCATAAATTGGTCTTAGTTTGATTCTAGTAGTTGCAATTTCAATTTTTGTTTCAGCTTGATCAATAAGCTTTACTATTTCTCTAGTTAGAGCAAAGCCTTTTGCTTTAGAGTCTTTTCTAAATCCGGTTTTAGTTAGCTTTAAATTTTCAGTGTTAAAATGTACTCTAAATCCATCCTCTAAAATACTGTTAGAGCTTAGAGTTTCATATTCTTTTTGAAATCCATACTCTTTGGCTTTTGACCAAAGTAAATTAAAGTGACTTTGAAAAGTTGATGTGATTCCAGGTTTATTTTCAATATAGAGGATATTCTCGTTATAATTTCTTCTTGAAGCCATCGACCAGTTTGCTGAACCTGTTATAAGAACAGGAGAGTTTGTTTGAGCGTCAATAACAGCAAACTTATGGTGCATTTTTCTACTCATGCCCATAAACTTTGTGTCGATTCCCATTTCTTCAAGCTTTAGCATTTTTGATTGGTTAGCTTCTTTAGCCTCATACCCTTCAAAAATAAGGCGAATTTTAAGATCTCCATTTTGAAGTCTTTTTTGAACTTCATCACTTTTAATTGTTTTAATCACTGGATTCCTGTCAGAGGCGTCTACATTATAAAGAGCAAGGTCTACAGTCTCTTTAGCGCCTAGTATGTATTCAGAAATTTCTTTAAGGCTTGGGTCGTGTGGGTGGAAAAGTACTTTTACGTTGGCTGTAGCAGAAAGTGTGAAAGTTAAAGTAAGTAATAATACAGTGAATTTTCGAATATTTAACATGGCTGTGGGCTCCTTGTTTGTAACAAATTGATTTGCCTCAAATTAGCGTATTAATTACTAATGTTAAAATGAATGATTGATATATTAGTATTCATATAATACATGTTAAAAATGGATCAGCTTTATTGGCCTTTATCAGTTTTAAGTCGTTCAATTCACTACAAAAATCTAACAGGAGCTAGTCAGCATGTGGGTTTAAGCCAGCCACAACTTTCAAGAATAATTAAACAATTAGAAGAAGAAATAGGCATAAGTCTTCTTGATAGAACATCTCCCAGGCACTCTTCGTGGACCCCTGAAGCTAGAAAACTTGCAGAGATTTTTGCAAACTCAGAAAGAGCTTTGTCTTCAACTCTTCAAGAGTTTCAAGAAGATTCTGAACAAAAAGAAATTCGTATTGGCTGTTTAGAAGGCTTGTCACTTTTAGCTGAAGAGTATGCTAGTAAGGTTTTTAAAGGTACAAAGGTGGTACGTGTATTTTTAAATATTTATGACCTGAATCAACTTGAATCAAAATTTCTTTCAACAGACTTAGATATTATTTTTTCATCAAGGTCTCCAGGAACTAAAAAATACGATTATGTTAAGAGTCTTGGCTTTCAAGTTTTTGAAAAGAAAATTGAGAAAAACTCAGGGCTAAATATTGTTAGTCCTTATGAATATGGACAGCTTTTAAGAAAAGAAAAAAGTAAGAAAGTAAAAGAAGAGAGGCTGCTTATTTCTAACTCTTTACAGATTAGAAAATCATATACCAAACGCTTTGGTGGTGAGGCTTCTTTTCCAAGTGCTGTAAAAAAAGGAGATGTGCCAAGGTCTGCTGTTATGGTGGTTGCTTTAGGTCAAGAGTATCTCTCTAAGAAACTTTGGGACCTTTTATAAAGTTAAAAAAAAAGCCTAAAGTTTGTTTACTTTAAGCTCCTTAAAACTATTAATAATAGTATATGTATTTATGTTTTTTGTTATATTTAGAACCAAGCACTTCTTGTATGGTAAGCGCTTAATCTAACGGTGTGAGCTGAGCCTGTATTATCAATCACAGCTCTTGCAATATAGTTAATAATTTTTGCGTTATTGTCATGTACTCTTAGGCAGCCGTGAGACTCAGGAGCTCCAGTAACTTTATAAACACCGCCTTTATCTCCATGAAAGCCTATTCCAACATCTTTGCCGTTACTTAAGAAAACAGAAAAGTATCTAAGGTTAGAAGAGGGTCTTCCTGGTCTAGGGTTAGATTTATAACCTCTGTTATGAAGCCTATACTCTTGATACCCCCAGCCTGGTGCAGGAGCTAAAGTAGCGTTTCTAAACTCAGGAGTTCTTCCTCCCCAGCTATAACGAGTTGATCCAGGTGAAGTAGGAAGTACAGCAAAAGGAGCCATTTCTCCGTTAATATAAATCGCTACTCTAAAGCAGTAAGCACTTGAGCATGCCTCCGGCCTTACAGCCTTTACATCGTAAACCTCATAATAAACACTTCTTATAGAATCATAATCAATTTCTGATTCTGCAGGAAATGGAATGACTTCAGACCATGTTGTCCATGATTGAGCAAAGCTTGTTATTGAAAATAAAGAAATAATAAATAGAAACGAAACAGCCTTCATAAATCCCCCTAGGTGTTATGCTATATGTGGGGAGTACCAGTTTGGCACTAGGGGTGTAAATTTAATTATTCTAAAGAGAATAAATTACAAACATATAAAGCCAAAGCTGTATTTAAAGCCTGTTTTTTAAACACACAAGCTGGTTTAAAGAAGTTTTTATTAGAGACTTAAAGTTTTAGAAAGTCTATAAACTCAACAAAACCATCGCCACCTTCTTGTGTTGTTATAAAAGTGGGAGGGGTTTTAATTTTATTTAAATATTTTTTAATATTAGCCACGCCTATAGAATATCTAAAGACCTCAAAGTTTGGAGCATCATTAGGACTGTCTCCAACAAAAACAGATTTTTCAAAAACCTCTTCCATAGACTCTGTGAGTTGTTCTGTAATGTACCTTTTAATCATGGATACTTTATCATAATCACCAAACCATCCATTAACATGAATAGAGCTGATTTTTGCATGAGCTCCATGCTTTTTAAATACGTCTACAATTTGATCGACCTTTTCATCACTTAGTGCAGGAATGTCTTCACAGTGATCAATAGCTAAGTCCATAAGTCTTGTAAACTGATCGGAAGCAAGGGCTGATCCAGCTACTTTTTTTAAAACCTCTTCTTCAACTTGCTTTAATTTTTGTTGGTTTATCCGTCTCTCTTCTTCAGAATTAAAAAAAACACGCTTTAAGGTACGTTCTTTAAAATAAAAGTAAAAACCGCCGTTTTCGCCAATAACAGCTTCCACTGGCCAAAATCTTACGATCATTTCACACCAGCCAGCAGGCCTTCCTGTTACAGGAATGACTTTTATTCCAGCATTCTTTAATTTCCAAAGTGCTTCATAAGCGTTTGGAAGAAGCTTTCCATTAAGAGTTAGAGTGTCATCTATGTCAGTAAAGACATATTTAAGGTTAATCTTATTTAAATTTTCAGCACTTAGGTCTTGAGACATTTTGCCGCTCCGCATCTTTTAGAATATTTTTAGATTCTATTCAATAACTATGAAATAGCAACATATTATATAATACGAAAAAAAGTATATCGTATTTTAAAGAAAGCGGGAATTTTAATAAATGGCAAAAACGGCTCAAGGCAAAGTATTAGTGATAGTGGAGTCCCCAACTAAGGCAAGAACAATTAGAAAGTTTCTTGGGCCTGAGTATGTTGTAGAATCATGTATGGGGCATGTGAGAGATCTTCCAAAGTCTGCAAAAGAAATTCCTGAAAAATATAAGAAACAAAAATGGTCTCGCCTTGGTGTTAACGTTGATGGAGACTTTGAGGCCATTTATCTTGTTCCAAAAACAAAGACTAAAGTTGTCACGCAATTAAAAGGACTTTTAAAACAAGCTGATGAGCTTATTCTCGCAACCGATGAAGATAGAGAGGGAGAGAGTATTAGCTGGCACTTACTTGAAGTTTTAAAACCCAAAGTTCCAACAAAGAGAATGGTGTTTCATGAGATCACAAAAACTGCGATCAAAGAAGCTTTAGAAGACACAAGAGAAATTAATTTTGATATGGTAAGAGCTCAGGAAGCTAGGCGTATTTTAGATAGGCTTGTTGGTTTTACTATCTCTCCACTTATTTGGAAGAAAGTAGCTTATGGGCTTTCAGCAGGCAGAGTTCAGTCTGTTGCTGTTAAAGTGATTGCACAACGAGAGCATGAAAGAATTAAATTTGTAAAAACTGATTATCAATCTATTGCTGCAACTGCTGAGAAAGAGAAGAAAAGCTTTGATGTTAAATTGCTTGAGTGGGATGGAAAAAGAATTGCCACAGGGAAAGATTTTGATGAAAACAAAGGTGGTCTAAAAGAAGAGAAGAAAAACCTTCTTCACCTAAGAGAAGCCCAAACAACAAAAATGCTAGATGATTTATCTGGGAAAGATTTAAAAGTTGTTTCTGTTGAAAAAAAGCCTGTTTCAAGAAAGCCAGCAGCTCCGTTTATAACTTCTACTCTTCAACAGGAAGCCAGTAGAAAACTTGGAATGTCATCTCGTGAAACTATGCAGGTTGCTCAAAAACTTTATGAGCAAGGTATGATCACTTATATGAGAACAGACTCAACTTTTTTATCTAAACAAGCAATCGAGGCTGCTCGTGATGCTATTAAAAGTTTATATGGAAAGGACTATCTTCCAGAGTCTCCAAGAGACTATGCAAAGAAAAAAGTTAAAGGAGCTCAAGAGGCCCATGAAGCTATACGTCCAGCAGGAACTGAGTTTGTTAAACCAGAAGATACAAAATTAAAAAGTGCTCAACTTTCTTTATATGAACTTATATGGAAGAGAACTGTTGCGTCTCAAATGGTAAATGCGCAACAAGAACAGATGAGTGTTAAGTTTGAAGCTTCAAAAGGGCTTTTTTCAGCAAATGGATTATCACTTGTTTTTCCTGGCTTTTTTAAGGCTTACGTTGAAGGTTCTGATGACCCTGATCAAGCATTATCAAATAAAGAGGTTCACCTTCCAAAACTTAAAGTAGATGATGCATTAAAGGCTTTTGATTATAGAGCTAATGATCATGAGACAAAGCCGCCAGCAAGATATACAGAAGCAAGTCTGATTCAAAAGCTAGAAAAAGAAGGCATAGGCCGCCCGTCAACGTATGCTTCTATTATGGGAACAATCCAAGATAGAGGATATGTAAAAAAAGTAGGGACCTCGCTTCAACCAACTTTTACAGCGCTAATTGTTACAAAACTTTTAGAAAACCACTTACCTGATTACGTGGATCTTGGTTTTACTTCAGCAATGGAGGACTCTTTAGATGATATTGCTCAAGGTGATAAAAAATGGACTGATTATTTAAAAAAGGTTTACTCAGGTGAAGAGGGCCTTAGAGCGCAAGTAGATAAAAAAGAAGACGAGATTGATAGTGAAACATCGCGCTCTATTCAGTTAAAAGACTTAGGAGACTTAAGTTTTAGAGTGGGTAGATACGGTGCTTATGTATGTAAAGAACATGAAGGTGCTGAAGTGTGTGCATCTCTTCCTGAAAGTCACGCCCCTGCAGATGTAAGTACGGAGCTTATTGATAAACTCATAGATCAAAAAATAAATGGAACAGATGCTTTAGGTAAAGATCCTGAAACAGGCCTTCCTGTTTATATTTTAAATGGAAGGTATGGCCCTTATGCTCAACTTGGAGAAATTGATGCTGAAAAAGAAGGTGAAAAACCTAAAAGGGCATCAATCCCTCCTACTATTGATCCAGAGAGTATTACTTTAGAGAAAGCGTTATCACTTTTATCACTTCCAAAACTTTTAGGAACACACCCTGATAGTGGAGAAGAAATAAAAGCAGGTCTTGGAAGATTTGGTCCTTTTGTTGTCTATAATAAAGATTTTAGATCTATTCCTAAAGACATGGATCTTTTTACTATTACTTTAGAACAAGCTTTAGAGCTTCTTGCGCGACCTAAGCGTGGAAGAGGAAGAGCTGCTCCAATTAAAGAACTTGGAAAGCACCCAGTTTTAGGTGAGCCAGTAGAAGTTTTTAATGGTAAGTTTGGCCCTTATTTTAAATGCGGACCTGTTAATGTTTCACTTCCAGAAGATATGGAGCCAGAAAAAGCCACTTTAGAACTTGCTATACAGCTTTTTGAACCAAAGATTGATGAAGCTAAAAAGAAAATGAAGAAGAAAACTTCTAAAGCAGGTGCAACAAAAAAGAAAGCTAAGAAAAAAGCGAGTAAAAAGAAAGTAGCTAAGAAAAAATCTTCTAAAAAGAAAACAGCCGTGACAAAAACCCCGGCTGCGAAGAAAAAGAAAGTAATCAGGCGAGCTGCGAAAACTTCTTAAAAAAGAGTTCTCATTGCAGATCTATCTAAATTTACAGTAGGATTACTTATATCAAAGTAATCAACACCAAAGTGATAGGGAAGCTCTTCGCCATTAATTTGCATTCTAGCTAATTCATAAGTTCTATCAACATATGTCTTATACTCACCACTTTCGGTAAACCTGCATGCAGGTGAGCCATCCCAGTTACTTGCTATACTGCAACTAGGGTAAGCTCCGAGTATAACTGACTGAACTAGCTTATGGTTTCTAATTTGATCATTCATGGCATTTTCATCAGTAATCATTTCCACGACAACACTTGGAAGTTCTGGATCCATTTCTAATCTCTCATTAACTAGCTCTGTTTGATCTAAAAACTGCTCTATTAAGTTAATTTCTAATACATCGTTATCTTTTTTAACCATTTGATCTAAAAGAGCCATATTAATTTGTTTGTGACCTTCTGAAAAGCTATAAGTAACTCTTGCTACGCGTCTTATAAAGTTACTTGATTGAAGCTCATTAATTCTTTTTTTGGTTGCGCTTGGTATTTTAATAACAAACGTTGCAAGTTCAAGAGCATGAGGGTCTAAGTCAAGCCCTTCACTAGTATTGCTAACTGCTATACCTATTAGTCTTTCTGCAGTAATTTTAACTCCAAAATTCTTATCTAAATTTTCCATATAAAGTCTTAGTAGTTTATAATAATTTTCTCCAACCTCTGAATCATGTAGAGGGTAATGGTTTATTTCAAAATTTGAAAACCTTTGAAAAAGATCAGCGCTTCTTTCTCTGTTTGTCATACTGTGAGCAAGGCAAGAAACTGAGAAAGTGGTTATAAATAGACTAAGTCCAATTACTTTTTTAAACATTAATATCCTCCAATTGTTAATGTGATAATAAAGCAAAAGTTGCACCATGATCAGATCAGTATAATCAGTGCTACGAGTGTTTAAAAAATGAAACAGTGACAAAATTAGTCACTTTATCACGACTTAAGAGCTGAATATCAGCATTAATGCTTAGTTTAAGTCTAGTGTCAGATTGTGTTTCATTGCTGGAAAAGTGCTTAAGAGTAAAATAACCTTGTGAGAAATTCTAAACTTATTTTTATTTTTTTAGCTTTTGTTTTACTAAACGCTTGTGGTGGTGGTAGTGGAGGCAGCAGTATTGCCCCTGAGTTTGTTAGTAAGTGGAATTTTCCAACTAATAATTATTCATTTACTCTTCCACTAGTTAACAATGGCAGCACCAATTATGATTTTGAGGTTGATTGGGGAGATGGAAGCCCTGTTCAGTCTGTTACATCTTTTGACGATGCTGATAAAACTCATGTTTATGCATTAAGTGGTGAGTATGAAATAACAATTACAGGTCTTTGTGAAGGGTTTCGAAACACAGGTGCTCATCAAGATGAGTTGATTGAAGTTGTGAGTTTAGGTGATTTAGGCTGGAAAAACTTTTTTAGAGCTTTTAGTGGTAATACAAACTTACTTTCTGTTAAGGGTGGTAAAACGAATGAGGTTTTTACTATGAGAGAAATGTTTGAAGGCTCTCCACTTGTTGAGCCTGATACAAGTACTTGGGACACATCTAGTGTTGAGAATATGGATAGCATGTTTGCCGGAGCGCTTTTAGCAAATCCAGATACATCTGACTGGGATGTTTCGAGTGTAACTACAATGAATGAAATGTTTGCAGGAGCAGACATGGCAAACCCTGATGTGTCTAACTGGGATGTATCTAATGTTTTAAGTATGGGAAGTATGTTTGCAGGAGCAGACATAGCAAACCCTGATGTGTCTGACTGGGATGTCTCTAATGTTACTACGATAGGTGCAATGTTTGAATCAACATCTGTGGCAAACCCTGACGTATCTAGTTGGGATGTATCAAGTGTAACTTATATGTCAGCTGTATTTGAAGCTGCTCTTGCTGCAAATCCAGATGTTACAAACTGGAACATATCTATTGTTGAAAATATGAGTTACATGTTTAATGAAGCTGTTAGTTTTGATCGAGATTTAAGTGGTTGGATGACAGACTCAGTCACTTCGTGTTTTGAGTTTGCAGATGACACATCTCCTTCATGGACGCTTGCTGAAAAACCAACTTTTAATAACTGTACTCCTGGTTATTAAGGTTTTTATCTTCTAATATGTTATTTTCTTATTTAGGTTTATAAAGCCTTGAGTATGTTTTTTGGTAATTAAAATCTCTTTTTTAAACATGTAAAAACTGACTTTTGTCTAAATTCTGGTTTCAGAGGCTATATAAAGCCCATTAGTTAGGAAAGAGTCTCTTTTTTTATTCTATAAGCTTAGTTTTAAGACTGGGTCCAGTCTCTTTTTCTAGTCAATATACCGATAAAATTATGTTAATATACTTAAAGGTGCTAGGGAGCACTAAGAAAGGAAGCTATGAAGTTTGTTTTAGGTTTTTTAATTACAGGTTTTGTTTTTACAACACAAGCAAGAGATGTTGCCGGACTAGGCAGTTTGTCTTGTAAATATGTTCCACCGATTCAAGAAGGTTTTTTAAATCAACATGTTACTTTTAAAAAATCATCTCCAAATTTAGAAAAAAGGGTGGTTGAGCAGTACTTAAAAAGATTAGACCCTTTAAAGATTTATTTACTAGATTCTGATGAAAGAAAATTAAAGAAAATGCTTAAGGGTATTTTTGTTAAAACACAAAATGCTGATTGTGACCCTATTCACAATGTAAATAAATTCGTAATTAAGAAAGTAAAAGAAAGAGTTGAGTTTGTTAAATCTTTTTTAAACGATAAATATAAGTTTGATAAAAATGTTAAAATCTCAATTGATTCAGATAAAAGAAAAAGATTTAAGAATGTAAAGCAAGTTAATAACTTTCATTCAAAGTACTTACATTTTCAAATCTCTAACTACTTGCTATCAGATACGAAGTTACCTGAAGCAAAGAAAAATGTTATTAAAAATTATGAGAGAATTTTAAAAAGGATTGAAAAAGAAACTCCAGAAGATAATATAGCTGAGTACTTAGATGCTTTCGCTCATGCTCTTGATCCGCATTCAAGCTTCTTCTCTGCTGATGTTTTAGAGAACTTCCAAATTCAGATGAGCTTATCTCTTGAGGGAATTGGAGCAACACTTTCATGGAAAGACGGGTTTACTGTTGTTGAAAATTTAGTGCCTGGTGGTGCTGCAGATAAGTCTGGTCTTATAAAGCCAAAAGATAAAATCGTTGCAGTAAGGCAATCAAAAAGTAAAACAGCTGAGAATGTTATTGATATGGAACTTAATGACGTTGTTAAGAAGATTAGAGGTAAGAAGGGAACTAAAGTTATTCTTTCAGTTTTAAGAAAAGAAGAAGGAAAAACTAAAAGGTTAGAAATTCCTTTAGTAAGGGATAAAATCAGTTTAGAAGATGAGGCTGCACAAATTACTTATCATAAAAGAAAAGTAAATGGTGAAGAGCAAACAATTGGTCTTATTAACCTTCCATCATTTTATTCTGATGGTAAGAGAAATGGTAGAAGCGCTTCAAAAGATATTAAAAAACTTTTAGAGCAGGCAGAAAAAAAGGGCATTGATGGCCTTATTTTAGATGTTTCTAATAATGGTGGTGGAAGTCTTGATGATGCTGTAAGAATAGCAGGTCTTTTCTTTAAAACAGGTAATGTTGTTAAGCAGTCAGCTCCAGACCCAAGAAGCCCTGCAATGTCCTTAGCGGATACAGATGCTACAGTGAATTACAGTGGCCCTCTTGTTATCCTTATTAATAGAGCTTCTGCGAGTGCTTCTGAAATTGTTTCAGGAACTCTTAAGGATTACGGTCGAGCTGTTATAGTTGGTGGAGATCATACTTTTGGTAAAGGTACAGTTCAATCTGTAAGAAATCTTCCAAAACAACTTGGCGCAATTAAAGTAACAGTTGGTATGTTCTTTACAGCAGGTGGTTACTCTACTCAGCACAGGGGTGTTGAAGCAGATATCGCTCTACCAAGTGTTATTTCTACTGATGAAATTGGAGAGAAAACTTATGATTATTCTCTTCCTCCAAAGAAACTCCCTTCTTTTCTTTCTTCAAGTGCTTTTGTGCATGAAGGGAAAAGTAAGTGGAAGATTATAGATAAGAAAACAATTTCAAGCTTAAAATCAAGATCTGAGAAAAGAGTTCTCAAGAATGAGAAATTTAAAGAGATCAAAGACGATATTGCTAAATCTAAAGAAAGAGGCAAGATCGTTGATTTAGCAGAAGTGATGAAAGAGCGTGAAGAAGAAAAAACTAAGAATAAAAAAGATGGTAAAGATGAGAGTAAGGTTCTTACTAAAGCTGAGAAGCAGAAGAAGTACTTAGAGAGAGCTGATATACAAGAAGCTATAAATGTAACATCTGATTTGATCACAATTCACGCAAAAAAGCCGCTTACATTAGGTGCAAATGAGAAGAAGAGAACTGGAGCAAGTGTCTCAAACTAATTTTTGCTTAAAAATTAGAGTTAATTAAGGGCCTTAGAGGCCCTTTTTTTTATGAGTTTTAAGTTTCTAAAATCTTCTCCTTAATCAAGTGGTAAAACTTATAAAAATGTAATAGAAAGGTCCTTTTAAAGGGGTCATATTACAAATGGAAAAGTCGTCTAATACCCGTAAGAAAAGCAGCGCCAAAGCTGTTGCTGGTGCAGCAATTAGAAATAAAAAAGCAGTAAGTAAAAAATCTAAGCCTGTAGGTTCAGATAAGTTTGGAGGTCTTTCCTTTAGCCTTTTAAGGAACATGCATGATCTTATGGTTAAATCTAGAGTTTTAGAAGAAAGACTCATTAAAATTTATAAAACTGGTGATGCTTTCTTTTGGATTGGTGCTCCAGGTGAAGAAGCTTTTGGTGTTCCACTTGGTATGCTTGCTAAAAAAGGACAAGGGCCGCTTAACGATTACCTTCATCTACACTACAGAGGAACACCAGTTCTTGTTGCAATGGGAATGGATCCAAAAGACTCTATTCGTTTGATTATGAATAGAAAAACGGACCCTTCTACAGGTGGTAGAAACTTCTCTAATCATTATTGTTTTCCAGAATGGAATGTTACTCCTGTTTGTAGCCCTATTGAAGTGCAATACGGTTTTGCAGTAGGAACAGGGCTTTCACAAAAAAGACATGGTGGAGAAGGTATTTCAATTATCACAGGTGGTGATGCAGGTACTGCAGAAGGAGACTTTGCAAGTTGCCTTATATGGGCCAGCCGACCAGCTAACCCTCTACCACTTCTTATCACTGTTCAAAATAATGGTTGGGGAATTTCAACTAGTTATGATGGGCAACACGGCGAAGAAAAAATCTCTGATAGGGGTAAAGCTTACGGAATTAAATCGCTCACAATAAATGGTAATGACCCAGTTGAAAGCTATGTAAAACTTAAGGAGTCGATGGCTTATATTAGAAAAGAAAGAAAGCCTGTTTTAATGGAGGCGTATGTTTCTAGGCTTTATGGTCATTCATCTGCTTCAGGTGCAAACCTAGATACTAAACAGCCTGATCCGTTAAAAGATTTTGAAAAGAGACTTCTAAAAGCAGACATTATAAAGAAAAAGGATGTAGAAGAACTTTATAAAAGTGAAGAAGCTAAGTGCATGAAGATATTTAGAGAGGTTCAAAAAGAACTTCCTCCTGAGGCTTCATCAATTTGGGACTTTACATATGTGAACAATGAAAATGCAGATTGGAGGAACTTCTAAGATGGCAAACATGGCTCAAGCAATTAGAATGGCTCTTCATTTTGCTGAAGAAAACTATAACGTTACTGATATTTTTGGACAAGATGTTGGAGCACCTTTAGGTGGAGTGTTTACTGCTACGCAAGGATTAAAAACAACTTGGAACACTCCTTTAGATGAAAGAGGTATTGTGAGTGCAGCAATTGGCTTAGGTCTTGCTGGTGATAGGTGTGTAGCTGAGATTCAGTTTTGTGATTATATTTTTAATACAATCGATCTTTTAAAAATGGCTGGGAACACACACTGGAAAACTTCAGGTAAGTATAATCTGCCAATAACTTTAATGACGCCTGTGGGAGCAGGTATTAGGGGCTCAGTATATCATAGTCATAGCTTTGATGGCTGGGCTACAAGGATACCGGGTTGGAAAGTTGTGATGCCTTCAAATCCAATTGATGCCTATGGTTTATTACTATCTGCAATTGATGATCCAAACCCTGTGATGTTTCTAAAGCCAAAAGCTCTTTTAAGAGTAAAGGGAGAGGAGCTTATCCCAGGTGAACCAGGTGATGAGAAATCTTTAAAGGCTGCAATTGATGCTCCTCTTGGTGATAGATCTAAGTGGAAGCCAAAATGGCCTAAAATTAAAGAACATAAAATTACAATAGGAAAAGCTAAAGTTGTTAATGAAGGTAGTGATTTAACAATTGTAAGTTATGGAAGGACGCTTCCAATTTGTCACAAAATAGCTAAAAACTCAGAGCATTCAATAGAAGTTATAGATTTAAGATCTTTATACCCTTATGACTGGGAAACAATTTATAATTCAGTTCTTAAAACAAAAAGAGTTATGTTTGTTAATGAAGAAACAGAAGTAACTAATTTTGCTGAGCATCTAAGTTATAGAGTGACTAATTCAGATCTTTTTTACCATATTCATGCCGCTCCAAAGGTGGTTGCAGGTAAAAACGTTCCTGGTATTGGTCTTCATCCAAATTTAGAAGAAGCAACAGTGCCTTATGAGGGTGAAATTAAAAACGAAATAGAGAGAATATTAGAAATTATTCCTTAGGTCAGAATAGGCTTTAAAGTGAAAGAAAGAAAGAGAGATAGAAGAATATGCTAGGAACAGAGAATATGGGAAAAAGTAAAAAAAATAAAAACCAGAAATCAGGGAAAAAAGGAAGTAAAGAGCTAGGTACTTTTGATAAGTATAAATATTATATTGACTCTGTTCAATCTCCAGAAATTGATGCTGAGTTTTTTGATAAAATATATAAGAAAATGAAAGGTGTGAAAGCTAAAACTTTACGAGAAGACTTTTGCGGTACTTTTAAAATTTCATGTGAGTGGGTTAAGAGAGATAGTGATAAATTAGCAATTGGTATTGATCTTGATGAAGAACCAATTGTTTATGGTAAAGAAAATTACATGACTGAGCTTTCTAGTGAGCAACAAAAAAGACTTACAATTATTTCATCTGACGTTATGGCAGATAATAATCCAAAAGCAGATATAGTTGCCGCTTCTAATTTTTCATATTTTATCTTTAAAGATAGAAATGTTTTAAAGAAGTACTTTCAAAAAGCTTATGATTCTGTAAATGATAATGGTCTTTTTATTGTGGATTGTTTTGGTGGAACTGCAACAACGGAGCCTTTAGAAGAAGAAACAGAAATGGGTGATTTCTCATATTTCTGGGATCAAGACAGTTTTGACCCTGTTACTAATGAAGCTCAGTTTTATATTCATTTTAAAAGAAAAGGTGAGAAAAAAAGAGAAAGAGTTTTTTCTTATGACTGGAGAATGTGGAGTATACCTGAAATCAGGGACATTATGGCTGAAGTTGGCTTTAAAGAAACTGTTATCATGTGGGAAGGAACTGATGATAAGGGTGAGGGAAATGGTAAGTTTAAACCTGCAACTAAAGGTGAGCACTGCGAGTCTTGGGTTGCTTATGTTGTTGGAGTAAAATGATCCATAAGTTTTTTATCTGTTTTTTCTTATTAAACCAGTCTGTGCAAGCAGATTCTGTTAAGATTGATTCAGGTAGAAAACTACTTGCTATGACAAAGGCTCATAGCCTTGAGTACAGTAAAATTCAGCAGCAACTGGAGTTAGACGAATTAAATACTGAAAGTTTAATGAGTCTTTACAGGTGGAGATTAACAGGTAATTTAAGTATTTCTGATGCTGAATCTGCTCCAACAAGCCCTTTTGCTCCTGCTGGAGCAAGTGATTCTTTAAACGGTAGTTTAAGGTTAGAGAAGCAAACATCGTTAGGTATCACTCCTTATGTTTCTTTAAGTACAGACTCTAGGCAGTCTCTTTTGCCAGTAATGCCTACACCAATTAATGTAGAATATAAAAGGGCAGTTATAGAAACAGGTGTAAGGTTTAATATCATGAACCTCGTTTTTGCAAAAAACTCTAAATTTGTTTCTGCTGAATATGATACCAAAAAAGAAATTTCTAAGGTCTCAAAAATAATCGCTGAAAGAACTCTAGAAAAGAAACTTTTAAGTGCTCACTTTGATGTGATTAAAGCTAATAAAATAAGAGAAGTCTTAAATATTCAATGTGCTCAATATAAAAAGTTAAGAGATATAACGAGTTCAAGGTTTAGAAAAAAACTTATTAGAGAAAAAGATTTCCTTTTAGTAGAAGTCTTATATAAGCAATGCTTAGTCGATGAAGAGGGTGCAAGAAACTCCTTTCGCTTGGCTGTTGAAAACCTAAAAAAAGCATCTGGACTTTTTAATTTTAGTTTAGATTACAATACTATAGAGTACCCTGACATCTCACCTGTAATTAATTTAGGAGTTGGGCAGAATAGAGATATTATATTAAGTGATTTAATATATAAGGCCAGCATGAGTGCTGCAAAATCTATAGAGTATAAAAAACTTCCAGAGCTTAATTTAAGCCTTTCTTTAAAATCAGAAGGTTCTGATGTTGGCTCAGGGTCATCATATTCTGAGGCCCTAAGTAACTCTCTTGAAGCAGACTTTTTGACTTCAGATGTTAGCTTAGACTTTTCACATAGTTTTGGTAAGTCTGTTAACGATATTGAAGTAGATAGATCTAAGCTGCAATCAAAAGTGGACCAAACAAATTTAGAGCTTCTAAGGCAAAGCTTAAAAAGAGACGTGGTGCGTGTTGGGCTTAACTTGAGTTATTTTGATAGCACTTTAAGAAGAGTGGTTGATATTGAAAAACTTCAGAAAAGAAAGTCTGTGGTTTTTAATAAAGACTTTAGAAATGGAAGAGTGGCTATTAGGGAGCTTGTTGAAGCTGAAGTTGCTTATTTATCAAGTCTTCAAAGTACATTAAATATTAGAGATCAAAGAATGCGTGCTTATTTAGAAGCTTACGATATATCAGGAGCTAGCTTTGAGAAGTTTTACTGAGTATTTACTAAGAAATAGACTTCTTGTTCATTATGTAACTTTAAGTATTTTAGCTTTTGGACTTTTTGGACTAGTTTCTTTAAGACGAGAAGCAAGACCAGAAGTAAATTTTGATAGAATTGCAATTACAGTGCCTTATAATGGTGCCTCAGCTGAAGATGTCGAAGAACTTATATTAAAACCCTTAGAAGAAAAAATTGATGAGCTAGATGGTATTGAAGAATATAGATCTACTGCTTTTGAAGGTGTGGGCTCAATGAGTATTAAGATCGATGCTGATTACTCTGAAAAAAGAGAAGTCATTGATGAAGTTCAAAGAGCTGTTGATCAAATCAGAAGTTTTCCTTCAGATGTTGAAGATCCTGTAGTTTTAGAAATTAAAGCTAGTAAGATTACAGTTTATAGCTTTGCTTTAGTTGGTGATGTTGATGAACTTACTCTAAGGGAGCAGGCAGAGGATTTAAAAGATAAGTTAATTAATTTAGAGGGTGTGTCTTCAGTTGATACAGGAAATTTAAAAGATTTAGAGTATCGTATACAAGTATCTCCTGAGAAACTAAAGAACAGATCTCTTTCAGTTTTTGAAATCATGCAAACTTTAACAAACTGGAATAGGGTTTCTCCTGGAGGAGAAATTGATTCAGAAGGCAAGAACTATTCCATCAGATTTGATGAGCAACTTAAAACACCAAAGGATATTCTTGATTTAACGATAAGATCAAATGATGCTGGGCTTGGAATTAAGATTGGTGATGTTGGAAGCGTTAAGTTAAAGAATAAAGAAGTTAAGCAAGAGCTTCTTGTTGATGGCCTTCCAGCTGTTTCTTTGTCAGTAATTAAAGATGAATCTGCTGATATTATTCAAGTAGTAAATAGAGTGAAGGGTTTTTTAGAGAAGCAAGAATTCCCTGATAAAATGTCTATTGAAGTTTATTATGATGACTCAACGAGGATTAAAGCACGCCTAAAATCTGTTATTTTTAATGCTCTTTTTGGTTTAATTTTAGTTTTACTGTCATTAACTCTTTTTGTAAGTACGCGTTTAGCAATTGTTACTTCTATTGGAATACCTGTAGCTTTTTTAGGTGGTGTGGGCCTGATATATCTCTTAGGCCTTACTCTAAACTCTTTAGTTGTACTTGGTATGATTGTTGTTTTAGGTATGCTTGTTGATGATGCTATTGTTGTGGCTGAGAATATATATTCTTATGTAGAAAAAGGAGAGAAGCCTTTTGATGCTGCAGTTAAGGGTGTTTCTGAGGTTGCCTCACCAGTTGTAGCAACAGTTTCAACAACTATTTTTGCATTTCTGCCTGTAGCCTATATGGCTGGTATAATGGGGCAGTTCTTAAGAGTTATTCCAATCACTGTTATTGTAATCTTATTCTTCTCTTTATTTGAGGCTCTTTTTATTCTTCCCTCTCACTGTGTTGAGCTTTTAAAACAAAAAGAAGATAAAGAGGTCAATAAGAAGTCTTTCTTTGATAAGCTTAGAGATAAGTATGTGGCGTACGTTAACTGGACTGTTAAAACAGGCTTTCATGTTTTGTTTATGGTTTTAGTTTTTGTAGGAGTATTATCTGCAACTGCTGTTATTGGCATTCCTATTGTGAAAAATATAGTGCTCTTTCCAGCAGAAGGAATTGAGTTTTTATCTGTTAATGCAAAACTGCCTCAAAACTCTACCTTAGATAAAACCAAAGAGGTTGCCGCTAAACTGGCTCAAGCACTTAAAGAAAGTGAAATGAGTAAGGATATTTTTAGTATAAGTACTAATGTTGGGTCAGCTACAGCTGGAGGCCTTTCAGGTGTAAGAGAGCAGGGGACCCACCTGAGTCAAACCACCTTAAGACTTTCAACAGATCCGGATTTTATAAAAAGAGAAAAAAAAGTTATTAAAAAAATTAAAGAACTTGTTGCGTCTTTAGAAAAAGAGACTGGGGCAAAACTCTCTACTAGAGTAGAGCGTCCAGGACCACCGGTTGAAGGAGATATACAGGTTCAAGTATCAAGTCGTAGATTTGATAAAAGCCAAGCTGCTATTAATGAAATAAAGGAAGCCTTATCAAAGACTGAAGGAATTATTAACTTACAAACAGATCTTCAAAATAAGAGTGAATACTTCAGGGTAAAAGTAGATAAAGCGCTTGCTGTAGAGAATGGATTGTCATTTGATAACTTAACAAAAGTTGTTTTCTCTGCCTTTTATGGAGTGCCAGCAACAACCACAAGAATAGGGGATAATGAAGTAGATATTGTGGTCTCTCTTGATAGTAAAAGTAGAAAGGATATTTCAAATCTTAAAGATCTTCTTTTTTTAAATAATAGAGGAAGCCTTGTTCCTCTTAAGAGTTTTGCAAGTATTGAAAAACAAAAGTCTATTCCTTCAATTCAAAGGTTAAATGGCTCAAGAACTATTACTTTATTTGGCGATGTAGAGCCTGCTAAGATTAGTGCCCCGGAGGCAAATGCTATTTTAAAAAAGAGCTTAGTTGAAATTAAGCCAAAGCACTCATCAGTTAATATTGAGGTTAAGGGTTCTGATAAGCAAAGAATGGATTCTTTAAAAGATACAGGTAAACTTTATCTTTTTTCTTTAATGGGGATTTTTATTGCTATTAGCCTTAGCTTTAATTCAATTGGCTTTCCTTTTATGGTTCTTTTTGCAGTTCCTTTTGGTCTTATAGGTGTTGTGTGGGCTCTTTTCTTACATGATAAGCCACTTTCTTTAATGGGAATGGTAGGTGTTGTAGGGCTTTCAGGAGTTGTTGTTAATAGCTCTATTATACTTATTCAGTTTTTCCTTGAAAAATATAGATCAGGCGCAGAAGTTAAGGATGCCATTTTAGATGCAGTTGGCAGAAGGTTTAGACCTGTTGTTATTACGAGTATTACAACTCTTCTAGGTTTAGCTCCTACGATTTATTCTATTGGTGGAAATTCTGATCCTTTTGTTCAACCTCTAGCTCTAGCCTTAGGTTGGGGACTTATGGTTTCAACAATACTTACTCTTATGCTGCTTCCTTCTTATGTTTATGGCGTTATGAGATATGCTAAAGGTTTGAAGATAGCAGGTGGTTTTATGTTTTGTGCTATTACCTTTTTAGTGATTTTTAGATTTATTTTTTGAAGTGCTCAGTGGCAATAAGTTTTAAAAGTGGAAATAAGATAAGAAAAATTAGGCTATAAAAGGAGACTTTATAAGTTTTTCTCCAAACTTTATTTGGAGCACTGATGACTTTAATTTTATTTACAAATACCACTTCACAGGCTGTTGCCCCAGTATCATCTCTGGTCATACTCGTTTTTCTTTTAAAATTGTTTTTTGAGTTGGTATAATCAACTAGATAGCCTTTAATATGTATTTGATCTCCGATACTCACAGTTTTGATTATGTCTCTAACGTTTTGTTTGTTAGTTATAAGGTGGTTGTTAGAGAGCTGGTTGTGTTTAAAGTTAACACCAGCACCATATTTAAAGTAACAAGTCCATGACCCGCTAGAGTAAGAGACTTTTTGAAAGTCATTGGTCTTAATATTTTCACCCCAAATGATACAAAGATCCTTAGTATCAACAGATTTTTCATCATGGAATCTATCCCAGAAGCTTTCAATGTCATTATGACTTACAACTAGGCCGTATATCTCATACTTTGCTTTTGGGTAAGCTGTATAATCACTGCCTTTGTAGGAAAATTCAAAAGGTTTTACTTTTTTAAGGTTGATTTGTTTTGGAGAGGTTTTAAGTTTTGAGTTGATTTCGTTAAAATCGCTTAATTCATTTTTCGAGTAATAACTAAAAATTACTAAAAATAGATTAGCTATTATTAAGTACTTATACTGAAATTTCATTTTACTAAGACTTCTTTAAATCGTCTTTAGTGAAAATCCATTTAAGGTTTACATTAATTTCTTTAAAAATTTGATTTGTTTTTTCTTCTTCACCACGCATGATAACACAAACGGCGTCAGTTATAATGGCTCCAGCTTCTCTTAAATCAGCAATACTTTTAACAAGCTGTCCACCTGTTGTAACAACGTCTTCAACAACTAAAAGGTTTTTCCCCTTAATCTCTATCCCTTCAGCAAATTTACAAGTGCCGTAATCTTTTGCTTCTTTTCTTACAAAACATACAGGCATATCTATCTCCATAGAAAGTGCTGTGGCTAGTGGTATGCCTCCTGTTTCAAGTCCTGCAAGAGCTTGAGCTGAGTCAGGGACTATTTTAGAAAACTCTTTAGCAACTTTTCTTAAGATTTGAGGCTGAGCTTCAAATCGGTATTTATCAAAATACTCATTTGAAACAAGTCCTGAGCGAAGTTTAAATTCACCGGTAAGGTGAGCAATATTAAAAATTTCTTTAGCAAGTTCTTGATTCATTAATTAGGTGTCCTCATTAATCCATTTTTCATAAGATGGGTTTATAAAATCAGTCTTAATCTCGATGATACAAGGTGTATCATATGGGTGTATTTTCTCAAGTTCTTGTATGAATTTTTCTCGCTTACCATCAGCTATTTTAAAAAGAGCGAGAGTCTCTGTTTCTTTTTCAACAGAACCTTTCCACTTATATATAGAAGTGGCATTTTTATTTAAAACATTACAACACTTTATATGACTTTTATTTAGTAAGCCTTCGGCGATCTTTAAAGCCTCTTCTTGATTATTAAATGTCGAATAAAAAAGATGCATGAGGCTTTAGTAAATAAAATTGATTAGTTAACTTTGGCTAGGGTTTTCTTACGTTCTTGCCAAAGCTCTCGAGCATACTTTCTCATATCTTCAACAGAATCAAACTCATCAACAATTTCAACTCCTAAAAGTGTTTCAACAACATCCTCTAGACTTACAATACCATCGGGAGAGCCGTACTCATTAACAACTAAGAAAATGTGCTCTTTTCTTTTGATAAACTGATCAAGACAAGCTGATACGGAGATAGTCTCTGGTATAGAGTGTATCGGTTTTATAAGTTGCTCTACTTTCATGTCATCTAAGTCTTTAGAGTAACAATCCATAAGTTTATATCTTAGTGCAACGCCAATAACTTGATCTAGAGTTTCTTTAAAAACAGGGATTCTAGAAAATTCAATGTCTTTATTTTCTTTAAAGACTTCACCTATGGTTTTTTCAGCATCAATAGCAAAGATGACAGATCTTGGAGTCATAATATCACTCACAGTGATCTGCTTCATAAGCATAAGGTTTCTAATAACTAAGCTTTCATTTTTTTGAATAGTTCCTTCATCAACTCCAATTTCAGCAGTTACTATCATTTCTTCTCTTGTGATAGTTGCGTTATCTGATGAGTCAAGAAGGTCATGGATAAACTCTGATAAAATAACAAAAGGGTATGTGAGGTAAATTAAAAAATTAGTTGTTTTAGCGCAAAAAGGAGCCAGCCTTTTTGAGTGAACAGCTCCAATTGTTTTTGGTATTATTTCTGAAAAAACTAAAATAACAAGGGTTAATAATATAGAAGATAAGGTTAGATATTCATTACCATAGATTTTTTGAACCTGAGCACCAACTCCAGCTGCTCCAAATGTGTGAGCAACAGTATTTAATGATAAAATAGCGGCAAGAGGTCTATCAATATTTTCTTTTAAATCTGATAAGAGAGTACCTGCTTTTGGGTTATCTTTTTCTAAGACAGCTATGTAAGCAGGAGAAACAGATAAAATAACAGACTCTAAAAGGGAGCAGAGAAAAGATACGCCAACAGCAACACTTAAGTAAATTACAAGTAAAGTCATTAGTACTTAAACCTGCTGCCTGTGTTTCTGTGGATTACTGAGTTTGAATTTTGATGGGATTTAATTACGCCAAATTTTGGCTCGGGTTCGTCTTCCATATGTTTGCTTTAAAAAAGCAAAAAACCTCCGGTTAAGTTTATGAGATGATCTTGATCGCTGGCATAGCCGTAAACAAGAATTCTCTAAAATATTATATCAGAATAGTTTAAAAATATACAAAAGATCTGACTCAAAGTGACTCAAAAGGGTCTCAGATATTGTTAAATTGGATTTGAAAAAGAAAAATATTCAAAAAAGCTCAATAAAAGAGCTTTTTGTGCTTAGTCAGTAAAGCTATATGTGGCTTCAGCTCCCCTTATATAGTCTAGATCTACTAAAAGCTTAGTTGATATCAACTAAGCTTTTAGTTAATGTTTTAAAAAGAGGTGGTTATGTCTAAAAAAGCATTTGGGGTTTTACTTACTGAAACTGAATTAGAGTTAATGAATATATTGTGGAGTTTAGAAAGAGCTACTGTGAGGCAGATACTTGAGCACTTACCGGAAGATCGCAAAATGGCATATACTTCAGCTTCGACAATTATAAGAATTCTTGAGAAAAAAAGTGTTTTAAAGAGTGAGAAGCAAGGTAAAACTCATATTTATAGTCCAATTTTAGAAAAATCATCTTATGAAGAGGCAACACTACATCATATCGTAGATAATGTTTTTGATGGAACCCCCTCAGGTTTAGTTAAAAGGCTTATTAGTGATTCAAAGATTTCTAAAGCAGAAATAGCAGAAATTAAAAAATTAATAGCAGAGGAAATTTAATGTTATTTCTTAAAATTTATCTGGGTGTTAATATAATTTTATGTTTTGGCTATTTTCTTGCTCTAAGTACAAGTGAATTTGTTAAATTTTTTAAAAAAACAGTTTCAGCATATGAGATACTAGTTATAAATTATTTAATTTTAATAGGCTCATTACTTTCTTTTTTTGTATCCGACTATGTAGATACTGAATCTATTAAAAGCCCTTTGCCGCAAAGTTTTTCTTCGAAAATAGTAGAGACTAAAACGCAGGCGGTATCGGTTGTTGAAAATAGTCTGACATATCAAATAGGACAAGATTTATGGATTTTAAACTTTATACTACTTTTATTTTGCTTTGGGTTTATATATAAAATCTCTAATTTAACAATCTCTTTAATCCAGACTAAAAACTCTTTTAAAAAAGGCTTTTTATATAAAAAAATTGGAAGAATTTCTTTATTCATATCAGATACAACTCTTACTCCCTACGCATTCTCATTTTTAGGGAAATCATATATAAGCTTACCTTTTAATTTGGTTAACACACCTCAAAGTTTTAAGGCCGCTTACATGCATGAGCTTCAGCATATCAGAAATAAAGATACGAGTTTTGTTTTTATAGGTGAGCTGTTAAAGGTTATTTTTTATATAAATCCGTTTTTACATAGGTGGATAGATTATATTTATTTAGAGCAAGAATACGCTTGTGATGAGAAAGTTATATTAAAGAAAAATATTTTATTAAAAGATTATAAAAGCTGCTTATTAGAGGTGGCTATTTTAGAGAGAAGTAAAGGTATAAGTTTGGTAGGCGCCACTAAGTTTATATTTAACGACTCTCGCTCAGAACTATCAAGGAGGATAAAGAAAATGGGCAAGAAAAAAAACAAACTCAACAAAATAGTATTCTTAGCACTTATGGCGCTACCTTTAGGGCTCTTAAGTGTTTCTGCTTACACATACAAAGTACACGCAAGTGTGGGAGGTCTAAGTATGGGAGAGTTAAAATCCTTAGTAAAACAAAAGGATTTTAGTAAGAACTTTCCTGTAGATATTAATAAAGATGTAGTAAAGTGGGTAAATAAATATGCAAGGACTTCCTCTGGAGTGAAGTTTACTAAAAAGTCTTTAAGAAACTACAAGGCTCATAAGAGGTTGGTTCATGGTTATATAAAAAACTATGGGCACCCGGAGGAGCTTGCAGCAGTTCCTTTTATTGAGTCTTTATATCAAAATATTGAAAAATCAAATATTAAGTCAGCAGCTGGAATGTGGCAATTTATTCCAAGTACGGCAAGAGCTTACAATCTTAGAGTAGATTCTAAGATTGATGAGCGTTTAGATATTGGTAAAGAGACAGATGCTGCGATGAGATATCTTGGTGCTTTAAACTTAAGGTTTCAAGACTGGAGACTTGCACTTCTCTCATATAATGCTGGTGAAACGGCAGTACAAAATGCTATTTACAAAATTAAAAGCCGTGATCCTTGGATTGTAGCTAATAGTGATATTAAGTACGACAGAGGTTATTTAGCTAAAGTTGTAGCTGCAGCGATTATAATGAAATATCCAGAAATAGTTAAAAACTAAGTAGAAATAAAAAAGGCATATGATTTCATATGCCTTTTTTTTAAATATATAAAAAAAGTAGTAATTAAATTTAAATGTCTAAGAAGACTCTACTTCCAGTTGAGCGTTTTTGACCTTGATACTTTCCATCATAAGGTTTTTCAGCAGCCTTATCCATTGAACAAACCACTAGCTGACAGATTCTTCTTCCAGCCTCTAATTTAATTGGTAGAGAGTTTGCGTTATAAAGCTCTAAAGTTATTTGGCCTTTAAACCCAGGATCTACCCAGCCAGCATTTTGAATGAAAAGTCCAATTCTTCCAACTGAACTTCTTCCTTCAACAAAAGCTGTTAAGTTATCAGGTAACTCAACAGTCTCCATTGTTGTTGCAAGTAAAAAAGAATGAGCAGGAATAGTAAGAGTATCACTTTCTAACTCACGGTACTTGATTTCATCACTTAATGTAATGCAGTCCATCTCACTAGACTCAACAACTAAGTAATGAGAACCAAGCCTTAAATCAATTGAAGCTGGTTGAACAGACTGCTCACAAAGAGGACTTACTTTTAAAGAGCCCTCTTCCATGTATTTTTTTAAAGTACCATCAGAAAGAATCATCTTATTTGTTTTCCTCTTCTTTTTTCTTTTCGTATGCTTTTACTAATTCTTCTTGAACGTTTCTTGGAACTGCAGAGTATCTAGCAAATTCCATAGTAAATTCACCTTTACCCTGAGTAGCTGAACGTAGCTCAGTAGAGTATCCAAACATTTCAGATAATGGAACCTCAGCTTCAACAGTAGAAAAGCCTTCATTTGCTTGAGAGCCTTGAATGATTCCACGTCTTTGGTTGATCTGACCCATAACGTTTCCTTGAAACTCTTCAGGAGCTGAAACTTCTACTTTCATCATTGGCTCTAGGGCAGTCGGTTGAGCTTTATTATAAGCTTCTCTGAATGCAGCCATTGAGCAAATTCTAAAGGCCATTTCACTAGAATCCACATCATGGTAAGCTCCATCTATAAGATCTACACTTACACCAACGATAGGGTAGCCGATAAGATTACCTTTTGCCATTTGCTCTTGAAAACCTTTGTCACAAGCAGGGATGTACTCTCTAGGAATTCTACCACCTGTAATTTTATTGTTAAATTCATAAAGGTCTTCAGAGTTAGCATCCATAGGTTTAATTGAACCAACAACTTTTGCAAACTGACCAGAACCACCTGTTTGTTTTTTGTGTGTGTAATCAAATTCTGCAGAACCACCGATAGTTTCTCTGTAAGCAACTTGAGGTTGTCCAGTCACAACTTCAACATTAAATTCACGCTTCATTCTTTCAACATAAACTTCTAAATGAAGCTCACCCATTCCAGAAATAATTGTTTGAGCTGACTCTTCATCTCTATGAACTCTAAATGTCGGATCTTCTTTTCTAAACTTGTTTAAGGCTTTAGTGAAGTTAGCAGCTCCTGATTTATCCTTAGGAGTAACAGCTAATGAGATCACGGCGTTTGGTACAAACATAGAAGTCATTGTTATGTTTGCTCTTCCATCAGTAAATGTATCACCAGATGCACAATCAACACCGAATAGGGCAACGATATCACCAGCTTTTGCTTCTGTGATATCTTCCATTTCATTTGAGTTCATTCTAACTACACGAGGTACCTTAAGTTTTTTATCGTTCGTCATATTATATATGAACTCACCTTTTTTAAGAGTACCTTGGTAAATTCTCATATAAGTAAGCTGACCATATCTTCCATCTTCAAGTTTAAAAGCTAGAGCAACTAAAGGATCTTCTGGATCTGTAGTTAAATTGATATCTGCTTCATCATTATCTTGATCAAGCCCTGTATTTTGAATTTCATTCGGGTTTGGAAGATAATCTTGAACTGCATCAAGAAGTTTTTGAACTCCTTTATTCTTATAAGCAGAGCCACAAAAAACAGGAGTAAGCTTAAGAGAATGAACACCTTTTTTGATTGCAACTTTCATCTCTTCCATAGTTGGCTCTTCTTCCATAAGGAATTTTTCACCAACAGTGTCATCAAAGTCTGCAGCTGCAGCGATAAGTAACTGTCTGTATTCTTTTGCTTGATCCATGTATTCAGCAGGTATATCCATTTCTTCAACAGTCTCACCATTATCACCACGGTTATAATAAGCTTTCATAGTTACTAGGTCGATAACACCTTCGTGAGCATCTTCAGTTCCAATTGGAATTTGAGCCATAACAGCATTATGGTGAAGCTTTTCTCTTAAAGCGGTCATAACTTTAAACGGGTTAGCGCCAGATCTATCAAGCTTGTTAACAAAAGCAACTCTAGGAACGTTGTAACGCTTCATCTGCCTATCAACAGTGATACTTTGTGATTGAACACCTGCAACACCGCAAAGAACAAGAATCGCTCCATCTAAAACTCTTAAAGATCTTTCCACTTCAACTGTAAAGTCAACGTGACCCGGAGTATCGATAATATTGATTTCAATATCTTTCCAGTGAACGTTTGTTGCAGCAGATTGAATTGTAATTCCACGCTCTTTTTCAAGTTCCATAGAATCCATTTTCGCACCCACTCCATCTTTACCTCTGACGTCATGAATTGCGTGAATCTTACCAGCATAGAAAAGTATTCTTTCTGTAAGTGTTGTTTTACCAGAATCGATGTGAGCCGAAATACCGATATTACGGACTGTGTTTAAATCCCAAGCTTTAGCCATTATGTTAACTCCTTAAAAATATATATTTTGGGTTTTTTTATAGGAAATACCTAGCAGGAAATTAAAAACAATGGAAGGGTGTATATCAATGACAAAGCCATCTTTTTCGGACTTAGAGCTATTAAAAAATAAATTTGGACATAATGAGTTTAGAGCTCATCAATTTGAGTCTATTTCAGCGTTAAAATCAGGCAAAAATGTGTTTTTAAGAAAACCTACTGGTGGTGGAAAAAGCCTCATTTACCAATTCCTTGCATTTGAGGCCCCTGTTTTGGTTTTATCGCCCCTTGTTGCCTTAATGGACGATCAAACAAAGCAAGCAAGGGCTGTGGGTTTAAGTGCTTTTTGCATGCATTCTCAGCAGGGTAATGAGGAAAGAGAAAAATCTCTTAAGGCTTGGGAAAGTGGAAAAGCTCAGATTCTCTTTGTAACCCCTGAAAGATTTGCAAAAAATAACTTTAAAAAGGTAATCCAGGCACGGTTGCCAAAGTACCTCATTATTGATGAAGCACATTGTGCCTCTATGTGGGGGCATGATTTTAGGCCTGATTATTCAAAAATTGATGAATTTAAAGAGCTCTTAAAAAACCCTATAACGCTTGCTTGTACTGCGACAGCAACATCAAAAACTCAAGAAGATATCATAAAGCAGACAAAGCTTGGTGGTGATTGTGAAATTTTTAAAGATCCTATTCTTCGAGATAATTTGCATCTTCAAGTTATTGAGGCATTTGATTTTGGAGAAAAAGTAGAGCTTTTCTTTAAACGATTAAAGGAATTTAAAGGGCCAGCACTTATTTACTTTACTTTAATAAAAGATTTAGAAAACCTATCCTTAGAAATAGAGAAGATAGGCTTAGAGCATGTTAAATATCACTCAAGACTTCCTTCAGGCTTAAGAAGGAGTAATCAAAAGCACTTTATGGCTGGTACTAATGACCTTATGCTTGCAACACCTGCATTTGGTTTAGGAGTGAATAAGCCTGATATTAGAAACTTGCTTCACTTTGCTCTTCCAGGTTCAATTGAAGCTTATGCTCAAGAGTTTGGAAGAGCTGGAAGAGATGGAAAAGAATCTCTTTGCGAACTCTTTTATTCTCAAGAAGACTTACAAGTTCAAATGGACTTTATTAAATGGAGCCACCCAGAACCTGATACGATTAGGTGGGTTTATAGACAGATCTGTAATACAAAAGAAGTTGGCTACCCAGAAAATACTTTAGATGAAATGAAGAAAAAAATGAATTTTTATAACTCTTATGATTTTCGTTTAGAGAGTGCTGTGAACATCTTAAAGAGGTGGGACTGTGTTAAATCGGTTAAGGGTGTTCTTTTTAAAAGTGTTGAAGATATTGAAACTGTTCCTGATGTTACTGGTGATTGGCATAGTGAACTAAAAAAGCATCAACAGATGAAGCTTTATGATGTTATTAAGTTAATAAAATTAGAATCAGCAAGCGAAAGAGATCAATACTTAGAAGAGTACTTTAGCTAAGTAAAGCATAACCAAAGGAATATATTTGATTATGCTTTAAAAATTTTCTACAGAAAAGTTAATTTTACTATCTATACTTTTTAGTTCGTCGACCTTAGATTCAACGAGTTCTAATCGAGGTAAAAGCCCTGATTGATTAGCTAACTGTATTGATAAGCCAGGTCTTGCATTCATTTCTAAAATTATAGGACCGCTATCTGGTTGAATGACAATATCTACACCTAAGTAACCAATATCAACTAGCTCAGCGCTGTTAACAGCAAGTCTTAGTGATTCTTCCCAGTATGGGATTTTTAAACCTTTAAAGTCTTGGTCAGTATCGGGGTGTTTTTTAATAAAACGGTTTCTCTGTATTGCTTTAGTAATTTTTCCAGAGCTTAATTCTACGCCGCAGCCAACAGCTCCCTGGTGTAGGTTGCCCTTACCTCTTGATATAAGAGTGGGTAGCCTTAGCATGGCCATAACAGGGACTCCTTTAAATAAAATAATTCTTACATCAGGAACGCCTTTATATATTAAGTCATTGAAAAACGGATGAACTTTTAGTTTCTGTTGAATTAAAACTCTGTCAGGTTGGCCATTTAAGGAGTATAAACCACTTAAAATAGAAGAAACTTGATATATGAAAGCGCTATAATCCATTGATTTCTTATTAGAAGTTAAGAAATGAGTCTCTGATTCTTTTTGATTCCATTTTAACTCGTTGACAATCGTAATCCCGTTTCCCATTGAACCTCTGGCAGGCTTAATAACAAAGTCATTTAAACCTTTTAAGCGTTCATGCAAATTTTTAGTATCACTCATTTTCTCTATTTTAGAGTATAGCTTTGGACTTTGCAGGCCTGAACTTTCTAGTAGCTTGGCAGTTTTTAACTTATCATCAACGTAAGGGTAACTAGATCTCTTGTTATGAGGAAGAATATAACTAGCGATCCTATTGTTATTGCCTAAGATACCAAAGCTTTTTAAATCAATCATGTCTTAAGCCTCGTCAGCAATTTGATGAAATCTTAAATACTCTAGCAATCTATAACCTTTATAATTACCTATAAGTAAATTAACTCCTATGGCTAAAACAATAAGCTCAGGGTTATTAAAAATAAGTTCCTTTAGCCATACTACTGAAAGAAGTAGGTAGCATAAAAGAGAGACAGAAAAAGTACCAAGTGTAGTTTTAATAGTGTTGTAAGCACCTTCTTCAATAAAATAAATACTGAACCTTTCAATAAAAACAGTGATAATAACAATAGGAAAGTAGTTGAGTGTGCCGTTATTAACACTTAAAAAACCAGAGTTTTCAGCTAGTATAGCAAAACCAATATAAAGCAAAATAACAATAGTAAGTAAAATAGAGAGCCTTGGAACTGCTAATATGTAGAACTTATCTAACAACATACGTTGCATTAAACCAATTGCGACAACAACAAAGAAGAATAAGAGTCCAAATACTAAAGAAGTTTCTAAGAAGAATAGACTAAGTAGAATAGGAGTAAATATTCCAAAAGTATTGATCCCAACCATTATTCTCATGAAAGAAAGAATTACAGTTCCAAAGGGGATGAGTAATATTCCAAAGAAAATGGATTGAATTGATAAAGAAAACTTGTGTAATGAAACAGCAGACCAAAAAGGGTGTTGCGATTTAAGTTGATCAACATAAAAATCTGATTTTAAATTTTCATAAATTAGAGGCTCTACATAAATTGAAACAAGGGCTCTGTTTTCAAAAATATCTGCAAAGTCTTCACTATCCTGATGAAGAACTATAAAGTTATCACTTATTAAGCCAAACTTTTTATCATGGGTATTAATAGGGATCCATTTTCCTTCAATAAAAACTTCGGAGTAAAAAACTCTATTGTACTTGTGAGTCTTTTTCCCAAATTGTTTAAGAATCTGAACTCCAAAGCTAATTCTTGAGGGGATTTTGTATACTCTAGCCAGTGCAGATATGAACCTGGCTTGACCTAAGTAACTTCCACTTTTAATAGTTATAGCGTCTTCTAGAGAATCAACTTTTGATTCAAAAATAAACTCATCAGATACATAGAAAAAAAACTTTTCAAGTTTCTTCATCGCACCATCATTTTCAAATACAAGTGAGGAAGCAACTTGGATTAAATCTTGTTTAACAGATTCTTCAAGATCTTCTAGGCTAGTGTATTTCTGGAAATCTGTTTTACTTAATTTTATTTTTTTAACTTCTGGATTTGGTATGATGTAGTCAAAACCGTTAAGCTTAACTTTTGATGTAAGTTGAATTTTTTCTTTAGTCTTAATCCAGCTCTTATTTGGAGTAACTACTCCATCAGGAGATTCACTAGTTGACGGCTCAATTGCTTTTCCGGGCTGAATTTTAGTATTTAAAACCTTTTGTGATAGGGTGGTAAGGGGTTTAGGTAGTTTTATTTTTTTGACCTTTTCAAGGTCTATAAGGTTTAAGTTGTCAGTTCGAGTTGAGATCTCAATTTTCCACATATTAGAAACAGACTTTGGAACTAAGCTCATATTTAAGAAATAATACTTATAAATAAGAGCCAATAAAGGGAATAGAATGCATGCAAAGATTAAAAAGTTTTTAAACTGTCTCATCTATTCTCCTAACAAGCGGGACTGTGAAACATCAATTATAAAGTTACCTAATAATAGATTTCGACCAATTAAAAAATTATGACGAAGTGCTTTTCTGTTGTTTAAATTAATATTTGTAGAAAGCTTCTTTCCACCTAAGATAACTTCCATTTGAACAACATACCTTTTACTTGATACACCACTAGTACTCTTTACTTTAGTTTCTTTGAGGACTTTCTTTAAAAGGGTAATTTTCTTGCCATCAGCACCAGCAGTCGTAAACTCTACGTATTTAGCTCCATCACGTTCGATTTCCTTGATACTTTCAGCATGCATTGAGTTGGTTTGAGCCCCAGTATCAACTCTTGCTCTAAACCTGACCTCAGGATCAATAGTCTTAATCCATTCAACTCGCCCAATAACTGTTTTTTTAAAAACCTTATCTTTTATGTTATTTTGGGTTTTTCTAATTTGTAGATTTTTTGAATAAGTTGAGAGTTCTCTCATTTCAGGCATTATTTCATTTCTAATAGTAAGCTTAATTCTAGACTCGAGTTGTTTTTGAAAGGCTTCATTATCATTTTTAATATCTTCTCTGATTTGCTCAAATTTAGTGTCACCACTATTTAGGCTGACAACCTTTTTTAGACTAGAGCAGCCGCTAAAAAATAAAATACAGAGGGTGAGCATGGGCAAGGTTTGCATGAATATGACTCTAGATAAAAAACTGGCACTTACCAATTAGATATTTTTTTTAGTTCAAAATAGGTTGATTTGTTCACATTAACAAAGAAGTAAGCTCTTTATTGTGTAAAAAAGAAAGAGCTTAATTAAAATTTTTTTAAATTAGCTTAATTTCACTGCCATTTTTAAATAAAGGCATTTTCGCATTAAAGATGATTTGGCTGCCTTGAATGCATATAAAGTCACCATCTTTTAGGCCATAGACTGGGTTATGATATAAAGAGCTGTATGCTGATAGATCATTATTTGTTTTTTTTGAGCTTATATAATGCGGACAAACTTCAAAGTTCACTAGCTTTAAACCTTTTAACTTATTAAGGTTTACATCATTAGTGTCAGCGTCCTCTCGTGGAAAGCCACCTAGATGAATCTGGGGTGTCATTATTATTGCTCCAGCGCTTAAGCCCATTAAGATACCGCCGGCTAGAGCATAGTCTTTAAGAAGTTTAGTAAGTTTTCTTTTTCGAATTGAATTCATAAAATAAAAGGTGTTGCCGCCTCCTAGAAAAATGACATCAGAGTTAAGAGTTTTTGTAAGAGAAGTTCGTGAGAAGTCTTGATCTACTGGAAAGTAATTAAACTCTTTGTACCCAATTTTTTTAAAATCTTTTTTTAGCTGTTGAAACTCAGATTTGGTATCAAATTTTTGAGAGGGTATGAAAGTAACAGATTTATTTTTTGGGGCTACTTTTTTAAGATGTTTTAAAGCCTTTTTATTATCAGATGTATTTTCTCCAGAGAGAAAAAAAAGAGTTTTATCAAATTTTTTATTTTTCATTTTTAATGTACAGTTTTGCTCTCTACTTCCATATTGGTTAAGGCTTGCCCTTGAGCTATTTCTTCTTTTGCAGCTTCTCTTATTTCAAGTATTGTAATAGAAAAATTTAATTCCTCACCAGCTAAAGGGTGGTTACCGTCTATTAAAACCACATCATCTTTAACGTCCATAACATGTAGAGCGACAGCCTCACCATCAGGGCCTGTGCTTTCAAATTTCATTCCTTTTTTTATTTCCATACCTTCTGGAAACTGTTCTCTCTTCATTTCGACAACAAGCTCTTTTTTGTATTCACCATGCGCTTGATCCGGATCAAATTTAAAATCACCTTTAAAGCCTAAGACTTGTCCAATGAGTTTTTCCTCTAAGCTTTTTAGAATTTGCCCATGACCACAAATAAATTCCACGGGATTTTCTGAAGTTCTAGCCTCAATAATGCGGCCATTTCTATCTGTTATTGAGTAAGCCATTTGTACGACAGAGTCTTTTGTAATTACTGATGAATTATAACTCTCATTCGTCATGTGCTTAGCCTTTCAAAAAAATTACTTTCTAATATTTTACCCTTTTCTAATCGGCTTAAAAAGTCTTTTTTAGTAATTTCTTTTCCTCCAAAGCTAGCAACTAAAGGAGTTACCATCTGGGTATCAATCCAAGACACATTAAGAGTTATTAGCTTTTCAATGAGTTTTGTTAAGGCAAACTTAGAAGCACCAGTCTCAAGGTGAAACATACTTTCTCCAGATAAATAGGTGCTTGATATCACTCCATACATGCCACCAACTAAGTTTTTTTCTTTATAAACTTCTACTGAGTAAGCTTTTTTAAGTTTAAAAAGCTTAGAGTAAGAGTTTTTAATTTCTTCAGTTATCCATGTTCCGCTTTGGTTTTTTCTGGGAACTTCTGCACAAAAATTCATGACATCATCAAAAGCACTACAGAAAGTAACTTGAAAATCCTGTTTTTTAAAAGTTTTTAAATTTGATTTTGATATGTGGAAATCTTTAAAATCAAGAATGCCCCTTGGGTCTGGTGAGCACCAAGGTATAAGGTTTTCTTCTTCAAAGGGCCAAGGAAAAATTCCTGCTTCATATGCGTTTATAATATCACTTTCAGTAATGGAACTTGTAACAGCGAGGAGGTCAGATTCTTTCATACTTTTTGTAACTTTACTTAAAATTTAAGGCTGCGGCTTTTTTCTTAAGTTGAATAAGCTCAAGCTTGATTTGTTTAGACTGTAGATCTAGTGATTTTGCTTCTTCTTTGTATGATTCTAAAAGATCTAGTTCTTGTTCTGCTTGGACAAGGTCTTGAGTTGCTTCGATAAGGTAATCTCGCTCTTTTCTCCAAACACGATCTTCAGACTGTCTAAAAAGTAATTTAACTTCTTTTTGTTTTTCTTCAAGATAAGAAACACGTCCTTTATAATATCCTTGTAAAAACATATTTTCACTTTTTTTAGGGCAAGAAGAGTTATAGACCTGACCTTGCTTTCCATACATATAACCACGCCCAGGCTGACAAAAAAGATTTAAACCAAGTTCAAATCCTTCTATATAGGCGTCCTTATTGATTGGAGTTTTAAACTTTCGACAAAGTTTTTGGAGTTCATTAAAATGTATTTTAGTTTTGCCACTTGTAGCAGCCCTTTGGCCTTGGTCCCGCCAAACAATACTTTCACACTTTTCAAGGTTCTTATTTGCACAAGAGATCGACATCATAAGCAAGATGAAAGGATAGCTTGAGCAAAAAAAGGATTTAAAAAAATAAATTTGACTATAAATTTTCATTTCGATTTTACTTTCGTAGATAAGTTATTATCATGTTTAATATAGGAAATGCTATCAATTAGATGAGTTGATACCAAAACTAGCTGAAATTATGAATCAAGGAGATTTAGGGTATGAAGAATTTACTATTAGTAATTACAATTTTTAGTTTTTTAGGCTGTGCGAGCTCTGAAAATAGAAGAACAGGTATTGGTGCAGGTGTTGGAGCTGCCGTAGGTGCAGGTCTTGGTGCTATTATTGGGCATCAGTCTGGTAATAGAGATAAGGGGGCTGCAATCGGTGCTGTATTAGGAGGTTTAGCTGGCGGAAGCTATGGAGCTTACCTTGATCAACAGGCAAAGGAGCTAGCCGCAATTGCTGAGACCAGGAGAACGGAAGAGGGGATTATTACAAAACTAAAAGGTGATCTTTTGTTTGATTCAGGAAATGCAAATTTAAAAAGTGGAGCAAAAGATAAAGTAGATCAAATAGCAGCTATTATCATCAAATACCCAGAGGATAGAGTTAGAGTTATCGGTCATACAGACTCTCAAGGCGCTGATAGCTTTAATGCTAAATTATCTGTAAAAAGAGCTGAATCTGTTTACAGAAGACTAGTTGGGCAAGGAATACCCGCTGAATTTGTTGAAGCTCAAGGTATGGGAGAACTTCAGCCTGTTGCCTCAAACGCTACAAGTCATGGAAGACAGCTTAATAGAAGAGTTGAGCTTGAAATTGTTGTAGATGAGGAAGCTTACAAGAATAAGAAGCGCTAGAACTAAACTAATTTAATATAATTATGGCTTTAGAAAAAGGCATGCAGCTCTTATGTTGTGTGCCTTTGTTGTATCTAAGGCCTGTGATTGAACAAAAAAACTTACTTATTTGAGCTTTTTGTTGTCATAAAGAACACCGCAGATTAGAGTCCCTATTTAAATCTAAGCAAATAAAATAAAGGTCTTTATGGAATATCGTAATATCGCAGTTATAGCTCACGTTGATCATGGAAAAACAACGCTTGTTGACCAGCTCCTTAGGCAGTCAGGAGTTTTTGGAGAGCACCAGGAAGTTACAGACAGGCTTATGGATTCAATGGATATTGAAAAAGAGCGTGGAATTACGATTGCTGCAAAGAATGCCTCTTTTACATATAACGACGTTAAAGTGAATATTGTTGATACTCCAGGTCACGGAGACTTTGGTGGTGAAGTGGAGAGAATCCTTAATATGGTTGATGGAGCTCTTCTTTTAGTTGATGCGGCTGAAGGTCCTCTTCCACAGACTAGGTTTGTTTTAAATAAAGCTTTAGAGCAGAACAAAAAAATCATTGTTGTTTTAAACAAGGTTGATAGAGGAGATGCTAGGGCTGAAGAAGTTGTTTCTGAAATAGAAGAGCTTTTCTTTGATCTGGCTAAAACTGATGATCAACTAGATTTTGAAGTTGTTTACGCAATTGCTAGAGATGGAAAAGCGTCGCAAGATTTAAACGCTGTTGAAAGTACAGATAATATTAATTGTATTTTTGATCTGATTCTTTCGGAGATTCCAAAGCCAAAAACAACAGAAGGTGATTTTACAATGCTTTGCTCTGATATTCAGTACTCAAAGTTTGTTGGCCGTCTTGCTGTAGGAAGAGTTTTAAGTGGAACGGTTAAAGTTGGAGACTCTTTAAAAAGATTTATGGCAGGAGATAAGGTTGAAAAGCTTCGTGTAAGTTCACTTTTGACTTTTTCAGGAAATGAGACTGCAAATGTTGAAACTTTAGAAGCTGGTGACATAGCAATTGTTTCAGGTTTTGAAAATATTGAAATTGGAGATTCTTTGTGTGCAGAAACTGTTGAAAAAGCACTTCCAAGAATTGAAATTGATGAGCCTACAGTAGGGCTTTTTATTTCCGTTAATGATGGCCCATTTGCAGGGTTAGAGGGTAAAGAGGTTACTAGTAGAAAGATTCTAGAGCGTCTAGAGACAGAGTGCTTACAAAATGTTTCTATTAGACTGAGAATGACAGAAAGATCAGACACGTTTCAGCTTGTAGGAAGGGGAGAGCTTCAGCTTGCTGTTATTATGGAAACTTTTAGACGTGAAGGCTTTGAGTTTTTAATAAGTCAGCCAAGAGTCGTGATGAAAGAAATTGACGGGGTTCAATGTGAGCCAATTGAAAAAGTTTATATTGATGTTCAAACAGAGTATACAGGTGCTGTGACTCAAAAACTTCAAGAGAGAAAAGGTATAGTTGTTGGGATGGTGAATAGAGAGTCTGGGCGAAGTCAGCTTCAGTTTGAAATTCCTTCGCGCGGTCTTATTGGTTATGGAAGTCAGTTTTTAACAGATACAAGAGGTACAGGTTTACTTAGTACAGAGTTTAAAGAATATGCTCCATATAAAGGGGATATTAAAAAACGTCAGGCTGGAAGAATTGTTTCTGATAGAAAAGGTAAATCTACGACCTACTCTTTATTTAATTTAGAAGATAGGGGAACTTTATTCATAGGTGCTGGAGTTGAAGTTTATAAAGGCATGATCATTGGCCAATATAATAAAGGTAAAGAGCTAAATGTTAATGTTTGCAGAGAGAAAAAACTTACTAACGTAAGAGCTTCAGGAACAGATGAGGCGGCTAAACTTACTAGGCTTAATCAAATGACTTTAGAGCAGGCTTTAGAGTGGATTGTTGATGATGAGCTTATTGAGCTTACTCCAAAGTCCATCCGCCTTAGAATCAATGATTTAAATAGGCATATCTAAAGTCTTTATTATTTACATTTTAAGAAATTAGCATTTTAAAAATAGCATCAAGTGATTATATTATCTTGATGTTAAAAGTAGTTTCTTACAAGCCAGAATATAAACAGTTTTTTTATGATATAAATTATGAGTGGGTTTCTTCTATGTTTGAAGTAGAAGAAGTCGATGAAAAGGTTATGAGTAACCCCGAAGAAGAGATCATAAAAAAAGGTGGAGAAGTTTTATTTGTTTTAGATAAAAATGATATACCAATTGGCACAGCAGCTCTTAAGCCAGATCATATAGGTGGAGTGGAGCTTACTAAGATGGGTGTATTTAGTTCTGCACGCGGTCTAGGGGCTGGTAAAGTTATATTAAAAGCTGCAATTGAAAAAGGTTTAAGTATGAACTCAAAAAGACTTTATCTTTTAACTAATAAAAAATGTGAAGCAGCAATTCATTTGTATTTAAAAAATGGTTTTAAACATTCAGAATCTGTTATGACAGATGTTGGTGATAGTTACCAAAGAAGCAATGTTGCTATGGAATATGTAGGTAATTAAAAAGTTTATTTCCTTGCAGGAGAACTTCGTTTTTCTATATCTCCAGCTATTTGCTTTAACATTGTTTTAAATTCTGCAGGCATCCTATCTGCTAAGACAGCCGGGTTTGATTTAGCACGGTTTAAAATTTGCTGCATTTTTGCGGGGTCCCCATTAGCTTCTTCAGCAACACTTTTAAGCATTAGTGCTGCCATATCATAAGCCTTATTTACATTTTGCTGACTCCCTAAAAAGTCTACTGCTTTTTGATGTGCGGCTTGTGCGCTGGGAGACTCTTTAACAACGCTCATTCGATCAGCTGGGTTTCTAAGTAAATCTTGAGTTTGCTTTAAGGCACTTTGTTGGTCTTGGCTTAGTTTTGCATTTACAGGAAATGCTATAACACTAATGATTAAATATATAAGGAGTTCTTTCATAAGTTATTTATCGGGCTAGGTTTAGAATAAATAAAGACTAAAGTCTGTAATCTCTTAAGTTATAAAGATTAAGTACTTAAAGTTAGCGAAAGTCTATTCAAAAGAAAGAAGACTTAAAAAAATTAGTTAAATAAATAAACGCTTTTTGTAAAATTTTGTCTCACAAATCTACATTTTCCTATATGAAAGAGAACTTTAATCCGAAATGAGTTATATGAGGCAAAAGTTATAAACATGAAAGTATCTACTTTGGTATTTACCTTAATTACATTGCTCATTCCTTTTGGAGCAGTTGCAGATTCAGTTCATTTAAGAATGAGAGTGAACTATCAAACTGCTATGTCTCATATTGAAGAAAAAGACCTTTTTGTTGTTAAAGAACTAGCTCAAGTTGCTAAAAAGTTTCCAAATTCAAGAATACTCATTGGAGGTCATACTGATATTATAGGAAGTTACTCTATGAACTTAGAGCTCTCAAAAGGGAGAGCTGAGATATTTAAAATGTGGCTTTTAAGATATGGTGTAGAAGAAGATAGAATTGAGACTAAATGGTTTAGTTATGACGCTCCAGTTGCAACAAATACTACCCCTCAAGGTCGTAGTCAAAATCGTAGAGTGGTTGCAACTATTTACAGTTTAAGTAGTGCAGAAGCTAAGTCATTATCAAAATATATTAAGAATTCACAAGAGTTTGGTGACATTCAAAACGAAAGTGCAAAAGTAGATTCCTATGTAGATAAAGTGTTAATCCCAAAAATTAAGGAAAAAGAAGAAGAAACTGTTGGTGTGGGGCAATCAAAAGAGATTCTTGAGATAGAAGAAGATTTTCAATCATCTAGTAATGAGACTAGTTCATCTGATCAAAAACTTGAGCAAGTGACTTCTGAACTTTTTGAAAATGAAGATTTTGATTCAAGTCATGGTGCTAAAGGACAAGGTAATATCAGCAATGAGACGAACACTAAAAAAGAAGAACTGAAGTATTCGGATTCAAATTTAAAAAAGAAAAAACTTAGTCATCGCTACTATCTTGGTTGGAGTCTTATAGACAGTGAGATAAATGCTAAGAGAACTGGTTTTGAAGCTCTGTGGGTTACAGATTTTATTCACTCACTATCTCTAGCATATCAACTTCAGTTAGGCAGTAGGATTTGGCTAGGTCTTAATGCTGAGTACAGAGGCCAAGATTACAAAAATGAGAACAATCCTATTTATTCTTGGGATGAGGATACCCCAGACTTAATTAAAATCGGAGCTTTGTTAAATTATGAGCCGAGTAAATCTTTTGGTATAAGCTTCAACTTAAGTTATTCAGAAAAAATATTTGTTATTACTAATGTTTTAGATATTACTTTACAAAAAGAAGATATGTTTGTGCTAGATGCTAATGGAATTTATAAGTTTTATGAAAACAAAAAATACAGCTCACGAATAAACTTTGGCTTTAACTTGCCTATATCAAGTAGCAGTGACTTAGACCTAAGTGGTTCAGTAGGAATCTTACTTGGAGCTGATTTATCTTTAAAGAAAGTAATGAAAAACTATGATCTAAATATTGGAATTTTATATGGAACGGAAGTTTATGAAAATATTCAAAATGATCAAGATGAGCAGTTTATTAGGTTAAATTTTAAATTTCAAAACAGGAAATGGCTTTAAAATAAGAAGTAGTGGTATTGTATTAAAATGAGATTATCTCATATTTAAGACTAACAAAATTTACTCTGAATAGTTATTTAAATTGATATGAGCTTAATTATATAAGGATTGTAAAACTATATTTAACTTAATGCTTGTTTCAAAAATACAAAGAGTACTTCTGCTTCATTTGTGTCGATAAAGTACTTGAGTATGCATAGTATAAAAATAAGTTTACTTATCTTTATTTTGTTGTTCTGTGGTTGTGGTAAAGTCTTAAGTAATAAAAAATTTTCTCAAGTATCTGGTGTTGAGCTGTCTTGGAATCAACAACCCAATATAACAACATCAAATGTTGGTTCTTATCCTGTATCAGGAAGATGTGGTTCTGATTTTGGGATTGTAAGTGTTAATGTTGAAATACCCAGTATTGTGCAACAATCTTTTCCTTGTATTAATGATGAGTTTTTTGGTGCTGTTAATTTATCTGCTGTTGGGCTACCTCAGGGCCCTACAGTTTTAGTTGCAACTCAAGTTGGGATACCTGTTGAGGCAATTATTTACCCTAGAGTAAACTCCATTCCTCCCATCGCTCCAGTTATCGTATCACCACTTGGTGGCAGTACATTGCTTGCTTCAGCACAAACTATATCTGGAACATGTCAAAGAAATGCTACTGTAAGAATAACAAGTGGTATTGTAGGTGCTCCAATTACAACTTCTTGTAATTCAAGTGGAAATTTTAGCTTAAGTGCAACACTGACAAGCCCTGATGGGCTGAAAACTTTGGTAGCAGAGCAGTTTGATAGTGATGGCAATACCTCACCCACTTCTAGTATTAATGTAAATTTAGACCCTTTTAGACTTATGATAAGTGCTGGAGGAACAGCAGGTTTAAGCGCTGAAATAGCTTTACTTCTTCAAAGTGGTTCTACTTGGAGTATTGATTGGGGTGATGGAACTACTAGTTCTGGCCACGCTTCAGGTTCTGCTGCTGGTGACTTGGTATCTCATACCTATTCAGGTCCTTACACAGGGCCGGTGCGTTTTGAAAATTTAGATGCTAGTGATGTGCGTGAAATTTTAATAAGAGCTGGAGGCTGGAGTTTTGATTTAGCGGACCTTCCATCCGGTTTAACAAGCTTTAATGATTTAGGGACAAGGAATTTAATTCAGGGAAATTTAGGTAGTTTGCCATCAAGTTTAATCTTTTTAAGACTCATGGGTAGCAATATAGTAAGTGGTGATATTATGAACCTACCAGCAGGGCTTACCTCTTTTAGGCTTGAAGGAAGAAATACTATTAATGGTGATGTGGCAAATCTGCCACTAGGCTTAACATACTATAGAGTTAATGGTGACAATACGGTCACTGGAGATATAGCAAACATCCCAGCAAGTTTAGTTGAGTTTAGAAGTGAAGGTGATAACACAACATTTGGAAATATTTCGACACTCAAGACGGGGCTTCAAACCTATAGAAATAGTGGTGATAATACAGTCACCGGAGATATTGCCAATATAGATTCTTCAATCACTTACTTTTATAGTTTTGGTGATTCTACAATTTCTGGTGATATTGCTAACTTAAAACCAACAATGGAGTACTTTTATAGTCATAGTTTATTAAATACTATTAGTGGAAATATAAGTAATTTGCCTGTGGGGATTCGTAATTTTTTAGTTGAAGGGTTAAATACTGTAACAGGAGATATCAATAACATTCCAGCCTTAGTAACAACTTTTCAGGTTAGAGGTAACTCAACGCTTTCAGGTGATATAGCTAATATTAAAGCAGGTATGCTGACATTTAGAGTAGGTGGTAATGCTACAGTAAGTGGTGATATTGCAAACGTGCCAGCAGGTCTAGAGCGTTTATACTTAGAAGGAAATAATACAACAACAGGAGATATTGCGGGTCTCCCGGCAAGTTTAGAGTATTATGTAAATAGAGGAGGTAATACCACTTTTGGTGATGTCAGTAATTTGCCATCTAATATGGTATACTACCTAAATGAAGGGCTTAATACGACAAGTGGCTCCATTAATAACCTTCCTGCGACTTTAACAACGTTCTCTTCTAGAGGAAGTGGTACCGCGACATCAACAGGTACTTCTTGGAGTTCACTTACAAACGGTTTTTCAATATTTTCTTTAAGAGATAATACAGTAAGAACTCAAACTGAAATAGATAATATTTTGATTGCTCTATCTAGTGTGACAAGCTGGGGAGGTGGAGCAAACTCAACTGTTAATTTGACAGGAACTAATAATGCGGCTCCTAGTGCTGTCGGTAACGCCGCTATCACAACTATTTTAGGAAATGGTTGTGCTAGTGTTTTAACTAATTAATAACTTTATGTTTTTTTAGTAGAGATAAATTTATGAAATTTATTGTTTTTAAAGTAATAAACTAATGAGCCTTTTTCAAAATAATTCACTTTTAGAGCCTTATTTTTAATTAAAATAGATTTCTGTTCATAATTAGATTTAAGCTTTGTACTTTTAAAAACTGATAAATATGTCCAAAGACCGAATTCTCGTTTGTTCTTTGATGTTACCATTGATATTGACTGAGGCGGTAAATAAGTTGCTTTATCAAGCTTATGTACTTTAAATCCAGTTTTGTTAGAAACTAGAGCAAGTAAAAATTCATGCTTTCGATCATGACCCATGACAACATAATCACCAATATTATCTTCATTAAAATTAATGGAGACTATGCCTGGATGACTTGATGAAAAAGCAGTTTGAATAGAAGGCATATAGTCTTTTACTGCCCATAGGTTGAAGTCTGGATTATATTTCTTCAGAGCCTGGTATGCTTTTGAGTTAATAGTTATAAGTGTTCTTTTTTTTTGAGATGAGCAGCTTAATTGAAGGAGTAGTAATAATATAATAGTAACTCTTTTTTGCATTTAGTAAATTCCTCACTTTGTATTCACTAATGATAATAACAAGTATTTATAGTTATGGCATTAAAATTGCTTATATTCTTTTATGTTGTCTAAAGTAATTAATAGAGCGAAATTAAAGATGGGAACAATAAGCTTTTTGCTTTTATCGTTAATTTCTGTTTCAGCTCAAAGTTACACTTGTGCAGAAATCTTATATGAATCTAGCCAAACTGTTCTTCAAAAACTAAACACACCATTAACAAGGCCAAATAAAGGTAATGTAATCAATACTGAAGGCTTAAATAATTGGATTGAAGCCCATAGAGGCTTTGGAGCTGACTATTATGAGCTTGCAGGTTTTCTAGCTTCAAACATTCAAATGATAACTCAAGTTGAGTTTGAAGAAAGTTTTGCTAGAGCAATGAAAGCATTTCTAGAGAGTCTTTCTGAAGGGGAAGAGTATTTCTTACTTATCACTGAAGAAAAAGGAAAAGGTCAGTACTGGGTGGCAAGAATAATGATGGATTTGTTTCCAGATTCAATGCCAAAAGATATTTTAATTGAGCCAAGTAAAGAAGAGTTCATGTCTTATATTGCTAAAAACCCTCAATCCGTACCTTTAATAGTTGATGACGCTATGTATGGTGGACAAGGGGTTGAAGAAGGAATTGCTAGCTATGTTCCTAAAGAATACTTAAGTAATGATAATGTTGTAAACGTTGTTTTGGCAGCATCAACTAACTACGCTAAAGGTTCATTAAGACGACGTTACCCTAGCTCTAAAGTTTTCTTTGGTTTTGTGATGTCATCGTTTGGTGAGCATTTGAGTAGAGTTTCAGATATGGAGCGTAGAAACAGGCTTAGTTCTGCTTTTGATATGCAGTATGGCGACTTCACAAAAGAGATGACTATAACTGGTTTTGCTCACAAGACAGCTGATATGGCGTCAGTTGTTGGTATGAGCTCAGATGATGATTGTAGGTATATAGCTGGGGGTTGTAGAGGAGAGTATGGTACAACAGTTTTAGAAGGTGCTTTAATTGGCCCTGATAACTTGATTAGAGGTACGATTCCTATATTGCATACTGAAGAAAAGCCTTATTAACGCTGTATTTTTTATTTCTATGTATTAAAGACTCTAGTAAAAAATGAGCAAGTATCGAAACAAAAAAGAGGCCCAATTACGGCATTTGTAAAAAAGTTGGTTAGTTTATCCTGACTGGCAGTGCTTGAATACTGGCATATCTTAAGTAATTACAAGAGCTTAGCGGCTTCTGTCTTTACGGTCTAGGCTTAATAATTGCTATGTAAAAGGCATGTTTAGAGCTATTCTATATATTCTGCTAAGTTTTATGTTTTATTCTGGGGTTAATGCCCAGGTTTCAAAACAAGCTCTTTCAACAGAAACTCAAATTCGACTAGAACGCGTTCCAGAATTTAAATTCATTCAAGAAGAGGCTGATAAGCTTGGGGTAAAGGTGTATCTCTTTGGTGGCACGGCCTCAGCTTTTGCGCATTACGTAAGATGGGATTTAGAGCGAGAAGCTGGTGATGAAAAATACCAAGCCGAGCGCTTTGATTATGATTTTACAAATATTTATCGAGGCAACCAAGATCTAGACATTGTAGTTGACGGCACGGCTGAGCAAGCAGCGGCTTTGCAGCAAATTTTAAAAAAAGAATACCCACATTTTGTTGGCAGTAAAGAAGCTTGGGAGGTTCGACTCTTAAGAGCAGAGATTGGTGATAAATTGCCACTTCTTGATAATCCCGATTTTTTAAACCAGCACACGGATACAAACTCAACAGGTATGATTGCGGTTAACGCTGATCCTGGTGAAATTATTTTTAGAGATCTTTTTTCCTGGGAAAACCCAGATTCTGTTTTTTTAAATGATGTTGCAGCTGGAAGAATTAAATTTTTATTTTCTGAAAGTCATGAAACTACATCGCGTTTTAAAAACGGACAAAACCCTCCTGTTTTTGCAGCGATAAGATATTTAGCAAAACTTGCGCAGTATGAAGTGGATGAGGCAGAAGGTGATTTAGAAATTATTAAAAAAATTATTGAAGGAACAAACTGGAAAAAGGTTAGAGGTAATTCCTACGTAAAACATAAACTAGAGGAGTTTGGAAAAAAGGTTTTATTAAATGCTCCGGATTCAGAGTATGCGTGGAATTTGTTAGAGGAGACTGGTTTAAGAAAGCGCTTGATTGAGATGGATGGCAATCAAGAAAGTCATCAAGACACATTGTCTTGGTGGATGAATAAAGAACCTTTAAGAACGAAATCTCTTGGTGAAGGTGGTGGAAGAACTGCGGCAGAGATTTTTAAAAACCACATTAATGAAGATGGTGAAATTGTTGTAGCACACGAGACAAATTCCTTTGAAGCCTATGAGAATATCACTCGCTCTTCTCATGGTGCTGCTAATGCTTTTATTTCTAGAAGAGGTATTAGTGGTGAGGCTGCTGCTTATGGTGATGGATTTTACACAAGACTTGGTGAAAAAGGAGCAAGAGGAACGAACCTTACCATTAGATTTAAATTAAATTCAAACGCTCGAGAGGGTGAGGATTTTATTTATAGTGGTGATTTTATTATTTTAAAAAATAAAGCTGCCATAGAGCTTATTCAAGAAGATTTAAATATTTCCATGGTTGATTTTTTAAAGCTTACAATTTCGAATTCACTTTCATTAAGCAATAAGGGTTTAACAGAAAAATTAATCAGAAAATTTGCAAGACAATCTTCTAATTCAAATGAGTTTCTTGATGCAAAAGGTTTTGTGAAGAGCTACTTTTTTATAGCCAGTGATTTTCCTGAGGAAATTACTTTTGATGAAGCTGAACTTATTAAAATTGATAATTTTGATGATCTTTATAAATTCTTTATTAATACTAAAACGATGCTTTTTGATGGTAAGATTTCATCTTACTTTAAGAAAAATGTTAAAGAATTAAAAAGAGAATGGATTGAGGCTCTTATCGAAAAAGGAGGCTTTGAGCAAGTTTTAGTCGAGAGTGTCTTATCAGAAGAGCCTTGGATTGAAGATGTAGATTTAGTGAAGATGTTTATCAGAAAAGGTACAGCAGGTGACAGCTTGATTGCATCAAAAATTTTAGTACATGAGAAATTCATTGATCATACTGATGTGCTAGAAGATTTTGTTGCGGTTTATGGAAGTGAGGTGAATCTTATTAAATATGTTTTTCCTCTTGAACACTGGGTTAAAAGACCTGAGCTTCTTGAAAAAATTGTAGATGAAGGTAAGTATGATCGTTTGGTAATAAATCATGTACTAACGAAGAAGCACTGGAGTGGTCGCTCTGATTGGGTGTGGACTTTTTTAAAAAGAGGTAAACTAGATGCCGCCATTGTAAGTGAAATCATGCAACGTGAGTTTTGGTGTTGTGATGCTAAGATGCTTGAACATATTATTGATAATAACAAGGATCTAGATGACCAGATCATATCTCTGGTACTTTCAAACAAAGGTTGGAGCGATCACCTAAGGCTTTTAAGAAAAATTGTTGAAAGAGGAAGTTACAGTGTGGGAGCACTTATTCACAATATTGCGTCAAAAACTTACTGGAGTTTACCAAAAGACTTATTAAAGACTATATTTAAAGAAGTAATTTCTTCTTGGAATACTGACAATATTTACGCATTTATAGAGAATGTGATATCTCAAGAGCAGTATATTGATCAAGTAGATATTCTTAAATCAATCTACAATTTAAGATCTGATTTTGCGAACATAAAATTAGAAGATGCGCTTCGAAGACTTTTAACGCATGTTTTTTCAACTCCACATTGGGCTAAAGTTAAAGAAGCTCAAGTTATAGTTGAAGATATAGTTAAGAAGTCATTTAAAGCTATTCCTAATACTAGCGCGTATTTTCATGATAGAGAGATAGCTAAGTATATACTATCACAGAAGCACTGGAGTCATAGAGAGGATTGGCTTAAAAAAATCTTTGAACTAGGCAGAGCTAAAAGTGAGCTTATTAAGTATGTTTTATCACAAGAGCACTGGAGCCACTTAGCAGAAGATATGCTGATAAAGCTTAATGTTACTCAGGAAGATACAACTGCCGTAAACCAATACGTTTTATCACAAAAGCACTCTGTAAAGTTTAAAAAACTAATAGATGATATTATTGATGAGAGTACTTATTTTGCACTGACGAACTTCGTAAGTACAGTTTTGGGTCAAGAGCATTGGTTGGAGCACCCTGAGGTGGCTCATAAGGTGCTGGATCGAGATATTGTATTGCCCCTGATAGAGCTTGCATTTGCAAGATCGGTCTTGCCTAACGCAGGAAATAAGCCTGGCTATAAAGAAATTGCAGAGAGGCTTATTGATGAAAATGGAATAAAGGTTCACCTGCAACTGATAGAGAGCACTTTATGGCGACCATCTTGGTCTGAACATGGTTATTTAATTGAAAAGTTGATCAATAAAATTCGAAATGATGGAAAAAATAGTAAGATTGCAGACGCTCTTATTGATCATATTTTTTCTAAAAACTGGAATCATTCAGGCTTGCTACTTAAATTTTATGAAAGAGTGAATGAGGAAACTAAGGATAAGATTTTTGAAAAGGTTATACTTGTAAGTGATTGGAGTCAAAATTCTAGGTTGTTTTTAAATTTCATTAAGCTTCAAAATGATAAGATGAGCTTAACGTCAGTAACTTATAAGCTATTAGAGCAAGATCAGTTTTTAAAGAATCAAGATTTAGTTGAAGAACTTATTATAACTTTACTTAGAAAAAAGAGTGAACACTTAACTGGTTCTGTTGGTAGAAACATTTTGGTCTCCAATAAGATTTCTCTAGATTCAATGCTAAAACTTATTGATCATAAAGTACTTAATAGAGATTTCTGGGATACAGCGATTCTTCCAAGAAAGTTATGGTCGGATAGAGATAAGAAAAGAATAGAGTCATTTTTTAATATCGATGAAATTTCTACAGCGAAGTTACAAGAATTTTTTAACTCAGAAGAATCTAGTGAAATAGACTTTTTAGAACCATTTAGTTGTCAAAAAATTCTAGCTTTTTAAGTTATTCATTTTCTTTTAGAGGTACTTCTGACAGTTTTCTTTTAAACACTGAACAATACTTTTATGAAGCTTTGAGTAGTAAGGTTGTCTATGGTAGTAAAGCATCACATTTAAGCTTAAAGGTTTATATGTATCATCGATCTTTATGTGTTTGTTGTTTTTTATAAGGTGTTTTGACATAACAGCGCTTCCTAAATTTTCTTTAACTCCATCAATAATTCCATAGCAGTCATTAAAGTAAGATCTTGTGTGCTTGGGTAGTTTTTTTAATTTTTGTGATTTAAAAAAATTTGCTGTTGCATCATCATTTAAATCATTATCTAAAAGAACCAAAGGTTTCTTGTTATTTTTTAAAGAATGAATCATGACATATTCCTCTTTACCGAGATAGGCTTTCTCTATATTTTTTTTATCTAAGTCACAATCCATTATAATAAAATCAACTTCAGAGCTTTGTAATTTTTTTGGCAGTAAGTGCATTTCATCACAAACGAACTCTATTTTGATATTTGTGTTTTCTTTTAAAAGAGGAGTCAGTGCTGGAAGAATCACAGATCTAAAAACTGAAGAGTAGGTTGCTATTTTTAAAACTCCTGAAATTCTTTCTGTATCTTCACTTGAGAGGCTGTTAAGAAGCTCTGTTTCCATAGAGTTCTTAGCTTGGCAGTACCTAAGAAGCTTTTCAGCTTGATCTGTCATCAAGACGCCAGTTGGTGTTCTGATGAAAAGACTAAGTCCAAGTTCCTTTTCAAAAGCTTTGATTTTTTGTGAAAGACCAGACTGTGTGAGATTTAAAAGCTTAGCGGCTTTTGAGAAACTAGAGGTTTTGGCTACTGCTTCAAAGGCGTCTAAATGTGCAGAGGGAAGACTCATAGATATTAGATATATTACTATCTATAGTAAATCAATTAATTTTACTTAAAGCTCTAAGGTAATTAGAAATTTACTGTACTTGAAGAAAGGGTCTTCAAAGGAATGAATAAGGAGAAAAAGAATGAAAATTATTAAAATATTTAAATCTAGTTTATTAGCGGGCTTAAGTGTCACTTTATTTTGCTTTAGCTCTCAAGCTGTAGGAGTGCATAGCGACAGTCTTCTTTTAAACTGCGAAGGGAGCATAGAAGTCGCAGGTATAAAGAAGATAAGTGTTTCGGATAGCTTTGTTGACAGAGCTGGAAACATCCAACCAGCTAAAGGACATGCAAGCTTTGAGGTCAAGGTAAGCTCTTTATCAGATTCGTGCCTCTTATTGGAGCAGGCACTGGGGCTGGATTTAAAAGCTAAGTCTATGACAAGCTATAAGGTTTACTCTACGACTGATAAAGAGGAAATTGCTCAGCTTGCAGGTCAGAAAATTGGTGAAAACTATAGTTTTACTACTAAACAATCATTTGGTTATAAAACAAAAGAAGGGCATCTTCCATTTTTTCCTTTAGTGCACTCAGAATATGTTTTCATTGATGCACCAGATATTCTTCTTTCTGGTAAAAGTTTTAAAGTAGATACGGTTAAAACTTACGGTATTTATTTAGATGTAGAAGAGATGAATCAACTTTCAAAGCTCATACTCAACCAGCTTAAAACAGGAGAATTAAACGGTCTTATTGCCTCTCAGCTTGTTGAGGCTTTATTTGATAATACACCGTTTGGTAAGGAAAACTTTAACTCCTTTATGAAAGATATCTTTGAATATTACCAGTTCTTAGAAAGCTCTTATAAAGAAAGTGAACTGTCAAAAAAACTTCTGGGGTTGTTCTCAGCTGGAGTAATAAAACTTTCTCAATCTTACCCTAAAGCTGATTATATGGATTTAAGCGCTATTATTGCAAATCACCCTTCAGTTATTAAAAATGCAAGATACATAAATGAAGGTGCTTGTCTGAATATATCAGCGAGTCAATTAGAAGAAGGGCTTGTGTCTCTTAAAGATAAGTTTATAGATAATGATCTTACTGAACCGCTAAAAGAAAGCTGGAAGAAATCACTTAAGAATATAACAGGTCAGCATATTCAATATGATACTCCAACATGCTTTCAGAAAATATCTTCTTCTTTATCAAAAAAAGTTGCAGCAGAGATATTAAAAACTTACTACTGAAGCTTTTTAGAATATGAAAAGGGTGAGAGAGTTTATTTCTTACCCTTTTTTTAGTTTAAAATCATCATACAAGAGCCTATTTGAGGATCTTGTGTTTTTTGATTAAAGTAGTTAAAGAAATCTTCTTCATGGTGTCTTGCTACTAAATTTTTAACTGTAAGACTTTCTCCATTTAAAAATGACTTTAGTAAGCTATGATTTTTCCAATGAGTCATTTTAAACGTCATTTTATCAAAAACTTCTATTAACCTTTTTGCTTCAGATCTTAAGCCAGCTTGCTCACTAGATAGGTTGCTATTTAACATAAGTAAAAATTTAAACAAAAAATCTGGACGATCAGCCCAAGTCTCCACTTCAAATATTTCATGAATACTACGAGCTAGAAATTCACTATTATTGTATTCATCGATAAACATTTCTAAAAGATGGGGGTGCTTTCTCCACCCAGGAGTTTTAAGAACTTTTGCAAGTCCAAGTTTATAAACAAAAATATCTGCCTGAAATGCTTTTATAAAAAGATGTGGGTGATCCTCCCACCCAGTATTTATTAATACCTCATCAACTATATGTGAATTATCTCGCTGGTTACTACTAGGCTTACTTTCTTTTGTGTATTTAATCTCTGAATCAAGTATACGATCAGCAAGTTCTGCATGTTTAAACCAGTGTTTTTGGGTAAGGATATGGCTTGCAATAAAAGCATTATAAATATGATTGTTTATATTCATAATTCTAATAAGTAAATCATAACCTTTTTGGCTTTGTGCCCACTCTTTTTTTGAAAGAACGAACTCAATAATGACATGGACTGCTTTGTTTTCATCAATAAGTTTTTCAATGTAGTCTGAATTATTAATCCAATGACTTTGTGATAGAATAAGTGCTGTTGGATCATTTTCACTCCTACCAAATATCGGCCGGTCAGCATGCATATCATTTTCTATAATACGATCAATGAGATGGGTGTGTTTAGCCCAGTGTTTATGAACTAAGATCAATGAAGCGACTTCTTTATAAAAGATAAAGTCTTTATTTAAGATGAGTTCAATGATATGAGGGTATTTAGCCCATTCAGGTTTATAGAGTAAGTTTCTCAAAAGTGCTATGCTTACATTTGATTTGCCCTTGGTAATAAAATATTCAATGAGTTTGATGTGATCCTCTTGATCTCCAGTTTCAAAAATATTTTTTTCTAATAAAATAAAAAGGTAAGAGTAGATTAAAGAGTCAGTGTATGTTGTTTGTACAAAAGCAATAAGCCCATCAAAAGTTTGTATATCTGATAGGTCTTTTTTTAGAAGCTTAGAAAGTCGTTCTTTTGTATTTTCAGGCTCTTTAGTGGAGTTCATACCTGTACTACTTTCTTCTAAAGACTCTCTAAAATAATCACCAACTACATCTGTCTCTCCTAAGTAAACAATTTCATCTTTAAAAAGAAAAGGAATTTTTTTAATTAAAAAATCTTTTGCTAACTCAATTTGACTCTTTAGTCCTCCAGACCTATCCCTTTGGAACTTACGCCTAAACTTTTCAAGCATTCCTTTGTCATTTTCTGTAATACTATTATGTAAAATTAGCTCTAAGAATGCAGTTATAGTTAAGTTTAAGTTTTCTTGTATTAAGGTGATAGCATTTTTATTTGTTATAATAATATAATCACCATGAACAATGAAATCTGTTCCTTCCCTTGCTTCAGGGTTAAGGAGAAATCTAATTGTTAGACCTGATCCTACTGCCCCACGTCTTCCTACTTTTGTATAAAAGCCATTGCCAAAGGCAGCAGTTTCACCACGGATGCCGTTTCGTGAGATAAAAGCATTAGCTCTACCACGAGCTGATCTTGTAATATTCTCATAAGCCTCAAAACTTTTAGTTTCATGAGAAAGAACAATTTGTTCTAAATTAAAAGCTTTTGCTAAATCAGCTCCTGTTCTACCACTTGTTCCAAGCTGTCTACTTCTTAAAGGCTCTTTGTTCATCCACCATGAAAGACTACTGGTTTCATTAAGTCTTAAGCCATCCATTTGAATGAGCCTTTTTTTAAAACCTGAGTTTTCAAGAATATTTGAAGCATATTCAGAATCAGGTGCATTAAGTAATGCTTTAAGACTAAACTTTTCTAGCTTGTATTTTGAATAAGAAGATAAACTACTCCAGTTTGTTTTAAGGACAATACTTCTAACTAAGTCTAAATCTTTAAGGTCTGGGGTTACTTCATACTGTGTAACTTTAGCCAAATAGCGGATAGCTGAAAGAACAGGAGGGTTACGATCGTTTAGGAACATTAAAGTGGTTTCATGTAGAGGGTTAAAAATATACCTCACTCTAGCACCTGCAATATCTATAAGGAAATCAGATTTGGGGTTTTCCCAGTCAAGAAGGCTGAAGTAGGCACTGTTTTCATTTGCTGAGCTGTTTATTTTGATCATTCCTATGGAGTTTGAGTCGGTGTGTTGATTTATAAAATCTGGATTGTTTAATAAAGGGAGTCTGTCTCCAATTTTTGTCCTTAAAGCTCTCACATCCCAAGACTCTTTTGAACCTTCAAAGTGTGGGTATTCAGCTTGAAGTCGATTTTTAACTTCAGCAATTTGTTCTTTATTGCCATCAACAACGATGTCTAAGTCTTGGTTTCCTCTATAAATGTTTGTGTAGTCATAATCAAAACGCTCCGGTTGGTATTTATTATCACCAGCTTCTCTTTCAAGATCCCATCTTACGTAATGACCAAAAGCTGCAGCGGTGCCGCCAAAAAGGTAAATATCTACCTTGAGCTCTTCTGCTACCTTTTGAATGAAAGCAAACTCTGGAACTTTAGAGATACGTGATCTTGTTTCTTGATCTAAAAGCTCAGGGTCTACTTGAGTAAAGGCGAGAGTTGAGGCAAGGAAGATATACAGAAAAACAGTTAAGTGTCTTAGTGGCATATTTACCCCTAAAACCCGTGCTGCTTTATAAATCAAGTCTTTTGCCATCTACTAGTTAGAGCAGTAATCATGCCTAAGTTACTCATATTACAGGTGTTTTGTAACCTTATTGGCTGTTGATATTTTGTACAAAGTGACGATTTAAACATAGGTTTTGAATGTGACAAAAAAGGCTGTCTTTCAAACTAGCGATGATGATGATTAAGTGTTGGCACTCAGTTATATCCTGAAATTTGAGTTTAGTTTGCAGCTGTATAAACTTTTTACACATGAAAAGTTAGCAATCAAAAGAGTAGGCAGCTGTAATCATAAAGTATTGATTTTAAAGAGATAACTTCTGGCACCCTTGTTGCTATTGATTCAACAAAGGGAGAATTCTATATGAAGTCTTTAGGCAGTTTATCTTTATCTTTACTAATTGGTATCTCGAGTTTTGCTCAAGACGATCCAACTTTAACACTTTCAATGATTAATAACCAATATGTTGGATTAAATGACGGAGGGTTCACTTATGAACTTGTTGAAGCTCAGGCATTTAGCCTTTTAAAAGAAATGGCTGCAGGTGAATCAGTTGAGATATTGCCATTTATTTCACGGTCAGCTTATCAAGAGAAAAGAGCTTGGTTTGAAGAAAATATCCCTGAAGTTGACTGGAGTCTTTATTTTTCTTTAGCGGCTTATAATGGGGTAAATACGTCTGCTGCAAATCAAGAACAAAGCATTAATAATATAGTAGTTCAACCAGTAGATCTCGATATTATTCAACGTGCTTTTAAAAGAATTGATGCGATTAGAAATCCAGAAGGCTTCTCAAACCTAGACATGCAGCAAGCAGTCAATGCTCAAGACTTAAGGGTAGAGATAGCAAAAGCTATTGATAAAGTAGAAGAGTTTAAAGTTTTAAAAGAGTGGGCAGCTGAAAAAGGAATTCGTTTTGCTTTAACAGGTCTTTCAGCGGCTCGTTTTGCACATTACGTAAAAGCTCATATGATTTCTAGACAAGAAAGAGGAAGTAGGTTTGAAGATAAAAGATTCGACTATTCTTTTGAAAGTATATTTGGGAGAGCTCCAGAACCTCTTCATTTTATAATTGATTCTATTGATACAACGAAAAGAGAAGTGATCACTGCTTCAGTTCGTGATGATGCAACAGCTTTTATTGTAAAAAACTATCCTAAGATGTTAGGTGGAATAGCACCTGAAGATTATCATGTTGTTAGTAGATTGATGCACTCTGTATTTGTAAGTTCCAGTACAGATATTGATAATTCATACTCTAGTGCAGCTCTATTTTTTAATCCAGCTCAATCAAGGGATTTCATATATAATGTCCCTGTCTTGGAACCTGATTCAGAGGGATTTTCGTTCTTAAAAGATGTAGCTGATCATGATTTTAGTGCTAGATTTAATCCAAGCCTTTCAACAATCAATCATAATGACAACCTTGTTCACCTTATGAAACTTATAAAAATAATTACAGAATTTGATCTCAAATTGACTGAGACTCAAGTGAGTGCCATTAAAAACTATGTTGATGTCATAGATTTTTCTGAAATTGCCCCCATGCCAAAAGCTAAAGCGATTGAGTTTGGTATGATGGCTTTACGTAGAGCTTACTCAGTTGAAAGAGCTTGGGACTTGCTAGAAAAGGTTGGTTTGCGCGGCAGAATTATAAGTCTTGATGGACATAGGATTAATGAAGTTGGTTCCGCTTCATGGTGGTTAAATAAAGAACCTTTAAGATCAAAACCGTTAGGTACAATTGGTAAAACTGCCGGAGAGCTAGGTTTAGATATAATATCACATGACACTAAAACTTTAGATGCACTAGATTCTATTACTAAACCAACTAATGGTGATGTGAATCTTTTTAGATCTCGGTCAGGTGTACCAGGAGAAACAGCAGCTTTTGGGGATGGTGTTTATATGAGAGTGGGCGTAAGAGGTCACCTAGGTACAAACAAGACAATTATTTACAAAATCCACCCGGATGCTAGAGAGGGTGAAGATTTCATAATTAATAGTGATTTAGTAACAGTTTTAAATGCTAAAGCAGTTAAAACAATTGGATATAAAGAATTTGTTAAGGAAAGAGCAGAAACTTATTTGGCAAACACTCTTGAATTAGACAAAGTAATTGATGCAGCTTCAAATGGGAATAAAGATGCAATATCGAGGGTGGTTAGTTTTCTTAAATATTTCCATGAATATCCAAAGAGGTTTAATGAGTTAGATGAAAACCAAAGAAGACTTTATAGAAAAGCTTTAGCTGTATCAGCTGTTCAAAAAGGAATAGAGAACTTGGTCAAATCTCCTTACCTTAAGGTTCTTTTGCCGGGGCCACCAGGTATCGGTAAAACAGCTATTTATAATGACCTTGCAGAGTTATATTTAGGTTCTGATCAAAAACCACCTAGCTTTGAGTATGATTTTTCTAACCTAACCATGAACCCTAATTATGAGCAATATGGAATCTATAATAAAAACGATAATCTTTCTTCGGTTTTAACAGACCCTATATTTACTGAGCGTTTTTCAGAAATCAAACTTGCAGAGCCTCTTCTACCTGAAGGTATGTCTATGAGGGATCTGGTCAAGCTTGTTGAATCTTTAGGCTTTGATACACCTGAAGGGAAGGTAAAGGCTATTAAGGTTGTATTAGATTACTTCAAAGTCAAAAGTACATCTTTAAGTACCCCACCTGCACAGCCGTATATTGCTTTTGAAGACATAATGAGAGTTAGAAATGGAGAAGGATCACCAAAAAGTCCTTATGAACCTGGAAGTCTGACCTGCAAACAAGCTCTATCAAATTAGTCGCAAAGCAGGGTGAGTATCACAAGATTTCAGTTTCTTTTTTTGATGATATGCAAATGTATCTTTTGAAAAGTTGATTGAAATGAAAAAAGTGAAGTCCTCTAGTTGAGGGCTTTACAACTTCTCATTTCGTATAAATGTGGTATATAAGAACCTTAAATCGTCACAGTAATTAACTGTTTGACAGTCTTTTTTGATATTTGATCAGGTCACTTCAGGTACTGCTTTAAGTATATAAGATTACTTAACTTTTTCTTATTCTTTTCTGAAAATGGGAATAATAAATGCATAACTTTATTTGCATGAGAAATTTTCTATCTTGTTTCTTTTTCTTTAGCCTCATTGTTCAGGCCTCTTATGCTCAGGTTCTACCTGAGGAGCTCTCTCGCGCAGTAAAAGAGCGAATAAAGCTTGTACCAGAATTTGCCTTTATTCAAAAGCAAGCCAATGAACTTGGTGTTAAAGTTTATCTCTTTGGCGGCACAGCTTCAGCCTTTGGACATTACGTCAGATGGGATTTGGAGCGCGAGGCGGGAGATGATAAATATCAAAAAGAACGCTTCGATTACGATTTCACAAACATTTATAGAGGAAACCAAGATTTAGACATTGTTGTCGATGGCAGCATCGAACAGATCAATCAATTGCAGTCTCTTTTAAAAGAAGCTTTTCCTCATTTTGTTGGAAATAAAGAGGCTTGGGAGATAAGATCTCTTAGAGATGAAAAAGGAGATAAAGAAGCTTTATTAGATAATCCAAGTTTTCTTAATCAGCACACCGATTCTAATTCAACAGGACTCATCGATTTAAATGCAGAGGCAGATGAACTGGTCTTTAGAGATCTTTTTGCATGGAATAAAAAAGACTCTCTTTTTTTAGAGGACGTCTCTCAAGCAAAAATCATTTTTCTCTATAGTGAAAAGCATCATGAAACTCAAAGGTATAAAGACGGTAAGAATCCCCCCCTCTTTGCTGCTATTAGGTATCTCGCTAAATTAGCTCAATATGAAGTTCAAGGTAGAGAAAGAGATCTTAAGACTATAAAAAAGATTATAGATAAAACTGATTGGGAAAAAGTAAAGACGAATCAATATGTAAAAAACAAGCTCTCTGAATTT
>CALLAU010000077.1 GCA_938002015.1 uncultured Bdellovibrionales bacterium
AGCCTAAGCCTTAGAGCAATATAAGTATAATTAAAAGTAGCGAGTTTTATTATAGTCTAAATTAATACTTAAAAGTTTATTTTATGGTGACTGGATAGTTGGAGCCGTTGATTTTGAAGGTGGTTGGGACTGAAGTAAGCGTGTAAAGCCTAAAAGTTTTAGTTGTTTCGTTTTGATAGCAGGCTGCTTCAACATCCATTAAGAGCTTGAATTCAAGCTCTGTTTTTCCGCCATTAACCATCAGCAGCTTAGGCAGGCCCAACTCAGAGCAATCTTGAAGTAAAGACACAGTCATATTTAAAGTATAGAATCCGTCATTATCAGCAACATACACTTCTTTGATTTGATCAGAGCTGACATCTTCTTGTACAAAGATATCGCTAGCAAATGTAAACAGAGGCATGAAAAAAATAACGAAAATAAAAGTCTTAAACATAAATTTCCCTATAGTGTTAAAAATTTATTGTACTTTTTTGCAGTAAACGTCTGAAAGTCCATCATTTAAAATTAAACCAGCACTAGCTTGGCCTCCATCAAAAGATGTTCCTGAAATTATTGAACCATCATATGCTAGAGTTCTTTTTATAAAAATCGCTCGAGCACTTCCGTCAACAACATAAATAAACTCTAAACTGGTATTAGCTCTCGAAGTTGGAATTTCTTGGGTATATCTCTGGCTTCCATCTGGTATAGAGATCATTGTAGTGTTTTCAGAATAGTTCATGTCTTGGCATTCAAATGTTTGAGCATACAAGTTCGTTGAAAAAAGCGTTGCAGCTATCACAATTAAGTTTTTCATATTTACTCCTTGATGCTTGTAGCCTTATCACGTTTCGTTAAAATCTGATTGTTTATCAAACTAACTTTGAAAAATTGATAATTGCAGTGTTTAAATTTCACACAAAGAGAATACTTCAGATCAAAAATATCATGCAAAGTCAGATTATAAATATACAAATTTCAATTTTCAGGGTCGTAGATTGTCACTTTAAAGCAGTAGGTTTTCGAGCAATGCAGGCGTATCTCATTTAAAATAAGGTTTTTACCTATATTTATTTGACCTCCCACCTCTAAGGTAAAAATAAGCAACAGGAGTTAGTAGGTATAGCTCCTGTCGCCTGCGGATATAAACTTTAAATGCTCTAAGAGTTCTTACTTCTTAGGTTATGCTTCTTAATATAGATTTTCTTAGAAAGCTTTGCTTGAGCTTTTTTAATTCTTCTACGCTCATTTTGATCAATTCTTCCATCATCTCTTTTAGCAGCTTTTTTCATTCTCACTATCGCTCTATGGTTTCTCTTTAAACGCCTAGCTTCTGCTTTTGTAAGCTCTCCAGATTTAATACCTTGATTAATACGTAGTTTTTGAACTTTCTGTGTTTGAACAACCTTTTTCTTAGCACAAGCATATGCTCCTTGAGAAAAGCTAAAACCTAATAAAACTGTTGATACTAATAATATTTTCTTCATTCTTATCTCCTCTTTTTTAACAAGCCTTTAAACAGGCTCTTAGACTTAAAACACTCGATTTAGGTATAAAGTTGCTCTTTAAAGCTTATTTTAAGAGCTTTTTCTCAAAACAAAACGCTCTAGAGCTAAATAAGCCCTCCTGGAGGTGACTTTTAAAAAAAATCACTCAAAAATAGATTAATATGCAACTTTTTAAAACTTTATGTGTTTCAGTAATGGAGGCCGGTTTTGGGTCTGTTTAAGAGCATCTCCTCATTAAGTGATGATGAGCTTATGGTCAAAATTGCCTCTGGCTGCCAAAAATCCTTTGGAGTGCTTTTTGATAGGCATGGTGGAAAGGTTTTAGGTTATGCCAAAAAGATTTTAAGTGACCATGAGAAGGCGGAAGACGTCTCTCAAGAGATTTGGATTAAGGTGGTAAAACTAGCACCAAACTATAAGGGAGAAGGCTTTTTTAAAGCTTGGGTAATGACGATGACACGAAACACTTGTTTAAACATCATTAGAAAAGATCAGCGCATCACTTTTAAAGATGACGTTTCTGATGTTATTGAACAAGGAGTCACTCTTGATTCTGATTTTGAGAAGAAACTTGAGCAAAGTTTTAATATCGAAATTATTAAACAAGCTCTTGATGACTTACCTGAAATGCAGCGCCTAACACTTACTCTACTAATAACAGAAGAGCTCTCTTATGAAGAAATTGCAAAAGAGTATGACTTAAGTGTTTCTGCAACAAAAAGTCTTATATTTAGAGCTAGGAAAAGCTTACAAGAAAAACTTAAACCGGAGGTTGCTTAAAAATGAAAGAGAATAAATTCATATTTGAAGAATCTCCAAGTAAGAAGCATAAGGCAGACGTATTTGCAGCTGTTGCCGCTGAGCTTGAAGCAAATAAAAAACAAAGTTTTCAAGGTTCATGGCTTACTAAGGTTGCCCCTGCTTTTGGAGCACTTGCACTTGCGGCTGTGGTTTTTTATCAAGCTACTAGACAACATGTTTTTGATCATAATACCAATGCTGTTTTAGAGCTTGCTGCTTTATCACCTGATGAATTAGAAATTATTGAAGATTTAGATTTTATTGAAGCAATTGAAGAGCTTAGTCCTGAAGAACTAGAGGAGATCATGTAATGAAGAATATTTTATTATTACTTACTGGAAGCTTACTATTTAGTTCTCATGCTTTTGCCTATAAAGCCTCAAAGACTAAAAACTATAGATCTTATGAAGATTCTAAATACCGTGATGACTCTTCAAGATACTCTGATGACAGGTCCTATGATGAAAGAAGAGCCTATGAAAGACCTTCTAATGATTACAGAAAGGATTATAGAGACTCTAAATCCTCCTCATATAAAAGTAGCTCTAAAAACAGAAATTCGTATTCTCCAAGGACGAGAAGGAACTTTGAAAAATATAAAAGCTACTCCCCTTCAAAAAGGCGTGATTTACAGAAAAACTGGAGCTCATTTAAACAAAATTCTAAATGGAACAGTTTATCTAACGAGAGAAAACAAGAGATTAGAAGAAAAATTCTTCAAAAAAGAAAGCGCAAATAGGTCAAAACTGGCCTGTTTTCTTTTTAAAATCAGTTAGCAAGTAAATAAAGTTTTCATTTCGCCACAAAACCTAAGACTCTAAGGAGAAAAGCATGTAAAAAACTTACATGTTTAAAGCTTTTTTTTACTTTTTTAGCTTAACTTTAATTCTTGTAGCGTGTGAAGCTGAGCATGATCCACTACCTCTTAAGCCTAGTGCGGCTAACGAAGGCCAAAGCATTTCAAGGTTATTAGAAAACCCAAAGAACATTGTTTTTGATGATGTTAAAAAGCTTGTACTAAATCCTTCTTGTGTTGAATGCCACTCAAGTAATGGTAAAAAAATAGAGGCTCAAACAAATTTTTTAACCTATGAAACTACAGCTGGAGCTAAGAAACCTTTTAAGAAGTCTTTTACTCCTTATAACCCTACTCAAAGCTCTATTTACAAAGTTTTACTTCTTAAATCAGGCTCTTTAAAAATGCCTCCAGCTACAAGATCACCTTTAAATGAAGATCAAATTAATCTTGTATTTCAGTGGATACAAAATGGAGCAAAAAAAGAAGCTTCTACACAAACTCCTCGCCCACCTTCAATTGCAGAAGAGCTTGCTCCTTATTTTGAAAGCCCACAAACTATAGACTACCAGGTTGTTAATAAACATGTCTTTGAGCCTAAGTGTTATAAATGTCATTCAACTGATAGCCCTGATCACGACTGGCAAGCCACTTTTTATGGCCAGGATATGACAACTTATGAAGACTTGCTTGGAAACAATGGAATCGTTCCAAACAAACTCATAGATAGTTTTGTACTTGAAGAAAGTGCCCCTGATGAAAAAGGCTGTAAAACACAAAACAAAATTAAGATCTCAGGAAGCAGAGTATACAGGGCTTCTGTCTTAAGCCAAAGTATGCCTCCAGCTAAAGAAGGATATGAGCCAGTCAGTGGGCTTGAATCAAAACTTTTAAGGCTTTGGATTCTAAACTGCGCGATTGAAGACTATGAAGCAATTAAAGATAATGATGATTTAATTGAAACAGCCATAGAAAAGAAAGAAAGCAAAGTACGACGCTGCAGTGAAAGTAACTAAGCTTAAACCCTTATTTTGATAGGCTTTTTATAGGCTTTTTAATAACAATTTTTGTCACTAAAATTATATTTTTCACACACCAAAGCTCGCCTGTTTGATCTGACGAACCTTAAAACTAGGCATCACTTTTGTAATGTATTTAACACTTAAGTTCTTTTTGGCTTAAGTGGAGGTTCGTGAGTGATAAAAGTTTTTTCTGTTTTTACAGTACTAGTCTTTCTCTCTTCTGCAGTAAAATCACTTGCAGTTGAAGTTGATATGTCAAAATACAGAAGTGTTTGGACATTCAGTAATATAGACGGCTACACAGAGTATACGAACACACAAAATATTTCTTGTGCTATCACTCGCCCTTTAAATTCTCAAAACAAACTAAGTGTCGTTAATTTTCCAGCTAACTCAGCACTAGGCACCATATTTGATATTAAGGTTAAAAAATATCCTCAAGAATACTCTGAAGTTTTATACGAAATTCCGCCTGGCTCAATTGTACTCGCTGAGGAAGAGCTCATTGATGGTTACATTAAAGTACTCCCCACTTCTAACTCAAATTCTTCTCAAGAGCCTGGATATGTAAGAGGGCATTTAATAAGCCCTATGTATAACCATGAAATCAACGCAAGTTTTTTTGGTGAGAGCGGTGAAGAGAATATTAGAATTAGAATGAGTAGCACAAATGAATTTAGAAACTGTTTAATCCCTCAAACAGGTCAAATAAGTACATTTTTATTCTTTGAATCTTTAGATCAAGAAGAGGCTTTTTTAGTAAGTGAAGATAATTATACATTGTTTCAAAACTCTAGAGCTGAATACTCTCCTGCACCTCAAGAAGTCTTAAAAATTAATCTAGATGATAGCGCCTCTGATATTGATAAAGCTGATGCTGAACTTTTTAATAGCGGCCCTGATGTTCCAAATATAGTGTGGTCACCCAGGCAACCAACCGCACCATCTCTTGAGCAAGAAATTGAAGCTATTGAAGAGATTGCTGATATAAGGATTTCAATAAGTACTCCAAAAACTGTGATATGTACTGTTGATAGATCAGACTTAGATGTATTAAATGATGAGCAAGATCTATTAGAAGCTCTACCAAGTGTTTCTAATGGAACTACTGCACTTTTATCTCAAGACTATGAGCCCTTAGAGCTTGAAGGCCAAGAGTTTGTAAAAGTAGTTTTTAGAGATAATGATCGAGTTTCTGGCTGGGTCCCTAGAAGCTCTGTAAAGCCTAAATCTGAATGTGACAGTCTCAATAACCCTGGAGCACAAGTAGTAGAGTTTTGTACTGCAAGATCAGGTGTAACTCGAGTTAGAGATAGCAGTTTAAATGAAGTTATAAAAACAATTCCTGATGGAACAAAAGCTATTGTTTTATCTGTAAATTCAGAGCCTAAGACCATAAACAATGTAGATTATACATTTTCTGAATTAAGAATCGAAGGTGAAGAGGAAAGACTGTGGGCACCAAACAAATTCCTTACTACCGGTGAGTGTAGTGTAAGACGTGAAGAACTTATTGAAGAGCAAATGGAAGGACAGTTCTTTCCATTATACCAAAAACCTGAAAGAAGTTATATTCAGAGATCAAACTATTCAAATGCACAAGGTTACGGTGGAATAAGTTCTAAGAGACCAGGAAGAATACATGCAGCATGTGATCTCTGGACAAGGCATATAACTCGAAATAAAGGTGGTGCATATAGATCTATAGGGCCTGGCACAGTATTAAGAGTTGCTAAGTTTGTTGAAGATACCTATCAAGTTGTTGTCAGAGATCATAGAACAAATCGAATCTTTAGATACAGTGAAGTTTATAGCAGAAGAGGTGATGCTTCGAGTGGACCTTTTATGGAAGTTGGGGATATCTTCTACCCTGGAGAGAAAATGGGGCATGTTAAGTGGGTTGGCTACAGCACTGTTAAACCGATGCTTCATTTTGAAATGTACCAACCTGGCGCTCCAGCAACAGGGTTAACAGATCGAGGATCCTCTAAGGGAATTAAGTACAATGGTGTAACTCGCAGATTTCAAAGGCACAGCAAAATACTCAACCCAGAGCCTTTCTTAAGGGACTTAGAACAAATAACTGAACTCTCCCCCAACCAATCAGGAGAAAACTGGTAAAATTATGAAAGATCAATACAACAAACTCATTATATTCTTATCTCTTGCTTCAATAATTTTTGTTTTAAACAATTGCCAAGAAGCTAGTTTCTCTAAAAATAAGCTTAGCAACAACAATGATCAGGCTGTATTAAATAACGTTAACTCTGATTCAATATTTCAGTCAAAAGATTCATCCGGCCAAGGTACCAGTAAGATAGCTCAAAACTCTAGTGGAATTAAAAAAGCTTCTAACGTCGTTGATATTAATGAGTTTAAAGAAGTTATGACTTTCTTCTTAAATTTAACAAATCAGAGTTTAAACAAAGAAGATTTTATTAATTTTTTAGTTTCTAAAGATTTAGGTGTTGGCGGATTCAAATCCCCTCCAATAGAAGGAATTGAAGACGAGTATACTATCATGACAAGCAAACCACTTGGTGGAATCAGACACATTAGTGGCACCTTTATAAACTATAACCCTGGTGATGCAGATGTATTTAGACGAGTTACTTTTGATTTGCCAAAATCAGAAACTGCGTTTGTAGATACAGTGAATGTAATTGAAAACAGCTTCTCCGACTTAGGAGAAAGGCATGTTTCTGAAAGAGAAAACTATTATGTCTTTTATAAATTCAACGGTTATGTTCTATGGATTCGCCAAAATTTCTGGGAGCATTTAAACGACAACCCCTACAACCCATACACTCAAGATCATATTGGTACAATTACAGTAACGATTGAACAAGACCTACATAGTTATGAAGAGCATGACCACTAAAATAAGTTTTAATTTTTTGGCTGATTGCCCTTAACCACACCATTAAGTTGACCACAAGCTGCATAGATATCATCTCCCCTTGTGGTTCTTTTATAAGTTTTTATTCCTTTTCCAAGTAGATACTTTTGAAACTCATCTACTCTTTTATTATCAGGCTTATAAAATCCTGAGCCTGGGTGTTCATTAAATGGAATAAGGTTTACCATTCCATTTACGCCCTTTAAAAGTTTTGCAAGCTCTCTTGCATGAGTCATATCATCTGTGACCCCTTTAAGCATAACATACTCAAAAGTTACATCTTGTCCTGATTCTTCAATATGCTTTTTGCATGCATCCATTAAAACAGAGATTGGATATTTCTTATTAATAGGCATAATACTTGACCTTACCTCATCATTGCTACCATTTAAGCTTACAGCAAGCCTGGCTCCTGATTTTGTAACAAGTGGAATAAGGTCAACTAAACCAGAAGTTGATACAGTAACTCTTTTTCTAGAAAACTGAAGACCCTTATCTTTTTGTAAGATTTCAATAGCACCAAAAACACCTTCAGGGTTATCAAGAGGCTCACCCATTCCCATAAAGACAACGTTTGTAACACCCTTATCTCCTGCTTTGATAAGTCGATCATTTACTTCTAGAAACTGTCCAACAATTTCTCCAGCAGAGAGTCTTTTTTTAAGTTTATACTTCCCAGTAAAGCAAAACTTACAACCTAAGTTACAACCCACTTCAGAGGAAACACAGAGCGTTCTTCTTTCTTTAAGTGGGATCATAACTGTCTCAACAGTTTTACCCTCTCCGACATCAAAGAGATATTTTTGAGTACCATCAACACTTTGTCTAAACTCAACAACCTCAGGGCGTTTAAATTCAAGTATTGAATCTATTTCAGCTCTAAAGTCTTTGCTTAAGTCAGTCATGGATTCAACAGACTCTTCTCTTTTCTTATAGACCCAGGAATAAAGCTGATCAGCTCTAAAAGCCTTATGACCTTTTGCTTTAAGGTAATCTCTTAATTGATCGTGAGGTTGATCAAAAAAGTTCTTTACTTGAGTATTCTTAAGGTCTTCTTGCATATGCATACTTCGTTTAACTTAGGCAAAAAAGCCTTAAATAGAAATCTTTTTAAACAGATTTTGAAAATCTTTTCATCTGTGTACGAATATTATCTATACTACAAGGCACAGCTCCAACTTCTCCAACTACATAGCCCGCTGCAAGGTTTGCAAAGGCACATGCCTCATCTACCTCTAAGCCCCTATCAAGGGCAAAGGAGAGGGCGGCAATCACCGTATCCCCAGCTCCTGTGACGTCAAAGACCTTTTTAGCAAAGGTTTGAACCCTCATTTTCTTTTCATTAGAGAAAAGAGCCATTCCATCTGCTCCAAGTGTGCTCACTAGTACTTCAAAATCACCTTCTGATTTAAGCCAAGAAAGAAGCTCTTCATATTTAAGATCTTCCCCTTCTTTATCCTGGCTAAAGGCAGCACGCTCGTTATAAGCCATAGTTTCATTATAATTTGGTTTAAAAAGATAAGCCCCGTTAAATTTCTTAGGGTTTACGCCCTTAGATGGGTCTACTAAAACTTTGATTTTAAGCTCTCTAGCTTTAGCAATCACAAACTCACAGACTTCTTTTGTCAAAAAGCCTTTTCCATAATCTTCTAAAATAACTGAGCTATACATTGACCAATCTAGGCTAGAGAGCTTCTCCTTAGTGGTTTCAAACTCTTTTTTTGAAAGAGGATGGCCCTCTTCTTGATCGATTCTTAATAAATGGTGATGTTTTGAAAGCACCCTCGTTTTCTTAATTGTAGGTCTTTCAGAGCTTTGAATAAGAATTGGGTTAATACCTTTAAAAGATTTAAAAATCCTTAAAAGTTCTCCAGCAGCTAAATCATCTCCAGCTAAACCAACAATATCACAAACACCACCTAAAGAGGCTATGTTCTTAGCTACATTCGCCGCTAAACCAAGCTTCAACTCAGTTTCTAAGAGCTTTAAAATTGGCACTGGAGCCTCTGGGCTAATACGGCTGACTGAGCCAAACATATACTCATCAAGGCCGATATCTCCAACAACTAGAGCTTTTTTAGTCAAGTTTTTAAAGGCCTCTTCATTATTCTCAGAAATAAAGTTCTCAACCTTTTTTAAGATCTCTTGAAACTGCTCATCATCTATTAGCTCTAAAGTAGTCTTACTTGATACACTCATAACACATAAGCAAATATCATAGTTTCTAAGCTAAAAGCACTAAGTTTTTAACACATAATGACTTAAAATTACTCAAGCCTACTGAAAAGCTATAAAGAAAAAGGTATATATAATATACAAAACATACTTTAAATTTATTAACTTAAAAACTATCTAAGGATAAACACTGCCGATGAAACCCTGGCTCCACCTTCCAGCTTCTTTTTCACATAGTTTTGGCCCTAAACTTTTAAGAACTTACTCTAAGCTCTTAAGGCCTAAAAAAACATTTGTTCAGGAGTTCACAAAACAAGGCATTACTTTTAAAAACCCTTTTGGAACTGCTGGCGGGCTTGATAAAGAAGGGCTAGACCTGTTTACTTGGTATAAATGGGGAGCTGGCTTTTTAGAAGTCGGGACTCTAACTCCTAAAGGCCAAGGACCAAACCCTGGTAAAATTTTAGACAGATCAAATAAGCACCAAGCACTATGGAACTCAATGGGCTTTCCAAACGCTGGCTTTGATAAAGTTAAGCCAAAAATTATTGAGTACAAAGAAAGTGTGAAGGACACCCCACTTTTTGTTAATATAGGTAAAAACAGAGACACAGCTTTAAATGAAGCTTATAAAGATTATGTTAAAGGCATAGAAACTTTCTCTAATGAAGCTGATGCCTTTGTTGTAAATATCTCAAGCCCAAATACTGCTAATTTAAGAACACTACATGAAGGTGAGAACTTTAAATCTTTTATCTCTCCAATTATTGAAGCTTCAGTTAAACAAAAAAAGTCTAAGCCCATACTTATTAAAGTTTCCCCTGATCTTCCTGAAGATGCTCTTATTGAATTTGCTAAGCTTTGCCAAAAGTACCCTCTTGGAGGCTGGGTGTTAACAAACACCACCACAGAACGCTTTGATGGCCAAACTTTTCCAAAACACGGAGGGGTTTCAGGGGCACCTCTTACTCAGCTTTCAAAAAAGAGATTAAATGTCATTACCAGCGTAGCAAAGGAAACACCTGAAAGACTTTTGATTTCTGTTGGTGGACTTATGAACCCGCTCCAAGCTCTTGAACGTCTCGACCTCGGAGCAGATTTGGTTGAATTTTACTCAGGTCTAATTTTTTATGGACCTGGTTTATTCAAGGCTTGCGCCCAAAACTTAAAACAAAGACCTGACCTCTAAGTTTTCTTCATGTAGACTATTTTAATGGATAAGAAGCGTCGAGGTTATTGGATCCCTGTTGTTACTGGTATGATTAGAAAAGGGGATGAGGTTCTACTCGGGCTTCGCCCTGAGGGTCATAACCTTGCAGGGTTCTGGGAGTTTCCAGGCGGTAAAGTTGAAGCTGGCGAAGAACCAAAAGATGCTTTAAAAAGAGAACTTAATGAAGAGCTTGGCATAGAGGCTGAAATTGGAGCTGTTAGGCTTACAGGAACGCATTCTTATGGAGAAACTGGTATTCTTCTTTTATTCTTTGAGGTTCCTTACTGGAAAGGCGAGCCAAAAACAGTTCACCATAGCGGCTTAAAGTGGGTTAAGATTGAAGACCTTCATAAAGAAAACCTTCCAGAAGCTAATAGAAAAATGCTTAAAGACATCATCTATGTTTTAAATAACCCTGTTAAGAGCCCATAAACTAAAAAATTATGAGTGATACCCAACAAAAACACTTTTGCATTGTAGGTTATAAGTTAGCAATAACTGATAAACTGAATAACAAAAGTCAGTTCTGGCCTATTGCTAAACGCATTACAGAACAAGGGCATAAAATTTCAATTATTTCTTTTAAAGGCTCACCTGGAAAGCCCGTCTTAAAAGAAGGAAGTATTTCAGCATATTATTTAGGAGAACAAGATCTTTTTGTCGCCAAAGAAGATTTCTCTGACCTTGCTTTAAATAAAATTTTAAAACTCCATCAAGAAGACCCTATCCATCATATTCATAGTATTGATGTTTCTTTAAACGTTAAGAAAAGAGAGCTTAAAAAGAGTAAGATCACTTTAAGTTATGGAGTGCAAGTTCTTAATTTAGAAAAGTACTTTTCGGTTAAAAGCCTTTCAAAAGCTACAACATTAAGTGTTGCAAAAAGTACTTTCTGGCTTCCTCTAAAATTTGCTTTTAAATTTTTAACTACAGAGTGGAAGGTCTTAAACGGCGCAAGTGGGGTTTTTGTTTCAAGCCCTAAGCAAGCACTTACTCTAGAGCGCTATTATCTCTTTCCGCCAAAATGGATCTTTCAAGTGCCACTAAATGCTGATATCAGTCCACTTTTACAAAGAACAAAATCTAGAGAAATTTTAGATGAACTTTCATTTACTGAGAACACACCAGTGATTGCAACGGCTTCAAGTATGAACACTGATTCAGATTTAAACTTTTTATTAAATGTTTTTGAAAAAGTATCTCTAAAGTACCCAAAAGCAAAATTTCTTATACTAGGTAACGGCCCCTCATTTAAAGATATTGAAAGAGAAGTTCTCATGAAAGCTCTCGATTCAAAAGTAGTTTTTATTAGAAACTTCCCTTCTTCTAAAATTCCAGATTATATCTCCATTGCCGATATTTTCATTAACGTAAAATATGAAACTTCAGGGCTTGGAAAAACCCTTGTTGAGGCTATGGCACAAAAGAAAGTTATTATAGGCTCAGAGTTTAGTGCTATTGCAGAAATCATCAGAGATGAAGAGAATGGTTTTCTTATCAGACCTGGAGAGGAAGCCAAAGCTATAAATTTAATTCACCAAGTTTTTAATAATCAAATTGATAAAGAGAGCATTGGTGAAAATGCACGACACGATATCCTTAAAGCACTCAATCCTGATAACTTAACTGAAAAAACTCTTTACGCATTTAATAAGATTATTAAACGCACTATATAGCCTTTCATGCCTTGTATACTAACCAGGACTGGCTAGTTTAAATGTTCGCACCAAAAAAGCTTATAATTTAATCAATAAAGTAGAATTACTGCATATAGGTCCAGCAGTTTATAAGTTTATAAATATAGGACTTTTCAGGAATAGTTTTGTGAAATAAGCTATTTACAGATGACTAAAGCCGAACTTATAGAGAACATTTCACAATCAGCTAAAGTAACAAGAGCTAAGGCTGAAATCGTAGTAAACACGATTTTTGATACTATGGTTTCTACTTTATCAAATGATTATAGAATTGAAATCAGAGGCTTTGGCTCTTTTGTAAATAGAAAGTACGATGGTTACAAAGGAAGAAACCCAAGAACTGGTGAAGTCATTGATGTTAAAGAAAAGAGACTGCCTTTTTTTAAAGCCGGTAAAGAGCTTAAAGAAGAACTAAACCAGTAAATTCTTATTTATTAAAATAGTCTTTATCTTATCAATTTAAATTGACCTTAAATTAATACTCCATCAAAATTTTTATATGGAAAATATAAATCAAATAGAAACTGAAGAAGAAACTTACCAAGAACCACAAGTTGTAAATAGATCAATTGCAATTTTTCACCCGAATGAAGAATTCTATAGTTGGTACTCATTACATACAAAAGAAGAGGATAGACTCTCAGTTGAAGAAGTTACAGATAAGCCCCTTTCTTTTCTTATACCACCAGTTAGTAACGAAGAAGAAGCTGAAGACTTTATTTACGAAAACTCTTTAAGTCTTTTAGAAACTGTTTTAGAGGAGTTTATAGATGATGAAACCCTTATTGAAACAGCCCTAACAGAGGATAATTTTGACTCATGGCTAGATTACAACTACTCACCTTTTGTACTCGATTTAGCAACAGATTTTGAACTAGAGCATGAAGATGAAGACGATGAAGAAGCAGAGGTTGAAGAAAGTCAAAATTTTACTGTGCCGGTAATGTAAGTCTTTTTTAATTACAAAAATAATTTGTTTAAGGCCTGTCTATGTGACAGGCTTTTTTATGATGCATTCTTTTATTTTTTTTCTGCAAGTATTTTCCTGTTTTGCTATGACTGGTGTCATTTGGATTATACAACTTGTACATTACCCTAGCTTTTCTTTTATTTCAGAACATAAATTTGAAGCTTTTAACAAATTCCATCAAGCTTCTATAACATATATTGTGATGCCACTTATGCTTGTTGAAATCATAACAGGAGCGTTGATTTTTTATTTGGCTCCTAGCCAAAAAATTTACTTGCTGCTTTTTTTCTTAACAATTTTAATTTGGCTTTCAACTTTTCTTCTAAGCATTCCCTATCACAGTGAACTTCTTAATGGATACAATGCCGATACAATAAATAAACTTATTACCACAAACTGGCCAAGGACCATTTTATGGACATTAAGATCTTCTATTTTCATCTATCTTCTAACAAGCCAAAAGGCTTGGTTAGGTCTGTTTACGTAAGTCTCATTATCAAACACTAAATCATAAACCTTTTTAGTTTTCTATATATCAATGGTATTTTATAAGTATGCTTAAGAACCTTCTTTTTCAGTTATTTTTCTGTGTGTTCTACATTGGCTGGCTTATTTTGTGTTTTTTTATATCACTTCCTGGTTTTTTCCTTAGATCAGAAAAAGAAAAAATGTCTGTAAGAAAAGTAATAGAGTCTGAAACAATTTGTAGAATTCTTGTTAGAAAAAAGAAAATCTCAAAAGCTAATTATGAATTTGAAGCAACTCAAGTTTCTCAGTTTTATGATAGACATACTTTTTCAGGATACATGTTTATTGTTGAGCCTGTAATATGGGCTTTACACAAAAACAAAGCAATGGATGACATTGTGACTTTTTTTGTACGAAGGTGGATAAGAGTTCAAAAGTATAAAATACTTCAGGCAGGCTCTCCTGCTCCAACTCTTCATAACCTTATCTCTGAGATCTGTGTTAAAATTGCATCAAGCCTTGGAAGATTTTTATCATTATTTGGAAACTAATTTAACCAATTTATTTTTTCACCTGCAAAAATGGCTGAATTAATATTAGGAACTAAGTATTTATCATAAAGCTTTGTTTCAACTAATGAGTTTAGTACTTCTTTTGCACTTTCATAGTTTGAAGCCATTCTTTTCTTTACAATTTCAATTGTGACATGTTCTTCATCTTCTTTCCAGCAATCATAATCTGTTACAAAACAAAATGGTAAGTACAATAGCCCCGCCTCCATAGCTAAATAAGCTTCAGGCATATTTGTCATTCCAATTATATCAGCGCCCCATGATTTAAACATATGAGATTCAGCAACTGATGAAAACCTTGGGCCTTCAACACATATATAGGTTTTTCCATAGTGTGCGTTAAAGGAAAAGGTTTTTCCTAAGCCTTTGATCTCTTTTAAAACTTCTGATTTAAGGTTTTCAGCAAAAGAGAGGTGACCTACACTTCCATCTGCGCAAAAAGTTGATTCTCTTTTTTTAGTAAAATCTATGTATTGGTTTACTAAAACCATGTCTTTAGGTGCCAGCTCTTCTCTTAAACTACCCACAGCAGAAAATGAGAGTACTCCTTTACAACCAAGCTTACTTAAAACATAAATATTTGCCTTGTAATTTATTTCTGAAGGTAGGAGCTCATGTGACTTTCCATGCCTTGATAAAAAAAGTACCTCCTCATTTTTCCATTTTACTCTTTTTAAACCTGTAGAATGCTTGCCATAAGGAGTATCAACACTAAGTTCTTCAATTACAGAGAACTCTTCAAAATTTTCAAAACCTGAACCACCAATAATTGCCCACATAATTTATTATCCTTTTTAGTAAGAAAACCTTTTAAATTTTTAAGTTTTTAAAAACACCCTGTTTAATATTCTCATCTCTCATAATTCCTTTTTCAGTAACCCATGCAGTAATTAAATTTGCAGGTGTTACATCAAATGCAGGGTTATAAGTCTCACAATCAGGAGCCCAAAGATTCTCGTTCCAGCCTCTTACCTCGTCTCTATTTCTTTGCTCAATTGGAATCCCTGACCCGCTTTCAAGTTCAGGATCAATAGTTTTCTCAGGTGCCACAATGTAAAAAGGAATATTATGATACTTACATAGCACAGCTAAACCATAAGTTCCGATCTTATTTGCAGCATCTCCATTAGCTGCAATTCTATCTGCACCAACAAAAACAGCATCAACTTTTCCCATAGACATTAAGGAAGCTGCCATATTATCTGTGATAAGCTTAAAAGGAACTCCCTGTTTTTTTAACTCCCAAGTAGTAAGTCTTCCTCCTTGAAGAAGCGGCCTTGTTTCATCAACATAAACTGAAATATCTCCAAAGAGATCATGTGATTTTTTTAAAACACTAAATGCAGTTCCATTTCCTGCAGCTGCTAGACCACCGGTATTGCAATGAGTAAGAAGATTTGCTCCAGGCTTAACAAGTGTTGCTCCAAGAGTTCCCATTTTCTCTGATGCAAGCCTATCAGCCTCCCATTGTTCAAAGGCCCAGTTTTCAACCCAGCTTTGGCTCTCCATTTTTGAGAGAAGCTCTCTAAATTTTCTCATATAGTGGATAAGATTTACTGCTGTTGGACGAGACTCCTCTAAAGCTTTTGACGCTTTCATAAGATAATCTATTCCAAGGCCTTTATCTGCAATACTTGCTAAATAAAAGTTTGCAGAAAGACCAATAAGAGGAGCACCTCTTACCTTTAGCTTTTTAATAGCATCAACCATTTCATCTAAAGTTAAGCATTCAACCCAGTCTTCATGATGAGGGATTCTAGTTTGGTCTAAAATTTTAAGAGGTAAGCCTGTTTCATATTTTAAACTTATATGATCTATTTTCATAATGTTCTCTCTCCGATAAGCTTCCTCTTCTCTAACAACCAATTATACTCATCTTTAGACATTCTTGAGATATGCCCCATAGACTTTGCTTTATATAAAACTTCACATGAGTGCTCTAGTCTTTCTATACCTGTTAAGGCTTCATCAACAGACTCACCCCAAGAAAGTGCGCCATGCCTTTTAAGTACTAAAACTCTTGAATGAGGCAAAAAAGGATTAAGGTTTTCACCCATTTCTTCTGTGCCTGGCTTTGCATAAGGCACAATAGGAATGGAACCTGCCGCTAAGACAAGCTCAGAGATCACATCTCCAGGAAGGGTAGTGTCTTCTGGGTTTGCAATCGACCAGGCTATTGCTGTTGGAGGGTGTGAGTGAAAAACCACCTTTGCCTTAGGACAGGCTTTAAACACCTTTAAATGCATTTTAAGCTCACTAGAGGAGCTCTTATCTCCAGCCTTTACAAAGTCTTCAGGCTCTACTTTATGCTTTCTAACCCCACTTGGAGTGATCCAGATCTGCCCTGAATCATCTTTAAAGCTAAAGTTTCCATCTCCTCCAGCTAAAAAACCCTTTTGCCATTGCACTCTAATGGCTTCTACAATATCACTTCTTAAAAGATCATTTTTCATAATTATTTAAAAGAGTTAAGGTATAATGGAGCTTAAAAGCAAGGACGAAGATACAAATCAGCGACTAAATTCACTCTTTTCTCTCTTAAGCGAAAAACTGCCTGAATTTTTTCCAAAGACTCCTGTAAAACTCAGGGAAATGATCCTTAAAACATCAGATCAGTTTTTGTTTAAAGAAAATAAATCCCAGTGGAATGAGCACTGGTTTCAAACAGGTTATCTTAATTATTTTATGCCCATGCAGTACGCCAGGATTCTAAAAGCTTTAAAGATGTGCCTTGAAGCTTATCCTGAGCTTGAATCTGAAATCTCATCAGTTCTAGATTTTGGCTCTGGCCCTGGTCCATCTGCAATAGCATTTAATGACCTTTTTAAAAAACTCCCTGCTTGGACAAATACAGATATAAATAAAAATTCTCATAACCTTGCAAAAGAAGTCTACTCTTCTTTAAACATTAAACACGTAGATTTCAAAATTGCAGATCAAATTCCAGCATCTAAAGTTTCAAAAGAGCTTCTTTTACTTTCATACTCTTTATGTGAAGGAATCGCTGAAGAAAATATCTTCACTTATGATCATGTTTTTATACTAGAGCCATCAACCAAAGAGCAATCAAGAAACCTTATAAAGCTTAGGCAAAAAGCTCTTGATCACGGATACCAAGTCATCGCACCTTGTACACACTGTGAAACATGCCCCATGCTAGAAAGAAAATCTGACTGGTGTCATGATAGGCTCACTAAGCCTGAGCTAGTACATCTTAAAGAGGTTAAACTTCCATTTTCTGATAAAAATTTAAACTACAGTTACTTATTTTTATCTAAAACAATTAAAAAAATAGAAACTGATAAAGTACGAGTTATTGGAGATTTTCTTAAGGAAAAAGGCAAAACAAAAATTGCTATTTGCAAAAGCAAAGATCGCCAATTCTTAAGCTGGCTAAAGAGATCAAAACACACCCCAACTTTTAGTCGAGGTGATCTCATTAGTTTACCCTCAAACACCTTGATAAAAGGACAGGAAATAAGGATTTCAGCCGATTAATCTTAGATTTTATGGAATCCTTATAAGGTGAACAGTCTAAAACCACATTTACTTATTATTCTTGTTGGGTTAAGTGCTCAACCAGCTTTTTCTCAAGTTTGTAATTTTGCATCAGAAAAATTTCAAAATAGAGTTCAAAAAAAATTCAAACAAAACCCTGTTAGACTTATTGAAACTTTTACGATTGCTTCACATAAGCTTTTCTTACAAAATATTGACAGTAAGAAAGCCGCACAAAACCAAAATCAAATTTTATCAAACTCTTTTGATGTAAATCGAATCAACCAGTCTTTATTAAAAACCTTAAAAACAAGATCTGTAACTCGTTATCTTATGGACTGGGTAAGAACTCAGTACTGGGGAAATATTGACCAGCTTTACTACAGTAAAGAACTCTCATTAAAATCATTCTCAAAAGATATACTTGCACCTCATGAATTAAATATCACTAATACACACCCAGTTATGACAAAGGTAACAAGGCTTTCAAGTAGAAAGTGTAACACCGCAGAAAAGAGAACCGGTCTTTGCCCAGGCACAGTCTATGAAGCCAAAGTTCAGTTTTCTCCCTATATTTCATGCAGACAAGACATTTTAGAAAAATCTTTTCAAGGAAAATTCTTGTTAAGCTTTAAGAGAAACCAAGGTTTTAAAATTCTAGATGTAGAACTTTCTGGTAAAAGAATTGTTTTAAGTTCTCTAGACTTTCTTATTTCACAAAAAAGAAAAGGATTAAACTCTCAAGCCCTTACTACTCAACTCAGGTATCTTTCTTCAAATTCTGGCAGCTTTACTCTTCCAGGAGTTACAGCCCATTCTAATAGCTTCTTGGCAAAGTACAGCCAGCCAGCACCTCGTCTACCAGCTTCTTTATAAATTTGCATCTTAATTTGAAAAAATCCAAATGGGGTCAAATAGTGGAACTATAGACTCTTGCTTAAGCTCTCCATACTCATAACTAATAAGTTCATTATCATTTGGAAAAACTAAACTTGCGTACTCACCCGTACTAAAATTAAAAGTAACTTTAACTCTTCCTGTTTTAAAAACTTCATAGCTACACTCTCCATCCAGTCTCATATCAACATTTTGAAGCTCCACAGTAAATCTTGGTTTCTCGTCTATAATTCTTTTTAAAAGCTTTGGATGAAGACTTCTCCCATCCTCTAATCCAGAAAAAAAGAAAGGTCCAACTTTCCTATTTTGTTTAGGGTATTTATCGTAGTTATAAGCAACTCTTAGTTTTTCTCCAGCACCTTCAAGCTTAAAAAAAACTCCACTATATCTAGAAGACTCAACTACTGTATCCTCTAACCCCCAGCAGCTACAGTCACAGCCAGATGCAAAACTAAATTTTGAATAACAAAAAAATATTGAAAATAAAATTATAAAAAAACGCACACTTACCTCCTCAAAACGGTTATTAGTTAGGAAGAAGCTAATATAATTAAACGCTAAACAAAAATAGATATATGGACTTTGTAATATTCCTGATAAATATATATTAACTAAAAAAGAGTTTAATTAATTGTTTTTAAAAAAACTGTTTTCTTTTCTATCAAAAATATAGTCTATGCTTTTATGGCCCATAGCTCTTTGAACAGACTGGTGGCCTTCTGAAACCCAAATAGTTTCAATACCAATTTCTTTACCAATTTCCATGTCATGAATAGTGTCACCTATAATGACACCAGGTTTATTCTTATTTTGATCTGAGAGTTTAATGCCTCTTTCAAGCTTACTTCCTGCTTGGTAATCACTTGCTCCTGAGAGCTCATGAAAAACTCCTTCAAGAGCATGGTTAGTCACCTGAAATTCAAGCTCTTCAATATGTGCTGCTGAGAAAAGAATCTGCTTTACTTGCTTAGACTTTAAACCTTCTAAAATTTCTCTCGCACCTTCATAGAGGTTTAAGCTATGCCTTCCAGCTTTATACTTAGAGATAAAGTTATTTGCGATCTCTTCAAATGTATGAACTTCTTGGTTTAACTCAAGTTTTTCATAATAATCATAAACAGGAATCGTAAAAATCTCTAGATACCTCTCTTTAGAAAGCCCTGAATAACCTCTTTCAAGTAGTGCCTTATCAATAATCTCTACACAAAGGTCTGTGTCATTTAAAAGGGTTCCGTTCCAGTCCCACAAAAGATATTCCTGGTCACTTAAGTAATTTAAAAAGTCTGTATTCTTCAACATGGCTGCAAAATCATCACAATCTAGGACTAAAGTCATGCTTTTGATGTGAAAAACTCATTTTTTACGCTTTTATGTTCAAGAATGAGCCGCCCCATTCCGAAACGTTTAAAGATGGGATCTGTCTCCCTTTTATAGGCTCTTTTTTTACAAGAGGCCAAAGTCTATAAAAGAGCCTTGTGGCTTCGGATACAGGTTAAATTTTCTTATTATTAAGAAGTAAAAAGGGGCTTAAATATTTATGCTTAACTCTAAAATAAAACTACTGGCGCTAGCCTTATTTGCAGTTCTTGCTGCTGGCTGTAACGATTCTGAATTTTCATCAGCTGGATGCACTGGAGCTGATTGCGATGTAAAACCTTCGAGTGTTTACTCATGGGACTTTGGCGGATGGTCACAGTGTAGTATGGCTTGTGGTGGCGGTGATCAAACAAGAACGGTTGCTTGTGTAGATAAAAACGACGTAGTTGTTCCTGATTCAGAATGTGTTGGCACTAAACCTAACAACAGTCAGACATGTAACATGCAGGCTTGTGTTAATACATACAGCTGGAATATTGGACCTTACGGGCAATGTTCAAAAGCATGTGATGGCGGAACAAAAGTAAGAGTTGTAACTTGCCAGCATAAAAATGGTACTTTTACGAGTGATTCAAATTGTTCTACTGAAAAGCCAAGCACTTCAGCTGAGTGTAATACAGATGCTTGTCCAAACACATACTCTTGGGTACCTGGGGCTTGGTCTTCTTGTTCAAAAACATGTGATGGTGGAACAAGAACAAGATCAGTTACATGTAGAACTGCAGCAGATATTATTGTTGATGACAGCTATTGTACAGGAACAAAGCCTGAAGACACAGGTACTTGTAATTCTCAAGCTTGTTCATATGGTTACACTTGGGTTACTGGAAGCTGGGGTAAGTGTAGTGAAGAGTGCGGAGGCGGAATACAAGAGAGATCTTTAGGTTGCCTAAGAGATGATGGAGTTTATGTACCTCAGTCATTATGTACGGAAACAAAACCTGCAGTTGAGAGAGCCTGCAATACGGATGAGTGTGCTCCAACTTGTAAAACTTATCAAATAAATGAATCAGTACCTAGTGCTAAAAACAAACTTGATGTTTTACTTGTTATAGATGATTCAGGCTCGATGGCTGCTGACAACCAAAAGTTAGCAAGAAAACTTAAAAACTTTGTTAGTAAGTTAGAGAGTTCAAATATTGATTGGAGAATGTGTGTTACCACTACTGATGTAAGCTACTATGAAGGTAGAGCGATACAGTGGCAGGGTAAATCCGGTCATATACTTAAAAAAGGTGATACCAACCTTCATAATATTTTTGTAGACACTATTAAATGGATAGGAAGTGGCTGGAGTACTGATGAGCAAGGTATTAAAGCTATGAACTTAGCTGTTAAAGATAATTCAAGATCAAAGTGCTTTAGAAAAAATGCCGGCTTATCTGTTATTGTTATTTCTGATGAAGATGAAAGAAGTGTTGGAGGCAAAAAGTCACTTAGCACGACTCAATACAAACCTTTAACCAAACTAAACAACCCAAGTTCTTTTATGGCGACTGTTAATGCCGAGTTTGGTGTAGGTAAAAGAGTAAGTGTTAACTCTATTATCGTTAAAAACTCTACTTGTAGAGCTAAACAAAATGCTGAAGGTGATCCATCTTTTTATGGAACGCTTTATCAGCAGATTTCAGCTCTAACTGGCGGTGGCGTTGGTAGCATTTGTGCAAATGATTATTCAAATAACTTAAGTCTATTTGCTAATAAAATCACAAAAAGTCTATCATCATTACAAATGCAATGTACTCCAAAAGAGAGTCCATCAGTATTTGTTGATGGTGTAGACTATAATTCAAATATAACAATTAATGGCAGTGAAATAATATTTAACCCAGTAGTTGATGGCCCAGCTAATATTACTGGATCATATTGCTGTAATAAATAATTTAAAAAGAAAATATAAGGAAAAGGATTTAAAGAATGGATCAAAAACAAATTAAAAACTTAAAACTTTCATCTTTTGCGGTACTTAGCTTATGCTTTTGCTCACTTATGGTTTTCTTTGCGCAGCAAAACAAACCTTTAACTCTAGCAGATAAAGCAATGCTAAGAGCTGATGTGCATGTTCAAAAGCTTATAAAGTCAAAATTTATGATTGAGACTGAGCAACCAGTAAACAAAGCAACAAGAGGCCTTGCTTCAGCTGAAACAACTTTTAGAGTTGAGGCCTTAGAGGGACCTGTAGGGATTGACCCATGGGGACACCCTTTTCAATACCTTGTTAAAAAAGACCCTAGAAATTTAGGGCATGGAAGTGTTATTATCTGGTCAGGTGGAGAGGATAGAGCTTTTCAAACTAATAGAGATATGATCGCTGCTGGTGAAAGCTTTGAGGGCGATGATTTTGGTAAGACTTATAAGTTTTAAAACTGGTTCTAACTTTTATTGAATCTAAAAAATCCTCTTAACTATATTAAGAGGATTTTTTTAGCTTTCTCATCCATTAAAGAAGGTTGTTTTTAACCTCGAATAATAGCCTAAGTCAAAATTTCACTAATTGGTTGATACAGTCTATTTTTATACACATAGTCAGATTCATAACCATCATAACTTCCAAAACCCTGACCATCAACTGTTGCGTTAGCATACTCAGATGGTTGAACTCCCATAAGCTTAAGCATCGTAATTAAAAAACTATTATAAGGGTAGGTTCCTTTACGAACATCTGAGTTCTGCTTTAAATTATAATATCTGCCTCCACGCACAGCTCCACCCATTGTCCCTATTAAAATTTGCTGTGAATCATAACCACCATGACCACCATCACTGTTAGCAGCGTTAGCGTGAAGCAGTCCCGTGGCAATCATGCCTGTAAGCATATTGTCTAAGTATGTCCTACCTGTATTTCCCTCTTCTACATCCAAAGGCTTAAGAAACTCATCTGCTATTAAGTCTGCTTGGTATTTCCACCAAGTTTGATAAGCGCGCAGTTGTGCATCCTTACCTTCAACACCATGAATAGCACCATGAAAGTTAGACACATTAGAGCCAGGAATCCAAGTTCCTCCTCCAACAACCATAATACCAAATTTTGTTAAGCCGCATTTAAATGCTGTAGATAATAGCTGAATATAAAGGCGACTGTTTGCTAACTGGTCATCTTGCATTGTTGTTGGTTGGTTTGGTTTAGAACACGATAAAATATTAGTCTGTACACTTGCATAACTTCTTTGAATATCAGAGAGATAATCCATATGTTGCGTAAGCCTAACTTTATCATTTGCTGATATCCGTACATTATTTCTGGAGGAGTTATATGCATCTAAAACTTTATTTAAAATATTAGATTTATGCTGGTTTGTTTTTGATAAATCACCAACCGTATTTGCAGTTAAAAAACCAAAAACATCATTATAAAAATTTAGTAAGGCTCTATAGTTATAATGAGGCATATACTGAGTGGTAGATCCAACTTTTTTGTAAAATCCCCCCGGACCACCTGGAAACTGCAACCTCAATGCCTTTCTGATATTTAAAGAAGTCCCTTCTGGATAAACAGATCGTGAACTCTCTATAATACTATCTATCGAAGGTAGATTTTTATTTGCAGATATGCGTCCTCCACCAGCAGCTATACTCATATTACCATGGCAACCATCCCAATTAGGTTGTCGAAATCCTCTTAAATATGACAATTGATTCTGATTTTTTAGCTTTTCATATAAAGGGTTTGTAAGTGCTGTTGAGTGACTTGCAACAGTACCCATCTGAGACAGAAGTCTTTCTTTTATGCCAATATTACCAACTAGCTGTGTTGCAACACTTTCTGAAGGCCACATTTCAAGTAAGTTACAGTGATCAAAAGAAAACAACATCATACGCTTTTCAATATTACTACTAGATGCGAGAGCAGCTTCTGGTAATAAACTTGGCAAAAGGGGTAGGGCAAGTAATGATTTTCCACTACCTACTAAAAACTGCCTCCTCGTTTTATTACAATATAGAATACCTTTTTTATACTTCATTTAATAACTCCATGTTCTAAAGCTTTGTGACAGCACAAAACTCTTAATCACATCTTTTATACTTCCACTATTTGTATTTTTATCTCCATAAAGTACGTTTAAAGATTCGTTCATATGACAGTAATCTGAAGTCGTAACTTCATTCCTTGATTCAAATTCTTTTAAATGCTTAACAAAACATAATGAAGCGCGGTCACTCTCCCCAAGCTGGCTTGAAAGGTCTGTTGAGTTACTAAAACTAGTTCTTTGACCATTAAGTTCTGATGTTTCTGCAGCTGTATCTACCGAAAGACTTCCGATTTCTACTTCATTTAAGTCATAAATAAGCTCATTAGACCTTAACCTTCCAATTGTATCAAAGTTCTCAAAAGCGTACCCAAGTGGGTTTATTCTTGAATGGCAAGTTGCGCATGATGTGCCAGAGGCTTCACTAGTCATAAATGTATGTTCTCTTGTTGTAAAAATATCATTTCCTAACTCTGGTAGAGAAGTTGGAGCACTTGGAGGTGGCGGTCCCACATCAACACATAAAACATTCTCTAAGACCTTAAGGCCTCTTTTAATAGATGATGTTTGTAGGCCTGACCTTTTTGTTAACATACCTGCTCTATTTAAAAATCCTGCACGCTCAGAAGGAAGCTGAGTAGTTGCACCCATGGGATTATTTACACCATAAATTGTTGCTAACCCATTATGATTGAACTTAGATTCTGTTGAAGTAAAAAGAGATTGAAACTGAGCATCTCTTTGTAAAACTTGATTTATAAAGAACTGATCTAATTCATAAGTCATTGCAGGCATTAATGCATTTGTATCAACAGCATTAGTAATTACTCCTGGATAGTTAAAAGCTTCAAATATTTCATAGCCATAAGACTCTCTAAATAACCTGACGATTGTTTCCTGAGCTGCAGTTGTGTTTAGGAGCCTATCAATTTGCTGCTCTAAAACCGATTGGTTTTTAATTTGATCAGAACTTGCTAAACCTCTTAGAATTTCATCTGGAGGGTTCCCCACTAAAAAGTACGAAACCTTTGCCGCTAAATCGTACGAGCTTAGTTCATACGTATTCGTTCCATAAATTTGGTCTCCATGGTAATAAGACTTATATAAAAATTCAGGCATACTTGTTATAGTTGTAAATGTTGTCTGAATTTGCTCTATTTTGCTAAGAGAACTGTCCCATAAATCCGTATTCATTTGCTCAACATCAGTATCCTCAATTTTTTTCCTAAACGCCTGAGTCATAAGCTCTTTTAAAAAAAGTTTATGACAGTTTTGATCAAGTACAGAGTTCGACATACAACCATTAGTATTTGGAAATGCACCTAAGCTGTTTGAGTTAGTAATAACTGTTGCAGCTCTATAACTAGCTTCAAAAAAACCAACTAAAATATCTTGTGATACTAATTTAGCTTGTTCTTTTTGAGTATGCCCTTTAACCATTACAGTATCATCTGGTAAACTTTGATAGAATACATTAAGAAGAGAGTCTTGCTTAAGATATATGTTAAATGAGTCAATGAGCGCATTTAATGAGTTCTTAAATTCTCTATTAGTGAGTTTTAAAAGTGAGCTTTTAGACCTTTGAGATTGATCACATATAAACTGACTTCTTCCTTCATCATTTAGTTCAATCCCAGCTCCTTCAGATTGAAATATCAAAGCCTTTGATATGTATGACAATTGTTTTGAAGACAGACTTTTTAAATCTTCCATTTGAGGGATATTATTAACTGACCAACTTACCTGATTAAAATCTTTACCAATTTTTGATGAGGTATCGATTGGCCCATGACAACTAGCACAGTTTTGCACGTATAAACTCTGCCCTTTAGTAATTATCTCTGGCCCAGATAAAGACTCTTCTTGCTCAGCACCTAAGTTATGCGACTCAAAATCAGTGCAGTTTTGAAAAGATAGTATAATAACAAAAAGAGAAACTGATGCCAAAAACCTTTTATAAATGTTTTCTTTTTTCTTTTTTGAAACAGCAACCATAAGGCCTTATCGAGCTCTTAACTATAAAAGTATAACTATTAGTAAGTCTTTATACCAGAAAATCTCATAATGGGTCTTTAGTACAACTTTACTGCAACACTACTGTACAATATTTATAACTAGTAAATTGACTTCCATTTCATGTAGTAAAAAGCTACACCTTGCGTAACATTTTTGAAACACTCAAGTCCAAGTGTGCAACTATATTATCAACTTGAATCAATTCTTAAAAATCATTTTGCATCTAATCATTCTCTAAACCGAATAATAAATTGGTTGTTATTTTTTAAATTCGCAACAAAGGGGGCTTGAATATGAACTCAAAAATAAGAATAAAGCAAGGCATCTCTATTGCTTCTATATTCTTCCTTCTTTGCTTACATAACAATTGTGGTAATGAGTTTGAAGCCAATCAATCTAGCACTTTAGATGAAGACAGCAATAGTAATAACGATGGCAATGGCGATAAAAGCGATAGTCTTGAACCAAAAAACCATAATGCTATTTTAGCTGTAGGCCAAATGAAGTCATCTATGTACTCCTGTGATGGAGGCAAGACTTGGCTTGGTTACAGAACAGAATATGAAAACGCACGATGTGGAAGGCAAACTGATGGAAGCAACATTGACTGCAGTCATCACGCTGACTCACCCACAGGTATTGCCTATGATGAAGCCGGAACCTTTATCTCTACCTATGGCTGGGGGCGGCCAGGTTCCGTTATACGAACTACTGATGGTTACAACTGGGAAGAGGTTTTCTCTCCAGGAACTGGCTACTTTGCTGGTGTTAGTTTTGGAAATGGCACTTTCTACCTTCACACTCGTTTTGATAATTTTCATTCTAAAGATGCTGGTGAAAGCTGGACCCCTTCAGGGGATATAATGACAAACTCTTACACTTCAAGAAGTACTTTTTTTATTCCTTGGGACGGTGGAAGATTTGTAGGTACAGCTGGTACTGCAGACAGTAAAGATATATTTATTTCAAAAGATAACACTTTAACATTTACTCAAGTGGAGAACCTACCTGATGGTTGCGGTAATGGAAAGCTAGCAATTAGCAATAACCGCGTTATGCTTCTAGCTGATAAAGCTTGTATCTCTGATGATAGTGGTGACACTTGGACCGCTTATGATTACAAACACTTAGGTATATCTCCATCTGCAACTTTTATGTCAAATGGAACTCATTTTCGTATTTATAATTTTGGTTCCTTTTATGAAACTGCTGAAAACGAGATGAACTGGAAAGAAACTGAATTCAATGTTAATGGACAACACGAACGCTATTTACTTTTAGGCAGAATCACATACGATCCAAAGTTAAAAAGGTATTCTTCGCTAGTAGGTTCTTATGAAGATACACGGCATTTTTGGAGTGATAATGGGATTGACTGGAATGAAATTGATACTTCTACAGGAGATGCTCCGGTAAACAGACATCGAATGACTAAAACTGCATTGGGGTTTTTGCAAGCTTGCTCTAATTAAAGACAAATTGTTTCTTAAAAAAACTAGCATTGAAAAGGCTTTGTTTAACTATAAGGTTAAGTTAATAATTCTTACTATGTTTTCTCTAACAAAATTATGCAAAGCCACTTATGTTTAAGAGGCTTTGCATTGTGTTTTTACTTGAGAAAGTATTTACTTTTATAGACAAGTAATTAAATACAAATACTACTTTATATCAACTTTTACTATCTCACAGTGATAAGTGACTCCATCATCAAAGGCATCAATTGCAATAAAGGAGAGGCTTACTCTTATTTCCCATTTACCTTCTGCGATGTCTCCACTATGTAGTCGCCCAGTAATATTGTACTGTACTGAATCTACAAACTGTTCACTAAGCATTGTATCGATGTATGCATCATATTTGCCGCCTTCTAACTCATTTATGCAATCCCTCACAGCACCTTGTCTCACTAAGTTAGCTGCCTCTATGGGGTTACTGACTTTAACTAGCCCTTCACTTACATGAATTGAAGTTGCATACGTTAATGGGCTAAAAACTACAGCTGCTATTAGTAATGTTAAATTTTTCATATATTGTTGCTCCTTTTGTTTAATTTAGTTCACTTTAGATATTTTTACTGACGAATTAATCGGGACAAGAAGATCTAATCTAACGTGACCAGTTTCATCAGAAGGGAAAAATACGGGCTCAGAAACTAATACTTCTTTTATATAAGCTGGCGTAATACACGGTTTTAATGTTTCGGCTTTTATAGGCTTTAAAAGATAGAGATCTATACTCGGTCTGTTCGACCCTATTTTTAGTAACTCCGAATGTAGAGCTAGTGATGTGCAAATTGAATGCTCCACCTCAACTTCAAGTGATACATTTACCCCTTTAACATTAAAAGCCCCAACCTCTACCTTCTTATACTCTTCATCTGTTTGATAAACATAAGGGTTAGGGGGAGCCACTGATGTTGCTAATGCTTGAGTTCCTGAAAGCGCTACTAATATAGTTAAAATTATTTTTTTCATTTTTCTCTCCTAATTTTATTTTTTCTTTACTTAACTTCTACAACTTGCACGTCTATATATGCGGGTACTAAAATTTTAAAAGATAAATTTCTCTCCTGATTAGAAGAGAAAAATAAAGCTTCTGACTTTATAACTTCACTTACTGGCTCATCAATAGGGCAGCCCAAATCTGTTCTAGGCATGTCTATTTCAAACAAGTATTTGTCAAACATTCCATTTCCTTGACCTGTAACTAAAATAGATTCAGCTTTAAGACTTACCCTATTACAGTCATGCCTTTTAATTTCTGCAGACAAAAAAACATTTACACCTTTTAAATCGTACCCAGCTATATCAACCAATTTATACTCAATTCTTTCTTCTAATGCATATGGGTTTGGAATAACTGGTGATGTTGCTAGTGCATGTGTTGCTAAAAGTGCTATTGCTATATTTAAAATTATTGTTTTCATTTCTTCTTTCTCCTTATTTTGTTTTGTTTGTATTTGTTAACTTATTTTATATTGCTGATTATTTGTGCATTAATTTACAGGTCGTTAATTTTAAGCGACCTATAAGTATGATCTGATATTTTTTATATGATCTCTTAGATGCCCTAACTCGATTTCTATTGAATTAAGTTCTGAACTTATCATCTTAGGAGTTAGGCCAAAGAGTTCTGATAAACTCACTCCTAAGACTTTTGCGATTTTTACGTATGGCTCACCACTAATGGATCTTCCATTCTCCCAGTCTCTGTATGTGCTCTGACTCACCCCAACCTTGCCGGCACAATCAACAATGCTTAGACCGGATAGACTTCTGTATTTTTTAAGCTGATTAGCTACTTTCATATTCTTCATCCTTTGTTTTTCACACTTTGTGATTGTTTGTTGTGATCACGGTTTTAAGACAAAGGGCTAGTGAGTTCTAGAAAAAATAAATTAATTATTCATTTTTAATTAATTATAAATTAATATTGTATTGGTGAGTATTTTCAACAGTTTATCGTATCGAGAAATCATAAAAGATAAGATAAGCACCTTAAAAAAAACAAAACCTGGCTTTGGGGTTTTAAGAGTTAGTCAAAAGGCAGGGCTTCACGGGTCATTTGTCTCCTCTGCTCTTAAAGGACATAAGCACCTTAGCTCTGATCAAGTTTTTGCATTAGGAGAGCAGCTAGGCTTTTCATATAAGGAGTTAGACTACCTCCTACTTCTTTTAAACTATGAGCGCTCAGTTAACCAAAACCTAAAGGCAAAATACCTTGATGAAATTAAAGCTATTCAAAAAGAAAACTCAAAAACCACTACTCATATAAGTACTAAACCCCAAGAAAGTCTTGATCTAGATTTAGCAGAGTATTACTCAGATCCTTTTTATAAAATAATTCATGTCTTTTTAGGGATTGAGCAGTTTAGACAAGATCCAAATCTCTTAGCACTCCAACTTGGAATCACACACAAGCAAACACAAAAATACCTTAAAAGATTAGAGGATTTTGAAATCATTAAGTTCTCTAGCCCAATAGAAGTTTTAAAGAAAAACTACCACCTACCAAAAGACTTCTTTATATGTAAACCCCATCAAGCAACTATGAAGCTTCTTTCTCAACAAACGCTTCTTAGCTTAGAAGAAAAACAAAAAGAGAGTGTTTGTGTTACTTTCACAGGTGAGGAAGAAACTTTTAAAAAAGTTCATAATGAATTCCTTGATTTTTTAAAAAAGGCTGAAAAGCATGTTAAATACAGTGTTTCTAAAGAAGTCTTTCAAATGAATTTTGATTTACATTTTTGGTCTAAGTAATTTTTTTTGGCTTACCAATTGCACTTAATCAAAACATGATTAAGTTTTTATCTCTACTACTTACAGTTTTCTTCTTAGCGGGTTGCTTTGAAAATTCTACACCTTCGCCTATAAATAAACCACTTACAGAGCGAAAAGGAGAATGGGAAAGTAGCGGTGTTGATGATCCTCCAGCTGAAGCACCTGTTTTAGCGCCAGAAGTTGTTGTTGGCCAATTCAGTCTTCCTCGCTTCTACCCTGGTGAAATTTGCTTTAAAGATGAGGAAACAGCAAAAAAGCTCTCACCTTTTTTAAGTGTTTATGACTTCTTAGATTTATTTAACCCTTATTTAAAGTTACACATTCCTCTTGATGAAAATTCAGAACTTAAAAACTTAAGCCAAAGCTTAGAGGAAAGTGTTCAGGAAGTTTTATTAAAGATTCAAACAATTGATACAGTCATTAGTGAGAGTATTAAAAAAAGCTTAAAGAAAATAAGCTTAACCTCTGAAACACTTGTTTCAGAAAACTCTGATTCACTACTTTTTCCACTAAGCAGTAGTAAGTGTTTAAAAATAAGATTTACGAAAAGAGAGAATGTTTCCATGCTAAAAGGAGACTTAAACTTTGAATCAAAGATTAGCTTATATGTTTTTAACAGGCTTACAAAAGAGCAAAGACTTAAACTTGTTTTAGAAGAAGCTATGGCAATCAGTGTACTTAATGATGACTTATTTTCAGGTACTACAGAAATAAGTATTTTTATAAATGATATGCTTCAAGGGAGCTTTTGATTATAAGCTCCCCTACTTTTAAAGGACTTTATAGCTTTTGTGCGGCCCTTGAAATACCAGAAGCTAAAGTGTTTTTAATAAAATCTCCTGCTAAAAAAGGAAGAATTCCAACATAGAAAACACTCTCAACACCAATAAAAGCTTTTAGTACAAATGCTCCAAAGAAGAAGACAAAAACAGAACCTAAGTAACAAACTACTAAAGATTTAAAAAAAGTATTACAAAAACCTTTATCAGATAAATACCCGATTACAGCAACGGAGAAAAACATTCCAAGCAAGTAGCCACTTGTTGAACCAAACAAACCCGAAGAAGCACCCACAAAAATAGGAGCCCCAAGAGCACCTAAAGCAAGATACACACCAACTACGCTAATACCTCTTTTAAAACCCCACAATAAACCTATAAGGCTTACTCCAAGTGTTTGGCCTGTGATTGGAACTGGGGTCCAGGGAAGTGGAATAGCAACTTGAGCAAGAGCAATTAATAAACATAAACCACCAAAAATACTTAAAATATTAAGTGGAAGGCTGTTTCCTTTTTCAATAATAATTGAGCTTATTTTAGCGGTTGATGAAGATTTCATAATACTCCTTTTAAAAAATAATACACAAATAAGGGCCCGTTAAACACTCTCACCTCTGAGGCTGAGCGTCCAGAAAAATTTGCTCTCCTTACAGACTCTGCTCTTAAGTGGTGACAAAAAATGGCTAAAAACAAATTTATAGCAGTCTATGAGAGTCTATATCAGCCACATAAACTTCTTATATGGACCATTTGTTGCTCTGTATTTATTATGAGCACTCTACTTTTACTCTTAATAACAATTTTAACTCCACTGTACACCTACGCTGGGCCTAGCTGCCATATGGTTTTAAATGCAAATAACCATATTATTGAACTTAAAACTGCTCCCCCTATAAGCCCTTTAGAGCTCTCCTCTCAGCTCACAGGTCAAATCAGATCTAAAATAGCTCCACTAAACCCAAATGAATTAACAGACCCTAGTCAAATTGCCGCTTCAATTGATCAATTTAATTACAGGGTAAGTTATCTACAAAAGCTTTTACCTACTGTTGCTGAAAGGTCCCATCAAGATTCTAGTGGTGAAATCATCAAGCATGAATCTGAAAGACAAAAAACTCAATTTGCACTTTTTTTTAAAAGTGAGTCAGTGAAAGAAACTTCTGAAACAACAAATCTTTGGAACACAAGAATGGGAGCAGACTCAATAAACGGAGGAGATGTTTTCAAAGCAAAGTTTATTTCAAATACAGATGAAGCCCTAAGTTTCATTGAAAAAATCAAAGACGACATGAGCACTCGAAGAGAACAAGCTATTCAGCTAGGCCTAGATTTTGAAACTCGCAGTCATATCAATGTTATATTAGAAAACCTTAAAAAAGAACTCACAAATCAAGTTTTTACCAAAGATGTTTTGGATGAAATAGTATCTCTTGCACAAGAGTGTAGAATTATCGCAGACTGGATCTTTCAACATTTAACAGAAGCAAGTGACTCAGCCGCTTTTGCTCATATAGCACGTGAAAAAGTCATTTTATATAGAGCCTATCTTGGATGGTTACAAAACACACGAATTGATTTAGATGAGTACGCCGTGGTTAGAAGAAACTCAATTGGCAAAACATACGCCTATAATATATATGCTAGATCAAATAGCCCTGGCACCTTCAGTGACAACCCCTTTGGTTGGAGCAGTGAGAGAAAGCCTGACACTAATTACGCAGTTCATACTATGGGCTCTCATACTATAACGTTTGAAAGTGAGCCTTACCAAACGCAAAAACCTCGCAAAAAAATCAGCCACCTATTAAATATAAATAAAAAATATGTGTGGGGTAACGAAGTTGCACAACTCTTCTTACTTCAGGTCGGATTTCATGATGCGATGAGGAAGCGCTACGGAGTAGATATTTCACTTAATGAAGGGGCAAATAGGTTTCCTGTAAATGTAGCTCCAACAGTTTTGTCTCTATGGCAATAAACAGCTCTTCATCTTACTAGAGCTTTCTATCCTTCCACATTTTGATTAATAAGTCTTTATCATCTAGTTCACCAGCAATCTTCATTTCTTCTCTGATCAGCCAAATAGAATCACTAATAGAAAACCCTTGCTTTACTTTATCAATGGCTAAAAGTGCTCTTTTAGGAAAAACAATACCACCTGATTTTACAGGAAAAGGATTTTCTTTAGGCACAAAAGCAGTTTTTAAAAGGATTTCTCTATACTCTCTTGCGTTTAAGTCATCAAACTTTTCATACATCTTTAAAAGAACATTTAAAACATAGGGCGATGAAACAGAAGTTCCTGAGGCTTTCATATAAGTATTGCCAAGACCTGCCCCAACCATATCTACTCCAGGAGCCATAATATCAACACATCTATAACCTATATTAGAAAAATGAGCTGCTTTATAATCTGGTAATTGATCTTCATCAATTTCAGCACTACCCAAAGCCCCAACAGTAATTTTATTTTTTATATTTATACATGCAGGGTACTCAGAGTATTTTATCTCATCAAAGTTTCTACTCCCATTACCAGAAGCTACAACATGTAAAGTATTAAATGAAGCTCTCATGATTCCTTCTACAGCTTCAATACTTTCTTTATCAACTAAAGAAACACCACCTTTATCTCCAAAGCCAAAGCTCATATTCGTAAATCTTACATCGTATCTATTGATCTGCTCCAAAATTTTATAAAGATACACTGCTGAGTGAATATCTCCTCCTGCGCCGAGAAAAGACGTTTTATGAATATCCCTCATAGCTACACTTGAAACAAAACCACCATGAGTAAATGCAGCACCTTTTGTTGGAAGCTGAATAAATTGGTTTAAATTAAATTTATAATTAACTGAACCACCAGCTGCTTGCTCACCATTAAAACTTGTCAAATTATCAATAAGTCCATCACCATCGTTATCAATGCCATCTATTTTTTCATCTTGGTTTACAAAGTGTTTTCCAAAAACATCTTTATGAGTGTAGTTAAATCCACTATCAATAATTAAGACTTTAGGAAAGGAGAGAGAAACTTCATTTTTAGAATCCTCAATTAATACGGTAGGCACATCAACACTGTGTTCAGCAATGAGTTCATCATTAAAGTCATAAACTCTTATTTTTTTAAATTTAAAATTTGATTCATTATCTGATAAATAAGTGAAGAAATACTTTCCAAGTAGCCCATACTTAGTTTCATAAACATCTCTACGATAAGGCTTATTAGAGTCTTTAAAAAAATCAACTTCAATTAAGTCATTAGAATCTGTATGACGAGTTTGTTTCTCACGATGCTCGACACCATTTTCTATGCTCTTACATATCCAGCTTACTTTTATATCATCATGCTCAAAGCTTTCTGGACATGCCCCCGCAGTCCATGAAAACCCTATAAACATTGCTGTTAATAGATTTCTCATCCCCTTACTTCCCCTGCTACTTACATATAAAAGATAGTTCTTAATCACAAGGACTCATTACTTAAAACTAACAGCAACCAAACAAAGAAAACCTTTAAAGCCGTGTAAACAAGCAGTTTCATAAGATTTACTTATAACCTTTAAAAGACACCCTTACCTTAGTACTTCTTTTACTAACTAAATTATAAGTAAGGATTTAGTGGTTTCTTAAAGCCTAAAACTTTATTAAAAGTAGGAAACAAAGCTTAAGATAAGGAGAGGGCTATTTATTCACTAAAAAATTCTTTAGTAAAAACACTACTTTTTTTTTACCTCTTCTCGTTACCTTGCTTTAATAGCTACGCTAGTACTCTCAACTGGCAACATATAAATTCTAGCACTAGTGAAGAAAAACAAATACCACTAAGCCTTGTTATACTTGATAATAATAAATGGAGTGAAGCTGAAGTCATTAAACGCATAAGACGTGTTGAAGAGATCTATTCTCAGTGCTCTATAAGTTTTAACCCCATAAAGCTTGCCAAACTACATAAACCCGAATCAGCATCTTTTGATCACAGTAAGCAGGAAGATACAGAGCTTATTAAAAACCTTAATATAAAAGACAGACCCCTTGTCATTTTTGCCCACAAAGATACTAGTATTAACCGTTTTGATGCCTATACCTGGATTGATCAACATGATATTGAAGAAATTCGTAAAAGAGTAAGCTTTGTTTTTTATACCTGGAAGAGAACTGAAAGATACCTCGATTTATTTGATAATATAACAAACTACTCAGTACTTGCACACGAACTCGGTCACACTTTTCTAGATCTACATGGTCATCTTGAGCTACCTAATAATGTAATGAGTAAGAAAAAAGCTCCTTTTGGTGATGAATTTACACAGACACAATGTGAAACTATGAGAAGCTTTTATTAAATTTTAATATAAAACATTATCTTTAGCTGCTAGCTTAGGCGGAAGTTTTTCTTCATCTAACATATCTCTTAAATCAATCTCAATTGTTCTTGTAAGAGCCGTCATAGGAACATCATTTACTCTTCCTTCAAAAGGGTCTTCACTATTATCTCCAATGATTTCCCACGTAAGAAAAATCCAGCTTACTAAAACAGACACTGGCATAAGTAAGAAAATATACCTTTGCGGGTAGTTCTCATGTGCACCACCATGCATTTCTTCTAAGAAAATATCTAAAAGACCAAACGGAAGAAGAAGGACAAAAATATAGGCAAAGACTTTACTAAAGTAGGCGTACTGTCTTGGAAATGGAGTGTTTTTAATTCTCTCACACTTTCCTTGAAAGTTATAAAACTGTTCTAAAGTGTTCATAAACATTGTGTAGTTAAAGCCATCCATTAAAGAAAATTTCTCTTTTAATCTTTTTAAGTGAGCAGCTTGTAACTTTATAAGATGAGTTGCTACATTCTGCCTTTTTGAGATGTCTTCACTATCACTTTCGCTTAAATAAGGTTTTAATACTGCACATATATCTTCATGATCGTTATGACTTTCATGCCACTTCTCAACTGCAGAATTGTTTTTAAGAGAAAAAGAAACAGGTTTTCTAAGCTGAAGTCTTAGCGTGTGAAGCCAAGCAAGATGTCTGTAGATTAAGACTCTTTGTTCTTTTTTTAATTCTTCTTTTGTTATTTTATCGCTTTCACTAAGAAGGTGAAGACTTTGGTTAGCCCAGGTTCTACTATAATTCACTATAGCTCCCCAAATTTTTCTTCCTTCCCAAAACCTGTCATAACTTTGGTTATTCTTAAAGCCAATGAAAAAAGCTACTGCAATACCTATTACACTTAGAGGCTGAAAGGGAATGCTTATAAAATCAAAATTCAGGAAGTAGTATAAAGAAAACACTAAGCCTGACCATGAAACAGCAAAAAGTAAAACTGGCCAAGCATACTTTAAAATAAGTCCTGTACTAATATTTCTTTTAACATACATTTTAGCTTTTCTCCCTTAATCCAAGTTTCATCACTTACTTAGTTTTAAACTTTTAAGTCATTCAACTCAGGTCTTCTTTTAAAGTAAACATCAACATAAGAACATGATGGTTTAACTTTAAACTTATTCTCAGTTGCATACTTCACCCCTGCATCTACTAGATGTCTAGCTATAGATTTTCCTCTTAAGCTTTCAGGAACATATGTTGAATAAAAATCAAGCACTCCACTAGTTTCTCTATAAAGTAAATGAGCTTGAGCTCCATCAACTAGAGCAACAAATTTTGTTTCTTCTTTAAGATGATTTATTTCCATAACTTAAGGTTAGCCCATCAAGAAAAAGCTGTATATAATTTAAAATCAACTTTTTTGCAGGAGAGCCTGACTTTTGAAATTTGTTGGATACATTGTTTTTGGGATTATTGGCCTTATTATAGTTATGGGCCTTCTATCAAGTCCTTATTCAAGACGGAATAAAGAGAGCTCAAAGGACCTGTATATAAGATGCATGCAGAGCTGTGGCAAAACAACATGCCAGCATTGCAGGCAATATAAATAACAGACCTTCTTTTAAAATTTTCTTAAAAAACTTATTTAGCCAAACTATGCAAAGCTTCCACCTTATTTGATTTGAAAGAGCTTTTTGTTTCATTTTGATACACCATAATTAGCAAACATAATTAGCTAATTATATAGAACATGTAATATTAATAAGTATCAAAAAATTTAACACCTGTATAAATCTTAACTCTCAACTCTTACACATACGTCATAGGTAAACTTAAGTAGGCTTCTAATTTGCAAAAAACAACATATGAGTAAATTAAAAGTATATTTAGAAAATCGCCATTTCAGTTTTCTTCTAAGCTTAAGAGGCTGCCTTTGTACTCTATTAAGTTTACAGATGTCGTTTCTTCACCCACATGCGTTTGCTGATGAAGCAAAGCCTACAGAAACAAATTCAGAGCAAGCAACAGAAGCTTTTAGTTCAGACTCACAAAACTTAAGAGGCGCATTTGAAGCGCTTCGAGATTTTGCAAATTCGACTGGATCAGGAAGTAATATTGAAATACCAGAGGTAGATAGTAATGACATTATATCCGATGAAAAACACGCCGATAGTGTTTCAAATGCTCTTGATGCCAGTGAACAGCTGGTGGCAAATTTAAATGATTTTACAACTGAAAGCTTTGAAGAGGCAGTTCAAGATTTTTCCCAAATTAAACTTGAGCAACTCCCAAAACTTAACCCCACCAACTTTACGGAAAACGCTTCTCTTTTCTTATTAGGTGGCATACATGAAAACGCAAGAAATCTTTTTGGAAGAATTATCTCTACATTATTTCCTGATATAGATATTAGTAACATCAATATACAAATTTCAGGTTTATTAGTTCCAAAAATCATAACTCATATTAATGACCAAGGAGTCATCACAGGCCTTGATATCTCTGCTGGGGCAATTGCCTTTTCTGAAAATATTGATGAACTAGCTGCTCAGATAGCTTCTTCTGTATCTGCTGCAGACCCAAAAGTTTATGGATTTAGTGATGACCCTCGTTTTTACAGGCTTTTAGGAGAGAAAGGGCTTTGGGATGATTTTCAGCCGGAGTTACAGCATCGTATTAAACAAGACCTCGCAGCTTTAGAAAAAATAATTGCTGTTGATTTTCGAGCAGAGTCTTTAACACGATTTGAAATGAGAATATTTAGTAAGTTTAACAAAGACTATTCACAAAAAGTCAGACATAAACTTACTAGGAAAATGGTTGGAGTTGATAACATCAACGCTTTTGAAGATGATATATATGAAGTCAGGGTTCAAATACAAAAACTCTATTTGGCTTATATTCAAAACAAATCCAAAACTAGTAAAAGCTTTCAAGCAAAACACCCCTTTAACGGAAGAGATAAAAGGTTACACCGAAGAATGAGAGCATATGTAACGCCTTTTTACTCTTCATTTCTACATTGGTTTGGGCTTCCTGTTGGATACATACTTCCACAATGGCTGTATGTTGGATGGACAGCAGCAAACTCATACTTTGGCCTTAACTTTGGTAATTTTAAAGAAGTCATGACAGAGAGTGATTTTGACAAACACTTTGGACAAGCTATTCAACTTTCAGAAACACCAGAATGGCTGATTCAGCTTTCGGCTCCTATAGTAAAACTTGGAAGCGGTATAGGTTATGTTTTCTCTTCAATTTGGCATGGTGTATCGACTGTAGGTGTAGGTGCTTATAATTTAGCATGGAGTTTTAACGATAATATACTTACTCCATGGGTTTGGTCACCTATAGGCTCACTTGTAGGCTCCATTTTTGGTGCAATCGGTAATGGGGCATCTTGGACATGGGAGACAAGCGCATCTGCATTTAACTACGCTGTTGGAAAATTTGGGCAAGGTCTTGACTACGCCTTACCAGAACATGAAGCAAGCACTAGTACTGAAACAACTTTTAAAACAATATCAAACAACACACAATCTAATAACAATACAACACAATCACGAGGGTCATCATCAGGAAATTCAAATGAATACGATCCAATTACATCACAAGATGGGTATAATAAACTATTAGATTGGGGTGGAGACTATTTTTTTGAAGGTACATTGGCCATTGCGTCAGTAGCTATTGCCTATCACTATTTCAAACACCCTGCGGCTTATAAAACAAAAGCAATACAAGTTAAATCACATGTATTTGGCTTATCAAAAGCTCTATACAAAGGAAGCGTTGCTGTAATAAATCTCCCTGGATACTTTTTTAATGGCATAAAAGAAGGGTTAACAGCAATTGATTTAAATGATTCTGAATATGGAACTGATCAATATATAGATATTTTTCAATACTTGCTAAGTACCACAATATCAGAAAAAACAAGTCTAGAGCTTCCTTCTGAAATCAAAGATCATTTACAAGATAATTATAAATGGGTCAGTAGAAGAGTTTTGATTAGAGCAATAGACCACTGGCTCATAAGGTTAAAGCAAGGAAAATTTTCAAAAAAACAAATAGAGATGATACTAGCGTCTCTAACATCTCCTGGTTATAATTTTCTTAAAAAAGCAGCTGCAAGGCGAGCTTTTTCATACAGAGCAATTGAAATTATGGACTACTTGATTTCAGAAAATATCGATCAAGAAGAGTTCCCAGAAAATTTAACGCTTGAAAACCATGACGAACAAATCTCTGGCTTTTTCAATTATTTTAATTTTCGTGATCAAAGTAATCTTAACTACTTTAAGCTAGCTCACATCATAGCGTTTGCGCGCCGTGCAGAAAAAGAAAATAACGTAAGAAAACTTATAATTTCTTTACACGAATTTCAAAAAATTACGAATAATTCTTCTGGGTACAAGCCTTTTAAGAAAATATACAAAAGGCTCTTTAGAAGAAACTTCTCTAAGATGGCGAATTTTATTTTCCTAGACAATCAAACCGAAGGTGAAGAAGGAAATATTCTCGTTAATATGTATACTGATATAATTAATGCATACCGCTTTAGTCAAAAAATAGACTATAATAATAGTGGGGGAGTACGCAGTATAGACCTTCAGTCATTTACAATTCTAAGGGATTTTAAACTTGCATACCAAACAGTTGCCTTAGCTTTAAAGAGCTCAAACAGTGCTATAGCAAACGGTTCAATTAGAGAACAAATTGGTAGCCTCGGTGGGTACGGAACTTTTAGTAATACGACAAGAAGGTTTTCAAAAGCTGTAATTACTCGACTTATTAAAAGAAAACTCAAAGAACTAGATTCAATCAGTGAGATTGTTAAGTGGGTAGAAGAAGAGCTTATTCCTAGAAATACTCAAATTTCTGAATATGCACAGATTTTTTATAATCATATTATTTCAAATCCTGACATTATTAAAAACTCAGAGGATTTAAATGCTATTTTTGAAAATGATTACTTTTGGCTTCAACTGCCAGTAAACGATAATAATGTTAGCAAGCTAGAGTCATACCTTGTTAAACAGTTACGTGAAAGAGCTGAAAAAAATGGAGGAATATGGAAGTATTCACCAGCACAAGCTGAGGTTCTTCATCAACTTATTCTTAATAAGTCAAATGAGTTTAATATAATACCAACTGATTTCGATGGAAAGCTTAATTTTTGGCTTAGAATGACAGAGAAGGGCGTTACTTCATCAACAGATAAATTTTTCTGGACTGTTGTTGATGCCGCTAAGACAGCAAAGCAAACAAATAAACTAGAGGAATATGCTATTATTGAAGGTCGTATTTGGGAAACCAGTATTGCCTCGGCCCTTGCAATTAAGAAAATTAAGCGAAGCACTAAGCTTAGAAGACTCTTAAAGCACCCAGCAAATGCAGACAGGCTAGATCTACTTCAAGAGGTTATTGAAATTGTAAAACTAAATATGCCAGATAGAGGTATTAAGTACGCAGAGTTTCTAGAAAATTTGTCTGTGGAAATACTAAGTACAGCTGAAGAAGCAATTTTAATTGATCAAGCAAAAAAAGATCCAGGCAAGCTTAAAGATATAGGTGATAAAGCCGCTCAAGATGGAATTTTTGATGAAAATGTTATGCTAATGAAGTCAATCTTTAAAGAGCTACACTCATGGAGAGTGAGTCAGATTATTGATTTTGTAATGTACTTAAGAGGAGCTAAACCTGCATCAAAAAAAATAAAAAGAGCCTTTAGTACAGTTGGGCCAGAAAGAATAAAAAGGATTTTTGAAACACTTCCACTTCAAGGCAGATGGGGATTACTAGACTCATTGTTTACACATGTATTACTTAGCAGGCAAGAAGGCCGAAGTAATTTTATAAATACTGTTATGAAAAATACTGTAGGCACACCTGAATCTCAGCTTGCAAGAACTCTAATTGGAGGTAAACAAACTCAAGCTCAACAAATCTCCTATAAAGTGCTTGATGCTTTCTTATATGCAATGAATGAAACTGGTAATGACGTGCTAACAACATATATATTTAGTTATCTTTATGCACTTCCTCCAGCAACACAATCATCTCCTGGAGAAACTCTAAAACATATTCTAGAAACACTAGGAACTTTATTTGTTAAATTTGGACAGATACTAGCAGCAACAAATAGACTACCCCCTGAAGAAAATGTGCATCTAGCAGATTTAAGAGAAGGTGCTAATATTCCATCAAGAGGAGATGTCTATCAAGATCTAGGTGAAATCTTAGGTGTTGAATCAACAGAACTTCCGTTTTCAGTAAAGCAAGTTGTCGGAGGAGCTTCAATTAAATACGCTGTTCTAGCTCATGATGAACTTAAGGATGAGGATGTAATTTTAAAAATTTTTAGACTTGCCGCTATTAATAATAGAGAAACTCAGTACGCCATTTTAGATCGTATGGCTGAAAGGCTCATCTCAAAAGGAGGCAGTGAATTCTTGATTTTTCAAACAATAGCTGATGCCGCTAAACAAGCTGTAGAGGACGAAGTTGATGCTCACGGAGAAGTTGAAAAATCAGCTAGAGCTAGAAAGACAATATATGCACAAAGATCAACTGAAGATGTTATTATTGAAGTACCTGTTGAAGAGCTCGTAAACGAAAGGTTAATTGTTTCTGCTTTTGCAGATGGAATGTCATTCAATGAAATAAAAGAAAAACACCCTGAAGTTGCACTAAAAGCTGCTAAAGTAATTTTAGAAGTTGAAACAGATATACTCTTTAATTCGATGGGCTCTATATACGATTTTGAACCTGATCGTCACGATGGCAATTATAGAATTGCATTTGAGCCTGTTAATGATAACTTTAAAACCTTTATTAGACCGATAGATATGGGTCAACTTACTAAAATTTCAGTTGAAATGAGAGATAAAATAGTCAGACTTTTTGCAATATCACAGATACTATATAAAGTTGGGGCTAATAAAAACATAACTAATAAAATTGCAGATTTATTTGATATTCATGGTAAACAAAAAGATATCTTAGCAAGAGTATTAAGAAAAAATTTCCCGGATAGCAATCTTGATGAAACAACAGCATACTTCTCTTTGCTTTCAGCTGTAGCCAGCTCTTTACCAAAGATTATAAACGAGGAAGGCCTTCAGGCTAAGCAAACTCTTCACAGAGGGTATGTCGACTTCATACGCGCAATACTTCAAACAACACAATACCAAGTTGAGGGATTAGATGAAGATCAAATGTCTCCTGCAAGATACTTCCATAACCTTGTTAGTGAGAAAGTTAATGAATATGGCAATTTGATTGAACTCAGTAGTCTTCAAAAAGTAGGAATCCATTTCTTTAATACTAAAAATATACTTAAAGCCTATATGAACGAAACCTCTTTTAAACCTTTGCCGACAGATCTTAAAGGGCTAGTTACAAAAAATGTTAATATAGAAGAAGCTTTCTTAAATTATGACTTCTCAAGTCCTTATTTAAGTGGTGTCAGCTCTAAACCTGTGCGAAGCGGTACTGATAACTCTTTAAACCCTTTCACTTGTAAAAGTTTATTGGGAGTTGGAATTTAGCGATTATGTTTAAAAAGCTTTTACTCTTTTTATCAACTTTTATATTCTTAAACGGGTTTCTTTGCCTCTCTTTAGCAAATGAGCCTCTAGAGACTCCTACGCCTTTTAGTATAGAGCAAGAAGAGCTAGAGAAAATTGCAAAAGTTCTTGTAGTTAAGGTGGACGCATTTAAAGCTATTTTTAGACAGGACACATCTGCAATAATATATGGAGGTGCTGCAAAAAGTTTTACTTACTGGATAGCTAGTCATTTTAAGTATACACAAAGTGAAGATGAATTTAATGAAGTAAAAATGAATCTTATAAACAAAAGTAATATAAAGGCTACAGACTTTTTAGACTCAAGATCAGATATTGACGTTATTTCAAATAAAATTATTACGGTTAGTGGGGCAAGGTTTCACATAGATGCTATTCAGCAGGTCAATAAAGATCGTATCAATATTAGGACTCGATCAGGACTTGATGAGGTTAAGCAAGGTTATATCCCAGTTGAAAAAATTGCTTTAGGGAAACAAGGCTTTATCCCACTCCCTCAGTTTGGAAACCCTCTTTGGGAAATTATTAGTGGTAAAATCACAATTCAACCTTCTTTAAGACATGATTTTTGGTCTACGTATTATGCAAGAAAAAAGCTTAACCACCCTATTCTCTTAGCGTTAAGGTATTTAAGACTTGCTTCACTAGACTATTATTTTCGATACGGAAATTTAGATTCAAAAAGTAGTCCTCTTAATAAATTAGATGAAAATAGTGTTGATTATGTAAAAGATCTTATTCAAACTGTAGCTAAAACAGGAGAGTTAACACCTTTTTTAAAGAATCCTCAAATCCTTAATTGGATCAGATCCTCTGTTTCAAAAGCATTCACAAGCTTTGCAAATGTTACAGCTTCTGATAAAATAATGAGAAGTGCCGGCTTTGGTGAGCTCACACAAGCATATGCTGATTTTCCACCATACAATACTTTCACATATACAAAATTTTATGATTTAAATTCTGTAGATACCAATCTTGAGGAGTACGAGGTTGATCAAGATAATTTTTATATCAAAATAGACCCGAGTACAGAACCTTTCTTTTTGTACCATGGAACTCAAAAAATAAACCAATTAGAGAATATCTTAAAATTTGGAAATCTACCATCAACTACTGGTGTTGCAGGAAAAGGAACATATGCAGCAAACAAAGATGAGATAAAACTTGCAATAAACTGGGGTGGAGGTGAAGCTCATGTTGCAAAACTACAAATAACGAATGATGCAAAAATTGTTGATATTAGATACGGAGAAGGCAAGCGAGTTTTCAACTTGTTTGCAGGTAGTTATGAAGATTTTTCAGCTGCTTTTGGAGTTGATATTATTAGATACAGCCTAATGGGCTACGGCGCTTATGTTATTAAAAATGGTGGCGTTGTTGAACACACCTCCCCTTATAAAGAAAGAGGGTATACTCTAGAAAAAGCTTTAGAAGAAACTTCAAAGGCAACTAACTTTAATGATATTTATAAAGTAATAAAGAGAATTAAAACTGATAAATTCACTTATGAACAAATTCAAACAGTTGTGAATACAATTCCTTTCAGTCTTTCAATTAATCATATCTTAGATAATATGTCTGATATTAATTTTAACAATAAAAATGTCTCTTTAGTTTTAAGTTTTTGGGCTAACCGTGATAATATTTTGGATGAATTTACAAAAATTATTCAAGATAACCTTGAGATTCTAAAGCTTCATGATTTATTTAAGTTCATCTCAAAAGAGTTTCTCGCTCTTAAATTAAATATAGATTCAATTAAAGCTATTCTTAATCAATATGATGGTATTTTCTCTATTGAACTCTTTGATTCATACTCTATAGCTTTTAAAAGAGACGACGCCACCCCACTTCTTTTAAGGCTATTGAAGGACAAAAACTATGAGGTTACTAAAAAAACAGCTTATTCATTATACGTTGCTTCTATTGATAAGCGGGAGCATTTTCACCAAAATACGGTTAACGCTTTAATAACTTACTTACAATTTAATTTTCACAATCTCTCCGCAGAAATAAAGTTATTACTCACTTCTTCTTTATTAGAAATGGGGGTAAGTACAAAAAAACTACAATCTGAAATCAAATTAATTATGAGTGGTAACTTGTCTCAACCTGAGGAATCAAAAAACTCCTTATTTTCAACACACATCATCGACCGGTTCTTACCAATTGGAAGGTTAGAGCATTTTGAAGAAAGGTTTAAAAACACTCGTTTATCAGCTTTAAAAAGATTAGTGGTTAATACAAATTTTGAAGATTTCGCCACAGGGCTACAACCTTCAGAGCAAGCTGAAATCATACTCAAAGCAGGAAGTCTTCTGACTGAAGGGCATGAATTTATAGCAACATTCTATAATTTCAACACTTCCAATTTAAATAAAATAACTAATTTAAAATTAAGAGAAATGCTAATATCAATGGTTTTAGAAAAGTATAAAAATAACTGGTCAAATCAAATAAGACCAGAGGTCTTAAAAAGTTTTACTGATAACTGGTTTCTATTTTTTAAAAGTTCTCCAGAAATTTTCATAAAACATTACGTCCCTGGTAAAACTTATATTCCTTTTTATTATTTAATTGAAATTAGTATGTCAGAAAGCTCTTACGGTTTTTTGAGTAAAGACCTGCTAGATTCGAGCAGAGGGCTTAATCAGTGGCTCGCATGGCTTCATTATTTAAACAGCAGTAAGTCAGATAAGGATATCAATCTTAACTCGCTTATTTCTTTATTCAAAAATTTTAGCTTTGCTGGTTTTAAAAAATCAAAAACTGTTTTTAATCAAGATTTCTCTAGTGGAATTAAAACTACACATTTTTACACTCTTCTCTCAAATCTTTTAAATACCCTAAAGTCTCTTAAGAACAACCTAAACACTCAAGAGCTTGTTAATGCTTTAATTGATATTGACTTTGAAAATGGGCCAATTGAATCTAAAGAACTTATTGAACTTGAATTACGAAGGTTACGAGCAATTAGTCACCTTACTAGTGAGGAACGCTATAATATAGCACTTGCTAAACTCGCCAGTTCTAAATCACATAATATCAACACAAACATCTTCGCACTTAGAGAACTACACAGAATGAGTGTTGATCAAACGCAGGCGTTTGGTCAATCCATTATTATGTCATGCATAAATAATGAGAGCTCATTAAGTAAGATTTTTTCTAGAGTCCGAAGTGCTTTTAATATAAAAACTTTAAATGAAAATTTTGCTGATTGCCTTTTAGATGACGATGCTCGCAATATGAGGCTACTATCAGCAATTGGGTTTCAAGATTCAGACCTCTCTCTTCTTCTACAAAACCTGTTTAACAAAAGGTATGAAAAGTTCACTAGCATTTCAAAGAGTCAATTACTCCACTGGATTATACAAACTAAAACTAATTTTAAAGAACTTGAGCTGTATTTAGCAAACCGTCTTTCACAAGTGATAGCAAGAGCTCCAAAGAATGAACTCATCGCACAATTAAAGATTTATCCACATAAACTTGAGCCCGTTTTAGAAAGTTTACATAAGCATAGAAACACAATCGAACTAGTAAAGCAGCTTTTAAGCGTTCTTTTAAAAGAAGTTAAGTCTAACCCAACAATAATTGATTATTTAAAAGAAGCTCAACAACAAAGACAAATAAAAGGCAAACCTCTTGTAAATATCAATTCAATAAGAATTGAGGAGTGGATCAGAAATCAAGTAGGCTTACCTTTAAACTCAAATCACTATTCATGTAAAAGTATTTTAGCAACATTACCATCTAAAGGAGCACTCTAATGCACCATCTTTTCATCAGTCTTATTTTCTTCATAACGTTTTTTTCGTTTAACTCTTTCTCACTTGTCGGTGAATATACAGATAACGATGATTTTCCTTACTCAGTATGCACATTAGTTCAAAAACGAGGAGCTGATTCTATGAATACGGAAGTTTTACACACATGCTCAGGTACTGTTATAAACGGCCTGACAGCAGCAGAGAAAATGTTTATTACCACAAAAACTTGTGAAGAAAATATAAAACCAGCTCCCTCTCTAGTTTTTTGTTCAGGAAGACCTGACCCGTATTATGTTAAAGGAACTCTTCCCTTATATCACTTAGATATTTCAGCGTTTGCCCTAGATGGTGATTACTCACAAGTTGCAAGGTTTCAAAGAGTTACTAACATAACAAGTATTGAAGACTACGACTACCAAACAAGTGTTTTTAACCAAAATACTGAAGGCACAGAATGTGCTTTATTCTCACATTTTGGATCTACTATTGAATCACTAGGTCAAATGAGAGGTGTGCTTGCCAATCAAACAGAAAATAAAAGAAATGAATTTAAATATAAGTTAAATGCCACATTAACAGATCTTGACCTTGGAGCTCCACTATTTTGTCGTCGAACAAGAACAGAGAACGTTGGTCAAAATAGAAATTGGATTTTAATGGGTTTAACACAAAGCTATAATAATCTATCAGATAGTGAAACCGAAGTTATTATAAGTAAAAGATGGATTACTTATTTTTCAGATTCTAATCGTGAAAGACTAAATGATGCTTATGATTTAATTGAACAGAATAATTTTAGTCGAAATAACTATGTTATAAAAACCGTTTTTATTGAGAACATGTTTTCTACCAGTGAAAGTATTGAACCTATGCTTGTTAGTAAGAACTATAATTTTTGCAACGCACACGAAACAAGTTATTATGAGTACACTTCTGAAAATTCTCGTAGTAGAATAATTTTAGAGAAAAAAGATTTACCACTTGATTTATCATTTGAATTTCATTCATCTTTAGGGGCTTTTGATTTTAATTATACAATAGGTCGCCGAGAAGAATGTCTAATTGGGCAAAGCAAAACTCAAATGCCATCTCGCTATATGCAACCAGGCTATGGCCTTAAATGTGGTCACTTAAATTTTTCTTATGATGGCACAAAGCTTATGTGTGATGGGTTAAATTACATAACCCCCTCAATTTTAAGTATTCTTTCTGGAGATCAAGTATCAAGCTGCAAGGCTTCTTATGATAGTTGCTTTATCGAAAAAACACCTGAGTTTGGATATGACGAACACTTAAGTAACCTCTATTGTAGTATTTTAAATAAATCCTGCATGTATAATTTACCTGAATTAAATATTGATATATTGCAAGAAAAAAACAGACCAGGTGATCTTGATGAGCATTACTCGGCATATTATGACGTAGCCAGCATACAGTCACTAAAAGGTAATAAACGAGGTAAACTCTATCTTAGGGATAGTACTTACCTTAAATATGAAAAAACGTGTATTGATGAATTTAATGACTCTTTACCAAGGTGGGCCACTTCCTATTCAATCGAAATGCTAAAGAGTTGCTTATTAAAAAACCCTCAGTCATACACAGGGTATAATTTTGTTAAAGAAGAAATCGAAGCTGAAGCTAAGAAAAGAGAGAGGCTAGACAGAATGGAAAAAATACTCGATCCATCTGGACAATAATCTACTGAACTAGCAAAGAATACGTTTATTGAAAGCTGATCTATTCTAAGGCTTGCTGAACATCTGGAGCTGTAAAAAAAATAGACACTTATAGCTCTTAGAACTCAAATACTTCGCTTCCTTACCGGCACAACTTTTGAAATGTATTATCAACGAGGTTATTATGAAGTTATTTTTCTTATTTCAAATTATAGTTTTAACTCTAATTTATTCTTCTTATTCATCAGCTAAACACTGCCAACTTCTACTTAGTAAAAAAGTAAGTTTGTTTAATAATGAAGACACATTTTTTAACAATTCCATACACGGTAAAATTGAAGGTAGTGAGATAGCTAACGAAAACTTCATACCTCAATCTGAAAGTGATTGGTATCAGCTCTCATTCGGAAGCATTAAGGGCATTAACGTTAATGGAATGTATGTCAGAGCCTCAATGATTTTAAATGGCAAAAATCTAATTATTCAAGGCGTACTCAACGCTGATTTTGTTACGCATAGAGTTGAATCAATACCTGTGGGACTTAAATACAGCATAACAACACTTAGTGGAGTCACAGTCCCTATTCCACTAGGCTCTAAAACCTTACATCAACTCATGAGCATAATGGGTATGACGAGTGAAGTGTACTTTGAAACAAAGTTTTTACATCAACCAACTTTAAGAATTAGAGAAAGGACTTATCAGTCTGGAAATTTTTCTAGCTCATGGCAAAGCATTAAAGCTATTCAAGAAAGAACCACTTGGAGTGTTTTTCAAAGACCAGAAGAGGTTGACATTGATCTCAATAACCAAAGAGTAGGGCTCCGAGATGGCAGTAAAGTGATCGAAGGAACTCTAATAGTTGAGCTTTCAACTGATCGTGTAGAGTCATATCCGGTTGATGAGAGATTCTATCTCCTCTTAGATAATGGTCAAAAAATACAAATGACACCAAATGAGTTAGACGGGTATAAAATTGCAAGAGGATATTGATAATTTATAATGAAATGTCTACTCGCTATAACCTTTTTACTTTGTTTCAAAGTTGCTTTGGCTCAAGTACAACCGTATCTACTCTCGGATCAAACTCAAAAGAGAATCGAACGTATTCAAGAGTTTGCTTTCATCAAAGAAGAAGCAAATAAGCTTGGGGTAAAGGTATATCTTTTTGGTGGCACGGCCTCAGCTTTTGCGCATTACGTAAGATGGGATTTAGAAAGAGAAGCAGGAGATGAAAAATATCAAGCCGAGCGTTTTGATTACGATTTCACAAATATTTACCGCGGAAACCAAGATTTAGACATCGTAGTTGACGGCACGGCTGAGCAAGCCGCAGCTTTGCAAAGTATTTTAAAAGAGAAGTATCCGCACTTTGTTGGCTCAAAAGATGCTTGGGAAGTTCGACTCTTAAGAGCAGAGATTGGTGAT
>CALLAU010000078.1 GCA_938002015.1 uncultured Bdellovibrionales bacterium
AGTAGATTCTAATATAGTTTCTTTTAGAGAAGGTAAGATAGGAGACCTTTTAGCAAGTCCAACAGCTACAGACATTGCTTTAAGCTGGACAGCTATTCCAACAGCTACAGATTATGTTGTATATAGAGCGCAAGATATTAACGGACCATACTCAAGTATTGGAATTGCTCCCTCTAATTCTTATACTGATCTAACTCCAGTAGCTAATAATGGTTATTATTATAGAGTAAAATCTAGATTTGCAGACCTTACAGAGAGTGTTTTATCAAACACTATTGCTGCAACAAGAACAGATTCAACAGCACCTGTTAATTTAAGTTTATCAGTGCAAAACGCAAGTTTTATTAAAGTGAATTGGCCAGCAGTAAGTGGGGCAAGTCAGTATGAAGTATTCCTAGCAACTAGTTTTGGTGGGCCATATCAGAGTAGGGGGCTTACTGTATCTACTGAGTTTAACCTACTAGGTTTAGCTGCAAATACTGAGTATTTTGTTAAGGTAGCCTCCATTGTCGGTATGGTCAGTACTGAATCAAGTGTTGTTTCAGCTTTTACTTATGGTTTCCCTACAACTCCAACAGGAGTAGTTGGTGATAATCAAATTGAAATATCTTGGAGTGCTTTATCAGGTGTTACAAATTATGATATTTTAAGATCAAGTGATGGAATAAGTTTCTCAACCTTAGCAACAGCTTACCCCTCAACTAATTATGTTGACCTTACCGCATTAAACGGGAATATTTATTTTTATAAAATTCAAGGGAACTTTGCTTCAGGGCAGACTTTATCTCCTTCAAGCCAAGGATTTTCACCAGGTGCTGTTCCACTTACTCCAACTAATTTAGTTGCTGAGAACAATGATACAGGTACTGAGATTAACCTTTCTTGGTCAAGAGTATCTGGACAAACAAGTTATAATGTTTATTCATCTACTTCTTCAGGATCTTACGGTGCTCCTGTAAGAAGTGCTACTACAAATAAAGATGTTAGAGTAACAGGTTTAACATCAGGAACAGTTTATTACTTTGTTGTCACTGCTGTTAATGGTAGTCAAGAAAGCCCTGTTTCAAACGAGATTGTTGTTGTTCCACAGCTTGAGCCTGCAAAACCAATAGCACAGTATAACAACCCAACAAGTATTGATATAACATGGTCAGTAGATCCGCTAGCATCAACTTATTCACTTTATAGATCAGATGATGGGGTTGTTTTCTTAGAATTAGCAAATAACCTTGCGACAAGTTCATACAATGATATTGTTCCTAATGTAAACAGAACATACTATTATAAGTATAAAGGTTTTACTGCGGCTGGAGTTGAGTTAAGTTTCTCTAAAGTAAGTGATGGAACGAATTTAAGTGTAGTTCCTGCTGTACCTATTGGTTTGCAAGCTTTTACTGCTAATACGAGTGAAGTGAATTTAGAATGGACTTTTGTTCCTAATCTACAAAGATATGAAATTTATAGAGGCACAAGTACAGGTGGACCTTATTCACTTTTAGCATCACCGGGTCCTGGTGATATTACATATACTGACTCAACTGTAGTTCCTGGATCATCTTATTATTACGTCATAAGATCTGTTAATCTTTCAGGTGTTCCGTCCATAGATTCTTTAGAAGTGAGTGTTGATCTTATTGCAGGACCTACAAATTTAGCTTTAGTAAATGGAGCTTCAACAATTGATGTTTCATGGGATAGCCTTGGTGGTGGAGTCGTAAGTTATAATTTAAGACGCTCACTTGAATCGGGTGGTCCTTATGGGCTTATAACTAATACTGCTTCTTTAACATACTCTGATACTGATTTTGTTGCAGATAAAACATATTATTATATTGTTGAAGGTGTTTATGCTGATGGTAGAGTTACAGTTCAATCTAGTGAGCAAAGTATCACAAGAGCTGGTTATTTATTTTTACAAGTTCCTGTAGAGTTAACAGATACTCCAGTCTCTTCAGCTAGTGCTTCAAGTTTAGCGTTTGAAAGAACAAGAACTTCATTTAATACTGACTACTACGATGGTGTAAGCAGTTATGAGTTTGAAGTGGTAGCAACTAATCTTGATTCCGTTAATAGAAGTATTCATATTATAAATGAAGCTAACAGTTCAGTTGGTTTTGTCTCCATTCCAGCTCTTACAAATAATCCAACAAGATTTAAGGCAGTAGTAACTCCAACTGTCGGTAGTGAAGTTTATAGACTAGAGACAGAACAAACAGGATCAGACGGGGATCTTTCGATTTTCACTGCAAAGTTATTGGTGAATCAAGAAAACGCAACTAAAACAAGAATATATATACCACTTGTTTCTAGTGACAGGTTTCCTTCAAATCTTGATGACCCAGAATATGTTTTTTCAACATCTGATGAAACTTATCAGGATTATAATTATGCGCTGCTTTATCAAAGAGATACTGCAAAGTTTAAAGAAATCATTGACTATAATGCTTGGGAGTTAGAGGCAGTTGTTTCAACAACTGGTTTAGCTGAAGGAATTTTTGGATTAGAAAACATAAATACTAGTAGTATTGTAAACACTACTGAAACAAGGTTTGATGATAATTTGATTCGCCTAGCTTCAGTGCCATTTGATGAAGGTGTAGCAGGCTTTGATTCTAATACTGAAGGGGATCGCTATAGGCTTAGTTTTAGGTGTGAGTATAATTGTGCTTCAGGTGCAGTGAATCTTTATAAAGCTGGAATTTGGGTTACTTTAGAGAACTTATCTAAAGCAAGGGTAGTGCATAGATTAGGTTTAAACGAAGAAGCTGTAAGTTCTAATACAGATCTTATTGATGAGCGTATTTACTTTGATGTCGCAAAGTATTCAAGCCCTCAAATTTATTACCAAGCGCTTCTTGAAGATGACCCTACATCATCAGGTAGTGTTGAGCTTGTTTATCACAATCAAGACTCTGGTAGTGCAGGCTTAATTGTAACGCCAAGTTCAAACCTGTTGGTTGATTCTGATACGTTATCACTTTACATGAGTCCAGTTTTAAGTCTTACAACACTTCAAAACTATGTGACTAGAATCAATACAAGCTCTGGATCTATTGATTTTAGGGGATCCTCAGTCATTATTGATATTGGGAATTAGAGAATGTTGCGTGTTCAAAAAAATGGCACAGACCATAGGCCAGATTAGTCTTTCTAAAGTTAAGACTAGGCTTTTTTCTTACGATAAATATTTTGATGAAAGCAATCAATTATAAAATTATTAACAGTGTAGTTCTAAGTGCTAGTTTGTATTTAACAGCATGTTCTTCAGCACCTTTTAAGGTGATCTCTGTTCCGGATCAAGCAGATGTTTTTATTGTTGATTCAAAAACCAGCGAGGAAAAACTCATTGGAAAAACTCCCTTACTAAAGAAGAGAAAAGAGCTTAAAGAGATTTTAAAAGATCAAGCTGCTCCAGGCGCGTTAGTAAATGTTATTATTAAAAAAGATGGTTATAAAACAAAAGATATTCTTCTTCCACTAAACGCTGGTGGAAGTTTAGGAACGGCTCTTAACCTTACTTTAACAGAAGGTAGAAGCAGCACAGATGAAATGAAAACGGCTCAGCAAATTGTTGAGCAACTTTTTTTAGCTCAGCAATTTGCAAGAACTAATCAGCTTGAAAGAGCAGCTATTGAAATTGAGAAAATACTAGTTAAGTTTCCAAAATTTGACAGAGCTATGACAATGAAAGCTGCAATTTTATATGCTCAAGGAGAGTTTAAAGAAAGTTTAAAGTGGTATGAAAATGCTGTTGATGTTAACCCTGAGTTAAAGAATGCTGTGAAAATGGCTGGAAAAATTCGTCAAACACTTAAAATTCCTGCAAGAAGACCTGCAGCGAAAAAAGAAGAAGACAAGAAGAGTAAGTAGGTTAGTGGATAATGTTTAGATTCAGTCTTTTATTTTTTCTTTTCTTTTACGCTGATGCAGCTGTTGCTCAGAGCAGTCCTTTAAAAAGAGCTGATGCTATAAGTGTGAAATCTACAATTGAGAGCATGCTAGTGAATAGATACTCACAAGAGCTTTCATCACTTGTAAGTAAAGAACATTTTAGTATTGGTGCAAGATTAGATCTTCGTGTTGTAAAAGAAAAGAAAAGAAATAGTGGTGCTGATACTGGTTTTTCAGATCTTGACCTTGGTTACTTAGATGCAGATGCTTTGTTTGAAAGTTACTCAATTCCAAATATTGCAGGTGTTAGTTCTTTTGAGAAATACGCAATTAGAGCTGCAGAGATCCAAGTTGGTCTACAGCCTAATGTTGGCGAAGAGATAAAAAAATCTGTTGAAGATTGGGTTTCAAAGAGAGTTAAAAAAGAGTTTGGATCAACTGGTAAGTATAAAGTTCAGTATATTCAAAGCCCTAATTTTGCACCAAAAACTCAAAAACAAAACCTCATGCAAATTCTTCAAGATCTTCAAGGACTATTTGGTCAGTTGGTTATAGCTATAGCTATCCTGCTTGGTGTGATCCTTTGGAGACTTCTTATGGGTGGAGCTTCTAAAGAAGAAGCAACAGCAGCTGGAGCGGCTCAGTCTATTAATATTGAAAATAAAACTGAAGCTGCAGAAAGAGCTCTTGGTGCTGGTGGTGTTGATGAGAATGTTTCAGCAGTAGAGAAGGGCCTATTAGAGCAAATCGATCATGTGTCAGAGCAAATCAAAGAGCTTTCTCCTAAGATTGTTAGTCAACTTGAGAGTTTGGTAGAAGAGTGGTGTGATCAAGGTGAAGAAGGTTTATTTCACCTTGCATGCTTTGCTGAAATTTCAGGTAGTGTTTTAGGTAGTCTTCCAATTCCTAAAGATAGTAAAAAACATATGAGTGGCATCTTCTCTAGAATGAATGAGGTTACTACAGAAATTCGCCTAGATATGGTGAATAGAATTTACTGGGATATTATTTCAGTACTAAATCTTGGAACAGAATCTTTACACAGACCATTCTCATTCATTGCTAGCTCTGCTCTTAGCACAGTAAACAATGTCTTACTTGGTAACGATGCTGATACACAAACTGTTGTAACTCTTTATATGCCTGATTCAATGAGAAAGTCTTACTTTAAAGGTCTTGATCAAGAAAAGAAAATGGAGATTCTATCGTCTGCAGCCAAGCTTAGTACTATAAGTGAAGATGGCTTGCAAAATATTGAAGATAAAATCGCGCCATATTTTGGTGAAAAACAACTTGAATCTGAAGTGTCGATGTCACTTACTCTAACTAAGCTTATTGATTCCATGAGTTTTATAGATGCTTGTCATACGCTTCCTTCAGTTGAAGGTCCAGTTATTGAGCAATTTAAGCAAAAGAACGCACATATAGCTTTTTTAAGTCAGTGGTCTAAAGAAGCCCTTAACATTATAGTTAAACAAGCTTCTAATGACGAGCTCTTAGCTTATTTAAGAGTTATGCCTGATATGAAGCACTTTGTCTTAGAGTTTGTATCTTCAAGAGCACAGATGATCTTAGAAGATGATTTAAACCAGCCAGATGTTTTATCTGAGAATGATAAAGAAGAACTGCTGGGGTCTTTTCAACAACTTATAACTAGACTAGTGAGCTCAGGTGAACTTTCACTTGATGAAATCCTCAAGACTGATGATAATATATCAGATGAAGAATTGGATATTGCCGCTTAAAAATCTGACTGTTGTAGCACTCCTGTGCTTACCAATTTTAAATAAAGCCGAAGCGCTCAACTTAAAGAAGGACCTTGTTTACGGGGTCTTTACAGGTTTCGGTGGTGCTGGTGTTGAAGAGGATAAAAAAAACAGTAGTGGTGGGACTTTTACTGACTCAAGAAATGAGGGGCCTGGAATGGTGGGCTTTTCAGTTGAGATGTACTTAAGTGAGAAGTGGACTTTAGCCTTGTCACACACACGTGGTTTTAAGTTAGGTCCATTTAGATCTGGAGTGGGGTTTACAGGAGTTACAGTAAGAAGGTATTTTTTAAGACCAGTCCCATATTTACCATCAAATGATTTAGCAAACTCAGCTACAATTCAAAGATGGGCGCCTTTTGTTGGCCTTAGATCAGGTATCGCAATTGGAAGTATTAAAAGAGATGATGCTGCAGGGGACACCTCAGGTTCTGGTATTTACTTTGGAGTTGCTTTAGGTGTTGATTACCCACTTTATCATAATATGTTCTTAAGACCTCAGCTCTTTACCTCTGCCACTTTTATGGATGACTCTGATACTCCTGCAGTACTTGAAGAGCTTGGCTTAGGTTGCAGCTTTTTATTTAGACTGTAAAAAATCTATTCTTAAAATTTTAATAGGAGATGATTTCTATTCTCCTAGACAAAAAGCCTGAGTCTGTTATTCAGCTTAAGTATATGCAAAAAGGAATACTGTGTACTTTATTTGGGTTAGGTATAGTGCCCCATCAGACGTTTAAGTGGTCTTTAAGGTTAGAAAAATAAAATAAGAAAGTAAAAAAAACATGATTTTCCAAATGGAAACGATTTAAACTCATCTTTTTAGTAAAACTGAGATTTCCTTGTTAACGGATTTAATATCGCTTTGTTTAGTTTTTAGACATTAAGCGCAAGTATAAACCTATTAGGAGGAAATAAGTGATGAAGTATATAATTTTAATTTTGATATCTGTACTAAGTAGTATTGGTAGTGCAAATGATTTTTCAGTTGGAGAAAAAGTCTTTGTGTTCAATGAAGTAAATAGTACTCGCTATAGTCGACGTGATAAAGTGATTTCAATCGCAGGTTCTTTCGTGGTCTTGGAAGGTGCAAGACATATGGCTACTCCGATTGACTTGATTTCAAAAGCACTTCCATGTGCACTCGATATTTGTATTAATGATAATGTTATCACAGATATTATATATAAAAATGAAGAAGGTGAGAATGAAGTTAGTAGGCAATTAAGAACTGTTGCAGGTATTTATAGGAGGCATGGTGAAGTGTTTATGTTTAACAACGCTCTATATAGTATGTATCCAGACTATTTTGTAGTAAACTCAATACAAAAGTTAAAGCGCTGTTTAAATGATTTGTGTGCTGATGAAGACTATGTAAATGAAAGTACAGCTCCAGTAAATGGATCGAAGCATCATCGTTTACTTGGCTTCAGCCTAAATGGAGAAAGTGTATACTATGGAAGATACTTTGAAGAATACACAGTAAAAGATATAAGAGATGTAAGTTTTATTGAGAAAAAAGGGTGTTATTTAGGCCTTTGTATTAATGATGCCTTCTTTGAAAGTGTGGAGCATGGCTACTTAAGAATAGTGGGGTTTTCTTTTAGCAATAGTAATGAGCGATCAGGTATTGTTTTTCAAAAGTTATATGAGCCCACGCGGAAGATTGAACAGCTTTATGATAGTAGTTTGCGTGTACATGGGAAATTTATTTATGATCAATTTCATGTGATGAGTGCGAGTAAAGTTTTTATAGAAGGTTGTATTGCTGATGAGAGTATTTGTGTAGAAGATAAAGTGATTGATTTAGAGTCTGAATACAAGCTTTTAAAAACAGTAATAGGGTTTACAGAAGATAGCCAGCATATTTTATTAGGCATTATAGAGAATCAGGATAGAGGTACTTATACTAGATTTAGTACAAGAGCTGTAGAGTCTATTCAAACGCTAGATAATTAAGTTTGTCTATTAAAAATTAATGAGAGTTTAATTAAGCTCTCATTAGTATCTCTTAGTTTTTTTAAAATATCATTATTTAATGAGAAGCCTAGAATTTTTTTAAGAAAGCATTTAGTCAAGCGGGACATACTGTATAGAGAGTTGATAGACTCGATCATACTTTGATCCCTTACTGGCAATATCCCCAATTTTATCTTTAAAGCTATTGATAGCTTTGTGAATTTTTTTTGTGTTTTTAAGGTTAGTTGGCATTGTAAGTGTAGAGAAAACTCTTTCATCGACAGGGACTTTTTTGATTTTTGTAAGTGTGTTTTCAATGGCTCTTTTATGATAGTCTTGTATGTAATGAGAAGGAATACCATCTGTGGTTTGGATATGACCAAGGTTTAAGGAAAAGCCTTTTTTGTTGATTCTAATAAGTTGAAGTTTTGTAAGGCATGTTAATATATCTTTAGCTTTCTTTAAATCAATATTTAAGCGTTTTGCAATCCAGTTTGGTTCATGAGAGTTGCCTTTTATTTCTGCTAAAGAAAGTATAGCCATATACTCCCAGCTACATACTAAAGATTGTTCATATCCACTAAGCTTATAGCGCTCGATTTTTTTTTCTTTCTTTTTATCAGGTCGCTTTATTTTATAATTTTCTATCTCATGAATAATCATTTCTTTTGTTTTATTATCTAAATCAAAAGTTCTTTCTATTTTTGCTAAAACAGAATAAGTGAGTGAGCGCTTTTTATTAAGAAGTTGTGAAAGGTGAGTTGGGGAGATACCAATTTTTTTAGCAAAAGCAGCTTTAGAGAATCGTGAGTTTCTCGTTTTAATTTTTTTATATTCATTCTCTAAAAAATTTTCGAAATTTAATTTCTTCATATTTAAGCATGTTAGCACTAAGTTTTTTTAGATTGAAACAAAAAAGAAGATATTTCCCATATGGAAATGCTTTTTAGACTCTTGTGTTAGACGAGCTCCTGCTGTCCGTCTAAGCAGGAGCTGAGGATAACCTCGATAACTTATAAGGAGTAAGAAATGAAGAATTTAATAAAACTAGTAGGAGTATTACTAATAGGTTCTCAAAGTATAGCAGCACAGATTAACGTAAAAATTGGAACAGAAGGATTATTTCACCCGTGGAATTTTTGTATGGATCAAAATGGAGCTGTTAGTAGTACTTGTACTCAAGCTGATATTGATAATGGAACACTAAGTTTAGCGGGTTTTGATATTGATTACGGGAATGCACTTTGTGCTAAAATGTCAGAAGTAGATCCTGTAAATACTTATAATTGTACATGGGTGGTTAAGCCTTGGGGTGCAGATTTAGCACAAGGTCTTACTCTTGGTACTGATTATGACATCATCATCGCACAGATGACAGCTAAAGATGATAGAAAGTCTTTTGCTGATTTTATAGGTCCATATATGTTTGGTCCTGAAGTAAAATATATATCATTAGTAGCAACAAGTGTGACAATGGGTGGTGCTACTAAAACTACTCCAAGAATGGGGGCTGCCGGTGTATTGCTTGATTGTCCAACTGATACAAGCTTAAAAATTGGAACTCAAGTAAGTACAACACACTTTGCACATGCAGAAAGTCTTTGCTTAAATCCATTAACAACCTACGCTACTAAAGCGGAAGTGGATGCAGCTTTAGTAAACGGTGATGTTGATCTTATAATAAGTTTAACATCAGCGACTAAATCCCTTTTAGAAGGCTCTAGCCCTGTGGCTGTTTCACATGGTGATTCGCTTATGTACCCAGGATCTAGTGCTCCAAGTATAGCTTTTGATAAGCATAACCTATTTGCAGACTCTCTTAAGCCTGTAGTAACTGATGCAATGTTTTCATTATTTGCTACAGGAGTTGTAAGGCAGCTTCAAGATTTATGGGAGTAAATTAAATAAAAGCACAGTCTTAACTTATTAAGGGCACTCAGCTATATGAGTGCCTTTTTTTATGTGTAAAGTATATAAACTTTTCCAAGTTTCCAAATGGGAATGGTTTGAGTGCCTATATTTTGGATTCTAAGAAAGTGGTGATGTAATTGTAGTTTTATTAAAAGGAGAAAATTGTGAGATCTGATCTAAATACTTTAATATTTGAATTTTTAGATTCAGGCTGTGCAAATACTTTACAGTTTTAACTTAAATTCAATCTATATATTATTAAAATTATATTAATGATAAAATCAGGAAAAGAGAACAGGTAGGCCAATGTTAAGTTTTAAATCATCCATACATTATCTAATAATAAGTACACTTTTAATTGGGTGTTCTGAGTTTAGTGTAAATCAAGAAGGTGATCCTACTGAGGTTGAAAACCATGGGCACTCTGTAGGAAATGGTGGAAGTTTCTTAATCCAAGAGTTTATTTATTACGGGAAAAAAGCAGCTGAAGTTGTGAAACTTCAAAACAGTGATCATAATGAAGAAAATGATATTCTTGAACTCACTGATAGTCAGTTTTTTGAAGTGGTCTCTAAAACTCCTATAATAGTATCAAGTCAGCCCTTTTTAGATAATAGAGGAAGTGAAGTTGATGCACGCTTAATTGAATTTAGAGGTGAGAAAGCTTTGGAGCTCTATGATGAACCATGGCTTAAAAGATTAGCGTATCCAGATAAAATGTTTCGTCTTGTTTTTCATGAATATTTAAGAGTTCTTGGAATTAATGATGATCAAGACCAAGTTTCTTCGAAACTTAATTTAGAAAACATTGTTCCACATACAGAGCTTTTTACTAATTTAAGCAAAGCTTTTGTGGAAGCTGAAAAAGCTGATCATAGAAATCACCAAGGTTTTTTTGCTGGTTGGTGTATTGAAAAAGAAAATGATTTTTATATGAGGCAATCTATATATGCCCTTTATCAC
>CALLAU010000079.1 GCA_938002015.1 uncultured Bdellovibrionales bacterium
CTCTTGACTATGGAGTTTTAAGTATGCCTACTAAGTTGAGACAGTCTCAAGCGTTGTCTGCTTTAAAAACAGCTCTTCTGAATCAAATTAAAAAATGGGAACCTGATGAGGTTTCTGTAGAAGGGATCATTTATGTCCAAAGTGCTAAAACGGCCATTTCTATGGGGGCGGCTCGTGCTCCAATTATGATTGCAGCAGCTGAGTGTGGACTTCGAATTTATGAATATGCCCCTAAGAAGGTTAAGCAAGCTGTCGTAGGGAATGGAAATGCTGAAAAACAGCAAGTTGCTTTTATGGTGAGAGCGTTGCTAGGGCTTAAGGAGACTCCTCCGCATGATGCAGCTGATGCCTTAGCTATCGGTATTGCGCATTTATATACCACGGACCCTTTAAAGGCTTCCATTCTTTCTCGTAGAGAGGTTTAAAAAAAAGTCTCTTTTTTAGGCTTCTTCTCTCGTTCTTTTGCTTCAAAATGGAATTCGTGAAAATAAGAGAATATATTTTAACCACTTTAATTACTTTTTCCTCGTTGCAGGGGGTAAATGCGCATTGTCAGGTTCCGTGTGGAATTTATGATGATAGTGCTCGGGTGAAGTCTATGCAGGAAGATGCAGAAACGGTTTCTAAGGCTGTTAAGATGCTGACTGCATTAACAGAAGATTCAGAATTAGCGGCTCAAAACCAAAGGGTGAGATGGGTTCTGAATAAGGAACTTCATGCTCAGAGAATTATAGAAACGATTTCTAATTATTTTTTGACTCAGAGGGTGAAGGTAACTCAAGAGGACTATGAAGAACGTCTTAAAAAGCATCATGCTGTAATTGTTGCGGCTATGAATGTAAAGCAACAGATTGATGTTGAGACCGTGAAGGCTCTTAATTTAGCAATTCTTGAACTTAAGGGGTATTATAAGTAAGAATTATTTTATTTCTCGAGATTTTTTTAAGTCTTTGGGGGGATAGGTGAGGAGGGGTATTTACTACCCCTCTTTTTTTGGAGTGTTAGTCAAACTTACATTTCACGATAGACGATGTCGACTCTTCTAGCGTTTTCATCAGATTCTAGTTTGGTTTGTGTTTCTCCAAATGAAACAAGTGAAATTCTTTTTTGTGAAATATTGTTTTTTAGGAAGTAATCCTTAACTACTTCACAACGCGCTTGAGAAAGTAATCCGTTGTATTCAGAGGTTCCGCTTCCATCTGTGTAGCCGCGAAGTTGTAAGGAGAGTCTTGGTTCGTTTTGGAGCTTCTTTACCACTTGTGACAGCTTTTCTTCACCTGTGGGACTGAGTGAAGTTGAGTTGACGGTGAAGTTTGTCGAAACTAGTTTAGGTAGGGTGAGTTTTTTGTCAGAGGGTTTGGCGGTGAGATTACTTGGTTTATCTCTCGCGAGTTCTGTTCTAGAGGCTTTCTTTTCCTCTGCTTCTGATAATGCGGCGTTAAGGATTTGGGAGGTTTCACAGTCTAGTAATGTGGTTAAAGTTAGCATCTTTGACTTAGCCGCCTGAAAGTTTTCTTGTTGAACGTCGGCCATGAAAGTCGCTACGAGGTGGGCTTTATTTGAGGCTGAGGATTGTGCATATGTTGTATTCTCTAAGTCTGTATTCTCTAAGGGGGGTGTCGTTGTTTGTGTTGCCTCTTTCGCGTCAATACTGGCAAATGAGGTGACAGTAGGGAGTGGTGTTTTGGGTTGCAAGGGCGGCTTGGTTGCTAGCTGGTCCACGTGCAATTTCATTTGGGTCTCTAACTCAGTTTTCTCTTCTGTTGAAAGTTGAGGAGAGAGAGTTAGGAAGTTAGTGCGAGCTGTTTCAAAGTCATTCTTTTGAAGTGCATTAAAAAATTCTGAGAAACGGGTGTCATTAAGAAGAGGGCTAGGCTGAATCTCTGATTCTGCCTGTTTATCGCTTACGGCAGAGTGAGTGCTCATTAAATCTGGCTCAGATGAGGCAGCGGTAGGGGCAGAGCGTTGGGCAAATTTTGGTAGTATAAATGCAGCGGCAAGCACTAGAAACATAAGGAATAATAAGATGTATTTCATGGATTTTTAAGATATGTTAAATTGAAGTAGAAGTTAATGTATTTAAAATTAGAATGTTTTTAATTGCATTTAGGTTATTTTTTTGTGACTTATCTGGGGTAAATCAAAAAATAGATTTATACAATAATTTTTATGAAACCATTACAATTATCTTTGCTAGAAATTCACGGAGAAGATGTATTAACAACTGAAGGAATGGATAGTGAATTAGTTAAGTCTGAGTTTAAGAATGACGCAGAAGAGTTGTATGGTAGAGCTTGTAAAATTATCTCAACTCTTGGAAGTTACACTCTTTCCTCATGTGTTATGAGCGATAACCAAAAGGGCGTTGCTATAAGGTCTCCCAATTCATCTGTAGAGAAATTTAGTGCTCGTGGAGCCTTTGCCAAGGGGGGAGCCTTTCCTGTAACTACGTTATTAAAGATAACTAACTAAATTAATTATGTTAAGTATATTTAGAAAAAAGAAATTAAAACATCTTAATTCCCCCTCTTCTTATGCCCCAGTGCTGAAAGCTCTATCTGAATTGAAGAGTTCAGCTAATTTAGAAGGGACGTTATTTATACAAGAAGGTATAATATTAGGTAAGGATAATAAATTAACTCTTCAGCAAAATTCTGATTTTGCTAATGAGATTAATTCTTTTATCTCTCTTTATGAAAAAGAAAGCCGTGAGATGACTCGAACTTTGTTTGGGTATGATGCGGGAGTGGTTTTGATTTTTCATGCGGCTCCTTATATCCTATGTTTATTTTTTAGCAGTTTAGATGAAGCTGTAAATGTTGAGAAGTTGGGAGAGAACTTTCTAAACACTTGGAGTAGCGCTCTGAAAATTAAGGATATGGGAACCATTATCAGACCTAGAATAGATCTGCAAATCGCTCTCAATGAGCAAAACGTCGTTCCTGAGACGCAAGCTTCTCTTGCTCAGGATGTTACAAGCGAGCCTCCTCCAGAGACTGAAACTTTAAGACTCGTTTCTTATCAGGGAACAAGAGAGGAGAAAAAAGAAATAGCTCAAAATCTAGGATTTCAAGATAAAAATAAAACATTACTTAAGAACTCAATTTTTAAGATGCGTAAAGCAACGGAACCCAGTGTTGAAATTCCTATTCCTCCTCGGGGAAAGAAGGAACAGCAAATTCTGGATTCTTTACCTGTGACTTCATTCCCCCTTTCCCCCAGCCCAACTAATATTATGAATACACTTGATACGGATAATCCAAGAGCACTTTGGAACTCATTTCGCACTCAATTGGAAGCAGTTATCTCTAAGGTCTTAGGTCAAGCTCAAACATCACGCCTCATTAAGAGAGAGTTAACCGCTGTTGGAGTAG
>CALLAU010000080.1 GCA_938002015.1 uncultured Bdellovibrionales bacterium
TAGGAAGTAAGGAAACACATGTAGGAAGCTATGCAACGAACATATGTAAGTGTTTCTTTTTTGTATCTTTGTTCTAATTATGGAAGAGAAACAACTTAAAAAAGTAAATAATCAATTGATTGCACAAAGTAGGCGATTAGTTGAAGCAAGGTATAGTTTTGGTCTTTGGGAATTGAGATTATATCTCAAGATGGTTGAGATGGTACAAAAGGATGATAAAGACTTTAGAAATTACAGAATCTATTTTAAGGATTTAATAGAAGATTATGGAGGCAATAGTGGCCGTGATTATCAACTAATAAAAAAGTCTGCTACAAGATTGTTAAAGAAATTTGTAACATTGGAATATGTGGAGAATGGAAAAGAGGTAATAGTACAAACTCATTTATTATCTTCAGCAAAACACCCTAAAAATTGGAAAGACGATGATGATAATGCTTATTTAGACTTATCTTTTGATCCTCATTTAAAACCATATTTGCTTAATCTAAAGGGGAATTTCTTACTTTATGATAGGCAGAATATTTTAAAGCTACAATCAAAGTTTGCGGTCAGAATATACCAAATACTCAAGAGTCATGAAAGAAAAGAAACTGACAATGTAGTTGTTGAATATAAGGTGCAAAAACTTAGAGAAATGTTACTTGTAGATGATGAGGGGAAGCCTACAAAAGAGTACTCTAAATATTATATGTTCAAAAAACGTGTATTACTTCAGTCTCAAAAAGAACTCGAAAAACATACAGACATTGCCTTCTCATTTGATGAAATAAAAAAGGGTAGACGTGTTGACATGATTAGATTTTACTTACGCAAAAACCGCAAGAAGAAAACCCCAACCAACCCAATTCAGGAAGTGCGGCAATTGGAGATTGAACAGAGCGAGACTTTGCAGGCACTTATAAAAGTGGGAATTGGAATAGACAAGGCCAGTTCTTTGATTGAGACATTGGGGGAAGAGGTTGCAATGAATGAACTCAAACATGCTAAAAAGGCCTTGAAGGGTTCTTATAATGTGAAGAGTGAAACGGGCTTTATTATTTCTATGATGAAGAAGCAACCCTACACAAAAGCACAGGCGATTGAGAAGGCAAAACAAGAAGCAAAAAAGAGGAAAGCAAAACAGCAACAAGCGCAGATAGCGTTGCAAAAAAAACAGATCGCAGGACTAAGAAAAGAATACACAACAGAGCGAAACAAAGCTGTAAAATTATTCCTCAAAGATTTGGACAAAGACCAAGTGGCTGAACTGGTAGAGAAACACGCAAAGAAAAAACCATTTGTTTATAAAGCCATTAAGCAAGCAGAGAAAAAAGGAAACACGAAAGAGGCAAATGATTTTAAGTATGGGTTATTTACCAAAGAATTAACGGACGAAGATTTGCACAGTTTTGAGAAATACATTGCAGGAGTATATGGTTTTAAGTTAAAGGAAGTAGGGAGTAATCAGTTTTTAGTCGCTATAGATTGAGCGTCGGATGAGTGGGAGGATTAAATGGGATGGGCAGATAAAGCAAGAAGAGTTAACCAGGTAAAGATTAGCGAAGAGTCCTGAGTAGTGAGCAAAATAAATGAAAAACAAAAGCCCGTACTCACTAATAGTGAACACGGACTCCTTCTAAAACCAAACAAAATTTATTCTAAATAACAATCCTATAGTCTTGAGTTGTAAAAAAAGGGTTGTATAGCTTTGCTAACCGCCCCTTTTTATTTTAATAATAACCTTATAGCTGTTGTCTCTTATAAAATGATCTGCTGTGGATCTAATTGATCTGATGAAAATTCAGGTTGCGTTGTTTCTGTTGTTGTTGTTGTTTCAAATCCTGCGAAGTCGAAAGAAGCGTAGTCGGTGCTGGTAATAGTCATTTCCTCACCGCTGATAAATCGAGTGTTTGTTTTTCCAAAACGACCGTGGATGCGACCATGACCTAAACGGTTTCCAAATCCACCGTTTACATTATTAGTTTCTTCTGTGTTTAATTCGAAATTTGTGAAGTTGTTAAGACTTTGCATTGTAAGGAATTGAGATTGTTATTAGAATGTTTCGCCGTAGCGGGTTGTTTGTTTGTACTAAGTATATTGCAAAGTCGAGGCCAATAGATACAGTAATGGCATCAAAAAGAATAAGTGACAGTAATTAAGTGATTGATTATGAAAAGGATAGAGTGCAGAAAAAAAAAGAAAGAAAGTTTTTGAAACTTTTGTGTAGTGTTTTCGTAGGCTTTAAACTTCCCAATCTGAAACGGTTTTCCCAGATTGGGTGAAAATAACAAACAAACATTCTAAAAGCCTTACATTCTATTATACGCCATAGATTAGAAAAAGGTTACAATAGTTTGATTTTAGTAAGAAAAAAAAGTGCTTAGCTTATCTAAGCTAACATAATGTAAGTTATTAGGCTAAAGGGCTAAGCAATATAATTGGTCTTTAAAAGTGATTAAACACAATAGCCTGCAATGAAATTCATTGCAGGCTATTGTTGAATAAGTATTCTGTTATATTGAACTAAACTTATTTAGCAATTGAAAACAAACCTTTGACTCTTTTTGTATTTGATAGCATTTGCTTTTTAGCAGATCCTAAGAAATCAAAAAGAATGTCATTGTTCTTAGCAGCTAAGTTTAAACCACCTTTGATTGCTTTTTGAGAAACAGCTTGCCATTTTTCACCTGAAGCAAGTGCGACATCCAATACTTCGTCTGTTGTCTTTAAGGTGAATTCGTTTAGTTCTATGGCAACACCTTTTACTTCTTTAGTACTGCTTTTTACAGTTTTAAGAACTGTGTCAAATTGATTGGTTACTTTTTTATTTGCTTTAGCTTTCTTAGCCATGATATTGGAGTTTGTATTGATTTAGAAATAACTTAATTGTAAAGTGAATTTGTTGGTTGTATATTATGGTTAAGCTTTCTTCGCTTTTGATGCTAAAGTTGTTGCTTGTTTTGTCCATTCAATTGGATCAAAATTAGCGAAACGAGGACCAGCATTTTCTAAAACTGTTGCTAAGGTTTTCTTGCTTGCTTTAGCTAATTGATCAAAAGAGTAAATTCCTGCTGTATTTAATAATGAAGCTGTCTTTGCACCAATACCTTTAATGTCTTGTAAATTGTCTTTGCGAATCGTTCTTACTACTTTTCTCTCAACCTTTGCTCCTGTGCTTGTTGCTTTCTTTGTCGCCTTAGTAGCTACTGTTTTAGCTGCTTTGTTTGCTTTTACAGTTGCAACCTTTGTTGCTTTTGCTCCTTTTTTGACTGCTAACTTAGCAGACTCTGTTCCTTTAAGAACAACTTTCTTTGTAACTTTTTTTGCTTTCTTCACAGCCTTTTTACCTTCTTTCTCTGCTTTGCTTGCTTTTACTTTTTTAAGAGATTTTACTTTGGCTGCTTTCTTTTTTGGGAAAGCCGTTTTTACTTTCGCTTTCTTCTTGCCTTCTGCCTCTGCTTTTGGAGAAGTTCTTTTTACAGCAGATTTTACGACTGAAAGAAAATTATCTACTTCTAAGAATTCTGCTAATTTCTGGTTATTGTCTACAAGTTGATCACTTACATTTTCTAATGCAGACATTGCCAAATCTTGTTGTTTCCACAATAGTTTAGAACCATTCTTTACAACTTTACCGAAAAGCTTTTGCCATTCGCGGCTGTTCTTAAGAACTACATCTACTACATCATCTGCAGTATTGATGGTGAATTCGTTGATTTCGAATGCGTGTTCTTTAACTTTATTGACACCTGCTTTTAGGTTATTTATCTTAGACATTTGCTGTTTATTAAATATTATTTGTGAAAAAGATTGGTGAATCGGTTTTCACGGTTTTAGAATAATGATACAAAGGTAAATTTGCTTAGTTACCAGTGAGTTACATTTTTTACAGCAAAATAGAAACTTAGATATTAAGCTTGGGATGGTTCGATGGCTACTAAAAATTCGTCATTTCCTTTATGGCTTATTTTAAACTCGTACATTCTTTCAATGTACTTGTCAAAACTGTATAAATGCTCGTCTGTTAAGTCATTGACAAATAAGCCGTATTTAAAATCATTTGCTTCTTTTGTGTTTCCTTTTTTCTCTGCTTGTTTAATCGCTTTTTGAATATGTGGCTTTGTTTTGGTGTGTTCCTTCACCAGTTCAGCAACTTGAACTTTGTCCAAATCTTTGAGTAGTATTTTTATGGCTTTGTTTCGCTCTGTTGTGTATTCTTTTCTCAATTCTGCGATCTGCTTTTTTTGCAAAGCGACTTGTGCTTTGTGTAAAGCTACTTTTCTTTTTTTTGCTTCTTGCTCTGCTTTTTTGACTGCTTGGCTCTTTGTATAACTTTGCTTTTCCATCATCGTGATGATAAAGCCTGTTTCACTTTTAACATTGTAAGCATTCTTTAGGGCCTTTTGAGCGTATTTTAGTTCCTCCAATGCAAGCTCTTCGCCCAATGCCCTAATCAAAGAAAGGGACTTTTCCACTTCAATTCCTGTTTTTATGAGTGCTTGTAATGCTTCACTTTGTTTGGTCTCAACTAACTGTGATTCTGGTGTTGGTTTGGTGGGGGTTTTTCTTTTGGCGTTTTGGGATTTCGTTTTGCGGTTCTTGCGTATATAAAATCTAATGGTATGCACACGCCTCCCCCTTTTTATTTTATCAAAACGAAAGGCAATGTCTGTGTGTTCTTGAAGGTCTTTTTGTGCTCTTAGTATTACTTTTTCCTCAAACTGACCATATTGTTTGTATTGATTGGTGGGGTTTCCATCATCATCCACTAATAATATTACTCTGAGTTCTGAAACTTCATATTCTACAATTGCAACATCCTTTGCTTCTCTTTCGTGGCTTTTAAGTATTTGATATATCCTGACCGAAAACTTACTTTTTAGATTGAGTATGTTTTGCTTATCATAGAGAAGGTAGTTTTTTTTGAGGTCTAACAATAATGGTCTTATCTTCTCTGGAAATTGTAGCTCTATGTACTTATCAAAACCATCGTCCATCCGCTTTGGTGTATCTACCCCAATAACCAAAGGGCTATGAAACAATCTTTCCTCTCCATCGTCTGTGGTATATTCAATCTTGACTGCTTTTCTTATCAGCCTAACAGCTGCCAGTGTTATTTTCCTATAATTGTCATGACTCTTTGTATCATGTTGTGTAGCCAAGTCTTTTAGGTAAATTCTAACAGGCTTAAACTCTTTATCGTCCCGCTCAATACTTTGCACCATTTCTATAAAAACCCTCAATTCCCAAAGAGAATAGTTATACTTCCCCTCAACCAAACTATTGCCCTGAGCAATCAATTTATTTTGTTCTTTAGGGGGCTTTTTTTGTTGTTCCATATTTAGTTATTAGGATATAGGTTATCAATCTAAATATGCAAATTTATAAAGAATTTAAAGAAAAAACACTTTCTTGAGAAAGGTGTTTTTAAACAACACATGTAGGATAAGTGTTTTTTAAAAAACACTTATCTCAAAAAAGTGTTTTTAACTCCCCTAAAAGTGTTTTTAACTCCCCTAAAAGTGTTTTTAACTCCCCTAAAAGTGTTTTTTAACTCCCCTAAAAGTGTTTTTTAACTTTCAAACCCCCTTGTGGCAAGGGGGTTTGAAGCCCCCTAATAATAAGAGAATAATAAAGAATAATAAAACAACAACAATAATGGCCGGCCTGTTGTTGTTTTTAAAAATTTAGAGAAGAAAAAAACTACTGAAAATGTTGTTTTTAAGAAGAAAAAAAAAAGCGATAATTCGTTTCACTCATTATCAAATTTTTTGGAAAAAAAAAAGAAAAAAATTCCGGCTAAAAAGAAAAAAAAAATACGATAAAATTGGAGGTGGAAGTGTCGGATGAGCGGAAGGACAAAAATGAGATGGAAAGACAAAACAAGCAAGGTTAACCTGACTAAAATTGGAAAGAAGTCCTGAGTAGCGAGCAAAAAAATAAGCTTGGTATTGGGGCATTAACGGCTGCCAATGCTTTGGTAGAGTTTCTTGGTGTCGGGCAAAGGTTCTAAGCCAAATTCTTTGTCCAAGACCTCGACGCAACGCTGATAGGCTTTGATCGCCATTGGACGATTTCCTTTTTTGAGATAAGCTTGCATTTGAATTTTATAGGCATCTTCCCAGGCGGAGTCGATGATTAAGGCTTGTTCGGTGAGGCGAATGCTTTCTAAAGGATTTTCGTTAACCAAGCGCTCACTCAATAGGATGATGGTTCCCAAAACCAACATTTGAATCCTTTCTCTTTGTTCACAGCTCCAGTCCTGGTAAACTCGATTGGGTAGATAAATTCCTTGGTATAGCTCAATGGCTTGTCGATAGGCTTGTAGAGCCATTTTAGGCTCCTTATTTAAAAGATTATTCCCATAGGCTATCAATTCCTCAATGGCGTCTATATCGATCCAGAAAGCGGCTAAATTGAGCTGGTAGGTCTGTCCCTGGCGGATGATGTACTTGGATTCGGTCCGGCTTTGGCGATTGGGTTCCAAAACCTTGTTGATTCCGTGAAGAGCTGCTTTGAAGTTTTGCTCCCCCGTTTTGGTATCGGCTTTCTCCCAAACACGGTCCATTATGGTTTCTTTGTGTAGGCCCCGCCGATGTCGTGCTGTGATTAAAAACTGAAACAATTGCAAAGCGATGTCTCGCCTCCATTCTTTGGAGTTAATTGGCTGATTTTCAACCCATAACTGAAAACCTCCTAGAGTTTGCACTCTTACAGGACAGGTTTCTTGAGCTTCTATGATTGACCGTAAGTTTTTATGGATTGTTGCCACCTTCTTCCTTTTTTCGACGGGATTACAGCTTTTCGTTCATTTCCTCGACCTTTTTCGTCAATTTAGTAATATCCTTAGCCATTTGCTGATAAAGCTCCAGAATCGCCTTAAAATCGGCTTTAGAGGCAAATCTCAATTCTTCTGTTAGCTTCTTGGTGTTCGTATCAAAATCCGAGCGTTTGGTACTAATCAACTCTCCTACCTGAGTAATTTGGTTTTGAATGTTCTCCACTCCCTTCTTAGGATTCAAAAAAGAATCAACCATATTTTTGGGTGCATCTCTGGCCAACTGTTTCCAAAGATTCAATCCTTTAGAAATAACCCCTTCACTATCTTCTTCCTCTTCTTGTGATTTAGCGTTAACCGCTTCAATTGTTAGATCCGACAATTTTTCATTCATAAAATCAACAGCCTTCTCAAAATCTGAGAATCGTTTTTCCTCCCCATCCTGCACATGTTTGATGGTTCCTCTCCATTGGATATCTGCCTCTCCTTGTTCATTTTCAAAAACCTTAGGCGTAAATCGAAGAAGGAAAGAAGCTGTTTCTATTTTTTGGTTTTTCATTTTAACAAAGTCATAATGTGAATTGATTCCTATTTCCCAAATCTAACAAAAAAAGCTCATAAGTATTGATAAAAGTCGACACTTATAAATATTTCAATTACTAATTTATCTTGTTTTTTATTTGGGGCCTACTCAGGATTCTTCGCCAATTTTTGTCAGGTTAACTCTTCCTACTTTATCTGTCCATCCTATTTGATCCTTCCACTCATCCCACCCTTCTTTGACGTATTAACATATATAAGCAACGAATTCTAATCTTGTAGAATAAATTGAAACTCTAAAATAAATAATTCAGAAAAATCGAAGCCAACGTAACCTTTTACAATCCCAGGCGTATAATTAGATGTAAGGCTTTTAGAATGTTTGTTTGTTATTTTCACCCAATCTGGGAAAACCGTTTCAGATTGGGAAGTTTAAAGCCTACGAAAACACTACACAAAAGTTTCAAAAACTTTCTTTCTTTTTTTTTTCGCACTCTATCCTTTTCATAATCAATCACTTAATTACTGTCAATCAATTTTTTCAATGGGAATGTTCTCTTTGTTGGCCTCGACTTTGCATTATACTTAGCAAC
>CALLAU010000081.1 GCA_938002015.1 uncultured Bdellovibrionales bacterium
TCAAAGCCTCCAAGAGCAATGCTTGGAACCATAGGAATGGGCGCTTCAAACTTATATTCTAAAAGTCTTTCATGAAGAGATTTATGGCCTGTCATTTTAAGAAGCCCAATAGTTGGGATATTTTTAGATTTTGAAAGTGCTAGGTAAAGTGGATATTCATTTTTTGAATCTTTTTTGTCATAGTTTTTTGGTTCCCAGACTTGCCCCTCATACTTATAAGTTACTGATGAGTTATTAAGTGGAGTTGTTGGTGTTAGCACCATCTCATCACTTTCATCATTTTCTAAGAAGGCGTTTAAGTAGACAAAAGGTTTTGCAAGAGAGCCAATGTGGCGTTTGGCAAAAAGAGCAGAGTTGTAGTTTAGTGAATTACTTTTTCCACTTGAAAGAGCGATAATTGAATTTGTATTATTATTAGCTAGTATGTAACTTCCTTCAAATCCATTTGCTCGTCTTTCTCCGGCAATCTTTTCATTTAAAAACTGATCAAACTTTTCTTCTAAAGCTTTTTGAGCGAAAAAATCTAGTTCAGTATAAATCTTTAAACCCTTTCTTTTTTCTTCATCTTTGATTTCAGTTTTAAGCCAGGTTTGAACAGCATTAATGTAGTAAGGGGCTAAAAGCCTATCATTTGAATTGTTATAAACCTTTACGTAAGTGTCGAGAGCTGTATCAAATTCATTAGTATCAATGAGTTTAAGTTCCCTCATTCTATTTAAAACTTTTAACTGCCTTGGTTTTGAATTTTTAGGTTTATGAGGACCGTATATACCAGGGCCTTTAATAGCTCCTGCTAAGAGCGTGCATTCAGCAAGGCCAAGTTGGTTCACACTTTTATTAAAGTAATGCTTTGCTGCTTCTTCAATTCCATAAACCGTGTAGGGCCCTCTTTGTCCCCAGTAGATATAATTAAGGTAAGCCTCTAAAATCTCATCTTTATCAAGAAGAAGCTCTATCATAACGGCCATAATTGCTTCTTTTGCTTTTCTTTGAAGAGATTTTTCAGCAGTTAGGTATTTGTTTTTTATAAGCTGCTGAGTAAGAGTGCTTCCTCCTTGGCTCATTTTTCCAGATTTAAAATTAACAAGTGCAGCTCTTAATATTCCCTTTATACTCACACCCTGGTGGTTTAAGAACCTGTCATCTTCAATAGCTAGCACTCCATCAATACAGTATCTTGGAATTTGAGAAAGACTTACTTTTGTTCTTAGAGCAGGTTTTCCATCTGATGACCACTGAGCAAAAAGTATCGGGTAGGTGAGTAAAGAATTTGTAGCAAAAGACTTTTCGTCTTGAATTTTATTGATCTCTAAAATTTTTCTCGTATCAAACTCTAAAATAGATGTTTGCTTAGATCTGCTTTGAAGAACAATACAGCTTCTTGTATCAGAGTTTATTTTTCTTGGATGTAGTCTTTTATCGCATTCAAAAAAGGGAATAAGCGTGTACTGCTTTTCTCCTAAGGATTGATCAAGGCCGCGCTCTTTTAAGCCAGCTTTTCTTAAAAGCTCTAAAACCTCTTTTGTGCTTATTATTTGACCTTTTCTAAACTCTAAAGGAGCTGTGTAGTACTTTGTGGGTGTATCAAACCAGCCACTTTCAATCGACTGCTTCATATGCACTAGTTCTCGGGTGCTCCATAGGCAAACTGCAATAAATATAAAAAGCAAGAGAAGAAGAAGTAGTCTCAATTTGTTAAAGCGTCGCTGTGTTCTTGACATATTTTTTATACCTACGTTTAGTTAACTTTATGAAATTATCATCATTACAAATCTCACGAATTGCCGCAGAAGTAAGCAAATCAATTTCTAATAACCCAAGTATTACTGTAACCGGTGATGCTGAAAAAATTAAGTCTTCTGTAGCGCAGGTGCTAAAAGCTAATCTAGAAGATGAAAAGAAATTAGATGATGCTGTTAACGCTATGATGGACACATTAGAGCAGCAAAACCCTGGTGGGTTTCAGCGCTATAAGATGTTCCCCCTTTTAAAGAAAAAATTAGCTGAACAGAGAGGATTTGTACTGTGATTTCAGAAAACCGTGTGAGCCACCTAGCTCATTTAATTAGAGATGAATTTAATGAGCTAGGTCTAGTAGAGACTGAAAAAGATATGAAGCTCTTACAGCTTATTAAAGATGGAATAAATGTTTTTGTTAAAGTTCATGAAGAGGTAGATAGAACAGCTAAAGCAAATATCTCAAAGCAAAAAAAAGGTATTGTTGAAGGTTCAACAGAGTGGGAAGTTCTTTATGGGCGTTTTTATGAACAAGAAATGAAGAGAAAAGGAATTTAGGTAGTAAATTATTATGGTTATGAAGTTTTTAAGTCTAGCATTTTTATTTTTAACAGTTTCTCTTTCAATCACTTCTGCTCAGGCAAAAGGCTATGATTTTTATTGGTCAGGTAATTACTCTCTTGAATTTAATTTTCAATCAAGTCCTGATTTAGCAGGTGGTAAGGATAAGAATTATGGAAACCATCACCTTTTTCTAAGGCCTGAGCTTATCTTACAAGATGGCCTTTCTATAATGGGTGGTCTTGATGTTTTTAACGGCGCAGGAAGCCTGCCTCCTTCTCAAAGAGTCGGGCAGTTTTTTGGAGGAAACCTTTCAACACCTAATAACTTTGCTTCAGATGTAGAGCTTCCTTTTTTAAATAGGCAGATTCAAAAAACAAGAGAGGCCTCTCTTGCAGAGTTTTATTTAAAGTACTCTCATGTAAATGCTGAACTTAGAGTAGGTAGGCTGCCTTTAAATTTTGGTTATGGAGTGTCTTATGATGCTGGGTATGAAAACTTTGATCACTGGTATACTAACAGAGATGGTTTTGCCTATGAGATTAAGTTTGGAGCATTAACATTTACTCCAATGGTTTATAGAGTGAGTGACTCATTAAGCCTTGGTAGTGATGATATTGATGAGTTTGGTATGCAGGTGGATTTTGAAGCAAAAGACACAGGTTTAGAGCTTAGTTTATTGTTCCTTCAAAGGCATATCCCAGGGGCTGCTAACAATTCAAGTTTTGCAACAGGTTCAGCAAACCCTTCGCAGTATAACCTCTTCTTTAGAAGAACGTATAAAGATTTAAATTATGGTTTTGAAGCAGTTGTTAGAGATGGTGATATTGGAACTTTCTCAGGTAGTGATGTTTCAAATAAAGGTGCTGCGTTTGCAGCTGAAGTGAACTGGACTCCAAAAAGATGGGAGCTTAAAGGACGTTTTGGTTATGCTTCTGGAAATGATTTAACAGATGATAATGATTACACAGGCTTTGGATTTCACAGAAACTACAACTTAGGTATTTTAATGTTTAACTCTCCTATGGGGAATGCTTCTTATGATCCAACAGGAACCAATCCTGTAGGTAGAAGGGGCTCTTTAGGAGCAAGTTTTGATCCAGCAAGATCTGCTGACACAGATAGAATAAGTAATGCACTCTATCTTTCTCCAAGTGCCACTTATAACTTTGATGATAAGTGGAGTTTAAATTCGACTCTTGTTTTTGCTTGGCTTTCAGAAAAAAATGTTGGAGCTGGCGGAGCTGAAGTTTCAAGTTTCTTAGGCTCAGAGTTTGATTTAACTCTAGGCTACTCTCCAAAAGAGAATGTGACTTGGAGAACTACGATAGGTTTATTTCAACCAGGTGATGCTTATGAAGGTGTTGGTGGAGCTTTTGATACTGATGGCAGTATAGGCTTTACCTCTAGTTTAGGTATTAAGTTTTAAAGAAAAACTTAAATAACAAAGTCTTTAAAAGAGAAAAATAAAAAAGCCGCTGCAAAAAAAACAGTGGCTTTTTTAGTTTTAAAATCTTTTTTTATTTCAATTTTTATCTTAACCCTTGAGAGTCAAAACCACCTTGTCTACTTCTGTTGGTGTTGCCTTGGCTAAATCTACTTCTATTAACAGGCCTTCTGTTTTCATCAACCATATGTGAATCAAGTGGTCCATTTCTTCCTAACCTGTTGCCGTTGCTACGGTCATCACCACTTAAAGTGTCGCTATCAAAACCCGGTGGTCTAGACGATCTTAAAAGCCTGCCGTCTTGATCACTAGTTCCTTCTTCAACAAAACGTCTTTGTGCGTACTCAATCTGTCTATCTGTTGCACTTCTAGCTTCTCCAAGTGCAGCATTAATAGAATCATCTGCTGAACGAAGGCTGTTTTCATGAGAGCTTGCAAGTAAGCTATCAATACTTGATGTTGTAGCTGTACTTAAACCAGAGAAAGAAAGCACATCAAGATTTGATGGAAGTGGAGCTCTTTCATTATTAATAGAAGCTAGCTCTTTACCCCAGTAGCCAAATGCACCGTTTGAACCGTTTATTAAATCTCTTTCTGCTTGCATGGAGTTGCCATTTAGAATGACACTTTCAGCTTGCTCTTTTATTTTTAAGAAATTTGTAGCAGCCTCATCTTTTAATTCTTGAATAAGAGTTGTTTTTTGTTGAGCTGTTAAGTTTTCAGATGATTGAACTTCTTCAATACGGTCCCAAAGTTGATCTTCGTATTGAATAAGAGATAGAGCTATATTTTTTTCAAACTGTATAGATGAAACGATAGCCTGATTAGATTTAGATGATGTTCCGCCTAAGCTACTAGCTAGTTCATTTATGGTTTCTGAAGCTGAATCAAATCTATTTGGATTACCTGAAGCTAGTTCTTCTCTTATGCTAGGTAGTATTTCTTTTTGGTAATAGCATACTTGAAGTGAGCTAAAAGACTCATCTCTTGAAGTAGATCTTGATTCGCCATTTCTAGTAAACCTTGGTCTCGGCCGTCTTCTTTCAGCAGTTGTAAATGAAGTAGAACTTGTTTCCTGCTCGTCACATTTTCCATCTTCACTATATTCTTCTAAGAAATCACGATCTTTTAATCTATCAGATTTACAAGAATCAACTTCTTTTCTTTCTTCAGCTAAGAAGTCTTCAACTCCTTCAAAATCTTCAATTTGCTCATTTAAGTCTGTTATAAGTTTAATATCTTCTTGTTCAAGGTTAGAGCAAGATCTATCATCACATTTAATCTCACCATCTAATATCTCGCTTAGCTCAGCATATCGATCTTCAGCATCAGCAAAGATATCTTCATCACTAAGAGTGCAGTCTTCTTTTGCATCATCAATATCTTTAAGAATTTTATTATACTCACGTAAAATATTTTTAACTTCAGTTCTTGTAATACTTAAAGTTTCTTCAGCGTTTTCAGTGGCAATAGTTCCTTGAGTAGGAAGTGTGCCTTGAGTTTCAAGAGGCGCTTCAGTTGCAAGAGCTTCTTCAACAGCTCTAGGCTCATCAGCTGCAATTGTTCCTTCAGTATCTAAAGCATCATTAGTTTCAAGGTTTTCTTGAGTTTCAAGACTTGAGCCTGCTACTTCTAAAACTTCATGCTGATCAATCATAGCGGCAAGTACTGAGGGTGCAAGCGTTGAGATTTGGCTTCCTGTGTATGTGCCAGTGATTTGACCGTTTTCATCTGTAGTAATGCCTACATTATTTAAGTCTTCAACAGAGACTTCCTGCTTAGCTCCAAGATATGAAATTTCACCATTATCTTTTGTAACTCTTCTGAGTGAAACAAAAGACCTACTGTCTTTATCAAAACTAAAGAAACAACTTCTATCAGTCATGTCTTTAATTAGTTCAACTTCTAAGTTACTAACATACTTATAGTTACAAAACTCACCAGCTTCATTTGCTATATATCTTGGTGTGTACTTGTTGTAGTCAACCTCAGAAGACTTAGTTAGATACATCTGAAAGCAAACAAGCCCAAGAGTAACACCTAATGTGTATTTAGATTCAAAAAACTTCATATTATCCCCCTACAGCCTCTGATTAAAGAAACCGCCTTTGTTACTTGTATTACAATATGCAGACCAGGGGAGGGACAAATAAGGGCACTTAAGGTGTTTAAAGATTTTACACCTGTAATTCATGCTGAACACTTCTTCTACTTACTGGCCTAAGGCCCCTAAATTTGATTTGAGGACTTTAATAACTGCTAAATAGCCTATGTAGTATATTTAATAGTTTATATAACCTAATATTTAGTTGATAAAAGCTAAATATTAGGTTTTAAGTAAGTATGGATTTAAGTATATTATTCGGGTCAGAGTCTGCAGCTAAAACGCTCCTCTACATAGCAAACTATAAAAAAGGCTACTGCGCTGAAATAGCTAGAACCTATGGAGTCTCACCAACTGTTATACAAAACCAGCTTGATAAGTTTGAGCAAAACGGAGTCTTAGTGGCAATAAATGTTGGGAGATCTAGAGTGTTTGAAATTAACCCTAGGTACGTATTTAAGAAAGATCTTTTAAGTATGTTAAGTACAGCTCTTGAGGTTATGCCTAGAGAAGAGGTTAAAAAATATTATCGAAACAGACAAAGACCGAGAAGAAAAGGAAAGCCATATGATCTCATTAAAGACTGATTTAAAAGAGCTAGCTTACATTGTCTCGGATCATTTAGCGCGTCATGATATACAAACTGTCCTTGTGGGAGGCGCAGTTATTTCTATTTATACAAACAATGAATACCAGTCATATGATTTAGATTTCTGTTCACCAAGTGATTTTCTTAAAAAGGTAAAAAAATGAGTATTTCGTCAAGTTGGCAGTGGCAGATAAAAAATGCTTTAAAGACAGAAAAAGATTTTAAAAAAATCTTTAGTCTATCTAGAGAAGAAGAAAATGGCTTTAGACTTGGAAAAGACATCTTTAATATTCAAGCCACTCCTTATTATGTCTCTTTAGCTGATCCTCATAACGTTAATGATCCCATTAGAAGAATGATAATGCCTTTAGAAGCTGAAACAAAAGATCTTTTAGAAACACAAGAGGACCCACTTGGTGAGAATAAGAATAGACCTGTTAAAAGAATTATTCATAGATATAAAGACAGGGTACTTTTTTTAGCAACAGATTTTTGTGGAATATATTGCAGGTATTGCACAAGAAAACATTTTACTGGTGGTGGAGAGGTTTTTCCTAAAAAGTCTGAATATCAAGAGGCGATTGATTATATTAAAGAACATAAAGAGATTAAAGAGGTGATTCTCTCCGGTGGTGATCCACTCACACTATCTGACTTAAAGCTTGATAAAATTCTTTCAGATCTGGATGAAATTAAACATATTGATCTTATACGTATAGGTTCAAGACTTTTAGCAGCTTGTCCAATGCGTATTACAAAGGATCTCATTAAAGTTTTAAAAAGATCAAAGCCAGTGGTTATGATGGTTCATTTTAATCACCCAAATGAAATCAGTGATCTTACAAGAGAAGCTTTTAGCTTGCTTGTAGACTCTGGTTTTCAGGTGCTAAATCAAATGGTGCTTTTAAATGGTGTAAATAACCATCCAGCTATTATATATAGGCTTTCAAGAGAACTTTTAAAATCAAGAGTTTTTCCTTATTACATGTTTCAATGTGACCCTTCTCCTGGAACATCTCACTTAAGAACCTCTATTGAAGAGTCTTTAAAAATACAAGAAGAGCTTTGGGGGAGAAGTTCAGGCTTAGCACTTCCTACTTTATCAGTAGATATTCCTTCAGGGGGTGGGAAATCTTATTTAAGCCCAAATCATATCGTTTTAAAAAATGATAAAGGCTATGGCTTTAAAGGCTTTGATGGAGTGAGTGCATTTTATGAAAACCCTCCTAAATCTATGAGACTTGAGCCGTTTTTATCAGGTGAAGATATTAAGATCTGGGAGTAGTGGCTAAGATCTAAAGTCAGCTTAAAAGAAACTTTATTTTTTTAAATAGAGAACTATCTTAATCTTTTTCGAGGCTTTAAATTAACACGAGCAGTTTCACCATCATCAACAGTAATGATGCGTTCATCGTATGTGTTGTTAGCTCTATTAACAGCCTTTATTCTAATAGATCTAGAAGCAGGAACTCTGTACTTTTTAATAGGAGGTCTATCTCTTAGTTTCTTACCATTGATATATATTTCAGAGCTATAAGGACTTACATTTATATTTAAGTAACCAACACTGATTTTTTGTAGTGTAAAACCAGCTGATGCTCCAAGCTCACTAGCTTTAAGCTCAATTTCACGAGGGTGGTAGCCATCTCTTTCAAGTCTTAATGTAAAAACACCTTTAGCTGGTACTTTAACCCGTCCTCTTGTAACACTCCCCGTATCTTTTCCATTTACATATATTTTAGCAACACTTGGATCACTTTTAATGATTATATTCTTATAATGCCCAGGATCTTCAGATGTAAGATCTTGATTTGTGATTTCAATACTAGAGCCTCCAAACGTTGGAAGCTTAACAAACTGAGAAGCAACTAGTGCCAGACCACATAATACTAAGCCATAAATTGCTAAATTTGCAGTAGAGTAAGCAGAAGAAGGCCTTCTCTTTGAAATATTTGAAAGTGAGTCAATAGATTGTTGGCTAAAATCATGATCTGTATAACTTGCCGAGGTTCTGTTGTTTACTCGAATTCTGTTAAATTCAAAATTTGTATCACCATCAACTTCAGAGGTCATAATTTTTGCAACATCCTGACTCATTTCAGAAATAATCGTATCTTCACTGGCTTCTTTTGCAGGTTTGTAATCTATGGTTTGCTTTGAATACTCAATAAACTTTTTTCTATTAGCAAGGATTTCATCTGCATATATGCTTTTAACAAAAACAGAGAAGTCGTGTGAAGAAAAATCTGGAAAAAATCTATTTAAAAATCTGTTTAAATCTTTATAAAGCTCTGCTGCAGTTTGATATCTGTTTGCGGCATCTTTTGTAAGAGCTGTGTTTACGATACGTTCTAAATCTTCAGGCACTTTTGGATTTATTTGACTGATTGAAGGTACTTTTGCTTCTCTAATTTTCTTTAATGTGTTTAATTCACTTGAAGAAGTAAAAAGCCTTTCATTTGCTAAAAGCTCCCAGAGTAAAATTCCAAGAGAGAAAATATCAGTTTTTAAATCAATAGGTTCACCGGAAGCCTGTTCTGGTGACATATAAGAAAACTTTCCTTTAAGTGTTCCAGCTTTAGTACTTTCTGCTTGGCTTTCTGCTTTTGCAATACCAAAATCAACAACCTTAATCTCTCCTTCATAACTGACCATTACGTTTTGGGGGCTCATATCTCTATGAATAATATTTAAAGGTTTACCGTTTGAATCATCTAAACATCTATGTGCGTGATCTAAACCTGCAGCAATTTCTTTTGCAATAAAGGCAGCTTGGCTTACTGTAAACCCACTTCTTTTTGCTTTTTTAAGTTTTGAAAGAATTTGTCTTAAGTTTTTTCCTTCGACAAACTCCATTGCTAAAAAGAACTGACCATCTTCAATACCAAATTCATGGATCGGAACGATGTTACTATGGGACATGTTTACATTGATCTTAGCTTCTTCAGTAAACATTTTAATAAATTCTTCGTTACTTGAAAACTGTGGAAGAATTCTTTTAATAGCAACAAATTTACCAATGCCACTAGCGCCTGAAGTTTTTGCTAAAAAAACTTCAGCCATGCCACCCATAGCAAGCTTTTCAAGTAGCATGTACTTTCCAAACTGTTCTATTTGGCTATCTGGTTGTTGCTGTTCTTCTTCTGACATATCAAGTTCTAATCGGTTAGACTAGTCTCAGTCTTTACAGGACTTAGGATTGAGTTTAGAATTAAAGTCGTATGTTATGGGTTGGCCTTACTGGATGTATGGGCTGTGGAAAATCTACAGTAGGGGATTACTATAAAAGTCTAGGTTATCCTGTCATTTCAGCTGATGAAGTTGTTAAAAATTTATATAAAGAAAAAGAAGTTTTATTAGAAATAATTAAAGCGTTCGATCTTGATCCAGGACTTAAGTCAAAAGATCTCATTAATCTTTTATCAAAAACAGTTTTTAAGGATAAAGAAAAACTCTCTATTTTAGAATCAATTCTTCATCCAAAAGTTAAAGAAAGAGTTATAGAGTTAAGAAAGAATTTAAAAACTAAAGTCGCTTTTTATGATGTTCCTCTTTTATTTGAAAAAAATATGGAAAGAAGTTTTGATTATATTATTACAGTAGGTTCATCAAAAGAAATTCAAAAAGAGAGAATAAAGAAAAGAAATAAAAAATGGTCAGAAGCTGAAATAGATGATCGAATAAAAAATCAACTCTCAATTGAGTATAAAAGAGTAAACTCAGATTTTTATATTTCTAACGATAGTAGTTTAGATGATTTAAAAATTAAATCAAAAAAAGTATTAGACAGGTTATTAGGAATTTAAATTTTACTCAGTGAGTCCTTCACAGACTGGTTGATTGTTGTTTAAGTTACACTTTCGTCCTCGTGAGGCTATCCTACTGTTATTAGGATCAGAGATGTATCTCCAAGGTGGATTGCTTTTATACATACATTGATTAAACTTTTCCATAAACTTTCTAGTTTCAAGTGGAGTTCTTCCTGTGCTGGAAGAACTGAAAGTATAAGGCGAACCTCCATTCATAACACTGTTAGTAATGTTATCAACTCTTGCAGGTCCCCAGTTATAGCCTGCAATTTGTGTATGAAAGTAATACCTAGGTTCTCCGCCTCCTAAGATAAAATCTCTCCAGGTGGACTCTAAATTTCTTCCACTTCTCATTCGTATAAGGTTTTTTAAACGAACGGCCATTCCAAATAAGCCGTAAGAAGGATGTCCAGCCCTTATATTACCGCTAGAAACTGATGAGACTGGAAAGGGTGTGCCGCCAACTCTTCTTTGAAACTCATTCCACTCATCACGGTAATCAACTTTAGTGCTTTGAGCCATCTCTCTAGCTGTTGCAGGTTGTACTTGTGTAATGCCGCATGCATTTGCTCCAGAACAAACAGAACCTTTAAACTCAGATTCAATTAGAACCATGCATGCCATCTGTCTTCTATCTAAGCCCATGATGTCAGCAATGATATCAATTCTTTTTAAGTTTGGACAAATATCAGCGCGAGAGTTTTCATAAAGACAAATCATTTTTTGCGTATCAACCCAAGTGTTCATTCTTTTATCTCTAGAGTTGCAGTTAACCATTTCACCAGCAATTTCAATGCTACAGTCTCTATCAGGTCTGGCGTATGGCCTTACATCTGATGTTAGAGTGTTTAAATCATGAGGCCTCATTTGAGGTCTTACTGGACAATCATCACATTGAGGGGTTGTTGCAGAGATAACAATGTCATTTATATTTGTAGCCATTTCTGCAACAACAGAATCAAGTGTAGGTGCAACTCCTAAATCCTGTTTATTGATGAAAAAATGTTTAAGGCATTTATAAGGGTTTTCGTCTGTTGGTGTGCAGTCTTCAGGAATTGTTTGAGGGTGTTTTTCATATTCAGGGCCAAACTTTGCGTTGGTGTTAAAAAAGTTAAGAGTTGATTCACTTGCTTCTGGAGATAAATAGACTTTGTATTGACCTTCAGGGGCGTTTTTTGAATTAGTATCAACAATAAATTTCATTCTTGGAGGTATTTTTTCATCGTGATCAAAAGCTCTTACAATAGAATTATCTGGTGCTTTTATATAAAGGCTTGTCTCGTTTAAAACACTTAAAGTTTTAAACGGACCAGCTTCCTCATTGTTTTGAGCGTGCGTAGGAGCGAGAAGAAAAATAACAAGGCTGAGGAATGATTTCATGCTCAAACCTAATCGGCTTATTCTTATTTAAATTATATGGAATAAATGAAGCAGGACTTAGGCCTTAAGACTGAATAAAGCACGATAAGCAGGCAATTTATTGCTCTTAAATGAGAATAGGAAGGTTAATTACAAAGAAACTTGCTTGTCTATTAGCCTCTATTATATGTCTTAGGTCTAGAGTTAAACAGTATAAAAATGAGGCTTAGCAAGAAAAAGATGATTTCAGAAATATTTCAAGAAAAAGACTGGGACAAAGTAGAGGGTTTTGAGTTTCAAGACATTACTTATCATAAGGCTAAAAACCAGGGCACTGTAAGAATTGCCTTTAACAGGCCTGAAGTAAGAAACGCTTTTAGACCTCAAACAGTTGATGAGCTTTATATAGCTTTAGATCATGCGAAACAAACTTCAAATGTAGGGACTGTTATTCTAACAGGAAATGGTCCCTCTCCTAAAGATTCAGGTTGGGCTTTTTGCTCAGGTGGAGATCAAAGAGTAAGAGGGGATTCAGGCTACAAGTATGATGGTAAAGATGTAAAAGATGCGGCAGCTCTTGGAAGACTTCATATTCTAGAGGTTCAAAGACTTATAAGGTTTATGCCAAAAATTGTTGTTTGTGTTGTTCCAGGCTGGGCTGTTGGTGGAGGACACTCGCTTCATGTGGTTTGTGATTTAACACTTGCAAGTAAAGAGCATGCTGTTTTTAAACAAACAGATGCTGATGTAGCAAGCTTTGATGGTGGATATGGCTCAGCTTACTTAGCAAAAATGGTTGGCCAAAAAAGAGCAAGAGAGATTTTCTTTTTAGGAAGAAACTACTCTGCTGATGAAGCTTTTGAAATGGGAATGGTGAATGCTTCTATTCCTCATAAGGATTTAGAAACTCAAGCTTTAAAGTGGTGTCAGGAAATAAACTCAAAAAGTCCAACAGCAATTAGAATGCTTAAATTTGCCTTTAACCTTACGGATGATGGAATGGCTGGACAACAGGTTTTTGCAGGTGAAGCGACACGCTTAGCTTATGGAAGTGAAGAAGCAAAAGAAGGAAGAGATGCTTTCTTAGAAAAACGCGATCAAGATTACTCAAAGTTTCCTTGGCATTATTAAGTTAATTTGATTCAAGTTTTTTATTTAAAAAATAAAAGAAGAAGATAAAAAAAGAGGTTTAGTTATGAAAAAGTTTTTAGTTATACTCACAATCTTAATCGGCTCGTATTCTTACGCACAAGAAGGTGTTGATTTAGAAGAATTAAAAGCTCAGCTAAACAGTGAAGACGGCCTTGGAGGCTGGGTTCACGGAGCTGTTTTAGATCAACAGATGTTTGTTTTTACGTGGAGAGCAAAGGGGAGTTTTTTTATTAACGTAAGCCTTCCCATGCAATCTGAAAGTGAAGAGGTAAGACAAAAACTAGAATCTTTTAGTAGACATGATTATGTTGTGATAAAAGGAGATTTCTTTGATAACAAGGCTCCGATAAGACATATTAACGTGACAGAAGTTTTAAGTCATCAAGTATGGGATGGTCCAAGTGGAGATCATGATTACTCAGTTGTTCCTGAAGAAATTTTAAACTCAACAGAAGCTATTGTTAAAGTTCATGCTATTGCAAATGAAGGAAATGTTTTAGTTATAGAATATAAAGATAGAATCTTTCCTGTCTTTAATAGAGACCCTGAGCTTGTTAAGCCTCTTTTTAGAAATGATATTATTAAATTAAAATACTTATCAAGTGTTAAAGAAAACAGACCTATTCACCTAGCGGTTAACCCAAAAGTAGATAAGCCTATTGAAGTCTTAGATCGTATTAACGATGGTCACGGGGAGGCGATAAGTTTAACAGGATCACTTGTGATGTTTCCTAAAAGCCCTCAAATTAGATACAATATTTTTGCTTTAAGAATTGAAGATGAAAACGGTTTAAGAAGAAACTACACATTAACTAATTTTGAAAACCTAGATCTTTTTCACGCAATTAGAAATAAAGCTCAAGCAGTTTGGGATACTCAGCTTAGCTCATCAAATTATGATAGAAATAAGTTTATAAACAGAAAAATTCAGGTAACAGCAAGTGGAGTTAAGAACAATAACGTAGCTAACCAGGCTAACCCACAGGTCATTATTGGTGATGTTGATAATATGACTTTTAAGATCTTAGATTAAGCTTCAGAATGTCAACGCTTTAGACAGTTGAAAATTTTTTTGTCAAAGTTCTATCTATTGAAATTTATGTCGTTTGATTTTAAATGGCACGCTAGCTGCAGTCACCTCTTAGACAGGGTGAAGGGAAAAGAATAACTTTTCAACTTAGTCTTAAACAGGAGTTTAGAATGAGTTATATAAGAAATTTAGCTATTTGTGTAATTTTATTAGTTTCTACTTTCAGCAGTTCAGTTTATGCTGGGCCGATTGCAACTCTAAAAAGATTTTTTAGTAAGCCAACTACCTGCGAGCAAATGTTAAATAAGCCAAGAAGTATTGACCCTTGGATTCAAGCTTATGAAATCGATTCGAGAGCTACGGATAATACAGTATTTTCGGTTACTGATATTGAACTACTACATGCGTGGCAAACTGACCTAACAACGACATTAGATTTGGCACCTGATAGAGAAATCTATTATATTGCTTCAGGACAAACAACTCGAAGCGGGCAGAGAACAATTACTATTCGTAAAAAAAGAATATCTGATTTTGCTAAAACACTTGATCATGCTGAAAGCCTTGTTATTATAGACGGCAAAATTGTTTTGCAAGATCACTGGTTTAATCATACAAATCCGAGTAGCCCTTTAGATGATGTTGGCGCAAAAGACCATAATCCACTTGTTACAGCCGAGACATATCATAAATTTATATCTGCATATGAAGCGAAAAGATCTGAATACTTGCAGATAGTTTTACGCTTTATTTCAAGAAGTGACTTAGCTCTGGATGATGATTATGATTCCTTTGATTTGATGAGACCTGATATTTTTGAATTTACGTTGAATAATGGCGTGAAAATAAATACAGATCGTGGTGAGATGACCACTAATAATTATATGAGCCGCTGGACAGTAACTGTGGCGTCAGATGGTACAGTTTTTTTAAATGATACACTTGGAGACTTTGTTGGAGTCCTAAACTAAGTATATTTTTGGACTCTGATTTAGTTATTATTGGTCAATGCGGTGTTTTTACATCCAGTATATATTTTCTAATAAAAGAGTTTCGTTCTTTGCTATTAAGTTCATAATATTAATTATTAGCAATTCTTTATAAAAAAAGGCCAGACTTAATCTGACCTTTTTTTAAATTTATATATTTTTGTTCGTTACTTATGTTTTTTAAACCATTCTTTTGAACCATTTGGATTTGGTTTCATAGAGTCATCACCTTCAGTCCAGTTAGCTGGGCAAACTTCACCGTGTTCTGCAGTGTACTGGTAAGCTGATACAAGTCTTAAAGTCTCATCTACACTTCTTCCAACAGAAAGGTTGTTGATAGTAGCTTGTTGAATCACGTCTTTATCATCAATGATAAAAATTCCTCTAAGAGCTACACCGTCATCAGATAAAACTTCGTAATCTGTAGCAATTGTTTTATGAAGATCTGAAAGAATTGGCATGTTTACATCACCTAAACCGCCTTCGTTTCTATCTTGTTGAGTCCAAGCAAGGTGAGAGAAAACAGAATCTACAGAGCAAGCGATTAACTCACAGTTTTTCTCTTTAAATTTATCTGCAGCATCAGAATAAGCTACGATTTCAGTAGGGCATACGAATGTGAAATCAAGAGGGTAGAAGAAAAGAACTTTCCACTTTCCTTTAAAATCACTTAATGCGATATCCTGAAAATCTCCGTTTACTAAAGCTTGAGCTTTAAAATCTGGTGCCGTTTTTCCAACTAATCTAGACATAATTATATCTCCTTATGTGTTTATTTTGTGTACGTAGTTTTAACCAATTAATTAAACTTTATTATTTATCTATAGATCCCATAACGCGTTTCATGAAATTGTTCAAAGCATCGTTTTTACTTACTCCGCTTTTTATCTCCTTTGAAACCTCTATAGAGCCATACATATTTGATAAGAGCTCTCCGATGACATCAAGTTCTTCATCTTTTAAGCCTTTTGCTTGAGAAATATGCTCTAAAACCTCTATAGCTTCGCTTACAAAGTCAGCGTCATTTTCATCTATAAACTCAGTTAAAGACCTAATAACGGGGAGTTTCATGATTTAAGCTCCTCAATCATAGCTTCAACAATATCAATTTTATTTCCTTGTTTTTGTGAAATAAGGGCACCATCTTTAAATGCTGCAAAAGTTGGCAAATTACTCACATCAGCAAGTTTTCTAGAGTTTGGATATTTCTCAGCATCAACGTAGAGAAACTGGATGTCTTCATTGGTTGCAGCAAGTTTTTTAATTTTTGGCTTTATCATTCGACAGTTGCCACACCAGGTAGCTCCATATTGAACAAGAGTTAGGGGCTTATTCTTTACGGCTTCTTCTAGGTTATCTTGAGTTAAATCAGTCATGGCTTATTAATCTCCTTAAAATAAAATATTTTAAATACAAGGAGAAGATCTCATGATTTATCAGATAACACTAATATAAACTAACTATTTACTAATAGTTTAAGGCTATTGATTTTAATTATAAAATAATAAAAAACTAATGAGACAAAAGAAGCTAGTTACTCTCCGCCAATTGAAAAGCCTACTCGAAAAGTCTTAGTTTTAACATTATAATTTGCTAGATTTTCGCCGTAGCCATTAAAGTATTGAATAAAAATCTTTGGGGCTGTTTTTGTTTTAAATATTTTAAACCTGCAGCTTAATCTAAAGGAGCTTCGATCTACGATATCACTAAACTTATCACCAGCGTAATACTCAAGGTAGAGCTGTTCAGATCTAAAGATTTTTTTTCCTAAGTTGTTAAAAAAGAGTTTTATTGTAAAGGGTCCGTAAAAACTTCTAATATCTTCATTTGTTTCATCAAGTCTGTGTAGAGTTCTGAGTTTGATTTCTAGCTTTGGTAGTCCGTAACCTACATTCTCAAAACCAATGAGTCTAAGAAAGGCTGAGTCATAAGATCGAGAATCTAAACCAGCTTTGCCATTTGAGTTATGCTCATAACCTAAATGAAGGTTTTTAAAGAAAGAATTATTAACTTTAAAAGTATAATAGAGTTCAGGATTATAATTAACATCACTAAAAGGCTTTGATTCTTTATCTAGATCCCAAAACATAACTTGTGTGTAGCCTAAGAAGAGGTCGTAATCTTTAATGAGTTTGAATTTATAGCTAAACTGAATTTTAGTATCAGGATCTCCCTTAATAGCGTAATTAGTTTTATGCTCTCTAATGTTAAAAACACGATCTTCATCGCCATTAAGTTCTGCTTTAACCTCTTTATCGCTAGCTTGAGTAGGTGTTTTTGAATTTAATAAAGTACTCTCTACTAAGCCTGGCTCAGTTTTTATTAAAATTTGTTTTTGTCTAGAAATTAAAGGATCTTTTTCTAAGGACATTTGACTAAGGTCTTTAGCTTCAGATATATTTACTAAAAGAGTCGTTAAAATTAAAAAACATCTACTCATTTTTTTTTTGCTCACCATTATTCAAATATAATGAAACAAATTAGAGCAGTTTTCAATTAAAACCACTAGTATTCTAGTCTATTAAGTTAGTTATTATCGTTAGTAAGTAATTTTTTAAGAAAATGAGTTTAAATTGATTTCAATAAGTTTGGTGTTTATTTAGGAGTTATTATGTTGATCACAAGGATCAAGAATAAGTATAAAAGTGATTGGGCTGTGATTTTAAATATAGCCTGGCCTCTTATTATTGCTAATGGCTTTTGGAATATTCAACTTACAGTTGATAGAATGTTTTTAAGCTCTTATGCAACTGAAGCTTTAGGTGCGGCATCGGCTGTGACAAGTATTTACTGGGTACCGATGGCGCTTCTGCAACAAACTTCAGGTTACGTAAGTACTTTTATTGCTCAGTATTTTGGAGCTCATGAAGAAAGTAAAGTGGGGCCTGTTTTATGGCAGTCGCTTTATGTTGGGGTTTCTGGTGGTTTACTTTTCTTAAGTCTTATTTATTTAGCTCCACTAATTTTTGATTATGTTGGCCATTCTGAGCAAATGAAGCTTTTAGAAGTCTCTTACTTTAGGGCTATTTGCTTTTCAGCACTTCCTGTAGCTTTAATGGCCTCAGTAAGTGGTTTTTTTACAGGCCTTGGTAAAACCAAAATGGTTTTGTTTTTAAATGGAGTGGGGGTTTCTTTAAATGTTTTATTTGATTACGCCTTTATTTTCGGTAATTTTGGTTTTCCAAAACTTGGAGTGGCTGGAGCTGGATACGCTACAGCCTTAGCTTCAATGGGTAGTGTGATTATGGGCTTGTGTTTTCTTTTTACAAAAGATCATGAGCTAAAGTATAAAGTAAAATCAGGCTTTAAGTTTCAGTTAAATTTGATGAAGAGATTTTTAAAATTCGGTCTTCCTAGTGGTCTTCAGTGGTCTCTTGAGGGCTTAGCTTTTACTATTTTTCTTATATATATTGGAAGGTATCCAAATGGTGATGCCGCACTTGCCGCCTCAAGCTTATCTTTTACTATTATGATGCTCTCTATTTTACCTGCAATGGGGGTTTCTAGAGCGGTTCAAATACTAGCAAGCCAAGCTTTAGGGGAGAAGAAACCTGAAAAAGCTGAAGAGCTTACGTGGAGTGGTCTTCAAATTTCAACAGTCTATGTTGCTGTTATGGCTTTAAGCTTTGTTCTTTTTCCAGATTTTTATATGTCTTGGTTTAAGAATGAAGACTCACTTATTTGGTCTGAAGTCTCTAGCATTGCTCCTTATCTTTTAATGTTCGTGGCAGTGTTTGTTTGTTTTGACAGTTTAACAGTGGCTTTTTCTTTAGTTTTAAAGGGAGCTGGGGATACAAAGTTTGTATCTATTGCGGCACTACTTCTGCCTTGGCCTTTAATGGTTTTTCCTGCTTATTATGTTCAAGACTGGGGCGGGGCAGTTTACTGGGCCTGGGCTGGAGCGAGTGTCTTTATGATCGTTCAAGCTATAGTTTTCTTTTTACGCTTTCTTGGTGGTAAATGGAAAAAGATGAGTGTGATAGATTAAGATTTAAAGAGGTTTTTATTATTCTTTAGATAATCTAAATGAGCTCGCAGAGAGTGAAGAAGTGAATTTTCTAAAAACTCAACTTTTAACTCACTATCCGTTTCACTTTTTGTTTTCATTGCGGTGGTGTGCATAATGACTCCAAAGTGAACAAGTAAGGAAAAAATCATTTTCATAACCCACCTCTGGCTTTCTTCAGAAGCTTTTGGAACTTTTTTAGTGATCTTATCTAAAAAGGCAAGTTGACCTGGAGGGCCAAATTTTTCATCACAGTTAAGTTCTTCACTTTCTTCTGGAGAGCCCACATTGTCTGATAAAAAAATCTTAAAAGTGTTCATAATGGGTGATTTTCCAGACATAAAGAATCTAAAGACTTCAAGTGTGAAGTCTTCAATGTCATCTGTACTTGTGCCAATTTCAGATATTCTTTCTTCCATAAATTTATAGTTATGATCAAAAACTTGCCAATAAAGGTTATCTTTATTTTTAAAATGGTAGTTAATTGCAGCAAGGTTAACATCTGCACTTGAAGCTATTTCTCTCATTGAAGTTGCAGCAAACCCATTATTAGCAAAAAGAGAGTTTGCAGCATCTAAGATTTTTTGCTTAGTACTATTTGACTTACTCATAAGGCTTTTCTTTTAGTCAGGTTTTTAACTAATTTAGAAACTAAGTTATTAAAATCTTCTAAAATTGCATACGCAGGTGGAACCCATATAAGTGTTAAAATTGTTCCTGATGTAAGCCCCCAAGCCATTGCTAAGGTCATAGGAATAAGAATAGCGTCATTTCCTCCTATTCCATAAGCCGTTGGAAGTAGACCACTTATTGTTGTTAAACTAGTTACAAAAACAGCTCTTAGCCTCATCCCAGACGCCTTTGCTAAGATTTCATTAAGTGACATTTTACCTTCGGCTCTCATCTCATCAATAAAACTAATAAGAACAATACCTGAGTTAACAATAATCCCTCCAAGTCCAATGACACCAATTAAAGCTAGAAACGAAGCAGGTCTTCCATGTAAGAAAAAGGCAATGGAAAAACCAAAAAGACCAAGTGGAATGGTTGTCATAATAATCACAGGGCGTAGATATGATTTAAACAAAAACACAAGGAGAGCAAAAATTCCTATAAGACTAAGTTTTAAAGCAGAGGCAAGAGATGACATGGACTCATCAGTGGATTCTTGAGCCCCTCCAAAAGCTAAGCTGATTCCAGGGAAATTTGCTTTATTCTCATCAAAAACCTTCATAAGCCGTTGGTTGGCTTGCATAGATGTAACTTTTGTTGTGTCTACATC
>CALLAU010000082.1 GCA_938002015.1 uncultured Bdellovibrionales bacterium
AGGGAAATAGCAGAGTATGTTTTATCAAAGGATCACTGGAGGGGACATCCGAACTTAGTTCAAAGTTTAATTGATAAAGGTAGTGCTGATAGGGAAATAGCAAGTTATATTTTATCACAGGAGCATTTGAGAGATCATCCAGAATTAGTTCAAAGTTTAATTGATAAAGGTAGAGCTGATAAGGAAATAGCCCTGTATGCTTTATCAAAGAAGCACTGGAGTGATCACCCTAAGCTAGTTCAAAATTTAATTGATAAAGGTAGAGCTGATTGGAGAATAGCTCAGTATGTTTTATCAAAGGAGTACTGGGCGGATCATCCTGAATTAGTTCAAAGTTTAATTGATAAAGGTAAGGTTAATTTGCAAATAGCAGAGTATGTTCTATCAAAGGCTCACTGGGGAGATCACCCATATTTAGTTCAAAGTTTAATTGATAAAGACAGGTTTGATAAGCAAGTAACTTATTATATTTTATCAAAGGCTCACTGGAGAGATCATCCGAACTTAGTTCAAAGTTTAATTGATAAAGGCACGGTGGATAAGGAAGTAGCAGAGTATATTTTATCACAGGCTCATTGGGTGAACCATCCAAGGTTAGTTCAAGCTTTAATTGATAAAGGTACTACTGATGAGAAAATAGCTCAGCATGTTTTATCAAAGGATCACTGGGGAGATCATCCTGAATGGGTTCAAAGTTTAATTGATAAAGGTAGTGTTGACAGGAAAATAGCAGAGTATGTTTTATCAAGGGAGCACTGGGGAGACCATCCAGAGTGGGTTCAAGCTTTAATTGATAATGGTAATGCTGATTGGGAAATAGCAAAGTATGTTTTATCACAGGAGCACTGGAAGAAACATTCGGAGTTATTAGATTATGTAAACTATAAGTCTCAGGTTAGAATCACAGAGGTTACCTTAGAGAGTTTAAAGAATAAACGAAGTGAAATTTCTTATGCAGATTGGAAGTTGTTAAACGCTCAGAAATCTTTTCAATGTAAAGAGATTTTAAAATGAAGTTTTTAATTGTATTTCTTTTTAGCATCCAAGCTCTTGCTCAAGTAGACGTATCTCATTTATCAACAGAAGTTAGTTTAAGGATAGAGCGAGTTCCTGAGTTTAAATTTATAAAAGAAGAGGCTGATAAGCTTGGGGTAAAGGTCTATCTCTTTGGTGGCACGGCCTCAGCTTTTGCGCATTACGTGAGGTGGGATTTAGAGCGAGAAGCTGGAGATGAAAAGTATCAAGCCGAGCGTTTTGATTATGACTTTACAAATATTTACCGCGGCAACCAAGATTTAGACATCGTTGTCGACGGTACTGCTGAGCAGGCTGCTCAGTTGCAACAAATTTTAAAAACTAAATACCCACATTTTGTTGGCAGTAAAGTGGCTTGGGAAGCTCGACTCTTAAGAGCAGAGATTAGTGATAAGTTGCCACTTCTTGATAACCCCGATTTTTTAAATCAGCACACCGATACAAACTCCACTGGAATGGTTGCCGTTAACGCTGAGCCTGCTGAAATTGTTTTTAGAGATCTTTTTGATTGGGAAAACCCTGACTCAAGATTCTTAAATGATGTTGCCGCAGGAAGAATTAAATTTTTATTTTCTGATAGCCATAAAACTACATCGCGTTTTAAAGAAGGTAAGAATCCTCCAGTTTTTGCGGCGATCAGGTACTTAGCAAAACTTGCGCAGTATGAAGTGGAAGGCTTTGAAGGTGATTTAGAAATTATAAAAAAAATTGTTGAAGAAACCAATTGGAGTGAAATTAAAAATAATTCTTACGTGAAGCAAAAGTTAGAGGAGTTTGGGAAAAAAGTTTTACTTAACGCACCGGATTCTGAGTATGCGTGGAATCTTTTAGAGGAGACGGGTTTAAGAGCACACTTGATTGAAATGGATGGAAATCGAATTAATTCGATTGAGAGCCTTTCATGGTGGATGAATAAGGAGCCTTTACGGGCAAAACCGCTTGGCGAAGGAAATGGTGAGACAGCGGCTGAGATTTTTAAAAACCATATAAATGAAGATGGTGAGATTATTGTAGCGCACGAGACGAATTCTTTTGAATCATATGAGAATATCACGCGCTCCTCACGTGGTGCTGCTAATGCTTTTATTTCAAGAGATGGTGTTAGTGGTGAAGTCGCAGCCTTAGGTGATGGATTTTACACTAGGCTTGGCTTAAAAGGTGCTCGAGGCACGAACTTAACAATTAGATTTAAGCTAAATCCAGATGCGCGTGAAGGTGAAGATTTTATTTATAACGGTGATTTTATTGTTATTAAAAACAAAGCAGCTTTAGAGTTAATCCAAGAAAATTTAAACATATCAATGGTTGATTTTTTAAAACTACTTGCTTCTAATTCAATTTCAAAAAGTGATAAAGGGTTAAAGGAAAAGCTCTTAAGAAAGTTTAATAGATCAGCTTCTGGTGAATTAAGTGACGCCAAATCTTTTTTAAGAGATTATTTCTTTATCGCAAAAGACTTCCCAGAGCCCTTTGATTTTAGTGTTTTTGAAGAAGCTGCTTCCTTCGATGTTATTTTAAATCTTTTTATTAAAGAGTTACAAAATTATTTTAGAGATTTTATTCCTAACTTTTTAAGATCAAATCAAGATCAGTTAAAGCAGGAGTGGATAGAGGCACTAGTTCAGAAAAGTATAATTGATCAGGAAATAGCAAAGTATGTTTTATCACAGGCTTACTGGAAAGATCATCCTGAATTAGTTCAAAATTTAATTGATAATGGCCGTGCTGATTGGCAAATAGCGGCGTATGTTTTATCAAAGGCTCACTGGAAGGATTATTCAGAATTAGTTCAAAGCTTAATTGATAATGGCCGTGCTGATTGGCAAATAGCGGCGTATGTTTTATCGCAGGCTCACTGGAGTGATCATCCTGAATTAGTTCAAAATTTAATTGATAAAGGTAATGCTGATAAGGAAATAGCTCAGTATGTTTTATCACAGGCTCACTGGAAAGATCATCCTGAATGGGTTCAAACTTTAATTGATAAAGGTAGAGCTGATAAGGAAATAGCCCTGTATGTTTTATCAAGTGAGCACTGGAGTGATCACCCTGAATTAGTTCAAGCTTTAATTGATAATGGTAAGGCTGATAAGGAAATAGCTCAGTATGTTTTATCTCGTGGATACTGGGCAAATCACCCTCAGTTAAGAGCTTACTTGAACGGTTCTAAGGTAAGTGTAAATAATTTGCGAGCTAGGGGAGGAGAGATTTCTTTTAAAAGCTGGCTTGGAGCTCGGTCTTTAACTTGCACAAGGGCCTTGAGGTGAAGTAAAGTTAGTAAGGCTTGATCCAAACTCTTTACTTTTTTTGCACTATTTCTTTCAAAACAGCCAATAAATTAATCAGCCTAATGCGAAAGTTAGTTAAAGTTTGAAAAATTAGGGGCTAGATATTGACCTTTTGCTGGCTTTTGAGTTTAACCTTCTTTCTTGCCGAAAATCATTTTATTGTTTTTTGTCAAAGCTGGATTAGCTCAATTGGTAGAGCAATTGATTTGTAATCAATAGGTTGCGGGTTCGAGTCCCATATCCAGCTCCAGTGGAGAGATGTCCGAGTGGTTAAAGGAGACGGGCTGTAAACCCGTTCGTGTATGCGTACGCAGGTTCGAATCCTGCTCTCTCCACCATTTTTATACTTCTAGCGGGAGTAGCTCAATTGGTAGAGTATCAGCCTTCCAAGCTGAGGGTTGCGGGTTCGAGACCCGTCTCCCGCTCCATTGTTTAAGATTTTTGTTTCTTAGATGATGGTTTAAGGGTTTTTTCGAGGCCCATATGGCTCAGTGGTAGAGCACACCCTTGGTAAGGGTGAGGTCGTGGGTTCAATTCTCACTATGGGCTCCACTTTTTTTTTGAGTTGTTAAAAATAGTCGAGAAAGTCGCTTATTTAGCGCGATATAGCAAAAAAAGGTGTGACAACCTTTTTTTTTGATGGCAGGTTTTTTTATTAAATGTCTTAATGGACTTTATAATTAATTATTTTAGGCACAAAAAAATAATGTGTCTTACGAGAAGGAGAAGCTAAATGGCTAAGGAAAAATTCGAGCGTAGTAAACCGCACGTAAACATTGGAACTATCGGTCACGTTGACCATGGTAAAACTACTTTGACTGCTGCTATCACGAAGGTTTTAGCTGAAGCTGGTGGTTCAAAAGCAATGAACTACGATGATATTGATAACGCTCCAGAGGAGAAAGAGCGTGGAATTACAATTTCAACTTCTCACGTTGAGTATGAAACTGAGAACAGACATTACGCTCACGTTGATTGCCCGGGTCACGCTGATTATGTGAAAAACATGATCACTGGTGCTGCACAAATGGATGGAGCTATCTTAGTTGTTAACGCTGCAGATGGTCCTATGCCACAAACTAGAGAGCACATTCTACTTGCTAGACAGGTTGGTGTTCCATCTATCGTTGTTTACTTAAACAAAGTTGACCAAGTTGATGATGCTGAACTTCTTGATCTTGTTGAACTAGAAGTTAGAGAGCTTTTAAGCAAATATGAATTCCCAGGTGATGAAATTCCAATAGTAAAAGGTTCTGCTTTATGTGCTGTTGAAGGTAGAGAGCCAGAAATTGGTTCTAAATCAATCATGGAGCTTATGGCTGCTGTTGATTCTTATGTTCCTGCTCCAGAAAGAGCTGTTGATAAGCCTTTCTTAATGCCAATTGAGGACGTTTTCTCAATCTCAGGTCGTGGTACTGTTGTAACTGGAAGAATCGAAAGAGGAATCGTAAAAGTTGGACAAGAGATTGAAATCGTAGGTGTTAAGCCAACGACAAAAACTACTGTTACAGGTATTGAAATGTTTAGAAAGCTTCTTGATGAAGGACAGGCTGGAGACAACGCTGGTTGCCTATTAAGAGGAACTAAGAAAGAAGACGTTGAAAGAGGACAAGTACTAGCTGTTCCTGGTTCAATCACTCCACATAAAAAATTCAAATGTGAAGCCTACATCTTAAGTAAAGAAGAGGGTGGAAGACACACTCCATTCTTTAACGGCTATAGACCACAGTTTTACTTTAGAACAACTGACGTAACTGGTGTTGTAACTCTTAAAGCAGGAACTGAAATGGTTATGCCTGGTGATAGAGTTGAAATGGAAGCTGAGCTTATCTGCCCAATCGCGATGGAAAAAGAATTACGTTTTGCCATCCGTGAAGGTGGAAGAACAGTTGGTGCTGGTGTAGTTACAGAGATCGTTGAGTAACTAGTTTATTCATTGATTATAAGGAAGCCAAAGACCTAGTTCTTTGGCTTTTTTTTACCTAAAAATTATTTTTGGCGTATAGGGTAGTAGCTCTAATTGGTAGAGCAGTGGATTCCAAATCCACCGGTTGTGAGTTCGAATCTCTCCTGCCCTGCCATTTTTTTCTAGGGCTTTTTAAATTAAGCCTATAATTAGTGCAAAAAATACATTTTTAAATCAGCTGTATTGGCCTTCTATTTTTTCATGCCAATATCTTATTTTTTTATATAAAAAACGTGACAAGCCCTTCTTTTTCTGTGAGAGATAGGAGTTTCGAAATCTTTGGAGTTAGTTTTGGATAAAGCGACAACGAATAAAATAATGACACTTTGCTTTTTCTTGGGTTCTGCCCTTGTTTTTTGGGTAGTAGGGGTTCTTTTAGATACTGCAGCAGGAGCTTTTGCTCCAGTTGCAAGACTTAAAGCAATGGCTGTTGTTCAACACGGTCTGCCACTTAGTTGTGCTGTGCTGACTTTTTGTTGGCTTCAGTTTCGTAAGAAAAACAGAGTCTTTTCAGAAGAAGTTATTACTGAGGTTTCAAAAGTTGTTTGGCCTACGAAAAAAGAAATTACGGGGATGACAATAGCTGTATCTATCATGCTTGTTATCTCTGGTATTGTGATAGCGCTTTTTGATTACGGATCGGGTGAAATCGTAAACCTGATTCTACAAAGGTAAGGTAGCGTTAAAGTGGATATGAAATGGTATATTGTTAATGTTCAAACAAGCTGTGAAGCGATTGCTAAAACAGCAATTGAAGAGCGTGTTAAATCTCATGGACTAGATGATCACTTTGGTCAGGTTCTTGTTCCTACAGAAAACGTTGTTCAGCTTATTAAGGGCAAGAAGCAAAGTAGAGCGAAGAAGTTTTTTCCTGGTTATATTTTTGTTGAAATGGTTCTTACAGATGATACTTGGCATTTAGTTAAAGACAGCTCAAAAGTTACAGGTTTTGTAACTGCAAGCACAAATAAAATGAAGCCGACCCCTGTTCCTGAGGATCAGGTAAAGCGTGTAACGCAAATGGAAGCTGGAGAGATTGCTGCTAAGCCAAAGGCTAATTTTGACATTGGCGAGGCTGTGACGGTGATTGACGGTCCATTTGATAGCTTTTCTGGAACTGTTGAGGAAATCAATGAGGAAAAAGGAAAAGTTAAAGTTTCTGTTAGTATTTTTGGACGTCCAACTCCTGTGGAGTTAGATTTTGTTCAAGTTGAAAAAGGCTAGTTAAATCTAGCTTAACCACTCATTGCTTTAAAAGTGATGAGTTTAAAATAAACCGCCCTGTATTTATTTTACAGGGAGCAACCCTAGGAGTGGGAATGGCAAAAAAAGTAGCAGGTATGATCAAGCTACAAATACCGGCAGGGAAAGCGAATCCATCGCCTCCCGTTGGACCGGCACTCGGGCAGCATGGTGTTAATATCATGGATTTTTGCAAACAGTTTAATGCAAAAACCCAAAAAATGGGAGATACAATCGCCCCAGTTATTATCACTGTTTATGCTGATCGTTCTTTTACGTTTATCGTAAAAAGTCCTCCAGTGTCTGTTCTTCTAAAAAAAGCCGCGAATTTGAAAAGTGGATCGAAGATGCCTCAAAAAGACAAGTGTGGAAAAGTAACAATGGCTCAAGTTGAAGAGATTGCTAAGACTAAGCTTCCAGATCTTAACTGTAGTGGTTTAGAATCTGCGATTGCTCAGGTTAAAGGTACAGCAAACTCTATGGGACTTGAGGTTCAAGGTTAGGAGAAGAGAAAATGGCTAAATTAGGTAAAAGAATGAAAGCTGCTTCTGCTAAAGTTGAGCGAGAAAAGAAGTACATGCTTAAAGAAGCAATGAATCTCGTTGTTGAAACAGGAACGACTAAATTTGATGAATCAGTTGATTTTGCAGTTAGACTTGGAGTGGATCCAAAGCAATCTGACCAACAAGTAAGAGGTGCAGTAGCACTTCCTCACGGACTTGGTAAGCCTGTTAGGGTTTGTGTTTTTGCTAAAGGTGCAAAAGAAGAAGAAGCTAAAAATGCAGGTGCTGACTTTGTTGGAGCTGATGACCTTGTTGAAAAAATTAAAGGTGGTTGGTTAGATTTTGATAAAGTTTTAGCTACACCAGATATGATGGCTACAGTTTCAAAGGTGGCAAAGGTTTTAGGTCCTCGTGGTCTTATGCCTAACCCAAAAGTTGGAACAGTAACTCTTAATGTGGGTGCTGCTGTTGAAGCTGAGAAAAAAGGAAAGCTAAGCTTTAGAGTTGAAAAGAGCGGTATTGTTCATGCTTCTGTTGGTAGAAAATCAATGGGTGCTGAAAAGCTTACTGACAACTTTGCAGCTTTTATGTCTGTAATTATGAAGGCAAAGCCTTCATCAAGTAAGGGCGTTTATTTAAAAGGAATTGCGGTTTCATCGACTATGGGTCCTGGTATTAAAATTGATACTACTGATGCACAGGCGGTTGTAGACTAATTAACAACTTTGTTTCTTTGCGGCGCGGCCAGAGATGCTTTGGCGCTGATTTGATTTTTTTCAGATCAGCTTAAAATTCGCCAGGTGAGGTGAGGGAAGACCTCCTGACCCAAGTTGCAAGAAGCGTGGTTTATGAGAACAAGAGTTTGATTAAGCCAAAAAATATATGAAAGGAGGTACGAATTGCTAACACGTGCAAGAAAAGCTGAAATGATTAAAGACTTATCTGATAAGTTCTCTAAATCTAAAGCTACTTTTCTAGTTGATTTCAAAGGTATGGACGTTGAGCAAGTTACCAATCTTAGAAAGACACTCAATGGTGTGGGTGCGGAGTTAAAGGTAGTAAGAAACACTCTTGCTAAAAGAGCTCTTGCAGATCACCCTGATTCTGAGTCAGTTCTTTCTGATAAAATGATTGGGACTAATGCTTTTGTCTTTGCTTATGAAGAGGCGCCGGCACCGGCTAAAGCGATCACAGAGTTTTCAAAAGATGTTGAAGCTTTGCAGATCAAAACTGGTGTAATGGGTAAAGATGAGCTTGATCAAAATAAGATCAAATTCTTATCAACTCTTCCAGGAAAAGACGAGCTTAGAGCGAAATTGCTTGGAACATTACAAGCTCCAGCAACTCAGCTTGCAAGAGTTATACAAGCTGTTCCACAAGGAATGCTTACAGTTCTTCAAGCTAAAGTCGATAAGGGCTAGTTTGAAGTAGAAATGAAGGAAAAGAAAGCTAGAAGAAAAAGATTTTTTGGCTTTTTAAGTTTTAAACAAATTTTAAAAATATAAATATTCTGTGGAGGATATAAAAAATGGCTGATTTAAATAAAATTGTTGATGAGTTATCAACGTTACCAGTACTAGAAGTTGCTGAATTAATTGGAATGTTAGAAGAGAAGTGGGGCGTTTCTGCTGCTGCTCCAGTTGCTGTTGCTGCTGCGGGTGCTGGTGGTGCTGCTGCTGAAGAGAAAACTGAGTTTGATGTTATCTTAACAGGCGCTGGATCTAGCAAGATCAATGTAATTAAAGAAGTAAGAGCAATCACTGGCTTAGGTCTTAAAGAAGCAAAAGACCTAGTTGAAGCTGCTCCTAAAGCTGTAAAAGAAGCAGTTGAAAAAGACGAAGCAAACAAAATCAAAGAAGCTCTTGAAAAAGCAGGTGCTTCTGTTGAAGTTAAGTAATTAACTTTTATAGGTTTTGTAATTCACGCGTTTTAAAGTCTGGAAAAATTTTCTGGGCTTTAAAATGCTTTTTTGCGTTTTACTGAAATATTAACTAAGCGCAAAAAAAATAAGCTAGAGATGAATTTTTTATTTTTAGCGTAAAGTAAATAAAAGAACAACTTAATCAGTTTTGACTGAATGGAGAATCGAATGGCTAAACAGGCAGTAACTGCTTCGAACTTAAGATTAAGAAAGAGTTTTGCAAAAAATAGTGTTGTTATTGATATCCCAAATCTTATTCTACTACAGAAAAAGTCTTATGAAGAGTTTTTACAAAAAGAAACAGATCCGGATAGACGTGAAAATTTAGGTTTAGAAGGCGTTTTTAAATCTGTATTTCCAATTTCTGATTTCAATAATACTTCAAGCCTTGAGTTTGTTGGCTATGTTTTAGAACCGCCAAAGTATGATGTTGATGAGTGCAGGCAAAGAGGAATGACGTTTGCTTCCCCTTTAAAAGTAACTCTAAGACTTATCGTATTTGAAGTAGATGAAGTGACTGAAGCTAGATCTATTAGAGATGTAAAAGAGCAAGAAGTTTATTTAGGAGAAATTCCTTTAATGACTGCTAATGGCTCTTTTATTATTAATGGAACAGAAAGAGTTGTTGTTTCTCAGTTACACAGATCTCCAGGTGTTTTCTTTGACCATGATGGTGGTAAAGGAAGTACAACAGGTAAATTTCTCTATACTGCTAGAGTGATTCCTTACAGAGGTTCTTGGTTAGATTTTGAATTTGATCAAAAAGACCTTTTATATTGCAGAATTGATAGAAGAAGAAAATTTCCAGTAACTATTCTCTTAAAAGCTTTAGGCTACAGTGATGAAGAGCTTTTAGAGTTTTTCTACGAACTTGATAAAGTGGTTTATGAAGGTGGTAAGTTCTATCGTTATATTAATATTGAAAAAATGGCTGGCCAAAGAGCAACATCTGATATTGCAGATCCAAAAACAGGAGATGTGATCGTTAAAGCTGGTCGTCGTATTACGCGTGCACTTGTTAAGAAAATGCAGGCAATGAATTTAGAAAGAATTGAAGTTTCACATGAAGATATGATTGGTAAAGCAGTAGCTAAACCAATTCTAGATCTTACAACTGGAGAGGTTTTAGCTGATACAAATTCTGAGCTTACTTCAGAAACTATGGATCAAGCACTTCAAGCAGGTGTTACAGAATTTAGAGTGATTTTCTTTGATGGCTTATCAGTAGGTCCTTACTTAAGAAACACTCTTTTAGTGGATAAAGTTACAACACAAGAAGAAGCTTTAATTGATATTTATAAAAGACTTAGACCAGGTGAGCCGCCAACTCCTGAAGCTTCAGCTAATTTCTTTAACCGTTTGTTTTTTGATGGTGAGTCATATGACTTAAGTGAAGTTGGTCGTTTAAAGATCAACCATAGATTTAACTTTGATTTTGATAAAAAACCAATCGAGCAAAAAACTTTAGATAAAGAAGATATTATGATGGTTGCAAAAACCATTATTGATCTTAAAAACGGCCAAGGTGTTGTTGATGATATCGATCACCTTGGTAATAGACGTGTAAGGTCTGTTGGTGAGCTGCTAGAGAACCAATATAGAGTTGGTTTAGTTAGAATGGAAAGAGCTATTAGGGAGAGAATGTCTTTGCAAGATGTTGAGACAATGATGCCGCACGATCTTGTAAATGCAAAACCAGTAAACGCTGTTGTTAAAGAATTTTTTGGTTCTTCTCAGCTATCTCAGTTTATGGATCAAACAAACCCTCTTTCAGAAATCACGCATAAAAGAAGGCTTTCAGCTCTTGGACCAGGTGGTTTAACAAGAGATAGAGCTGGGTTTGAAGTTCGTGACGTGCACCCAACGCATTATGGTCGTATTTGCCCGATTGAAACTCCAGAGGGTCCAAATATTGGTTTAATTGCTTCACTTGCAACTTATGCAAGAATTAACAAACACGGTTTTATTGAGACTCCTTATAGAGCAGTAGAAGAAGGTAAAGTTTCAAAAGACATTACATACACTTCTGCACTTCAAGAGTCTGGGCAAAAAATTGCTCAGGTAGATAGAAATAGAGAAAACCCAGATCTTCTTGGCGTTGATAAAGTAAACGTAAGGCATGATGGGGAATATGAAATAGTTGATAGTGAAACAGTAACACTTATGGACGTTTCTCCCTCTCAACTTGTTTCTATTGCAGCTTCTTTAATTCCATTTTTAGAGCATGATGATGCCAACAGAGCCTTAATGGGATCAAACATGCAACGTCAGGCTGTTCCACTTATGAGATCACGTGCTCCATTAGTAGGTACTGGTGTTGAGCGTCTTGTTGCAAAAGATTCAGGTACATCAATTGTTGCTTTAAACGACGGTGTTGTTGAAGAAGTTGATGCTTCAAGAATTGTTGTTAGGCGTAAAGCAAGAGGTGGTGAGCTTGGTGCAAACATTGATATTTACAACTTAACTAAATATCAAAGAACGAACCAAAACACTTCATTTAACCAAAAACCAATTGTTCATGTTGGTGATCATGTTGCAAAGAACGATGTTATTGCTGATGGTCCTTCTACAGAACTTGGGGAGTTAGCTTTAGGGCAGAATATCCTTATCGCCTTTACTCCTTGGATGGGTTATAACTATGAGGATTCAATCCTTATTTCTGAAAGACTTATTAAAGATGATGTTTATACTTCAGTTCATGTAGAAGAATTTGAGTGTGTTGCTAGAGATACAAAACTTGGAAAAGAAGAAATCACTAGAGATATTGCAAATGTTGGAGAAGAAGCTCTTTCTGAGTTAGACACTTCTGGTGTTATTAGAATTGGTGCTGAAGTTTCAACAGGTGATATCTTAGTTGGTAAAGTAACGCCAAAAGGTGAGACTCAGTTATCTCCAGAAGAAAAGCTTCTTAGAGCTATTTTCGGTGAGAAAGCTGGAGATGTGAAAGATACATCTTTAAGAGTTCCATCGGGTGTAACAGGTACTGTTATTGATGCTCAAGTTTACTCTAGAGATGGTGCTGGTAATGATCAGCGTTTGATCTCTATTTTAGATGATAAGAAGAAGAAGTTTGAAAAAGATTATGAAGTTGAGCAAAACGTTATTAAAAACGCAGCCCTTGATAGATTAAAATCACTTCTTATCGGTCAAGTGACAACTGGTGAGCTTTTAAATGAAGACGGTTCAAAAACTCTTATTAACTCTGGAGAAACAATCTCTGGTGAAGATTTAGAAAGTATTCCTTTTGAGCTTTTAAGCTACCTTCCTCTTCCACAAGAGTTAGAGCAGCAAGTTGTTTATATCGTTGATAGCACGAGAAATAAGCTAGATGCGATTAAAATGATTTTTGATGATAAAATTGATAACCTTTATAAAGGTGATGAATTACCTCCAGGCGTTGTTAAGATGGTTAAAGTTTATGTTGCCATTAAACGTAAACTTCAAGTTGGTGATAAGTTTGCTGGTCGACATGGAAACAAAGGTGTGATTTCAAAAGTTCTACCTGTAGAAGACATGCCGTACTTAGAAGATGGAACTCCAGTTGATATGGTTTTAAACCCTCTTGGCGTACCTTCTCGTATGAATATTGGTCAGGTTTTAGAGATTCATTTAGGCTGGGCAGCAAGGAATTTAGGTAATCAAATTGGTGAGATGCTTGAAGACTTTGATGCTGAACAAATCAGAGAGAAATTAAAGTTTGCTTATAATGATGAAGAGATTTCTAAGAAGTTAGAAACAGCTGATGAAGAGTCGTTAAAGAAAATGGCTGTAAAAGTTAAAGACGGAATTCATTTAGCAACCCCAGTTTTTGATGGTGCTAGAGAGCATGAAATCAAAGATCTTTTAACTAAAGCAAATGTTCCTACAACGGGTCAGATGATTCTTTTTGATGGAAGAACAGGAGAAGCTTTTGAAAACCCTGTGACTGTTGGAATCATGTACATGCTTAAGCTTCATCACTTAGTTGAAGAAAAAATTCATGCTAGGTCAATCGGTCCTTATTCACTTGTTTCGCAACAGCCTCTAGGTGGTAAAGCGCAATTTGGTGGGCAAAGACTAGGAGAGATGGAGGTATGGGCAATAGAAGCATATGGTGCAGCTTATTGCTTACAAGAGTTCTTAACTGTGAAATCAGATGATGTTGCAGGTAGAACAAGAATGTATGAGAGCATTGTAAAAGGCGAGTACGTTCTTGAGCCAGGACTTCCAGAATCATTTAATGTTTTAATCAAAGAATTACAGAGTTTAGCACTAGACGTGAGACTTGTTGAATCAGATGTCCTTAGCGATGATGATGATGATGCAGTTAAACCTCAAGCAGAGCTTCAATAGGTAAAAGGAGATATAGAGTTGAAAGATTTATTAAACTTTTTTGATAAACCAAAGGATCCATTAGCTTTTGAAGGTGTAAAGATTGGCTTAGCCTCTCCTGAACTTGTAAGAGAATGGTCTTTTGGTGAAGTAAAGAAACCAGAAACAATTAACTATAGAACATTTAAGCCTGAAAGAGATGGCTTGTTCTGCGCGAAAATATTTGGTCCGATTAAAGACTATGAGTGCTTATGCGGTAAGTATAAGAGAATGAAATTTCGCGGTGTTGTCTGTGAAAAATGTGGTGTTGAGGTGACTCAATCTAAAGTAAGACGTGAACGTATGGGTCATATTGAACTTGCTTCTCCAGTTGCTCATATCTGGTTTTTAAGGTCCCTTCCAAGTAGAATTGGTAACATACTAGACTTAACTTTAAAGGATGTTGAAAGAGTTCTTTACTGTGAAGCCTACATTGTTACAGATCCAATGGAGACAACTTTAGAAGAAGGTCAAGTTCTTGGAGAAGAGGCTTATCAGGCAGCTCTTGAAGAGTTTGGACCAAACTTTGTTGCTCATATTGGTGGAGATGCAATCTTAGAAATGCTTAAGAAAGTTGATGTGGAGTATCTTTCTAAGAAACTTCGTATGGACTTAAAAGAAGTAAAATCTGAAGCTGCTACAAAAAAGCTAACAAAAAGACTTAAAGTTTTAGAGGCTTTTAAAGGTTCAACTAATAAGCCTGAGTGGATGATGCTTGAGCAAGTTCCTGTTATCCCACCAGATTTAAGACCATTAGTTCCTCTTGATGGTGGTAGATTTGCAACTTCTGATTTAAATGATCTTTATAGACGTGTTATTAACAGAAACAACAGATTAAAAAGACTTCAAGAGTTAAATGCTCCTGATATCATTATTCGAAATGAAAAAAGAATGCTTCAAGAATCTGTTGACGCACTTTTAGATAATGGTCGTCGTGGAAAAACTTTTACAGGGCCAAACAAAAGACCTCTTAGATCTTTAAGTGATATGCTTAAAGGTAAGCAAGGTCGTTTTAGGCAAAACCTACTTGGTAAGCGTGTGGATTATTCTGGACGTTCTGTTATTGTTGTTGGACCAAATTTAAAACTACATCAGTGTGGTCTTCCAAAGAAAATGGCTTTAGAACTTTTTAAACCATTTATATATGCAAAATTAGAAGAAAGAGGTTTTGCTACTACGATTAAACAAGCAAAACGCCTTGTTGAAGATCAAACAGTAGAGGTTTGGGATATTTTATCTGAAGTGGTTAAAGAGCATCCAGTTATGTTAAACAGAGCTCCAACACTTCACAGACTTGGTATCCAAGCATTTGAACCAGTACTTCATGAAGGTAAAGCGATTCGTCTTCACCCATTAGTATGTACAGCTTTTAACGCCGATTTTGATGGTGACCAAATGGCTGTTCACGTTCCTTTATCTGTTGAAGCACAGGTAGAAGCACGTGTTCTTATGATGTCTACGAATAATATCCTTTCTCCTGCAAATGGGCGTCCGGTTATTAATCCTACTCAAGATATTGTTCTTGGTTGTTACTGGATGACAAGAATTCGTCCTGGTGCAAAAGGTGCTGGTAGACTTTTTGGAAGTGTGAATGAAGTTTTATACGCTTATGAAGCTAAAGAAGTAGATCTTCAAGCTGAAGTGAGAGTAAGAATTCAAGGTAAAGTTTATGAAACTTCTGTAGGAAGAGCGATCTTTAGTGATATCTTACCAAAAGAAGTTCCTTTTGAAGAGATCAACAGACCTCTTGGTAAAAAGCAGCTGGCTGAAGTTATTGATAAGTCGTTTAGACTTGCTGGTGGTAAAGCTACTGCGATCTTAGCTGATAGAATTATGGAAACTGGTTTTACATATTCTACAAAAGCAGGGATCTCGATTTGTCTAGATGACTTAAAAATTCCTGATGCAAAAGTATCTATGATTGGAGCTGCAGAAGCTGAGGTTCAAGAAATTGAAGATCAGTATGATGAAGGTTTAATTACTGATGGTGAGCGCTACAACAAAGTTGTGGATATTTGGGCTCAAACAGGTGATAAAGTTGCAAAAGAAATGATGAAGCACATTGAAACTGAAGAGTTTCAAGTAGGTGATAAAACTGTAAGAGATGCAAGTTTTAACTCAATTTTTGTCATGGCAGATTCTGGTGCAAGGGGTTCTGCTGCACAGATTAGACAGCTAGCTGGTATGCGTGGTCTTATGGCCAAGCCAAGTGGTGAAATTATTGAAACACCCATTACAGCAAACTTTAGAGAAGGTTTATCAGTACTTCAGTATTTCATTTCAACTCACGGAGCGCGTAAAGGTCTTGCCGATACAGCTTTAAAAACAGCAAACTCAGGGTATCTAACAAGAAGACTTGTTGATGTTGCTCAAGATGTTGTTGTAAACGAACTTGATTGTGGAACTACAGAAGGAATGGAGATGCGTCCTCTTGTTGAAGGTGGAGAAATCATTCAACCTCTAGGTGAGAGAATCTTAGGTAGAACAGCTTTAGCTGATGTTACTGATCCATACACTAATGAAGTTATTGTTGCTGCTGGTGAAGAGATCGATGAAACAGATGTAGAGCGCATTGATAAAGTTGGTGTTGATAGAGTTCAAATGAGATCAGCTCTAACTTGTCAAGCTAGACGTGGAATTTGTGTTAAATGTTATGGGCGTGATTTAGCTCGTGGTACGACAGTTAACTTAGGTGAGACAGTTGGTATTATTGCCGCTCAATCTATTGGTGAGCCAGGAACACAGCTTACAATGAGAACTTTCCACTTAGGTGGTACAGCATCTCGTTCAGTTGAGCAGTCTGTTCATACTATTAGAATGGATGGAGCTTTAAAGTTTGTTGATGTGATTACTGTAACAAATAAGGATGGAAAACTCGTTTCTATGAACAGAAGTGGTAAGGTTCTTGTTATGGATGCAGAAGGTAGAGAAAGAGACTCTTTCCCTATTGTTTACGGTGCTACGTTTAGCTTTAAAGATGGTGATCAAGTTAAAAAAGGCGATACTTTATGTGAGTGGGATCCGTATGCAAACCCAATTGTTGCTGAAGTAAGTGGTAGAATTGGCTTCTTAGGTATTAAAGAAGGTGTGACAATGTCAGAGCAAATTGACCCTGTTACTGGATTTGCTACTAAGGTGATTACAGACACAAAAGCTGGTGATGATAAGCCAACTGTTTTCATTACTGATGCTAATGGTGAGCCGATTAAGATTGAAGGAAGAACAACTCCAGCAAGATATGTTATACCAGTTGGTGCGCAACTTCTTTTAAGTGAAGGTGATGAAGTTCACGCAGGTGATATAGTTGCAAAAATACACAGAGAAACATCTAAAACAAAAGATATTACAGGTGGTCTACCAAGAGTTGCTGAGCTATTTGAAGCAAGAAAACCTAAGGAAGCTGCAATCGTTACAGAGATTGATGGGTATGTAAGTTTTGGTAAAGACGTTAAAACAAAGCAAAGAGTGATTGTAACTCCAGATGTTGGTGAACCAAGAGACTACCTTATTCCTAAAGGAAAGCATTTTGCTGTTCGTGAGGGTGAGTATGTAAAAGCAGGTGATGCTTTAATGGATGGACCAACTGATCCACATGATATCTTAGCGGTATTAGGGGACCATGCATTAGCTTCTTACTTAGTAAATGAGGTTCAAGAAGTTTATAGGCTTCAGGGTGTGGGAATTAATGATAAGCATATTGAGACAATTGTTCGTCAAATGCTTAGAAAAGTTAAGATCACGGATCCAGGAGATACGATATTCTTAAATGACGCTCAAGTTGAAAAATACTTAGTAGCTGAAGAAAATGAGCGTGTTATAGCTGAAGGTGGAGAGCCTGCTCAAACAGCACCTCTTTTACTAGGGATTACTAAGGTTTCTTTAAGTACTGAGAGCTGGATTTCAGCGGCATCTTTTCAAGAAACTACGAAGGTTCTTACAGAAGCTGCCATTAACGGCAAGCAAGATAAGCTTAGAGGCTTAAAAGAGAACATCATTATGGGTAGGTTGATCCCTGCAGGTACTGGTGTAAGTGCTTATAAAGGCTGGAAATTAACGGTAGATGAGACAGAGGCCTCTTCACCATCATTCCTTCCAGGCGGCGGTACTGTAAATTATAACAACACTGAGGGAAATGAGAGACCTAGGGCTTGACGTTGATATGCCAAGCTCGTATTCTCCGCTCTTTAGAGTGAAATGATGGTCAAAGCCTTTGTTTTGGCCTGTTTGATAAAAAAAGTGAATGATTTATAGGAGTTAAGCTTCTGTAATTATTGAAGAAAAATAGAAGAATAATAAATTAGATAAGGACAAAAATGCCTACTATTAACCAGTTGATTAGAAAAGAAAGAACGATTCAGAAGAAGAAAACAACTTCTCCAGCCCTTGCTTCTTGCCCTCAAAAAAGAGGTGTTTGTACAAGAGTTTATACAACAACTCCTAAGAAACCAAACTCTGCTCTTAGAAAAGTTGCTAAGGTAAGATTATCAAATGGTTTTGAAGTGATCTCTTATATTCCAGGTATTGGCCACAATCTTCAAGAGCACTCAGTTGTTCTTATTAGAGGTGGAAGAGTAAAGGATTTACCAGGTGTTCGTTATCATATTGTTAGAGGTATTTTAGACACTCAAGGTGTTGGTGATAGAAAACAAAGTCGTTCAAAGTATGGAACAAAGAAAGCTAAGAAAGCTTAAGAGCAGGAGTATTGATTAATGTCTCGTAGAAGAAGAAGTGTAAAAAGAGAAATCCTTCCAGATCCAATTTATAATGACCTAACTTTAGCAAAGTTTGCTAACAGAGTTATGGAAGGTGGAAAAAAATCAACTGCTCAAAACATTATTTATGGTGCTTTAGATATGTTAAGAGAAAAAGTGCCAGGTGAAGAGCCTTTAGCTGTATTTAAAAAAGCTTTAGAAAACACCAAGCCTGCTCTTGAGGTTAAATCTAGACGTGTAGGTGGAGCTACGTATCAGGTTCCTGTTGATGTGCGTCCAGCAAGACGTTCTGCTTTAGCAATGAGATGGATTGTTGAGTACTCTAGAAAGCGTTCAGAAAAATCAATGAGAGAAAGATTAGCTGGTGAGCTAGCTGATGCTTACAATAATAGAGGAAACTCTGTTAAGAAAAGAGAAGATGTTCATAAGATGGCTGATGCCAACAGAGCGTTCTCTCACTTTTCTTGGTAATTTAAGAATTTAAATTTAAAAACTGTTTAAAGCACTCTTAAGTATTTCTTAAGGGTGCTTTTTTTATTTAAAGACCATTTTTTTTTATGTTATATAAAAAAGAAAAAATAGAACTAAAACTAGGTGATAGTAGATGGCTTATAAGCACCCAAAAACGACAGACGATCTTAAGTGGACTAGAAATATTGGTATCATGGCACATATTGATGCAGGTAAAACAACAACCACTGAAAGGATTCTTTTCTATACTGGAAAAAGCCATAAGATGGGTGAGGTGCATGATGGTGCAGCTGTTATGGACTGGATGGAGCAAGAGCAAGACAGAGGGATAACAATTACCTCTGCTGCAACAACTTGTTACTGGAAAGAGCATAAGATTAATATCATTGATACTCCTGGGCATGTGGACTTTACGATTGAAGTAGAAAGGTCACTTAGAGTTTTAGATGGAGCCGTGGCAGTTTTTGATGGAGTTAATGGTGTTGAGCCTCAATCAGAAACTGTTTGGAAACAAGCAGACCGTTATAAAGTCCCTAGAATAGCTTTTATTAATAAGATGGATAGAGTGGGCGCTGACTTTATGGCCTCTGCTGAGTCGATAAGAAAAAGACTTGGTGGTAACCCGCTCCCTGTTCAACTTCCTATAGGGGCAGAGGATCAGTTTCAAGGAGTTGTTGACCTTATAAATGAGAAAGCATTTATTTGGAAAGCTGATGATAAAGGAGAAGAGTTTGAAGAGGTTCAGATTCCAGAAAATTTAAAGTCTGAAGCTAAAGTATTAAGAGAACAGATTTTAGAGGCAGCTTGTGAGTATGATGATTCTTTAATGGAGAAGTACTTAGAAGGTGGAGAGCTTAGTGTTGATGAAGTTATAGGTGCTTTAAGAAAAGGAGTTCTTGATTTAAAGGTTTGTCCTGTATACTGCGGATCTGCTTTTAAAAATAAAGGGGTGCAGCCACTTCTTCAAGCCGTTTTAGATCTTTTACCAAGCCCCTTGGATAGAATGGTGGTAGAAGGTTTTGACCCTAAAAGAGAAGATAAAAAAATTGAGTGTAAGACAGATTTTGATGAAGCTTCCTGTGCTCTAGCATTTAAGATTGCAAGAGATCCTTTTGCTGGCACCCTTACTTTCTTTAGAGTTTATTCAGGTACAATTAAAGTCGGGGAAGCTCTTTTAAACCCAAGAACTGGGAAGAAGGAGCGTTTTCAAAAAGTTTTTAAAATGCATGCAAATTCTAGAGAAGAAATTACAGAGATTAAAGCTGGAGATATTGCAGCTGTTGTAGGCTTAAAGGAAACGGCAACTGGAGACACTCTTTGTGCTTCAAAGCGCCCTGTAGTTTTAGAGTCAATTAAATTTCCAGACCCTGTGATTTCAGTTGCCATTGAGCCAAAATCTTCAGCTGATCAGAAAAAATTAGAAGAGGGTTTATCTGCACTTTTAAGAGAAGACCCTTCTTGTTCAATAAATGTAGATCCTGAAACAGGACAAACACTTTTATCAGGAATGGGAGAGCTTCATTTAGAAATTTTAGTTGATAGGCTTTTAAAAGAATTTAAAGCCGCGGCTAATGTTGGTAACCCTCAAGTTTCTTATAGAGAAGCCATTGAGGGAGAGGCTAAGGGAGATGCAAGGTTTGAAAGGCTTGTTGGAGGCACTACTGAGTGGGCTGGAGTTGCTTTAAAAGTTAAGGCTGGTGAAAAAGGAAAAGGTTTTGTATTTAAAAATAGGTTAAGTGTTGATCAAAAAGTTCAAGATGAGTGGATCACATCTCTTCAAGCTGGTGTAAAAGATGCAGCTCTAACAGGGCCTCTTGCAGGTTATCCGATGATAGATTTAGAAGTTGAGCTTTTAAAGCTAGATGCAGATCAACAAGTTACAACAGGTGGAGTTTGTAGAATTGCTGGGAGTCAGGCTGTAAGAAAAGCCTTAAAAGATGCTAGCGCTAAAATGCTAGAACCTGTCTTTAAACTAGAAGTTACTGTACCTGAAGAGTTCATTGGAAATGTTGTTGGAGATTTAAATTCAAGACGTGGAAAAGTTTTAAGTATGGATCCAAAAGGGGAGAATCAAGTCGTAAATGCCCACGTGCCTTTAGCCTCACTTTTTGGTTACGCAACAGATGTAAGGTCTTTAAGTCAAGGTAGAGCAAGCTTTGCTATGGAATTTTTTGACTATGAAAATTTACCAAAAAAAGCACAAGATGAGCTTCTTTCAAAGTTTGGTAGATAGCGCAAAGTCCCTATTTATTAGGCATTCTAAGCCTTTGTTATAGGTTCACTAAAATTATACGAATAGCCTTTTTAGCTTATGTTTTGCTAACTTCCTCCTTGTCGCTAGGGGGATTTAGTGTCACTGGTTTTTTCACTTTTAATGTTCATAACTTCTTTGCTTTCTTTTGAGGGTTTAGAGGTTGTGGAAGTGAGAAACTCTCATGCTCCATATGAAAATTTTTGTAGAGATTTTAGTAAAGAGTGTGACTTAGAGCATTCAAGCTCAATTATAGAAGATAAAGAAAACATGCTAAAAGTTTTAAACCTTGTAAATGAGAGAATAAATCGTGATCTAAAATTTAGTCTTGATTCTGAAAATTATGGAGTTGAAGAGAAGTGGTCTCTGCCACTTAGTGGTGAAGGTGATTGTGAAGATAATGCTCTTTTAAAAAGAAAAGTATTAGTAGAGGAGTTTGGTTTTCCAAGAGGATCTTTAAGAATGGCAACGGCTTTTCATAAGGATAAATTCTATGCTCATGCCCTTTTAGCTGTGAACACCTCAAAAGGTGTTTTCATTCTAGATCAAGATCAAGAAAAAGTACTTTTTTGGAAAGACTCTCCTTATATTTTTGAAGCCTGGGAGATACCAGGTCGAAAATGGGAGCGCTTTGCTCAAGATTGGTAGATTATAAAAGAATATGTACATACATGAGATTATGTTTAAAAGTTCTACGTTTTTGTAAAGATTAAAAAAAATCAAAAAGAAAAACTATATTTCAAAAAAAACCTATAAGTTTTAAATATTTAGTATTAAAAAAATATGATATTTTATCCGATAAAAATTTATGAAAATGAGAATACTCTTACTTTTTCTTTCATTTTTTTTGGTACTTAGCGACACAGTCTTTGCTCAAGAGCTTAGTGGTGGAGGATCAAGTTATAGTGGGGGTGATGTTTCAAGTGACAATGTTCCAGGCCCTAGTGATGAAGTTAGAGAAGGGTATGAAGCAAGGTGTACAGCTAGTGATAAAAGGCAAAGACTTCAAAGACATGATATGTGCCAAACTAGATTTGCTGAAATGGGACTACCTAGATCAATTGATGAAGGTGACATTATCCAAAAGTTTTCTTGTTCAAAAGTGGAAGCGCCTTTAAGAGAAATGGCCTTAGGCTGTGCTAATTATGCGCTTAGTTTAGTTGGAGATACATTAATAGGCCTAGGGAGAGTTTTAGGCTTAGGAAAGTATAGTGCGCAAGTAAAAGACGCTTGTGGCAATATGCCTCAAAGAAGAATGAGTCGCCCCTCTGCATCGATGCCCGATGGCCAAAGAAGATATGAATCTCTTAGCCCTGATGAAAGGTATCAAGGAGAAATTAACTCTGGGGCACTTCGAGTATACTCTCAGTGTAGGGAAAGAGTTATTGCATCTATAGAAGCTAGGAGAGAGAGAGAGGCAGCAAACTACAGGACTAGTATGCAAAGAACTCTTGCCTACTGTAGAGATCAGAGCCAGATGCTTGCTTCATATATTCAGCGTGCTGCAAGAATTAGAAAAGGAAGTAGACAAGATTTATTAGTAAGGAGTTGCCGCTTAGATGCTTTATCTGCGTTAAATATTGAATGCAGTAAATGTATTGAAGAGCTTAGCCCTGAGACTGGAGATATTGAAGGCTCTTCAGCATTTAGGTCCATGGCTGAAACGCTTCGTCAATACAACCCAAGGGCATGGTCATGTTTTAATGCAGAAAAAAGAGGGGAGCTTGTATGTGCCGCCCTAACTTCCGCTGCAGGTGGTGCAGGTGCTGCGGTTGCGTTAGCAAAGGTAGGTAGAGCTTTAGGTTCATCTGTAGCAAATAGAGCTGCAAATGCAGGAAAGAGGTTAGCTAGTGAAGCTGAAAATACTACTGAGAGTGTAGCTCGAGCAGCTGCATCTGTTAGTAGCTCAGCTGATGAAGCCGTAGAAGCTGCTCGAGCTGCAGCTCAAGGTGCGGGTGACTCCTTAGAAACTCGAACGATATTTGCTGAGTCAGTTTTAAGACGTGAGGGCTTACTAGATGAAGGGGCTTCTTTAACTGAGAGGCAAGCACAGGCTGTATGGGATGCTCATAGGCTGTCAGATGATCAAATACAGCAAAAAGCCTTAATTATGAGAGAAGGTGGTGTTGAGCAAAGACACATGCGTCCTCTTATGGAGGAAGGTGTTGCTGGTGGTTATCAAGGTGCTAATACTCAAGCATTACGTGCTAGCTTTAATGCCTCTCCTACCTCACCTAATAGCGCACGTATATTGGCAGAAAGTTTAGAGGCAAACCCTTCACTAGCTGGTAGGCCAGAGGTTGCTAAGGAAATTAGTGATTTATATAAAAAAGAGGCTGAGAATTTAGAAAGAAACTTTACTAGTTCAGCACCTGGCATCATACCTCGAGACCCAGAAGATATATCAAGAGCTTATTCAACTTACGCTTCAACATTACCAAATGGTCCAGAAAGACAAGCTGCTATTACAAAGGCTGCTGAGTATTTAAAAATTTATGAAGAGTCACCTACTCGAAGAACAGAGTTAAGACGACTACAAAGTAATAATCCTGTTAGTGCAGGAGGTGTGCCGACCACGATATCATCAGCTGAGGTATATGCTTCTGACTTTTCTCAACTGGTAAGCCAGTATAGAAGTGCCGGGAGTAATCAAATTTTACGAGAAAAACTTCGTGCTGAAATGGAAGCAATGTCTAGATTTGCTAGAGAAAATGGTTGGAGAGAAGCAAGCTTTAGTGTTCCTTCAAATTAAAGTAGTTTAGTAATTTCATCTTTTGTATAAGGAGCTATATTTTCAACAGGTGAGTCGCTTCCAAAATGAAATTCTATATTATTTTCTTTAAGTTTGGTAAACGGGTATATTAACAAATCTTTTTTCTTTAATTTATCAAGATACTTTTTATCTCCATCATAATGTGAGGGCTGAAAATGAAGAATTACTGGAAGGTTTTTAAGGTGTTCAAATACTTTATTTGAAAAAGCTGGGCAGTGCTCTAAATGAAGTTTTGTTTTGCTTGTCTTAAAGTCTTTTAACACATCTTTAAAAGCAGCAACTGCTTCTTCAACAGCTTTTTCCCCAATAGTATGAACGGCGATGTCACATTCAAGCTCAAATGCTACCTCTACTCTATTTTTAAGCTGCTTAAGACTCATTCTTGTTTCAACATTTGGAAAAAGGAGTGAGTAAGCAGTCTGTGAGCCAAAAGAGCCATCATAAAAAACTTTAAGACCTTTTGGTTTAAGAAGTGAGGTTTCTTTAGCTTCAGCAAAAGCTTCAATTGCCTCTTCAAAAGTTTGCCCCATAAATTCAGAGAAGAAACACTCGATTTTAATTTGCAATAAATTATCTTCTTCAAGTTTAGTTAAGATTTTAAAATGTTCCTTTGTGCATGTAAGATGGCGTACTTTTTTAAAGCCATTTTTAAGAAATAAGTCTTGGGCGTAAAGAGCCATTTCCTTTAAATCATGATCAGACCTTTTAGGAAGCATACGCTCAATAAAATCTTTTTCATGCTCCTTAACGATAAATCCAATGTCATCGTATTTTTCAAAATCGCTTGGATCTATATTAAGATTTTTAACTAAATTGTTTGATATGAAAGCTGTGTGACCATCAACCTTACTTAAGAAAAAAGTAGTGTCTTTTAAGTTTTTCACTTCTTCTTTAAAGTATGACTCATCATTCCAGCCAAAGCCTCTAATAAAAGTATTTTCTTTTAAATGCTTGGGTACATTTTTTTGAGTTTTTAAATCCCAGTCAACGGCAGGGATTCCCGTTCCAAAAAAATGAACATGACTGTCATATGTATAATCTATACCTAAATCCATTAATGAGAAGATACTCTATGAACGGGCTTAAAAGAAGTCTTTTTGTTTTGATCGTTAATAAAAATAATAGCGCTAGTAGCTAAAAAGGATACTCCGATAGTGATCCATGTAGATTTTCTTTTAAACAAAGGTTTTTTTGCTGTTGATTTAACTAATAAGTTAAAATCTTGATTTGTTGGGTTAAAGGTCTGTTTAGAAACTACTTGCGTAGATTGATTAAAAAGGTGATCAGTTTTTGATTTTACACAAAAAGGGTTAAAATAAATTTTTGAAATTTGCTCACTAAAGATTGGGTTAGAGCAGGAACCTAAATTTTTCTTATTTAAGCTTAAGTTATTAATAGATTTTAGTTGATGAGGGTTAAGTGTGGCCTTTTTCTTATAAAAGCCGTCTTTATAGATTGTAACATAATAGTTCTTGTTTATGGGGTATGAGTCTTTAGCAGGTCTTCCATTGATAAAAACTAGTGAGTCAGGTGTTAGTGAGGTATTAACTCTATTTTGCCTTTTAGTAAGTGATGCGTGATTATTAAAGCTACTCATAACTAATGGGTTAAAAGTGACAGGGCTTGGTTTATAATCAGGGTTAAAAACAGCAGCTTGTTTGGTCCAAAAAATTCGCTTTTCTTTTTCAAGAGTTGCAAGGTGAAGGAAGCTTTTTGAAATAAGGCTGCGACTCTTTAAATCAAAAATACTAGTTTTATAGAAATGAATAATATCTTTAAATAGTTGAATGCTCGGTTTAAGGTTTGCTTCGAGGAGGCCACCTTCAGCGAGTTTAAATTTAGATGCTATGATTTTAGAGCTTCTATTCATTTCAGATTGTATAGCACTTTGCTTTGCACTTTTAAAATTTGGGTTTTCAGTAAGATAGAGCTTATAGTCGTTAAGGTACCTATCATCAGCAAGTTCAATAATGCTGTTAGCATATGAATTAGATGTTTTTAGTAAACACAAAAGAATAAGTTGAAACATGTTGCTACTCTCCAAATGTAATTAAAGTTTTTTTATTTAATTTGTTCTGTTTTGTCATCTTAGCTGGCAGATCTAGGTTTTTTTGTATGACAAGCCTGAAAGAAGGGCCTTCTTTTATTAAACTTTTAGCAATTTCTATAGGTATTACAAAAGCAAACTGCTCTGGTGCCTTTGGAGCCCTAAGAACCTTTATATTCTCAGCTAGTGGTTTTCCGGTTAAAGAACTATAAACTCTAACATAAGCTTTAGCACCAATTAAACTATCTATAGCTTCAAAATTCTCTACTTGAATAGGGTACAGGACATGGTCGCTTGGTAGAAACACATCAAGATTTTCTTTTAAAGAAGAAGGAACAAATTTTTCTTCACTTTGTTTTTTGCTAAATTGTATAAGCATACTAAAAACAATAGATAGAATAATTGATATTGTTAGTATGGATTTATTTTGGTCTCTTTTGATAGTAGTTAATGTTTTACTTATTTTATTTAAGCAGTACTTTAATTTTGCTTGCATCATATCTATCCTGAAGTTTTGTTAAAATTTGACTATAATAAAAGTTAAAGCTTAGGAATAAAATAGCTAGAATACCAACTGCTTCAATGAGTGTTTGTCCGCGATTATTTTTATCGATGTTAGTTTTTGATTTTTTGTTGTGATAGTTGCAGAGCATTTATAATGTGACCTCTTTATATTTTTATTTGGCTTAAAGAAATTAGATTTTTTTTCAGGTATAATTTTTAATGGGATATTCATCTCTATAGTTTTCAATTTTGTGAAAGAATCTTTTAAGAAATAACTTGGAGTGATTGATGTTTTTGGTTTTTTTGTAAGAATGTATGAAACATTCAAGGCTTTTAATCTAGACTGATGTTTTATAAAGGCTTTTGATTTTTGTTGTAAAGTCGAGAGATCAATTGCTTTTAAAATGCCCTTTTGTAAGCCTTTTAAAGAACTCTGTCTTAGTCTGACTGATTTTAGCCAAGCAAGAGCTGCCGTTTTTGCCGCTGGATGAGGAGCTGTCTTTAAAGAGTTTTCTGCTAACCGCTTCTCTATTCTAAGCGATTTGGCTAGAGGGTTTAGTTTTTGGAGTTTTTTAAGGCTATCTCTGTGTTTTTGTTGCAGTTTGGTTACTGCTTTGATGCAAATTTTTTGTTTTCGATTAAATTCACTTAAATTTAAGTAGAGGTAGGTCATACTAAAAAAGGATATTAAAATTAAAATGAGTATTGATAAGTTAAGGCTTAGCATCTAACAAGACCTCCTCTTTAATTTTTAGCCTTGGGAATTTCAAAGAAAGTCTTCCTGTTATTTTTGAGGGTGTTGATTTTATTTGGAGCCTAATTTTTTTATCTAAATGAATTTTTTGCTTGATTAAATTTAGAGCCCTGCTTTTGCAGGTTTCAATGTTTAGGTTAGCAGATGCTGCACATAAGAGAGATTGCTGAAGTATAAAGGTTAAAATAATTTTTAAATAGATATAGTAGCAAAGCGAGAGAAGAGAACTTATGAATATTAAAATAACTTTAAAGCTAATAAGAAACTCAATCACTGTATTTTAATCCCTTTTACTTGAGTTTTTCATAAAATCACTTAAGTCTTTCTCTGAGTATAGAGATTCTCGTACTGATTTTGACTGTACCTTTCTTCCACTTTTCCCTTGAAGAGATAAAGTTATGTTGGCGAGTTGAGCCTGTGTGGTTTGCCCTAAGATTCTAATAATGCCAATTGATGCAACTGCTATGAGTGCAACGAGTATGAGGTATTCAGTTAAGCCTTGTCCTCGCTGTTTATCTACTTTTATATTTGTTAATCTTTGCACTTAAAACACTCCTTATTATATGAGGAGTGCAAATAGAGAGTTAATGCTCATAAAGAGCGTAGGTATGGATTAAGTCAGACCTTGTCCGGTATTTGGAATAAAGAAAAACGTTTTAAGACTTTCTTCTTTATCTTCTTTTCTTCTTAGTGGCCTTCTTTTTAGTAGCGGCTTTTTTAGTTACTTTTTTCTTAGTGGCCTTCTTTTTAGTAGCGGCTTTTTTAGTTACTTTTTTCTTGGTGGACGCCTTTTTAGTAGTGGCCTTCTTTTTAGTAGCGGCTTTTTTAGTTACTTTTTTCTTGGTAGTCGCCTTTTTAGTTGCAGTTTTCTTTTTAGTAGTAGCTTTTTTAGTCACCTTTTTCTTAGTTGCAGCCTTTTTAGTAGAGGCTTTCTTTTTAGCAGCTGCAGCGGCTTTCTTTTTAGCTTCTTGAGCGGCAGCTTTTTCTTTATTTTTCTTTTCTTGAGCTTCTTTTTTCTTAGCAGCTGCTACAGCTTTGGCTTCAGCTGCTGCTTGCTTCTTTGCGTCTTTAACAGCTTGTTTTTCAGCCTCTTTTTGAGCTTTTCTATCATCACTGATCTGTTCTAAAACCTCTAAGGCCTCTAAACGCAGGTCATTTTCATGGACGAATCTATAGAATGCCTCAATTTCAGGGCTTTGCCTGAATTTTTTAGCTGTTGTTGGGATGTTTTCAGTTGATTTAAAATCAATCGAACCGTCTGTACTTACTTTTACGTTAGCTTTTGATTTTTCCATATGACTCCGCCGTTTAATTATGGTTAACCTTCTTTAATCCATTCGGCAAGAGGTATAAGACTTGATCATTAGCGGCAGTCAATTAGCAGAGAAAAGACTCTTAAAGCTTAAAAGTGAGGCTAAAGAGGTAGAGGCAAAGTTAGGTAGGCTTCCTAAGCTTACTGTAATCTTGGTTGGAGAGGATCCTGCCAGTAAAGTTTATGTAGGGCATAAAGAAAAAGCTTGTGCAAAAGTAGGTATTGAAAGTGAGCTTATTAAAATGCCTGCTGACACCTCTAAACAGGCTCTCTTAAGCGAAATAAAAAGACTTAACGATGATGTGGGAACGGATGGAGTACTTGTTCAACTCCCACTCCCGGAGCATTTAAAGAGCTTTGATCCGACAGACCATATAGCAGCCTTTAAAGATGTTGATGGTCTAACTTCAGAGAATATGGGGCTTATGCTTAAAGCAAAGGCCTGGTCAGAACCTTGTACTCCAAAAGGCGTGATATTTTTACTTAAAGAGGCAGGGGTTTTGCTTGAAGGGAAAAAAGCTGTAGTTGTTGGCAGAAGTCATATTGTGGGCTGGCCTATGGCGTGGATGCTCACTCGTGAAAACGCGACGGTGACAGTTTGTCACTCAAAAACCCAAGATTTATCTAAGCACTTAAAAGAAGCTGATATAGTTGTAGCTGCTGCAGGAATTCCTCAGTTTTTAAATAAAGATCACTTTAAAGAAAATGCTGTGGTTGTTGATGTTGGTATACATAGACTAAATGGAAAGTTGGTTGGAGATGTTTTAACAGAGGGCTTTAATGAGAAAAACATTTCCTTTACCCCAGTTCCTGGCGGTGTAGGCCCTATGACAGTAAGTGTGCTTTTAGAGAATGTATTAGAACTGGCCTCAAAGAAAGGTTGATAAAAAAGATGAAGAAAACAGTATTAAATGAATGGCATAAAACTAATGGTGGAAAACTAGTTTCTTTTGCTGGTTGGGATATGCCTGTGCAGTACGCCAGTGGTTTAAGAGCGGAGCATGAGGCGACAAGAAGTAACTTTGGTTTATTTGATGTTTCTCATATGGGTGAGTTTAGGTTTAAAGGGCCTGAGGCATTAAAGGCTGTTAATTATTTTTGCCCCACTGAAGTTTCAAAATTAAAAAAAGGAGAGTCTTGCTATACTTTTTTTGCTAATGAAAAAGGGGGAGTGGTTGATGATCTTCTTGTCTATTGTTTTGAAGAGAATACGAATTATCTTATATGTGTGAATGCCTCTAATACTGATAAGATTGGCGAGCATATAAAAACTTATAATAAAAACTTTAACGTTGAAGTTATTAATGAGTGTGAGGATTGGGGGCAGATTGCTGTTCAAGGTCCAAAAGCTATTGAAAAAGTAGAAGAGCTTATTCCTGGAGTAAAAAACTTAAATAAATTCTCTTTTGGTGAGTTTAAATTTAGTGATGCAAGTTTAGTGGTTGCTAGAACCGGCTATACTGGCGAAGACGGTTTTGAAATCTTTACTCCAACAAATAAAACTAAAGAGCTTTGGAAGGCCTTAGTAGAGCTTGGAGGCGAGCCTTGTGGATTAGGAGCCAGAGATACTTTAAGGCTTGAAGCAGCTCTTAATTTATATGGAAACGAGTTAAATGATGACTGTAACCCTTATGAAAGGCGCCTTGGCTGGACTATCAATTTATCTGGAGATGATTTTATTGGAAAATCAGCTATTGAGGCTTTAAAGCTAAAAGCAACACATAAGTTAGTGGGCCTTATGAGTCTTGATAGGGCAATCCCTAGAGCTGGCTATAAAGTGTGCAGTAATGAAGTTGAAATAGGCTATATTACTAGCGGAACTCTTTCTCCAAGCTTAAATAAACCAATAGGCATTGCATGGGTTGACAAAGAACACGCCAAAGAGGGAGATAGTGTTCAAATAAATATAAGAGGAAAACTTGTAGATGCAGAGGTTGTTAAACTTCCCTTTTATAAGGCAAAATCTTAGAAAAAAAACATATCAATTAATAGAGAGGTTATGAGAAGTGGCTTACAAAGTACCAGATGATTTATACTACACAAAAGAACATGAATGGGCATACGTTGATGAAAACATCGTAACAGTGGGAATCACAGGCTATGCACAAGATAGCTTAGGTGAGATCGTTTACGTTGACCTTAAAGAAGAAGGCCAGAAAGTTACTCAAAACGAGTCTTTTGGTGTTGTTGAAAGTGTTAAGTCAGTAAGTGACCTTATGGCTCCAGTTACAGGAACAGTGATTGAAGTAAATCAAAGCTTATTTGATAAGCCAGGTACGTTAAACGATGACCCATGGAATGATGGCTGGCTTTTAAAAATTGAAATGGATACAGAAAAAGAGCTAGCAGCACTCTTAAAAGCAGCTGATTATAAAAAACTAATTGCACAGTAGCAGTTTTTTAACTACGTTTATTTTTCGCTTTTTACTTTCTGCCAAATTTAAGTAAAAAGTATTTATCTTTAGTGCCCGTGTGGTGGAATTGGCAGACACGCTAGACTTAGGATCTAGTGCCGCAAGGCGTGGAGGTTCGACCCCTCTCGCGGGTACCATTTAACTTTTACTGTAGTATGTGAGCACATTGTAGGCCTTGAGACCTTGCAGCATACCAGGCATTAAAGTCAGCTCTTTGAATTTTGTCTTCAAGCTCTGCCATATCAACTTGCTCATATAAATCAGTAACCAAGCCATCATTTAAAAAATCAAGAAGTACGGGGTGCTCAAGCCAGTGCTTTGATTTAAGCGTTGGTGAAAAAGCATAGCTAAAAAGTTTATTGCTAAAACCAGCAAGAAGGTAATGAACAATCCATTCTGGGTGGCTTGTCCAGCGCTTACTTGGAAGAACACTTATTACAACAAACAGGTCTGCGTTGCCACGATCAATGACCTTTTGCAAGAGGTGGGGATAGAGCTCACTATTAGTTTTTGAAAAAATATGCTTAGCAAGGTCTATATCATCATTTCCTTGCTCAACAATTTCTGTAATGAGAGGAATGTGCTCAGGGTTATTTATACTTAAATGATGTCTAATCAAAGTACTGTTAAATACTTTTTTCTTAACAAGTGTCTTAATCCATTTTAATTTTAAATGACCTTCTTGTTCTTCAAGGTAGCTCTCAACAGCATAAATAAAGTCTTCGTTGAATGTGAGAAAGTAATTATAAAGACTTTTGAAACTATCCTGCTGTCTTATAATATTAACAGCATCAGAGGCTTCAGCTAAAGCTTCTAAGTCTTCATCAATAAAAAAGTAGTCTGCAAGTAATTCTTTTGCTTCTTGTATTTCATCAAAGCTATGAGCTTGTTGCCGGCTAAACTTTCTTAAAAGTTTTTCTTTTAAACCTTTGTTATTTTCTGAAACTAGGTTTGAAATTATGAGTTTAAAAAAATTAGCTATTGAAATATTCAAATTTTCTTGGATAAGTTCTAAAGCTGCTTTGTTTTTAACAACAATAAAATCATCTTTATAAATAAAATCTTCACCTGCTCGTGCACTAGGATTTAACTTAAACCTAATTGTTAGATTCGTTCCTCGAGCGCCTTTTACACCAAGCCTTGTATAAAAACCATCACCAAGCATTGCAGCTTCACCACTAACACCATCTCTAGAAATAAAAGCATTAGCAGCACCGTGAGAAGAGCGAGTGATGTTCTCATACGCTTCAAAGGAGCTCGTCTCGTGTGCAACAACAATCTCCCCATCTTCATTTATGTGGCTTTTAAAAATCTCTGCCGCAGCTTCACCATTTCCTTCACCAAGCGGTTTTGTTCTTAAAGGCTCCTTGTTCATCCACCACGAAAGACTTTCAACTGAACTAATTCGATTGCCATCCATTTCAATCAAGCGCTTTCTTAAACCCGTCTCCTCTAACAAATTCCACGCATACTCTGAATCTGGTGCATTAAGTAAAACTTTTTTCCCAAATTCCTCTAATTTGTGCTTTACATATTCATTATTTTTTA
>CALLAU010000083.1 GCA_938002015.1 uncultured Bdellovibrionales bacterium
TTTCATATCTATTTTTTTTGCAGATTCTAAAAGTGCTTTATTACTTTGAAGATTTGCATTGTAAGCATCAAAAAGAATAGCACCTCCCGCCTCAGTCTTAAAGACTTGGCACCTGCCCCAGGGAGTTTGAACCGCGTTCAAGTTTTTAATTAACTTAACTACTGGTATATTTAAGTAGCTGCCAAACGCAAGTGCTACCATAATATTATAAACATGATGCTCACCAAATAAAGAAAGATTTGTATCAACCTTAAGATCAAACACTCTCCCCTTTAGATGTAGGTTTGAAATGCTCACTTGCTCTGACTTTAAAAATATATCAGCACTCTCATTTTTAGTTGAGAAAGTAATTGCTCGATCACATTTACTCTTAAGCTCTTTATACATTTTTAAAGTATATTCATTATCTAAATTAAAGATAAAACACTCAGATTTTTTTGAATGACGATAGATTTGAGACTTCTCAATCCCAATATTTTCAAGTGTCTGAAAACGTTCAATATGTGATGGACCTACTGTAGTCACTACAGAAGCCGTAGGTGAAACCATTTTTGTTAAAGCCTCAATTTCACCAGGGTTATTAGTACCAATTTCAGATATCAAAACTTGGTCATCTTTTTTTAAATTAAGTTGAGTAAATGGCACACCAATTTCATTATTATAGCTCTTAGGAGAAAAAGAGGTTTTAGCAAACTCATGAATGAGTTGGTTTGTAAAAAACTTTGCTGTTGTTTTTCCATTTGAACCGGTAATAGCAAGAACTTTTGGATTCACTTCATCTTGCCATGCTCTTCCCAGTTCCTGCATGGCAACAAGCGTGTCCTTAACAAAGACACAAGAAGCATGGCTTAAATAATCACTATTAGATGTGATAACAGCAACAGCCCCTTTTTCTAAAGCCAGATCTATAAATGCGTTCCCATCAAAATTTTCGCCTTTTAGTGCTATGAATAAAGCTCCAGGTTTTATAGATCTTGTATCAGTTGATATCTCGCTAAAATCACTTTCTTTAGCATTTATTTTCTTATTAAAATAACTTTCAAAAAAGGAAATTTTCATAGATTTAAAGATTAACTAATATTTTAAAAAGAAGCCAGCCAATTATGAACTTGCCTCTGGTCTGAAAATACAGACTTAACACCTTTAATTTCTTGATAAGATTCATGCCCCTTACCAGCAATAAGAATAAGTACACTTTGAGTTAAAGACCTATCAAGTGCAATTTTAATTGCACCACCTCTATTCTCAATCACTTCAAAATTATCAGAGGCTAAACCAGAAGAAATGTCTTTGATTATTTCTTCAGGGCTTTCAAACCTTGGATTATCACTTGTTAAAATCACCTCATCAGCTAATTCAGTTGCAATACTTCCCATAAGAGGCCTTTTTGTTTTATCACGATCGCCACCACAGCCAAAAACAACAATAAGCTTCTGACCCTCTTTCTTATATTCATTAAGAGTTTGTATGCTTTTTTTAAGCGAGTCTGGAGTGTGAGAAAAATCTATAAAAGCTAGTGAGTTATTGCCAATATCAATTCTCTCCATCCTTCCAGGTATTTGTTTAAAAGACTCAAACACTCTCTGGTCAGGAAAAAAATCAGAACCAAAATGTTCACACAGGCACGTCAAAGCTAGACTAAAGTTTTCCACATTAAAACTACCGATGAGTGGCAAAACTCCTTCAATAGATTCATCGCCTTTAGAAAAAGACATTCTGATCCCTTCAATAGAGCTATTTAATATATTAAACGAGTAGTTTAAATCACCAACGATAATTTTTTTATCCGCATTAAAAGAGGTAAACTCTTTTACACTTTTATGACCCACAACAAACCCCTCTTTTAAAAGGGATTCAGTTGTAATTTTCATTTTTGCTTTTAAGTACTCCTCCATATCACCATGATAATCTAAGTGGTCTTGAGAAAAACTCGTAAAAGCAGCTCCGCTTAAAAAATCTAACCCCAGTCTTTTTTGATCTAGAGCGTGGGAGGAGACTTCACAAACCACAGCCTTCATACCACTTTTATAGTTTTCATCATTAAATTTATAAAAGTCTTCAGCTACCGGAGAAGTTAAGCCCGTGTCCAACACATTGTCTTTAAATCTATTTTCTATTGTTCCATAAATTCCAGTTGGAACTTCATAAGATTCAAGCAAAGCTTTTAACATATAAGAAAAGCTAGTCTTGCCATTGGTTCCTGTGACACCGTATATTTTTAAACCATGAAAAGATTCAGAATAAAGAGCTTGTAGTGTTGTTGTAAACGCTCTTTCAATATCTAAAACCCTAACTCCAAAATCTATATCTTTGGAGTGCATCACAAGCGCACCCTGCTCTCTTGCTTGCTCAGCATACTTTAAATCAGCTCTTGGTAACAAAAAAAACAACATACCTGAGCGCGCTCTTCTTGAATCAGATGTCACACCACTTACTCTAAAATCTGGTTCATTAATTGAAATTTCAAGCTTTGTAGCTAAATCACTTAAATTCATACCTAAGTAGCTTAGCCTTTATCTAAGACATCCTCAAATGCGCACTTATCGAGCGAGCTTAAGGCTTTTTACCTTAAAACGATCCTGACTAATTTTGATGATGGAACAGGTTCACCAGTTGACGGAACAGTTTTAACAACTTTTCCAGAGCCTTCAAACTTAACTTTTAAATCAGATTTTTTAATCTGACTTAAGACTTCTCTAAGAGAAAAACCTTTTAAATCAGGCATAACACTAAATTCACTCTTCTTACTAAGGCTGTTTTTTCTAATCCCTTTATTAAAAGAAAGGCCCGCCAATGGTCTTACTTGTGAAGGAATAATATTATCTGGAGCAATCCTTTCTTTTTGAAGAACAAAGTTTGCTAATTTTGCAAACACAGGTGCTGCAACCACACCACCACTTCTTGGACTTTTTGGAGAATCTACTAATATATAAACTACATATTTGGGCTTTGATATTGGGAACACCCCGGCAAAACTTGAAAGCACTTCTTTTGAATAGCCACCATTTTGAAGGTCAACCTTCTGTGCCGTCCCCGTTTTACCACCAACTAAATAACCTGGAACTGCAGCTAAAGGTGCAGTAGCGTCCTCACTAACCACAGAAGACAGTAACATTCTGCCCATAAAAGCTTGATCAGGTGAAAGTACTTGTTTTCTTTTTACTTTAAATTGATTTTCTTTTTTAAAGTTCTTTTTTGAATATTTTAAGTAATGAGGCCTTACTAAATACCCTCCATTAGCCAATACACCATATGCTCTAGCGACCTGGTAAGTGTTTAAAGACATCCCGTGCCCAAACGAAATTGAGGCTAAGTGGTGTTTCCCTGAAAGTTTGTTATAAAATATAGGTTTAGCTTCACCAGGGAAATCAACACCCGTCTTCTTATTAAACCCAAAAGATTTAAAAAACCTAGTTAGCTTCTTCTCCCCAAGGCGAATAGCAAGCTCAGAAGAGACTGTATTTAAAGATTTAGAAAACGCGTCAATAAGACTTATTCTTTCACATTCTTCTTCATGTGAATCTCTAATTTTTCGTCTTCCTATTTGATAACCTTTAACATGGCACTTTACTTCATGAGTTGGCTTTAAATTAAGTTTATCCATTGCTCCAAGAAATGAAAAAGTCTTAATCACAGACCCCATTTCATGAACTTCGCTTCCTAAAATATTTTTTCTTAAATTAACATTGACTGAAGCAGCTTTATTTACATCAAAACGAGGAAGTTGAACAGAAGATACAATAGCCCCCGTGTCCGCTTCCATTAAAATTCCCCAGGCCCTACTTGCTTCTGACTTTCTCATGCTCTCAAGTAGAGCGTTTTCAAAAAAGGACTGTGTTTCAATATCTATATTTAAGTATACATCACTTCCAGAGTTTTTACGCAAAACATTCGTATTTGAAAAAATAAGAGGCCTTCCTTTTCCATCACGCAAGATATTTAACTTTACAGGCTCCCCTTTTAAAAGGTCATCATACTCAAGCTCTAAACCTGATAAACCTTTACCATCAATATTTGTAAAACCCAGAATGGATGCCAGTGTATTTTTATTAGGATAAACTCTTTTGTACTCCTCAATAAAAGCAAGTCCTTTATATTTAAGTTTTCTTAGCTTCTGATACTCTCTGTCACTAATTTTTCTCTTAATCCATACAAATCTATTCTTCTTTCTTACTTTTTTTTGAACACTGGTTTTATTTATTCCAAGTATTCTTGAAAGATCTCTTGAAAGTGAGTTTGGACTCTTTACTAAAGAGGGGTCTACAAATACAGATTGAGCTAGTATACTCGTAGCTAAAACTTTTCCATTTTTATCAAAAATATTTCCTCTTTTTGATTGAACAGTGATTGTTCGCAAGAATTGTTTTTGAATCCTCGCTTCTAATTTTGGATGAGGCATAAGTTGTAAATCGATAGCTCTGCCTACTAAAAGACACCAGCAGAATAAGAATACAACATGAACAATTGTCACTTTATGCTTCATTATCTAATTACCGCTATATCTTTATTATTAATATGCACTACTTGAGAAACTTTTGGAGCTTTTAACGAGATCATTTTATTTGTCCCCATCGCTAATGATTCTACTCCAATTTCTCCAGCGTAAGTCACCGCTAGTCTTTCTTTTGCAGCTAATGAGTACTTTGCTTCTGTACTTTTTTCATAAACTGAATAAGACATTCTACTCACTTCTGATCTTATAAAAACAACTGAAAAAACTGAAATTAACACTAATCCTGCATTAAAATATTTATTATTCATTATGACTCCTTTAATGAGTTTTCTTCTTGTTTAATAAAAACACGAAGCTTAGCGCTGCGAGCTCTTTTGTTACTCACTTCTTCTTCCCTACTGGGTTTAATTACTTTCTTATTAAAAGGCTTACCTTTTTTAGAATCTCTAAAATAAAATTTAGCCATTCTATCCTCTAAAGAATGGAATGTGATAAGAATTAAAATTCCACCTTCTTTTAGTAAATCAGTATAAAGGTCTAAAGCTTTTTCTAAATGCTCAAGTTCACCGTTTACATATATTCTTAAAGCTTGAAAGTATTGTGTTGCTGGGTGCTTTCCTTTTTGTCTCCAACCACAAAGTCTTTCTATTAAATGGGATAACTCTTGCGTAGTCTTAAATTCATTTTCATTTCTTTTTTCATCAATAGCTGCAAGAAGTCTTTTAGGAGCCCTTACTTCACCAAACTCTAAAAAGATTCTCTCAATTTCTTCGATATCATAATTATTAATAACGTCGGCCGCTGTCTCACCTTTTGTTTGATCCATCCTCATATCAAGTGGTCCATCTTGATAAAAACTAAAACCTCTTTGAGAATTATCAAGCTGTGGTGAACTTACTCCTATATCTAACATTACAAAATCAGGAGCTAACTTAAGATTTTCTTCAAGTTTGTTTTTTTCAGAAAAATTTGCATGCAAAAGACTTAATCTGTTGTCTTTAATTAAACTCTCATACTCACCGTTTGCGTACTTAATTGCATCAATATCTCTATCAACACCAAGAATTTTTAAATTATGGAAATCTTTTAAGATTTCAAACGAATGACCACCTCTACCAAATGTGCCATCTACTCCATAAAGTTCCTGGTCTCTTTTAAAAAAAGTATCCATAACGTTTTTAACTTCATTTAAAAGAACAGGCTTATGCAACTGACTTAAGTTCATCACTAACCTCTTCTTTTTCTTGCTCTCTTTGCTCATCACTTGGATCAAAGTCATTAACCCAGTCTGATAAATCTTCAAAAGATTCCATAAAGTTTTCTTGAATTTCACTCCAAAGATTTTGAGACCAAAGCTCAATCCTGTTATCTATATTTACGATCACAGCTTCTTTTTTAAGTTTTAAATAGTTTCTTTGAAAACCCGGGATTGTAACTCTGTTTTGTTTATCTAAGGTAAGTTTTGAACTTCCTCCAATAACAAACCTCTTAAAAGCCTTTGCTCTGGCATCTTTTTCCGGAAGTCTGTTTAATACTTCAAGCCTTTTGTCCCAGTCATGCACACTAATAAGCTCTACAAATGGTTTTTTCTGATACACAGATGCTGCTAAAACAACTTGCCCATCAGCAAACATATCAATTGATGAAGAAGGTAGGGAAAACCTCCCTTTTTCATCTACTTTGATTTGAATTTGTCCTAGCCAGTTGTTTTCCACGTTTTCCCTCTAATTTCCTCAAAATACCATTCGGCCCCCTTTTTATTTTTCTATAGTCTAGTTTGCTTATTTTTTTACTTATCTGGACTAATGATTTAAGCTAAAATATGAGTATAATAAATAAGTTAGAGGTATTTGGCTTTGATAGTTAATTGTCCAAAATGTGAATTCGAACAACCCATTGATGAGTACTGTGCTCAATGTGGGGCACCTCTACGAAAGCTAGTCGAGCTTAAGAAGCTTGAGCGCCAAAACTCCAGCAACCTTCCTATTTACCTGGCAGCTTTTGCTTTCTTCCTATTTGCTGGTGTGTGGCTCTCACTTCAAATAGATGAAAATAAAAATCCTTCTGCTAATACTCAAGACACCCTGGCTGAACCTATACAAAAAAATAACAATGTCGTTGTTTCTTTAAAGTCTACAAAAATAAAAGTAGATAGGTCTAAAAGTGCACCTCTAAAAAAACAACTTACGCAAAAGAAAATAGAGCCCA
>CALLAU010000084.1 GCA_938002015.1 uncultured Bdellovibrionales bacterium
TATATCACATACACAAATAGCGCTAAGAATAAAAACATTTCCATAAAGCCTCCAGAATCATCTTTTGTCTCAATTTAATACACCACTTTTAACCACTTACCAACTTGAAAACACGTCTAGATATTAAACACTCAAACCACCTTTAAACAGCTTTCAGACATTAGTCTAAGTAAAACCTCATTTATTCCGAGTAGGTAGGCATCAGAATTGCTTTAATTCTAGGTATAGGGAGCACTTTAAGACCATGAAATCTAGCCAACTTAAAACTTTTTACATCACAACAGGTTCCATCTTAACTCTTTGCTTAGGAATTTTTAGCTTTAATTGCTATCAAAATAAATCTGTTGAAAGAACAGAAGCTAATTTTCAAAAAGATCTTAAAGCAGAAAACCTTCTTTCACTTAGCTCAGTTAACCAAACAGCAACAAGAACCACTGAGTTAAGTATTGCAAAAGCTGGAGCTGAAAAAAAGAAAGAAGTAAGTGTTTTAAAAAATGATCCTAATATGTCTGAAAAGTGGGGCTTAAAACTTACAGACTCTGCAAGTGCTTGGAAAATAACTCAAGGAAGTAAGGATATAGTTATAGCTGTTATTGATACTGGTATTGATAAGAATCATGAAGATTTAAAAGAAAACCTTTGGGTAAATAAAGGCGAAACAGGAAAAGATAAGAACGGTAAAAATAAAGCTACAAACGGAATTGATGATGATAAAAACGGTTATGTAGATGATGTTCACGGCTGGAACTTTGTTTCAAACAATCACAGTCTTATCGATAACCACGGTCACGGAACTCACATATCGGGAATACTTGGCGCTGTTGGAGGAAATGGAAAAGGTGTAAGTGGAGTTTCTCCAAAAGTTAGTATTATGACTTTAAAATACTATGATCCAAAATCTCCAGGCATCAACAACCTTGAAAACACAGTAAGATCTATTCATTACGCAGTTGAAAATGGAGCAAATATTATTAACTATTCTGGTGGCGGCTTAGAATTTAGTGCACAAGAAAAAGCTGCTATTAAAAAAGCTCAGAAGAAAGGAATTTTATTTGTTGCTGCTGCAGGAAATGAAAGGTCAAACTCTGATAAGCTTAAATACTACCCTGCAGATTATGATTTAGATAACATTATTTCTGTAACTGCTATTGATACCACTAAAAAAATTCTTCCCTCTAGCAACTATGGCGTTGTCACAGTTGATATTGCAGCACCAGGTAAAGAGATCTACTCTACTCTTCCTAATGGCAGATATGGCTTTATGACAGGAACATCTCAAGCAACTGCTTTTGTAAGTGGTGTTGCTAGCCTTATCATGGCTCATAACAGAGATTACTCAGCATCACAGGTTGCTAAATATATTAAAAATACTGGTGATGTTGTTGACTCACTTAAAGGAAAAACAAGGTTTAATAGAAAGCTAAACTCGTATAGAGCCTTAAGTATTCTTGATCACAATGTGGCAGCTACAGGTGTTGTAGCAACAAACCTCACAAACCTTCCTAAAAACTCTTTTTCTTCAGAAAAATTTGAAGTAGCAACTTCTGATAAGACTTCAAATGATGCAGCAAAATCTATTAAAAATTTCTCAAATTCTTTAATGGATAAAATTAATAAGAAAAAAGGAAGCAACACTAGAAACCTAAATAATATTAAATAGGTAAAAATCCGTTATTATTCTTTATTCAGCTTATTCACTTTTATAAAGCAAAGCTTGAACTGCAAAAGTAAAAAAGATAATGGCAATACCAAGACCTACGAGGTTTTGAAGTGGTGCAATTGTAAAACCAAGTACAACAAATAAAGCACCAAGGCCAATAGCTGCAGCAGCAAAAGCTCCAACATTTCCATTCATCTGAGTATTGGCAATTCTAGTTTGTGATTCATTTCTTGCCTGGTTCACCGTAGAAAGTTTAATTTTATTTAAATAAAGCCTTGCTACTTGGTCATGCTGATTCATATCAAGCATAGACTTATACTTTTCTGCTGCGTAACCGATATCATCTGCCTCATAGCAAAAGTTAATAAACTCATCATGAAGAGATAAGTCAGAATACTCGCCTAAAACATTTGACCACATATCTTTTTGTGTAGGCTCTCGCTCAGTTTTTTCCTGATTATCAATAAACTCCATATCAGAGTCATTCACTTCATCAATTAAACCTTTTAAATCATCTAAAATTGAGCTTTGAGGTTTTTCACTTTCCTCTCTTTCTTGCTCAAAATTTTCAACATGCAAAGTTTGATTAAAAATACCTTGATCATCGGACTTAAGAGGCTTTTCTTCCTCAAAATCAACTTCTTTTTCAATCTTATAACCAATGACTTCATTAAGTGATAAAGCTTCTGAAAAAGATATCCAAAACTCTGTAGCACAAGAGTTACATGTAAATTCAGGTTTTTCTGTATTTATATAGCTTGGGTTTGCAGCAAAGAGCTTTGAGCAGCTTGGACACCTAAAATGTACTTTTTCTGGCACGCCCTGATTAAGTGGACTTTGATTATCACTGGCAATCTTTTGAAACTCATTGTCGAAATCATTATTCATAGTTTAAAAAACCTACCTTAAAACATGTTTTACTGACACAATATTTAAGAATATGAAAAAAGAAATCTTAAATAAACTTAAACACCCTCTGCCACTCTCAATTTTAGCAGGAATTCTAAATGGTACAAGCTATATTCCCTTTCCACCATGGGCTATTTTCTTTTGTCTTACTCCACTTTTTTATATATGGGTGACAGAAAAACCAAAACAAGTTTTTCTCTACACAAGCTTAAGCTATATGGTTGGCATCTTAATTGGTTTTTTTTGGATCAACCACCTTCTTATAGAGTTTGCTTTTTTTCCTCTTTATGTAAGCTTGCCTATACTTTTACTTTTCTCTGCTTTTTTTCAAATTCACATCGCTGTGGCAGGTTACTTATGGGCCAAATTTATAAGACCTTGGTCTAGAGGCTTGTACTTAAGTGCTGGTATATTTTGCGCTCTAGCTTTTTATATCACGCCTACTATATTTCCTTGGCATTATGGCTATACATGGCTCTACGGAGGCTTAACAGGCTTTCACTACGCTGATATTATTGGGTTTGATGGCTTAAACATCATAACTATTTTAATGAGTGCTGGAGTTTTGTGGGCCTTGATGTCTAAAGAGAACAAGGCTTTAAAACTTTCCTTTCTTGGCTCTTTTATTTTGCTTTTTAACCTTACTGGTTATTATTACGGCAAAGAAAAAGGCTTAGCTGATAGCAGCCTTAATGTCGTTATCACGCAAGCAAATATTGGAAACTTGCAAAAGCACTACCAACTTTATGGAAGACACCGCTTTAAGAAAGAAGTGATTCAAACTTTTTTTGATCTAACAAAACCAAAGCTGGACGAATATCCAGGAACAGACTTAGTTATTTGGCCTGAAACCGCATTCCCTGAAACATATCACCCGAACTATTTTTACAATACTCACTCAGGAAGAAGCTTAAAAAACTTTTTAAATGAAAATAACGTAAACCTTATCTCAGGCTTTTATGTTGACAGGCCAAGTGGGAAGGTTTCAAACGCTGCAGTTTTAATGGATAGACAAGGAGAGGTTACTAGTGAGCCCATTTATAAAAGCATCTTGCTTGCCTTTGGAGAATACATACCCTTAGAAAAGCACCTTCCTTTCTTAAGAAAGATACTTCCTACAGCTGGAGACTTTGAAGAAGGCAAAAGCCCTCAAGTAGGCCTACTTGAGAAAATCAATTACGGAATTCAGATCTGCTATGAGAGCGTTTTTCCTAAGCACACAAGAGAACTTTCAAAAAAAGGAGCTCAAATTATAGTCAATCTTACAAATGACTCTTGGTATGGTAAATACTCCCAGCCCTATCAACATCTTTATCTCACAGCAGCTAGAGCTGTTGAAAGCAGGCTTCCCCTTATAAGATCGACAAACACTGGCATATCAACCGTTATCCTACCTAGTGGTAAAACTTTAAAGAAGTCACCTATACATCAAGCCCAAGCTCTTTATTATAAAGTTCCCTACTCTTTAAAACCTAAACTTACTGCCTACACTAAGTGGGGCTGGGCCATACCTTTACCATTTATGCTCATTATGCTTATCTTGTCTTTGAGTATAGGAAAAAACGATGGAAATGCTAAATCTTGACTGGAAAAAAGTTCTTAATAAGATCTCAACCTACTGCTCTTGCCCTCAATCTAGAGCAGCACTTCAAGACATCCTACCCTACTCTCATGCCTCAATAGCACAAAATAATATGGGCCTTATCTATGCCTTTCAAAGAATGTTTGGAAGTGGTGGAGTAAGAAGAATCTCTCTTCTCTCTTTTGAGGGTGGAGAGTCATGGCTCTACGCCATTAAAAAAAGTCAGGCTCTTAAAACAAGTGATTTAAACCAAGTAAGACTTTTTTTTGAAGACATCTACTCGTTAAGAGAATCCTATAAGTGGGATCATTATGATGAAATCACTCAAATAAAAGACCGCTTTATAAACCCTGAAACAGCTTTAAACTATATCAATCAACTTATCTCTGAATCTGGTGAGATTCGCTCTGATGCAAGCCCTACTCTTTTTGATGCTTTTAAAGAAAAAAAGTCTCTTTCAAATAAAGTACATAAAATTCTAGACGCTCTTGTAAAAGACTTCTCCTTAGAAAAAGTCTTACAAGATAAGTATGTAACAACAAGAGAAGGTCGCTGGGTCTTACCTGTTATAAGTGGAAAGCAACACGACTTTAAGGGAATTATTCATGATTCAAGCCACTCAAAGCAAACTGTTTTTATGGAGCCAGAAGAAGTTATTCAGCTTAATAATAAAATTAAAATGCTTGAAGATGATATTAAGTTTGAAATCGAGAGACTATTAAAGGAAATCTCAATCTATTTTTTTGAAATTCATATGGAAATACAAAAAGCTTTTGATCTAGCAGTTGAAGTCGATAAGCTTTCATCTATTGCTTTATGGGCCAATGACTATAGAGCTCTTCCAATTACTTTAAGTAGCTCATCAAAGCTTTTCTCTTTAAAAGAAGTCTTTCACCCACTCTTACTTGATGAAACTAAAAATCCAATTAAAAATGATTTTGAACTACGTGAAGAAGAAAACATTCTTCTTCTTTCAGGGCCAAACGCTGGAGGAAAAACAGTATTTTTAAAAAGTGTTGGGCTTGCCTGTCATATGGCAAGATGTGGACTTCCAGTTTGTGCGCACTCACAAAGTCAGATGCCTTTCTTCACAACCATTAGGGTGATCATCGGAGACCTCCAATCAGTTGAAGAGTCTTTAAGTACATTTGCAGCCCACCTTAAACAAATTGATCAAAGTTCAAAGCTAAAAGGTCCTGAAAATCTTATTCTCATCGATGAAATATGCGGCTCTACTGAAGCCGGTGAGGGTTCTGCTCTAGCTCGTGCTTTTTTAGAAGAGCTTAGTAAAAATAAAGTAAGAGGCTTTATAACTTCTCACTTAGGCCCTCTTAAATCAGGATGGAGTGAAGACTCTGGTGTTATTAACGGCTCTATGGTTTTTGATCAAAAAAACGGCTCCCCTACTTTTGAATTTGTTAAAGGAATACCTGGAGACTCTTTAGCATTAGAAACGGCAAAGAAAGTTGGTGTTGATAAAAATATTGTAGAAAGAGCCTTATTTTTCTTATCTCCTGAGCAAAGGAAAAAATACTCCGGTCTTGTAGAAATAGAGTCTCTCCAAGAAAGTTTAAAAAAAGAAAAAACCACATACTTAGATAAACAAAAAGAGCTTGATCAACTAAAACGTGAGTATAAAGACATGATAAATAGTTTTAGTAAACAACAAGACGAGCTTTTAGAGTTTAGCTTAAGCCGCGTTCAATCATCACAAAATCAAAGTGATAATTACGATCGAATCAAAAAACTTATGGCTAATAGAAAAAACATAGATCTTATGAAATCTACAGCCCCTCAAGTGAATAAAATCAACAATACAAGTACAACTCAAACGGTTATCACTAAAGAAAACTTTGAAGAAAAATTTCCCGCTGGAACACAAGTTTACGTTCCTTCTTTAAAAAGAAATGGAGTGGTTCAAGGGCGCATTGATTCTAAAGGATTTGTTCCTGTTTTAAGTGAATCCATGAGGTTACAAATCAAATGGGATGAACTTAGAAAACCAGGTAATCAAAATAACGAATCAAAGAAAATATCAACACCTATTAAACACGTGCTTGAAGGTCGAGTCGAAAATAAAATTGATGTACGAGGCATGACAGTTGAAGATGCCCTAGAGAAACTTGAAGATGCTATTGATAAATCTTTAAGATTTGATTGTGATAGGATTAAAGTTGTCCATGGACATGGAACAGATGCTCTTAAAAAAAATATAAGAAGCTTTTTATCTCGCCACCCCTCAATCAAAACATGGAAAACTGGATCTACCTCAGGTGAAAACGATGGTGTTACTGTAGGTGTTTTTTAAGAATTTATGCCGCAACAAAAAGAACTTATCACTCAAGATGGCTTTAAAATTATAATTAACGAATTTAAACCTGTAGCTAATATTAAAGCTAATATTATTATATCACCTGCAACTGGAGTGACTCAAAGATTTTACAAAGACCTGGCACTTTTTCTTAAAAACAAAGGTTACAATGTCATCACTTTTGATTTTAGAGATATCGGCTTATCAAAATCTGGGAGAATGAAAGATTCAAAAGCAAGCTTTAGTATTTGGGCCCTTAAAGACTTTAAAGCAGTTTTTGAATATTCTCTTAAAGAAAGAAAAACAGCAGTCATTGGTCACAGTTTTGGAGCACTAGCATTTACTATTCAAGAAAATGCAAATAAAGCTCTAGGGCTTTATGGTTTTGGAACAGGAACAGGACACTCCTCTTTTATGAGTACCACAGAAAAAATTAAAGCTTTTTTATTATGGAATGTTATAGCTCCACCTTTTGTTGCTCTAAAAGGCTTTTTACCCGGAAAGATTTCAGGGATGGGCTCTCATATTCCTAAGAACGTCTATCTAGAGTGGAAAAAGTGGTGCCACATTAAAGGCTTTTGGCTAGGTGATGCTTCCTTTAAACATACTAAACACACCTACAGCATAGACCTTCCAATAACTATTGTTGCTTCAAGTGATGACCCCTGGACACCTATTAAATCCTCTAAAGCATATTACTCACTGTTTAATAATAATCAGACTGTTTTTAAAGAGGTTAAACCTAAAAACCAAAAGATTGGCCACATTGGCTACTTTCTTAAGAAGAACAGAGAGTTTTTTTGGAATGATCTAGAGAACTGGCTTGAGGAGCTCTGTTAAAGAGTTAAACAAAAAATTAAAGTGTAGAAAGAATATACAAGTATATACTTTTTTCTAAATTAGACACGTTTAACCTAAATCACCTCAAAAAATGTTATTATTTATATATGTATCAGGTGACTAAATGCTCTTTATTACTCGTTTTTTTCACCCTCACTCTTCCTAACTTTTCTAGTGCTGGATCAAGAGATCTTTTCTATTCTGTTTCAGAAAGTAAAAACAATCTCGACCACTCTTCAAACTACTTTAAACAAAGTAATCAAGCTCATGAGGATACTGTATTCTTAAGAAAAGCTTTTTCAAAGTTCATATTTTCTTTGTTAAAAAAAGATATTGAAACTGACATTATAGATTTTGATGATGAGACTAATACTTTTTTAAAAAACCCTACAAGCCTTAAAGGGCATGTTAAAGTAAAACCTGGAGACATCATTGACCCTGTTAATAGCTTTAGTACTAAATCAAAAAAACTATGGGTAAAGCCCTATGTACGTGATGTCTACTTTCAAACAAGAACTATGGTTTGTAAATATTCTTATAGATCTAAATTCAGAAAGCCTAGAAAAAGTCTGAGTGGTCATTTTATTCATGAAAATCACGGAGCTTTAAACTGTAAAGATATTAATAATGGAGCTAGAGTAACTCCGTATATTTTTGGCAATAAATCTTGGATTTTTACAGCTGAGCTTCTCCCACAAAACTCAGCCTCTTCATTTGATAAGATCATTAGTTTTAAAGTTAATGATTCAAGAAGAAATAAAACTTATTACTAATACTCTAGAGTCGTAAACTCTTCAGGGTAATCACCACTTACAGCTACTGGAACTTCAAAATCTTCAATTTCAGGAAAGCCTCCATCGCCTGGTTCTAATAAATAAAAATTACTCCCATCAGGTGCTACAGCTCCAAAACACAAACTTCCATCTAAACAATCTCTAAAAGAATAGCGATAGTAATCACCATTGGCAGCACCTGTATTAAAATCATAAACTCTAGGATTAGTACCTGGATTAAAATCACTACTACTTAAATCCCAAACCCAAAGTTCAACTCCTAAAGAGTTTGAGTCTTGCTCTCCTTGAAAGAAAAGTTTTCCATCAAAAACTATAAAAGGCTCGATATCAGATGAAACTGCGCCTACACTGAGTTCATACATCTGTGGGTTTGAAGAGCTTAGCGGTGAGTTAAAGCTATAAACCCAAAGCTCATCTCCATTGGTGCCATCATCTGCTTCAAAAAATAATCTATCTTCATAAGCAATCATATCTTTAACTGTTGATGATGATGGGCCAATACTAATATCAGCCACTAAAAAAGGATTTGAACCACTAACAGATATACTTGTGTCATAAGTCCAAAGCTCAGAACCAGTAGAGCCATCAGTAGCGATGAAAAATATTTTACTCCCTGCTGTAATAAAATCTCTTGGGAATGACGATCCTGAGCCAGTATTAATATCAGCAACCAAAGACGGGTTAGATACCGACTCTGGTTGAGATAGATCAAAAACTCTAAGCTCTTCACCAGCTCCTACATCAGCACCATTAAAATAAACTTTATTATCTACAATTACAAAACCTTCATTACTTTCAATTAACCCTGTAAATACGGTTGATGGATTAGTCGAGGAAGCTGGCAGATTTGTATCAAACACACCAAGAGCATCATCAGAACCATTATCATATATAAAATAAAGCTTATCTTCATAAGTTAAAAAATTATCAGGTCTAGAGCTAGAAGTTCCAGCTACTAAATCTGTTTGATAGGGGTTCGTGCTTGATAGAGGCTGCTTAGAGTCATAGACCATAAGTTCTCTACCAGTAACTTCACCAACAGCTGTAAAAAAGAGAAGACCTTCAAAAGATAAGAAATAATTTGGTCCAGATTCATCTGTTGAAGATGGCGATAAATCTATAAGAATCTTCGGGTTTACACCTGCTTCTTCTGGCTCAAAAGGGTCATAAACCCATGGATGAGACTCTCCACTTACATAAGCTTCAAAGTAGATTTTTTTATCATACGCTGCTAAACCACCAGAATAAGTTGCTGTTTGATAAAAGCCTTCTCCAACAATTTTACCTGTAGCAGTCTCCGGATCATACTGCATAAGACTCTCTACCCCTCCAATATCTTGAATGTAGAAAAGCATGTACTTTGTTTGAGTTGAGCTAAGATTACTACAAGATAAGAAAGTAAAAGTTAGGAATAAATTTAGAACATATTTAAAGTACTTCATTAAGGCAG
>CALLAU010000085.1 GCA_938002015.1 uncultured Bdellovibrionales bacterium
GGAACTGCGGCAAGTATAAGTCTTGTAGATGTTTGGATGGATATTTTTTCTATGGAATTTGATTTAGAAAGTTTTAGAGTAAGTGATATGGATGTAAGAGTGAGCTCTGGAATTTTTGGTTTAAAAACAGCGATACTTAAAGACGTTGAATCTGATCCAGAAGTAAATGCCTTATTTACTGATGCTGTAAATACAGAACTGCAAACAAGAGTTTCTGATGTGAGTAGCTCACCTGGTTTAAGTCTTTTTGAAGAGCTTTATGCAAACAATCAATCTGGAGTTGTTTCAGGTTTTAATAGTGGTAACAGCAGTAATACCTATAAATCCTGCTCTCATGCTTTGGAGCCAGAACTAAGCAGTCTTGACTAGGGGGAGCTGATTCGGTTTGATTCATTGGTTTTGAACGGGATTGTGTAGTTTTAATTAGGTATTTCTTTTATAAATCCCATTGGAATTATTCTTGAAAAGACTTAAGTTTTTGAGATTTTTTGGCGACAATTTACGCACTCCTTGGGTAGTTTTAATATGCTCTTCTGTCCATATTTTTGTTCTTATCATTGGGTTTTAGTATTATGACTTATCACTTGCCCTAGTAAGTTTTTTTAGTATGATTTAAATCATGATTCAAAAATTTCTAGTTTTTATTCTATTAATATTAAATTTTTTATTTATCGGTTGTTCGAGTTTAAACTCTGCAGTAACGAACGAAGGCTCATCTATTTTATTTAGCAACCAAATAGATAATAATGATTTAGAGTCAACTAATGCCCGTGGCTGGAATGAGTCAAACTGTGCACACATTATGGCGGACGGGTCTTGTGCACATGAAACAGCGCCTAACGAATACGGACTCTCTGATGATCAAGAAGATGATGTCTCAGATTCAAGTGGGGTCTGGAATGAGACCAATTGCGCTCATGTCACAGCAGATGGTTCTTGCGCCCATGAGCTTTAAGGCACTCATAAACCACTTGTTTTAAAGATGAGAGTTTTTAGATCTATTAAGCTTTTCTGAAAAGAAAGGCTTATTATTTTTTAGATATAAAGATTAAGCTTTGTGATCAAAATTTATATGAAGTTACATAATTTATAACAGTTGACGTACTTATTATTTGTTAGAAAGTATTTTTTGTTTTGAATAGGTTAGGATTTTGTTACTTGATGGTATCTTAACCTTATCAACTTGACGAAAATATTCTTATTTAGTCTATGTTATATTTAATTAAACAAAAGAGGGGATATTTCGATGAAGTCTTTTTTATTAATTTTTATGTTAGTTTTTGTTGTTTCTTTTAAAGGGAATACTTCTACATGTGTGACAAATGAGGGCAGTAAATATGAGTGTGGTAATGTAGCAAATATGCTAGAAGTTATCATGAGTGATATGGATTTAGCTCAAAATACGGCTTATATTTATAACGGGAGTGATAAAGTTTTAAGACATATCGTGAGGTATTCTTATCAAGGGAATTTAACAGATAGTTATTTCCAAGATTATATATTTAATGTTTCTAGTGGTTTTTTTCATTTAGTGCATTTTGTGAAAAACTCTGACTCACAATATGATGTGTATTTAGAAACAGATATTCAGCCAAGTGGTAGCTTTGATAACGATACAAATTTTGTTTCTAGACGTGTTAATTATCTGGGAACAACAACTCATGTGTCTTTTGATGAAAATGGGTATCCAAGTACTACTTTAAAAACTGCTACTGATATAAGAAAATTGACTTCAAGCAAAACAGGCTTAAGTTTTTCAATAGTCGGTAGTTTTTCAGAAGTTTATCACCTTGTTTATAAGCTTAAGTAAAAATCTTGATTCACATGCTTTCTAAGTTGATTCAGGCTTAAGGTAGCATGTTTAAATTTTTTTTAAGATTAAAAAACGAGCATTTAGCTTGATTTATGTGCCTCTTAGCTCAAAATAGGCTGTTTGATTCTTATTTAAGTAAAGAGAGGAAAGATAGATGGAAAAAAAGATTATATTTTCTGATAAAGTGCCAGCACCAGTAGGTCCATACTCACAGGCTATTGAAGTGGGAAATTTTTTATATTGCTCTGGACAAATCCCACTAGATGCTAAAACAGGTGAGGTTTTAAAAGGGAGTGTTGCTGAGCAGGCTAAGTTATCTTTAGATAATGTTAAAACTCTTTTAGAGTCTACAGGTTTAAGTCTTTCTAATGTTGTAAAGACAATGGTTTTTCTAACAGACATGGATACATTTGCTGAGTTTAACGAAGTGTATTCTGAGTATTTCAGTGAAGGAAAGCCTGCTAGATCGTGTGTAGCTGTTAAGTCACTTCCTAAGGGAGTTGATGTTGAAGTTGAAGTTATTGCAGTTAAAAATTAGTTTTAATTTCTTATTAAAAAGTAAAAGCTCATGATATATAGTTTCTTAAAAGCTTATATGTTTTCTAAGAAAGCTGGTTCACACGTAAAGAAAATGGCGTGGATTAGTTTAGTTGGTATTTTTGTAGGCTCATTTAGTCTAGTCTTAGTTTTATCAGTTATGTCTGGTTTTAACAGATCTATTGAATCAAGACTTCTAAAACATGAGCCGCATTTAGTCGTTAAGTTTAATGAAGATAAGTCTTCAGTAGAAAGCTTAAAAAAATACTTTAAACCTAGTGATAGACTTCAAATGTATGAGTCTCAAGATCTTATTTTAAAATCAATTAATGGAAGTCTCGGTGGTGCAGAAGCACTTGGCTTAGAGGAAGAGGCTCTAAAGAAAACACTTGGTTTGTACTTTGATGAAGAGATGATTTCAGATATTTTAGAAACAATGAAAAAAGAAAATGGTATTGTTGTTGGTTTTGAGGCAGCAAATCAAATCGGGGCTATTATAGGAGATCAGCTTCAAGTCATTAAGCCAGAGAGCATTCTTTCAAGTTTAGGAGAAGCTTTAAGTATAAAAACAGTTAATGTAAGTGGAACTTTAATGACTGAACAAGGTGATAGAGATGCTACACTACTGATTTATTTAAAAGGTGGCTTATTCGGTCCTGAATCTAAAAGTTATGAAAGTGGTTTAGAAGTTTATTTAAATGACTCTCAAACGTATAAAAAGGTTCAAGATGAGCTTATTAAAGATGGCTATGAAGTTGAGTCTTGGAAGCAAAGAAACTCAGGAATGTTTTTAGCATTAAAACTTGAAAAATTAGCGATGACTCTCTTACTTGGTCTTGCTTTATTAATAACAAGTTTTTCAATAATGACTCTACTTATTCTTATTGTTGTTCAAAAACAAAAAGACATTGGGCTTTTGCTCTCACTTGGAATGCCAAAGTATAAAGTAAGACTTCTCTTTGGAGGGATGGGCTGTTTATTAGCCTTAATGGGTCTTAGCTTTGGTGTAGGCTTTGGAAGTCTTGTTGCAGGTCTTTTAAAAATTTTTCCTCTTAAAATCATGCCAGATATGTATGCTGATCAACATATTCCATCAGATATAACGGTTTCTATGGTTTTATGGATTGTTCTTTTTTGCATATTAGTCTCTGTTTTAAGTAGTATTGTGCCTATTTTAAAACTTTCAAATGTAAACTTAGTTGCTGCTCTAAAGGGCAACAACAAACTTTAATATAGCCCAATCTAATTTATTTTTTTTTAACTTCCATAAGCTTTATTTATGCTTAAAAAAAATATCTATGAATCCTTTTAAACTTAGGCCATGCCTGGGTTCTAGACTAAGATCCCCTAGCCCAAGACTAAAGCATTAGCACTATTGTCTCTAGACCTTTCTAAGAGTGAAATGTTCTTAATTAATTTTACTCATCAAGAAAGGGAGTTTTTATGAGTCTTAGAATTTTGCTTTTTATAAGCATGTTAGGAATGTCACTCACTGCTAGTGCTACTGAGTACATTGTAAAGTATTCGAACCAAAAAACATTAGATCATATGTTTTATAACGTTCAAAAAAGAGGAACTGTTGAAATGACAGAAGTTCATTACGGAGCAAACCTTGCAAGGTTATCTGTAGTTGATGGTCATGAAGTAAAAGCCTTAGCAGATTTAGCTAACACTGAAGGCGTTGAGTACGTAGTTAAAAATTATCAGTTTAAAGCTTTTAGAAGTATTGTTACTCCTTTAGTAACATTAAGAGATCAGTATGCTAACCAAATCACAAGTGTAAGAAAAGCATGGGAATTAGCAGGGAACCAAGGTTCAAGAGATGTAAAAGTTGCAGTTATTGATACAGGTGCTGATTACACTCATGAGTCTTTAAAAGATAACATGCTTCCTGGTTATGATTTTGCAGAAGATGATGATGATCCACAGGATAAAACAAGTTTCCAAAACCCTGGACATGGAACGCATTGTTCAGGTTCTGTAGGAGCAACAGGAACTGTTAATAATGGTATTGCTGGAGCAAGCCCGGTTGTATCTATTATTCCAATCAGATTCTTAAATGAAAATGGAAGTGGTGATTTACTTGATAGTGTAAAAGCAATTGATTTTGCAATTGAAAATGGAGCACATATTATCTCTGCAAGTTGGGGAGCAAAAGGTGTTTCTGATGATGATGCAAGACCAATTTTTGAAGCGATTCAAAGAGCTCAAGCTGCAGGAGTTGCTTTTGTTGCAGCAGCTGGTAACGACGGAGCTAACAATGATAAAGTAAGCTTCTTTCCAACTAACGCTCAAGTGTCAAACGTGATTGCTGTTGCAGCTAGTGATTCAAGTGATAGAAAAGCAAGTTTTTCTAACTATGGAATTCATAGAGTGCACATTGCAGCTCCAGGTGCTGACATCATCAGTACAACTCCAAAAAATAAGTATCAAAACCTTTCAGGTACTTCTATGGCAGCTCCATTTGTTTCTGGATCAATTGCATTTTTAAAAGCTCAAGACATGTCTTTAACTCCTGAAGAGCTTAAAGCACTTGTTCAAGTAACTGGGGATCAAGTTGATATTCAAAACGCTTGTAATTGCAGAATTAACGTAGAAGAAGCTGTTAAAGCTGTTATGGATGAGAGATCTTTCTTTGTTCCTGTAACAACTACTGTTCCTCATGGAGAGACAAGAAACTTTTATGTAAAAGGTTTTGAAGCTGTTGAGTACTCAAGTTCTGATGAAGCAATTGCAACTATTAATAATGAAGGTGTTTTAACTGCTGGATCTACTAATGGTGAAGTTGTTCTTACTGCAACTAATGGTGCAGGGGAGACTATTGATTCAATGAAAGTAAGAGTAAGTGATCTTTCTGATTCGTCTGGTGGCGGCGGTGGAGGCGGCGGCGGTGACTGCCCATTTGGTGACCCTGCTTTATGTGAGATCATCTGCCCAATTCAACCTGATCTTTGTAGTGGTTTTGGTATCTAGTTCTAACACTTAAAATATAAATATCTTAAAAGCCCGTAAATACGGGCTTTTTTTATTTGTGATATACCCTTAGGGAATACCGATCTTAGAAAAGAGGAAGTGTATACAGCTGCTAAAATATGGTCTTCTATTTTTGTCAGGGGTTAAGAAATAAATGTTTGAGCTGAATTTAAAACGAGGAAACTTAGAGATCACAGATGATCAAATAAAAGGCAGTAATGAGCGTGCTTTGATTCAAAGAAGTCTTGATTTTTACAAGGCTATTAAAACAAGAAGAACAGTAAGGAAGTTTTTAGATAGAAAAGTTCCCAGAGCTGTAATAGAGAATGCAATTCTTTCTGCAGGGACAGCTCCTAACGGTGCAAATAAACAGCCATGGAAGTTTGTAGCTATAGAGTCACAAAAAATAAAAGAGCAGCTTAAGAACGCTGTAGAGGCTGTTGAAAAAGATTTCTATGATGGTAGGGCTTCTCAAACCTGGTTAGATGATTTAAAGAAGTTTGGAACGAATGCAAGTAAGCCTTACTTGACAAAAGCCCCTTACATAATTGCTGTTTTCTCTCAACTTAGAGGAAAAGAAGAAGGGGAGAAGACTTATTACCCTATTGAGTCCACAGGAATTGCAACTGGTATGCTTTTAACTTCTCTTCATTTATCGGGCTTAAGTACACTTACACATACTCCAAGACCTATGAAGTTTTTAAATGAGCTTTTAGAAGTAGAAGATTGCTACAGGCCTTTTTTACTTGTTATTACTGGATATCCAGAGCTTCCACTTGATTTACCTGAAATCAATAAAAAAGCTTTAAGTGAAATTTCAAAATTCGTTTAAATAACTAAGTTTACCATTTTTGTTTAACAAGCTCATCAAGCATTGTGGTAATAAGATGGTAAGAATGAGAGTTGTTTTGATAAGCGACTCCAATTTGATGCTTGCCAACTCCCTGACTAAACTCCTTAATAAGCTTAATCTCTTTTAAGAGCTTCATTTCAATAGGACCTCTAGCGACCATGGAAGGTAGTAGTGCGATACCGAGTCCTTTAATGGCAAGTTCCTTAGCAGATTCAAGACTTGATGTTTTATATATCTTTCTCTCTTTAACCTCTTTACTATTAATGAGTCTTCCTAGTGTTGATCTTTTCTCTGAAGCAATAGCATCTGTCATTAAAATAAGAGGAGCTTCTTTACTTGTTTTATATGATTTCTTCTTATTAGTGGTTTCATAAAATTTAAAAGTATCAGTAGCTAAACTTAATTTAGAAATATTTTGACCCTCTTGGGGCTCAATAATGAGTGCAATATCAATTTCATTATTTAAAAGTTTTTTTTGCATATCTTGTGATCTACCTGTTGTGAGATCTATTTCAACTTTTGGAAATTTCTTAAAATAGTAGTTTAAAAAATCAGGCCAAAAGTAAATGCTAATGCTATCATAAGTACCAACTCTAATTGTTCCAACATCTTTTTCATCAGGATTTTCAAGTTTTTTTTCAATTGATTTAAGAGATGAGAATAAACCTTCACAGTATTGTTGAAGAACAACACCTTCTCTTGTTAAGACAACGCCCCTTGGGCCTCTTACGAAGAGCTCTCTTTCTATGTCTTCTTCAAGGTGCTTAATAGATTTAGAAAGAGAAGGCTGAGTTATAAACAGACGCTCGCTTGCCGCCTTAAAAGAACCTGCTTTTGAGACTTCTAAAAAATATTCAAGCTTTTCAAGGTGGTTCTTAAGATTCATCTACTTTTTACTTACCTTAAGATCTTCATCAATGCACTTATTTTTAACAAAAGATCTGAATTTACCAACTTCATCTGTCCAAAATTCACCGACATATGCCCATGAAGATTGTTTACGATTTGCTCTTTTCATTTTGTCTTTAAATTTTGCTCCTGCAACCCTATTAGTAATACTCTTTGAAGATCTTGAGAAAACTTCAAAATCTACAATATCAGCAATTTTTTGTAAGCTCTTATGTTCATCTAAAGCTGTAAAAAGTTTATCTTTAAAGAGAAGGCCTGCCTTGTTTTCTAAAGCACCTACTTGAGGTGACATTTGGTTGATCTTTCTATCAATTAAATAATACGCAAAACCTTTGTTTTTATATTTAAGTTTTCTTTTAAAGGTTTTTAGTGCATCTTCTTCATCAAGAAGGTCATTGATTCTTTCTTGCATGCCAATGACTTTACTATCTCTAGCAGCGTAAAATACGACAGAAGGGATTTTTTTGATACTTGATTTTGAGAGCTTTGTTTCAAGAGTAGTTACTAAGGCTGAATACCAAGATTTTCGATAGTTTCTTGTAACATAAGAATTCATGTCTTTATCTAAGTTTTCATAAATTTTTTGAAATGACTCAACACTTTTATTTGCTTCAGGAAACTGACACATTTTCAACAAACCGATAGATTGTACAATTGAAACCCAAGGCTTATATACAACAGGGTTTGTACTTTTATCTATAAATTCAGCATTCCCAATAGCACCTTCGTAGTCGTTTTTTGAAAGCATAACCCAGCTCATTTCAATTAAACCATCAAACCATTGACTGTCTTGAAAAGAAACTTTTCTGTAAGATTCAATAGCGTCTTTATAGTCTTCCTTTATTATTTGAATGCGGGCTAAGTTTAAAAGACTTGAATTAAGAATATTCTTCTTTAATTCTTTGTTCGGAGCTTTAAAATCTCCTCGAGAAAGTAATTCAAATTGAGCTTCAGCTGAAGTAACTTGATTTTTTTTAAAGTATATAACACCTTTTAAAAATTTAGACTGAGCATAGCGGTTAAATCCTGCTCCCTTTTGTTCTGATAGATATCTCAAGGCTGTTTTAGTATTTCCCTTATCAAAGCTCCTTAACGCAAAAAAATACATAAGATCTGACTTCACTTCAGGGGATAGGGTCATTCTCTTTTTATACAACTTCTTAAAAAGACGTTCATTATAAGTTCTTGGTAGGTCTTTTAAAACAACCGGGAGGTATTTATTTTGAAAATCCTTGCTGTTGGAAGTAGAAATTAGATGTATTAAAAAGGGGATTGAGGCTGAATACAACTTCTTATCAGCAAGACATGAGTAGAAGTCAGCCTTTTCTGAATAAGATGCCTTTTGATTATTAAATGTAGCAATGCTTTTCGTTGAGCAAGAACTCATTTTTCCATATGCAAGTTGACCACTTGAGAAAATTAAGAATATAAAAATTAAAGATTTCATGATTTTTCCTTAGAAGTAGTAGTTTAGACCAAGTGTTAAAAAACTGTGAAAGTTAGTTTTAGAATCATCTACAACAACCTTACTAGATTCTGTAGAGTTAAAATCAATTACTTCAGCTTGATAAGCTCTTGTTCTGTAGGCTAGGTTGATTGAGAAATTGTTATTTATGAAGATATTTGTTGCAAAATCAACTCCAAGAAGAGGCGATGTTTTTTCTGGTTCATAGCCTGTAAGTGTTTGTTGTTGATATGTAGCTAGTCCAGCTTTAGCAGATATAGAAAAATCTAAATAAATTATTTTTTTGTTCATCCAACTTAATTTTGAGTATATTGGTACAAAGTCAATTGAGCCACCAATGAAATTCGAAGGTTTAACATGTTCAAGTATAAAGCCACCTCCACTGAAATTACTCATTTCTCTTAAGCCTGCATTGTCATCAAGTGATAACTGCTCGAAAAATCCACCAAAAGAAAGCCTTTCATTAAAATAATATGAAGCGTCTATTCTATAGTTGCTTAGCCCATCTGTCTTACTATACTTGTCATTAAGGAGTATTAAGTTTTCAAAACCAACACGTAGCCTGTTTTCTTTAAAGAAGGATCTTCCTTGTACGACACCAGTTTTATATTTTTTTGGAGTCCAATATTTTTTTTCAATTTTTTTAGTGTTAACTCTTTTTCTTTGAGCAGCATAAGTAGAGCTTAAGAAATTAAAGCTTATAAATAAAAGGATAAGAGTTTTCATTAGAAGTTTCCTTTGTTGTAAGAGAGGTTAAACGGAAATGAAACTTTAACAGTTCTACCGTTAATTGGTTTATCAAATCTCCATGTTTTAATTTTTCTGGCCATGCAATCTTGCAATGCTTTATCATTAATATTTGAACCATTTGAAGCTGATGAAATGACTCTACCAGCTGCATTTATAGAAAAGCCCATAGTAACTCGACCTTTCATTTTTGGACTAAACTGAAGTCTACTTTCATAACACCTATTGATATCACGCTTGTTTCTTCTAACAACTTTTGAAATTTGCTCTCTAGTTAGTCCTCCAGAGATGTTAGCGCCATTTCCAGATAGTAGGACTCTGCTTCCTAAGCTGCCAACGCCATTGCCGCCAGCTCCAATACCATTGCCGTTTCCAGTACCGCTTCCTCTCTTAGAAACATTAGAACCTAAGCTATTTCCTGTTCCATAAGTGAAGCCACCTTTAATACTACCTGAAGAACCGTAGTTTTTACCTTTAGCTAAACCTGAGCGACTGCCTCTTAGTATTTTAGATGCTGAATTTGATGCTGCTCCAATGTTACCTTTTACTAGTTTTCTTGAAAAAAGCTGATCTTGTAAACTTGGTCTAGGAGAAGGTTTTTTAACAGACTTAATATTTGAAGCTACATTATTTTTGCCTTTAATTACTTTTCTCTTAGTTTTATTTTTTACACTAGTAACCTTAGATTTTGTTACTCTCTTTTTTGATGATGAAGGTTTGGAGGAAGTTTTTTTAGAGATAACTTTTGATATTTTTTTAGAAGTTCTTTGATTGATTTTATCTTTTCCTTTTGTAGACAAAAGGTTTGAGATGATTTTTCTTTCTTTTAAAACTTCTTTCTTATTTTCAATCTGTATTAAAGTAACCTCTTTTTTATCAGATTTTAAGAAATGATTATATCCAAGCATCAGTAACCAAAGTAAGAGAAGTGCGGCAGTTGTTTTCTTTACTCTTTCATCTGCAACTAATGCCCCGTACTCATGCCCGTAAGGGTCATTTTCATAATTAATATTATCTATAGAGAAAACAGGGTTTACTCTTACATCATGAAATCTCTTGATGACAGGTGTTTTAAAAAATGAAGTTGCTTTTTTTTCGTTTAAAGAAAGCTTATTTTTTGAAAATTTAGTAGAAATTATACTGCCAGTTTCTCTGTCTACTAAAAAATAATTGTAACCAAAGCTTTTTGAAGATTCTTTTACTTTAGAGAGTGGAAGGCTTGATATTTTAGGATAATTTACTTCGCCAATTTGTATAGGGCACTTGCCTAAGCCAACAAAGTACCTTTTCCCATTTCTTGACCATTTAATTCTTTGATCTTCTAATTTTAAATAAATTGAGTCTTTCTCACCAGGAACTTTAATTGTTAATGGCTTGTTTGAGAGGTTTAACCTCTTTTTATAAGTTTTAGATTTCTTGCTACTAATAATTACTGCAGAGCTCATATCCTACCTCACTCTCTCAAGACTATCGATTATTTTTTTCTTAAAAGACATTTTTGTATTAAAGAAGTATTCAAAATCAGCGCTCTTTTTTGTTGATACATAGGCATCTCTTGGAGAGCCCTTTGAAGAGTTAACATCAAGGCCGTCAAAGCTTATTATTTGAGGATTTTTATCTACAGGCCTTTTAGCAGCAAAAGTTATTGGTGCATAGGATAATGAAATCACGAGTAATGTAGTTATCGTTTTAGTAAGTCGCATTCTGTACTCCATTTGATGTAATGAATTGTATTTTTGAGTTTTTGTTGTACCAACTTTCAAGGGCAACGGAAGATTTCTTAACTTTTTTAAACAGTCTTTCAAGCTTCTTCCTTTGATTTTTATTTCTTATAGAGCTAATAGATCTTTTAGCTTCTCTCCAGTATGTTCTAGACTGATCAAAGAAAGGGGAAACCAAATCTTTTACATGCATCATAGAAATTTTGTTTTTAAGGAGTTTTTTTGAGTAAGGTTGGTATTTCTTTGCAACTAAAGTATAGAGATTACCCATTGCTATTAAAGCTTTAGCCTGTGTCTCATCTGTTGAAAATTGAATGGAATTTCTGAAGCTTTCATCTACAGACATTATTCTAGGAATCATTCTATTTAAAGACTTTTCAAGTTTTGAATTGATTGTATATTTTTTACTCGAGAACTTTCTCATTTCATGCATTCCAACGAAATAATGTCCTTTAGCAGCATAATTTTTATTCTTAGACTTAATATTTATGAGACTTACAGCAGCTGTCTTTGTAGACTTGTTGTCTATATCGTCTATTGTAGCAATAAGTTTTAGTACAAGCTCTGCAACTGATTCATTTGTAAAGCTACTTAGATTAGATTTTAAAGCTATATCTACTTGTTTTTTCTTAAAGCGGGAAATTAGATCTAGAAAGAGAGTGTTCTTCCTTGGGTGTTTGCTGTTTACAATAGATAGAACTCTAAAAGAGTCGATATACTTACTTCTTAGTTTCAATAAGTCAGATTTTTCTATCAACCAGTTGTCTTTATTTTTTCTGTCTCTAAAAATAAGTTTGTCAGTAACTGGAATTGCTTTCTTATAATTTTTACTTTTCTTGTATCCAATAAATGCGTTGTTCAAAGCCTGGACTTGTTTTTTCTTTGAGTTTTTATACTTATTTTCATAAGCAACGAAACTTTCTGCAGATGAACTATACTTTTTTGAAATCAAGTACGTATATGCAAGGTTCCAATGCCATTCAGAAGTTAGTTTTGATAAAGGTCTATTTTTAATAGCCTCTTTAAGAACCTTAATTGAAGTAGGGTATTTCTTTGACTTAATACTTAATTGTGACCAGTCTTCATATGATTGATCAAGGTCTGTATTGATAATACGCCATCTAGTTTTCTTTTTGTCCATTTTTTTAAGACTTAAAAGATAGTTAGTAATACCTCTATAGTCTCTTTCTTTAACTTTATTTTTTAAATATTGGTTATAAGCATGTAGCCCTGTTTTTTTATAAAGGTATTTGTGGCTTAGAGACTTGTATAAATCAGTTGCTGAATCAGGCTTATTACTTGCGATATAGACTTTTGCCAGTAGGTTTTGAGCGTCTATTGCTCTTTTTGAAGAAGGAAATTTATAGATATAGGAAGATACGAGTCCTTCTATACGTTTAATTTTTTCTTTTTTAAAACTTAAAACTCTAAGTTTTGAAATTGAATTGATTGACTCCCAAAAAGCTTCGTTTGCATAACTTGCTTTTTTATTATTTAAATATGCTTTCTCATAAGCAATTGAGGCTGATGTGAATTTTTTAGAGAAGACTTCAATTTCAGCTAATAAGAGGTATATTTTTGATTTTTCTACATTACTTACAGCAACATCAGCTAGCTTAGGATAGACTATTGAGAGAGCCTTAAGGTAGTTTTTATTACTTTGGTGCTTTCTCCAGTGCTTTTCCCAATTATTTACCATTTTAAAAATTTCATCATTTGCTATTGTTTGACACTCGATAGTTTTGCACTTTGAAAGACCACTTGATATTTCTTGGCCTGCTTTAAGAATATTTTTACGTGTACTTAATGCTATACCTTTTTTAATATGATATGTGGATATGTCTTTTGAGCGCTCAAATCTAATTATTAAATCGTTATAAACATGGATAGCTTTTTTCCATTCCCCTGCTTCAAAGTAGAGTTTTGCTAATTCAGAGAGACTTTTTTCAAGATTTTCTTTTTTTACAAGTTTTTTAATATCAGAGTAAGGATTAAAGAAATTTCTTTGTTTTTGATAAAATCTAGCAATATCATTTTGTGCTTCTTTTTTTGGATCAATGATTCTTTTATCTACGTTAAGATTTCCATTTATAACATTAGTGAGACTCTTATAAGCTGAGTTAAACCTGTTCGCATTAAACTGAGCCCATGCTTTTCGGTATGAGCTGTAAGCTGCAAGCTCTTTATTATTACTTACGATTGCTTTTTGATAAAGATTTATCGATTTTTTATATTCTCTTAATTCAAATTTTGAATCGGCTCTTATTACAAAAGCATCAGTAGTAAATTCTGATCTTGGAAATCTAGTGTTTAATTTTGTAAGTGTAGAGTACGCTTCACTATGTCGACCTCTCATAAATAGTTCAAACCCATATGAAAATAAGATATACTCAAGCTTTTTATAGTTTGAATGTTTGTTAATAATTTCTTTAAATAAAGATAATGCTTTTTTAGTATGGGAGTCCGTCTTTATGTATTTTTGTGTTTCATTAACACGTCCAATACTTAAGTGAAGCTCAGCTAATTTATGCATTAATTTTGCCTCTTCAGTTTTATCCCATTTGTACTTCTTTAGTAGTTTTGAGAGTTTTTCGACAGCTTTTTCAGAATTTGACTGAACAAGAGCTTCCCCTTTAAAGTAAGCTTCCTGCTTATCTCTCCAAGTTTTGATTATATCATCGCCTGCAGAAAATGCTGTTTGAGATAGACCTAGTAAGAATGTAATAATGATTAGATGCTTCATTCTTTTTCTTCACCTACGTAAAAAATATTATCAACTCCAGCCATAGTAGCTGTATAAATAACTTTCTTCACTGAATCCGAAGGAAGTCTCTTATCAAATGAAACGTTTATATTTAATCCTTTCTTCTCTTTATCATTATCTGCAGATTCTCTTAATTGTGTAATTTCTTGATAAAGTGGTTGAATTAAACGGCTTTCTTTTTTGTGCGCCATTTTCTTGTTAAATCTACCTTTTTCTAGCTTTATTTTAAAGTCTTCTCCAATTTTTAACTCTTTTAGGCTTACAGTGATATTCTCATTTTTCTTTATAACGTCACCATATTCATTAGTGGAGAGCTTAATATTATCATCAACTCTTACTGCAGAATCTGATGACTGTATAAGAATGAATATTATAAGTGTTGTCATCACATCAATCAAAGGAGTTAAGTTTAGTGCTTTGCTTTTTTTCTTTTTAAACATTTTACCTTCTCCTTATTAAAGAATATTTCCTATTGAAAAGTTTTTAAATACTCTTTTTTCATCTTCTTTATAGTTACTGATATCAATAGCTTGAGAAATTTCATTAAAAGTTAATTTAGAACTCATTGGATTTATAGTAAGGTGACCAATATTATTTTTTTTGTTAACTTTACTTGTTTTAATAAAGTCTATAATTCTATCTTTATTCTTTGAAAATTTAATACTTTTGAAGTTTTTCTTTGAAAGAACACCGCCTTGATGGTCTCTAAAGACAACTTGTGTTTTATTCTTAAAGAGATTGATATCTACATCAACTAATTTTTTCGACTTTAGGCTCTTTGATGAACTATATTTAGCCGGAGGCAGATGGTTTTGCTCAACTCCAACAATAGCCCTTAAATTAAGTACAATTAAAAATAGAGGAATAAGGTTAACAATTATAGAAAGAAGGGGATTTAGATTGATATCCTTCTTTTCGCTGCATTTAGATTCAAAATTTCTAAATGCTTTATTTTTTCTGTTTTTTCTACTCTGTTTCACGTTCAACCTCTAATTTTTTAGTTTTAAAAAGATACTTTTAATTTATTGTTTTACTTATCCAATTTTATCTTTCATGTATCTGTTCTTAAGTTGATCAAGTATTCCTTCAAGATTTTCTCTAAAAAGACTCACAGTTCTATCTCTTTTGCCTTCAATCATTGATCCAACAAAAGTAATAGGTATTGCTACAATTAAACCAAGAGCAGTTGTAGACATTGCTAAAGAAATACCTGCTGTTAAAGCAGCTTTTCCACCTTCAGCATCACCATTTGAAAAACTTGCGAAAGTTAGAATAAGACCGATAATAGTCCCTAAAAGACCAAGTAATGTTGAGATATTTGCAAGGGTTGGTATAAAATCAACTCTTTTATTAATCATTGGTTCAAGTTTACTCAGACCAATTTCTAAACCAGCCTCCATTGAAGCATCATCTCTATCTGATCTAATTAGTATTTCTTTTGTAACTATTGCTGAAGCTAGATTTGGATTTGAGTCACACGCTGCAATCGCTTTATCAATTTGTCCTTTAGCAACATACTCTCTTATTAGTCTGAAGAATTTAAAAGACTTGCCAATACTCTTATTAAAGAAGGCCCATCTTTCTATTATAATGATAACGGCTAATAAACCTACAACAACAATAGCAATACCTGTGATACCACTTCCCATTAAATTTTTAATTACTTCAATCATCTTCTGATCTCCTTTTTAGTTCTGGTATACATGAGCAAGAAACAAACCTTACCTCAGACTCAATAGATTCAAGATGAGCTTTTTTAGAGTATAAATGCTTCAAAGTCTTGTGACATTTTTTGTCTTCAAAAACTGTGGTGCCAAGATCTGTCAAACTGGCATGGTTATGGCTAATTGTTAGACGTATTTTAATAGCAGCTAATGTCAGTTCTATTAAAAAGGAGTTAGAAGTGAAAACAGTACGTCATGCAGTAACAATTTTTGTCATCTCTTTTACTTTATTATCTTGTTCATCAAAAGATAAAGAGACTTTGGGCTTTAAAATGGAGCCTTCATTTAGTAAAACAATAGGAAGGGTTGAAGCTGATAGGCTAACCGCTGTGATTGCTCTAGATGACTCATATTCCATGCTATCAAAAGTAAATGAGCTTAGTAGTGATTTAGAAGAAATGTTTAGAGGGCTTGTTTCAACAGGCTGGGATATTGATCTTCACGTTGTAACTTGCGCTTATTATCAAAGTGGTAGAGAAATGAAGTCAGTAAGCACTTTATCATTAAATGGAAATGCTTCAGTAGAAGATAAAGTTGAAGCACTCATGAAAGGTGCATATCCTACAATTGACTTAGAAACAGCTCAAAACGATGCCGATGAGAGATGTAATCAGTCTTTAGAAAAAGCATGGTCTAATATTGAATCTAATAATAAGGTAAATGTTTCAATGCTTATTTCTAATGAGGATGGTTGTTCTAGATCGGATGACACTTTAGAGAATTTAGATGGATCTGTGAGAACAAACTGCGCGCCAGTAACTCATGGTACAATTGGTCGTGATAAAGCAACAGTAGAAGCTCCTTTGTCTGTATGGGAGGAGATTATTGATGGTTTTATGCCAGGATTTAATTCTTGGTATAATTCTAAAGTTTTACCGAATTTAACTCCTGTGAGTCATTATGTTAGTTTCTTTAAGAATATTGAGGTTGAAGGGAAGAAAAGAGTGGACAGTTTTTCTCATATTTATCTTCCTATCGTTGTGGACTCTAATAAATGCTTAGCTCAAGCTCTTAGAAATCAGGCTATTCGAGAGACAAATAAGCAGTTAGAAGAAGCCGGAACACTTGATAATTGGTCAACAGGTTCAACAGTAGGTAATATTGGTAATTACTACCTTTCTACTTTTGAGAATTTAAACCAGGAGAATATACTGTTTAATAGAGATGAAGGGGACTTAAGCATATGTGGAGACCTTTCACATGTTGTGAATAAGCTAGAAAGAGAAATTAAGCTTAGGGGCAGAAGTGTTCGAATTAACTTGCCAAGAGTTGTTGATGTTGAAAATACTCTTAAAATCTTTCCAGATGCGCCAGTTATTACAATTGTTAGAGAAATTGAGCTAGTAGACTCTGAGGACTTTTTTGTTAGGCAAAACCAAGAGCTTTCAAAAATTGGTTTATCTTGGGAGAAAATTGATAGTAAGAGGTATAAACTTGATCTTTATCTAACTTCACCAATGATCAGGTATAATAGTGAGGATTTAAGCTATATTATTGAGAACTCAAGTCTTTTAACAGTTACTGGTGGTGATGAAGTTATAAGAGGTGAGTATTTACCATTAGGGTTTAGAGATAAGGAGAATGGTCTAACTTATAATAGTAACTAAGTTTGGTTATCTTAATGGAATAAGGCTCTTTATTTAAGAGTTTTAAAATAAAGTAAGTTACAACTTAAGTATTTTATTTTGAGACGTTTATACAAGTAGAGTGTCTCAATTTAAGACGCTTATCTTATTTTTCTGTTACTATCTACTTTACGGCTTGGTGTCTTTCTTTTTACCATCTTTAAAAATTCGATAATTTTATGAAAATCTATCAACTCCTTGTCGCCATATATAAAGGTTAATTTAAAATACTGACTACTTTGTAATAGTGTATTCTAATTTTTTTTGACTTAACTTATTGGCATTTTTTCTGATCTTATCTTTCTTACTGGAGAGATCTGTAATCTTATTTTCTAAATTACTGATTTCACTCCTTGTACTTTTAATTTTATTATTTAAAGAAGCTTTCTTGTTTTCTAGCTCTTTAATTTCAGATTCAAATTTATCGATTTTACTATTAAGAGTATTTAACTCTTTGCCTTTCTCGTAATTAGTTGAAAAAGAGGTTCTTAGTTCAACCGGACAATTCTTAATCTCAGCATCGCTATCTTTAAGCCCAAGCTCAAACCCTTTTTCAGGTGAACAATATTGAGCTATACCTTTAAGCCAACCTGTTTTGTAATCAACTATGGGTATTTTAACACCTTTGTCTTTACAAGTTTTACTCAGTTTTAAAATGGATTCTTCAGGTAGGCCTTTTAAGCCGTCTTTGTGCCCCTCTTCTTGCCAGTCTGTATTAACACACATTTCTTTAGATACGCTTGAGCATCCTATTGTTAAAAGTGTAAGTATAGAAATTAAAGTAATTTGAATTTTCATCGTTTCTCCTGTTTGTCAGTATACTCTATACTGAATAGAGCAAATATCTACATATTAATATGTGATGAGTATGTATTTATCTCCACATATCTTAAAAATTAAGCATCCTTGGAAGAGAAGATCTCCTTGAGTGCATCAGTATTGATATCAAGTGTCCTGATTGGAAAAGGTATAGAGATTCCGTTTTCATCATATGCTTTTTTAATTTTCATTATAGCTTCATGTCTTGTTCTAAGATAGTTTTTTTGAGCAGGGTACTCTATCCAAACTCTAGCATCTAGGTTTATAGAACTTCCACCAAACTCTTTAAAGAAAATTTCTACTGGCTTATCTTTTATACGACCTTCAACTGATTCAACTACCTCTTTAGTTACTTTCTCAACTTTTTCAAGATCATCACTGTATGAAACTCCAACACTGATATCTAGCCTTCTTTTAGGTGTAGATGTGAAATTTTTCAGTGGCTCAGTAAACATAGACTTATTGGGTATATAAACTTCTATCCCATCAAAAGTTGTTATAGTTGTTGTTCTTAAATTAATGCTAGTGACTTCGCCTAAATAATCAACCACTTCAACGATATCACCAGTTTTGTAGGGTTTTTTCACGGCGATGAAGATTCCAGATACAAAGTTAGAGGCAATTTCTTGAAATGCAAAACCAAGCGCAAGACCAATAACACCAGCACCAGCAAGTATTGAAGTTACCGTCTTATCTAAATGAAGTATGCCTAAAGCGATAAAGAGACCAACAAATATGACAACTAAGTATGATGTACTTGATATAAGATTCTCTAGAGCTCGATTTGATATACTTTTCTTTAAGATTCTATTAACTAGATTTCTTGTTACTTTAGCTAAAAGAACAAATACAATTAAAACTAAAAGAGCTACGGCAAAGTTTGGGATATTTTTTACCAAGAGTTCATACCAAATCTCTAGTTTTTTACCTATTAATTCTGTTGCGTTTTCTAAATTTAAATCCATTTTTCCTTCTTTTGTGATAGTTGTATTTTTTTACCACTGTTTAGCCAGTGGTAAAAGTCTTTATTGATTTAGTCTGTGTAACTATAGTTCTATTTTAACGCCTGCAAGTGCGTAAAGCTCATCAGCATTCTCGGAGTTTTCCTCATCAAAAAGTGATGAGTATCTACCCTCAATGAATAAGCCGGTTTTTTCTTGTATTGCCAAATTAAAAGTAGCTGACAAATCATAACCAAATTCAACATCTTCATCTGCAGATGAATTAATGGTGCCTAGGTTTACACCGCCAACATTGAAAGTAGTAGAAGTATCTCCAATTTTAAAAGAAGCAAAAGCTCCAGCTCCTAATGAGAAGTAATCGGTTATCCAGAATTTCACCATAACTGGTACGTGTAGCCTTGAAGTTTCTTGCACAACTGTACCTAAAGGGGCTTCAGATTCATACTGTTTATCTAATAGCACAGCTCCTGTCTCTATACCAAGAAAGCCATTAACATTAGCCTCAACAAATCCTCCAAAACCATAGCTGTATTCATTAGCTTTAGTGCCGTTATCATCAGCTACAGTATCATGTGCGGCTCCAAAAAAAGAGAGTATGAGTCCACCGTCTGTTGAAGTATCTTCATCTGCGTATGTAACTGTTGATAAACTCACTGCAAGTAGCGTGATTAGTAATTTTTTCATAATATTTTCTCCTGTTTTTAAATTAAAATTTATCTAAATTTACAGGAGTATAATCAATTAATCTTAAACTAATTGATTATAGATTATGTAGATATCTAAACATGTATTAAAAATAGGGAGATATTTTATTTAACAACTGCTCTTTAGTAAAAGGTTTTGCTAGATGAGAATTACAGCCTGCCTTTAGACAAGAGCTGACCTCTTCTTTTTGGGCATGAGCAGTTATAGCAATGATTGGTTTAACAATGCCTTTTTCTCTTAAAAACTTAGTGACCTCTTTGCCATCTTTTTTTGGGATTTGTATATCCATAAGTATGAGGTGATAAATTTTGTTTAGTCCTTCGTTTATAGCATCCTCACCATTGTCACAAATAGTAACTTTTGCGTTAGCTTGTTCAAGAAAAAGTTTAAAGATATTTTGATTTTCTTTAGAGTCTTCAACAAGTAAAATATGACTGCCTTTAAGATCTAGATTCGTTGATGCATCACTGACTTTTGAGTCAGATTTTACAACAAAATGTTCAGGAGCTAGAGTTATAGGGATTTCGACTCTAAAAAGAGAGCCGCGACCAAGTTTAGAGCTTATTAATTTGATATCTCCGCCCATGCTACGAGCTAAATTTCTTGAAAGATTGAGGCCAAGGCCTGTTCCGCCAAACTTCCTTGTAGAGGAAGTGTCTGCCTGCTCGAAAGGTTTAAAGAGAAAATCTCGCTTATTTTTATGAATTCCAATGCCCGTGTCTTGAACATCAATGAATATATAGGGCTTGCCTTTTTTATTTTCAGTTCTAGTTATTACAGTAACTCCACCTTTTTCAGTAAAACGAAGAGCATTATTTATAAGGTTAGTTATGATTTGTTTTAACCTTACGTCATCTATCATAATGTAATCTGGAAGAGGGCCTTCTTGTTTAAACTTCAAATATATATTTTTATCAAAGGCTTTTAGGTTTTGATCTGATTCAATCTGATGGATCAAAGAAGCAATAGATGTAGGTTTATTTTCTATTGAAATTTTCCCAGCCTCTATTTTTGCCGAATCAAGAATATCATTTAGTAATTTGGATAAAGATTCTCCATTTTTTTGAATGTTTTTGACCATCTCAGATTTTCTTTCATTTGAAATACTTTCATCAATTAAGAGTTCACTATAGCCCATAATAGCACCTAATGGGGTTCTAATCTCATGGCTCATATTAGCTAGAAAAGAAGTTTTAGCTTTATTTGCCGCATCTGCTTTTTCAGCAAGTTGTTGTGCTTTAATCGAGAACTCAGCCTCACTAGCAAGGTATTTTTGAGAATAGGTGACAAGCAAAATGATAACAAAAGATAAAAGAAGTAAGCCGAGTAACACTCCTTCTGCCGCATACTTTTCAAAAAAAGTTAAAAAGTGGGGTAGAGGAGTAGCTTTAATTTTCCACTTAGATCCAAAAATTTCAATTTTATCAAAATAAAATAGTGAGTTTGAACCTTGGCTGATATCAAAACGTTTATATATAGCCTTAGGTTTCTCTGATTTTTTACTATTTCTAACAGGGTAGAGAGAGTAATTAATTTTTTCATCTAAGTAATCAGAGTTACTAAAAGACTTTGTAAAAAAGTCATCTGCTCTGAGTATGGCTATAAATAGACCCTTTATATTTTCATTTTTGGAGTTTATGAGTCCACTAAGTTGAGGTGTTTTATAATGGGTTAAAAAGATTAAAAACCCTGCCTGAGAAGGTGTGTTTTCATCTTCTAAAACGAGCTCTAAGACTGGAGAAATTTTAGGTGCGTTAGACTCAATAGAATCAAGTATAGTTTGTTTCCTTTTATTTTCAGAGTTCATATCAAAACCAAGATATGAACGATTTCTCCAGTTATCAGGTTTAATAGTTGTTATTGCTGTCTTAAGTTTTTTATCTGTTAAGGGCCATAGCTTGTAGTCTTTTACTCCTTCTCTTTTTTTTGAAGAGATAATATTATTCTTAGCCTCAGTGCTATGATAAACTTTTGTATAAGCAAAGCCTTGAATGCCTGGAAATCTTTTAATGAGTTTGGCTTGTCGTGCATAGTTTTGAAAACTTTCATCGCTAATTTCATCATTGTCTTGAAAATGAGCTCGCATATCTAAGAGTGCATCTCCAAGTCTATCAAACTCAGATTTTACTTTCGTGGTAATGATCTTAGTTTCATTTTTAAGTCTTCTTGACGTATCAGTCTGTATAGCTTTATTGGTTAAAATCCAGCCGATAATTGAAGTTATAATAAGAGTTGCATATACGACATAAATAATGGTTCGATTTAATTTAAGCTCTTTTTGGTTAATCGTAGTTAAAGCCATTTTTTACCCAACTAATATTTCTCTTTTGATTTTGAGATAGCTATTAATGTTTTGTTTTAGATTTAGGCACATTTTTGAGTCTTTACTTTTAGACGCTAAATCTAGTGATTCAGAGAGTTCACCTAAAAGTTGAAACCCGTAGGGTTTACAAAAACCTTTCCAGTTGTGTGCGATAGCTGAAACAGATGTAAAATCAGAGTCTAAAATAGCTTTCTCAAGCCTTGGGAGCTCGTTCTCTCTATCTGATAGAAAATCTTTTTGAAGATCTTCTAAGCCCTGTTCAGGTTTTTCTAACTTTATTTCATCAAAAGTAACTTTATGCATGACGAACTCACTTTAATTAGTTTAAATTTATATGAACAGAGTACTTAATTTTATAGGAGATGTGAAGTGTCTAATAACGTATTATTAGTTGAAGATAGCAAAGAGATCCACACACTTGTATCAAGGGCACTTGAGCCTACATCTGAAGTGACTTGGGCTAAGAATTTGTCAGAAGGTCGTGAAATGGTTTCAAATAATAATTATGATCTAGTTCTGCTCGATATGGAGCTTCCTGATGGAAATGGTATTGAGCTTTGCTATAAACTTCAAGAAATTAGACCACTGTTACCAGTTTTCTTTCTTACTTCTCATACAGATTTATCTAATAAGGTTTTGGGCTTTTCAGCTGGAGCGGAGGACTATATAACTAAACCATTTAGTCCACTGGAGCTAAAGGCGAGAGTAGAGGCTAAGCTTAAGCGCCAGGCCATGACTCTAAGCAATTCTGATTTGTTGAGTTGGAAAGAGATTGAGATCGACAAGAGCTCCCAAGAAGTTTTTATATTTAGTGAGAGTGGTGGCAAAGAATTAATAGAGCTTACATCGTTAGAGTTTAAAATTTTAATTTATCTGTCTAATCAACCCAATGCAGTGATTTCAAGAGATGATATTTTAGATGCTATTTGGGGTCGAGATGTACATGTGTACTCAAGATCTGTAGACACTCACGTAAGCAAGCTTAGAAAAAAACTAGATTACGTTTCAACTATAATTGAGTCTGTCCATGGTGTTGGCTATAAGTTTAAACCAACACAAAAGGAAGTCGTTTAAGACTTCCTTTTGTAATATAAATAAAATTTCAATTAACTCTACTACTGAAGCTTTTGCATTGCTTCAAAGCTGTTAATATGTAGCTCAAGTTTTGGTAGAACCTCTGTTTTAACATATTCTTTATGTCTTGTGGATACGTATTCGTTTTCAAGTAAATTTCTATATTCACTTAAGCCATGCTCTTCACCTTGCTTCATAGCCATTATTGAAGGGCTATCTCCAAATAACTTAGCTGTTCCAACAAAGGTTTTTACTACTAAGCCCCATGGTCCAGATTCAGTATCAGGGTCAATTCCTTTAGACTCAATTTGATTAGTCCAGTAACGAACTTGATCTTTATGAAAAGATAAGAAAGTTTCAATTCTAGATCTTTCAGGATCATCAGTTATTTGATCTAGGATTTGTTCATAAGCTTCAACTGCTGAGACTTCTCCTCTTAGGATTCTATTAAGTGCTTCGGCAGCCTCTAACTTTGGTGTGATGTGAAAGTTTTCATATGTTGTTGTATTCATTGTGTTAATCATTATTTTCTCCTTTTTATTATTGTAAATGAGATTTAAGCATCCAGCTCGTCATCTCGTGTTTTTGTAACAGACTCACTAAAAAATCTTCTGTACCAGGATCGTTCTTTAAAAAAGTCTCGCCTTGTAAAAAGAGTTTAATTTGTCTTTGTATCGATTGGTTATCGTATAAAAGCTCTTTAAGCATTTCTTCAGCTTTTGGATATTCTTGCGGATTCTCGTTAATATGAGACTCTCGCTCCATCTCCTTAACAGTGCTAAGCGGCCTAGATCCGAGAATACGAATCCGTTCAGCCAGATCATCCATAGTTTCTAAAAGCTCTTTATACTGTGTTTCTAAGAAGGTATGTAGACTGTGAAACCTTGGCCCTGTTATGTTCCAATGAAAGTTAAGAGTTTTAGTAAAGAGCGTGTACTCGTTTGCAAGCAAGCTGTTTAGCATTTCTACACTTTTTGTGTTAGATTCTATTGGAAGATCTACAGAAGGTCTACTTGCATTTCCGGCAAGTTTCTCATCGAGTTCTTTTAATTTTACCTTTGCTAAAGCCATATTACGAATCCATCCTTTTGTTCATTTTTTCTAAAAATAAATTTAAGTTGGACCTAGCCTCATCTAATGAGTAGCCGTACTTTTCTTGCAGTTTGCCCATAAGTTTCTCAGAATTACCTTCGATTTGATTAAGCTCATCGTCAGTCATTTTACCCCACTTTTGCTTAATCATTCCTTTAGCCTGCTTCCAGTTTCCTTTTAAAATTTGTTCATTCATTTTAAATCTCCTTATTGTTATCAGTTATTATTTAAATTATAAGTTTCTCTTTACAGCGTTATCAGCACCTCTAACTAAATGTAAAATTAGTGAGAGGATAAAGAGACCTACAAATATAAAGAAAAGAATTTGTGCGATACCCGCTGAGGCTGTAGCAATTCCTGTAAAACCAAATATGGCTGCAGTGATTGATACGATGAAAAATATAAGTGCCCAATATAGCATATGTAAACTCCTTGTTGTTCTTTGTTATGAAACTATTATAAGAAATTAAAAGGTAAGAATCTTTAAAGGGGTTTCTATTAAATGTGTAGATTTGTACAAATTTGGTAAAAAACAAAAGGATTATAACAGTTTAAGTGCTCTCAAACTCTATCTTTATTCTATTCTTATAGTTGAAATATAGCGATTTAAACTATTAAGGAAATTTAATCACTACTAATGAATCGATAAGCACGATGAGCCTTATTAAACTCAACCTTTCTTTTGCCCATCGTAAAGACTCTTACAGCATTAGTGGTCTGACCTTGAGCTACAGGTAGACCAAGTGTTAAAACGACTTCATCGCCTTCAGAAACTATTTTATTTTCTATAAGAAGAGTTTCAATTTTTTGGATTGCGTCTTCAGTATTTTCATAGTTTTGAATTTTTAAAGTTTGAACTCCCCAGCAGACTTCAAGCTTACATAAAGCATCAGCTTTTCCCGTTACGGCTATAAGTTTTGCCTTAGGCCTGTATTTAGATATCATTCGTGCT
>CALLAU010000086.1 GCA_938002015.1 uncultured Bdellovibrionales bacterium
CAAAAAAGTGATAAAAATATCACTTAAAAAAGTGTGATCGCCACATCGGTATTTAACCACACACCGATGTGACGATCACACTTTTTAAAAAGTGTAAAAACACAAAAAGTGATTTAAACACTTTAAAAAGTACTATAGAAAATATATCCAAGGAAAAGGAAAGTGTTTTAAATGAATATACGTCTTACAAAAACACTCAAATAAAAGAAAGAGAGCTGAGTAGTCTTATTCCTGACAACACTATTAATTCTAAAAGAGATGAGTTGAGGCTATTATCTATGGACTTAAACCTGTCTGTTAATGAGAACGGAAGAGTGTTTGCTTTAGGTGATGATGGAAATCCTTTAAAAAATCAAACCACGCTAGACCCTTTGCCTTTGAAAGATGTAATAAACGATTATTACTCAAACAACTCACACAGACTTAAAACAGCGTCAGGAGGTGCAGCCGAAGGTGATAGTAAAGGCGGTGAAGGAAAGCAGACTATAGAGAGTTTCACAAAAGAGATGCAAACAGCGGGTTATCAAGTGAACGATGAGAATTTTGTTGCTGAAATGACAAATAGAATTAACTCTGGATTGTTAGACGTTTAGTAAAGAAAAAACAAGATAACTTAAGCCCTATACATTATTTGTATGGGGTTTTCTTTTTTATATTAAAAATATTCCTTAAATTTACAACATCTAGTAGTACTAGAAAGTCTTAAGGTGGTTAGTTCTGCCAATCAAACATATTTTTATAAACTTTAAACTTAATTTAAAATGGCGAATTTCGACCTATCAAATTATGTTAAGGCACAAACTAAAGTATTAACAGATTTCAGTTCTGCTGAAATGAGGTTTAGACAACCTGAGTTATTTAAACTATACTTAAGAAACCGAGACATAATGACTCCTAACTATAAGGAGGTAAAAAAATCTACTCAAAGAGCAGTAGAATCAGACTATTTCTTGAGACAATCAAGGGTTTTAGGTAGTACAATTGAACATAATCATGCAGGAGCACAAGGTGATAGTGGTGTAATTACACCTACTTGGTCTTTGTATTCTGATAAATACTCTTCTTGGTTAAAGAGACCGAATAACAGTATTTATGACATGGCAGAATTACACTTCTCAGAAATGAGTAATGTAATTGCTAACTTTACGGAAGGGTTAGAATCTGCTGCTTCTGATTACACTTTTGCAAACAGAACACAAGTTTCTACAGCTTATAGTGATACTGCATGGGATGCTACTGACTTTGTTCATAAGATTACAGAATCTACTAACAAAGACGGAGCGGTGAATATTACTAAATTAACAATGGATGTTAACAAGTATCAAGGTAAGAATTATACAATTGTTTGCGACCCTGTTTCATTTAGAAAATTTGAGGCACAAGCAAACCAAGGAACAGGAAATTCAGTTAATACATCTTTCCAGTTTTCAGGAGTTTCATTTATTTTAGACCCTGACTTATCTGCTGATGCAGCTGGGTTAGTTGGTAATTACACAGCAGGTTTTTGGTTGGTTATTCCTGATGGATATGTTTCTTTCTTAGATTGGATTGAGCCTCAATACGTGCAAGGAGTTAATTCTAAAGAAGCTACTTTTGGGTCTATAATTAACCCTATAGATTCTTTACAGTACGGACTTCACACTTATGAAGAAAGAGCTGATGGGACTGCTTTTGGTGGTTATGCTCAGGATTTAAAGATTGAAACTCAAATTCATATTCAAGGAGCTTTTGAAGTTGCACCATTAAGTGTTGCAAATGCTACTCCTATTACTGCTTTTGCTTTTGTATAATATTCGTTGATGTTTAATGTAAGCAAAATAAATGGATTGTATGGGGTTGTCGGATTACGGCAACCCTCCAATCCTACTTACGCCATTTTAGACTCTGATAATACGACTAGTAGGTCGGGATATTATGCTTCTGACAATCCTTTTGTTAAGATTGAGTTTTTAAAGTCTAATACGGACTATAAAGATATATCTGATGCTGATTTTAATACTTACCTAAAAGGTTTACAAGAAGAGAGTATTGTTAATGTTTGCGGAATGGTGTTTAATGAGTCTGATTTTATAGATAGACAGGTATTATATCCAAACACTCAGAACAATGTTAATACTGAAAATCTTACAGGCGGTTTAATCACTCATAGGATACAGGTATCGCCTGATAAAAATATTGCTTTTGAAATATCAAGAGTTTTGTTATTGTTTGAAGGTAGTGGGGATATAAACCTAATGTTATTTAATACATCTAGTCCTAATCCTATATTTAGCAAGGTTATTACAATAAACACAAGTAGCCATGAGGAGGTTTTAGATTGGAGGGTTGATAATTCAGGAGGAACTTATAAGGGGGAATATTATTTTGGTTATAGGTCTAACTATAACGGAATAGGAACGTTAAAACCTTACAAAAGAGATTACGAAAATAGTAATATTGAGTCTTGTGTATCTCATCTAAACATTGATAAGTTTCAGTTTGTAGGTCATTCAAGTGATATCTTGCCTGATTTAACAATAAAGGTTGCCATGAGTCAATCAACAGGTTTAAATCCTGATATAACGGTTTATGAAGATTATACTGATTTGATAGTTCAGAATGAAATGTTGTTTGCTAAAGCTATCAATTTGGAGTTTCAAATAAATTGTCTTAGTCAGTATTTAGCTTCTTTGAGAAGTAATAACGAGCAAAAAACATCAGAACGAATAATGCTTAGAGTGATTCAGGAAATTGAGGGTCAGGATAGGGATGGTTTAGTTAAGATAACAGGTTTAAGACCTCAATTATTAAGGTCTATAGTTAGTATTTCTAAAGAGATTGACAGGTTAAGGAGGGGTTATTTTGGAGGACGTATTAAAAGAGCAACATTAGTATAATTGGCAGTAGTTGGTAAAATATCACCCGTAGGAATAGACGAAAAAATACTTCGTTTTCAAAACCATATCTATAATAAATTAGGATGGCTAGAATACGAAAGTTATGGAAGAGTTTATAAAGTCTACGAAGGTAGTAATGTAGTTCCTGAAATCTATATAGGAGGAGGGGATTACACTAAGGTACTTTTTGATGATAATTATAACGCCACATCGTTCTTTGTTGTAGAAGAAAGTAGGTCGGTTGAGAATACAGTTAGAGGGGATGTAAAAGTTTCTATTGTGTTTCAGGTTGATTTAAAAGCTTTATATCCTGCAATAGCTCATAGAGCAGACGAAGAACTGAAAGTTGATTTATATAAAGCGGTAAGTAGTAATGGAATAGGATTTAACTTAACAGATATTAAATCGGAAGTAAAAAATGTATATGAAGATTTAACAATTAGCTCAGACTTATTTGATTCTGTCAAATTAGATGATATAAGTCATAGACACGTTGTTAAGTTGGATTTTAATATAAAATATGACCTTAAAGGTCTATGTTAATAATTTAAAAATAAAATAAAATGGCAAATTGTGATTGCGAAACAGGTATTATGAGTTTAGGACAAGCGGATTGTTTGGCTAGACCTAGTATAATAACTAAGGCTATATTTACAGGTTACTTCAAAGATGATAGCTCTGTGAATGGTATTGATTTGACGACTCCTTTTACAGGAACTCAATTTGATGCAAAAATCAATGAAACAAATAAAAAGATTAAGTGGTCAATGACTGCTGAAATATCTTTATTTACAACAGAAAGAGCAGACCCTAGTACGGTTGATAAAGATGGTGTTTCTTACAACTTATTTCAAGGAGCGAGAACATTAAGTTTTGAAATTCTTAAAGCTTCTCCTGAATTGGTTGGAAGGCTAAACGGAACAAACTGTTTTGATTTAGGAATGCACCTTGTAGATGTTGATAATAATCTAGTAGGATTGGTAACAAGAGATAATTATTTCGACCCAATCAAGTTGGAGAGTAATGGGTTTAGCAAATTTAGGTTTGAAACAAACTCTGATACTGCTGCTGTAACTTATAATGGAACATGGGGCAAGTATGTTAAAGATGAAAACATTAGAGTAATGCCTTATTCTGAGCATGGGATTGATTTCTCAACTAAAAGAGATTTAATCAAGGTAAGTGCTAAAGATGCTGCGAGTGTAACTACTACAACAGCTAAAGTATCTTTTTACCAAGAGAACGGAACAGTTTCAGGAGTTCCTTATACAGGTCTAGTGTTTGGAGATTTTACAGCAATAAACACAACTACATCGTTAGCGGTTGCGGTTACTGGGGCTGTGGAATCACCTGATGGAACTTATACGTTGACTTATGCAGCACAAACTACAAATGATTTAGGAACTATTACAGCAACTAAAGCAGGGTTTGACTTTGTTACGTCTAAAATAACATTCTTATAATATGAGCAGAATATCAATAGATGAAAAGGCTTGGGCAAAACTATCAAAGAAACAATTTATGGCTGATTATGGTCATTTAGATAAATTCTTTGAAGGTGGTGCAGAAGCTTATTACGATAAGATAAAAGAGGAGCATAAAAAGATTGCTTCTAAGGAGTCAAAAAAGAGTGATTGATTACCTCAATAAATGGTTACAAATAGACCCTGTTGCGATATTACGACAAATTTTATCCAACAGGGCTATTCAAGAACAGATTGAGGAATGGAACAGGCAACAACTTTTAGACGGAAAAAACAGTTTAGATGTTAAACTTAGTGACATTGGAGGAGGTTATTCTGATTTTACTTTGTCTTTACATCCTGAAAAGGTAAGGGATAAGGTTACGCTATTTGACTCTGGAGAATTCCATCAAAGTATAACGGTAAAGTTAGATGGCGATTTGTTTAGTATTGATGCTAATCCTATAAAGACTGATGATAGCGGTAGGACGACAAATTTATTTGAAGAATGGGGTGAAGATATAATAGGAATAAATGAAGAAAAATTTAACATATTTATTGAAGAACTTGGAGAGCTACTTATCATCGAAATTTGTAAGAAAGTACAAGTCGATTGACACTTTACCTATGTATCGTTGGCAAAAGATACATGAGACAGGCAATCTTAAATGGTTGCTACGAATGGATTTAAACGTAGAACCTCATAAGAGTTTAGAATTATTATGGGAAACTATTTACGATGAGTACTTAATGGAGTTTGGATTGTCTAAAGATTATAAGCAGGTTATGAAGCTTAAGAAGTCTATAGCCTTACAAAAAGCTGATTATATAGAGAAAGAAGATAGAATACTATTAAACTTTATAGCGGCAGATGAGATAGCATTAAAAGATTTATACGAGAGAACAAAAAACTCTGTGACATTTAGGAAGAGTTTAGAGTTTATAGAAAAGAAACAAGGGGTTAAGCAGAATTTAAGAAAAATAACAGTAGGTGAATATTTCAGTTATTTAAAACAAGATTAGTATGGCTAAGAAGATTTTAGACCCAAAAGATTACGTAAAAAAGGATTTTTGGCAAAACACTATAGATTCTACCAAGGCTCTAATAGAGCAAACAGAGCTGTATTATGCTACGTTAAAAAAGGTGTCTAAACTATCTAAGGATAAGTTATTAAATACAAAAGCAACAGATTACAAAGGTTTAAAGACGGCTAATACTGAGATAGAAAAACTAAACAAAAGTTTTAATCAAAAATTAGAAATAGACAAACAAAGAATAAAGCTAGAACAAGCTTTAAATATTGCTAATAGCGAACAAGTAAAACAAAATGTTCAAATAAAGCTGCAACTAGCAGAACAAAACAAACTAAACAAACAGATTGAAACTCAGAAGCTGAAAGACTTAGGAGTGATTAAAAAGACTTTAGCCGAAAGGAATAGGGAGATTAAAGCGGCTCAAAAGTTAAGAAAATCTACAGTAGACAATGCGAATGCATATAAAGTATTAACTAAACGTGTTAATATAGCACAAGCAAGATTTAAAAGATTAGCGGCTCAATACGGAGAAACTGATAGTAGAACACAAAAAGCATTAAACACTTTTGAAAAGCTAGATAGTAGATTAAGAAAAATAAATAAGACAGCCAAAGATGGTAGGCGTGATGTTGGTCGTTACGGAATAGCCATGCAGGAACTAGGAGGAGGATTAAAAACTTTATTCTTAGCAGGCGGTGTAATTGGAGTTATTAGAGGGATAGGAAGAGCTTTTGGAGATGCTTTTAGTAGAATTAGAGAATTTGACAAAGAACTTCAAAATATTGCAGGTATTTCAGGAAAAAGCAGAAGTGAATTAAAAGGATTAGAAAAAGACATTATATCTGTAGCGGGTAGTTCAATAAAAACATCAAATGAAGTCGCTAAATTGGCGGGAACTTTATTTACATTAGGAAATTCAGAGAGAGAGGTTAGGCTACTTTTAAAGCCAGTAAATGATTTATCTATAGCATTAGGCACAACATCCGAAGAGGCTGCTGATTTCTTAGGGCAAACATTAAATGCATTTGGAAAAGGTGCTGAAAGTGGGCAAGAGTTTGCTGATATTATAGCTAACGTAAGAACTTCAACATCTTTAGATTTCCAAAGGATAAAAGATGCTTTAGGGTTTGTTGCTCCCACTGCAAATGCATTAGGGCTTAGTTTAGGCGAGGTTTCTGCTCAGATAGGTGTCTTACAGGATAACGGGATAAAAGCGGCTAGAGCAGGTAGGTTGTTGAGTTCTTCTTTTTTAAAGCTTGCTGACTCTGGAATTTCTCTAGAGAGTGCTTTAAAAAAGATAAGCGATGCTCAAGCAAGGGGAGTAGACGAGCTTGAGTTATTAAGGATAGCTGGAGGGCTTTTCGGAAAGGAGTCTGCAGCATTAGGATTGGTATTAGCAGAAAATACAGAGAGAACAGCAGAATTAGCTGCTGAATTTGACAATCTATCAGAAGGAAGTTTAAAAACTTTAACAGACCAACAGCTAGAAAGTTTGGATGCTAAGTTGAAAATAGTAGATTCATCTTGGGAAAAATTAATACTCAATATAGAAAAGGGAGATGGAAAGATAGGAAGGGCTATAAAGTCTTCGTTAGACGCTTTATCTAGTTTCTTGAATTTTGTTTCTGAGGGAGAAAAGACAAGGACTCAGATAGTTAATGAAGAGGGAGAAAAAAGAGCTTCTAATCTAATAAATGGAATAAACAAAGAGTCTAAAACAGAAAAGGAGAGGATTGAAAATTTAAAAAACCTAAGAGCCTCTGCGTTAAGAAACATAAGAGGTTTCAATCAAGATGTGGGGAAAGCTCAAAGAGAACTGTTTACAGAGCTTAATAAAACATCTACGCTCACAGGTAATAAGGGTGTGAAAAAATCATTAGAAGAGATAAAGAAAGCCTTTGATGATGATGTTTTAGGGCTTAGAGGTGAAGAGTTTGACACAGGGCTTAATAGTGTTAAGAACTTGGTTGAGGGTTTTGAAGATTTGGGTAATGCAAACACAAAAGTTTCTTTAGCTGTAGTGAATAGAGTTAAAGAAGAAAAATTATTACTAGCTATAGAGGAAGAGTTAAACGAAGTAGAGCTTAAGTCTTTAGATGGAAAAGGAAAGTTGGAGGGTAAGACTAAAGAATTAACTGGGCTTATAAACAAACAAGCTAAAGCTGTATCTGACCTAAATACTCAGATAAAAGAATCTAATAATGAGGAGAATATACTTAGTTTAGGTATAAAGTTGGACAAAGCAGAAGAAGAGTTAAAAAGATTAAAAAGAATTGCTTCTTCAACCATTGAGGAGATTGATAAAATAGAGAGAGATTTGATACAGGACTCTACCGAAAGAAGAATAGCCCAAGAAATAGCAAAGAGCGAAAAACTTATTGAGACTATAGAATCTAATTCGAGAATAGAAGAGTCTAAGAAAAAAGAACTTATTACTGCTGAAAATGATAGGTTGGCTAGTTTTATAAATCAAGAGGAATTAAAAGCTTCACAAGAAAGGATTAAAAGAGATGCTGATTTTGCCCGTGCAGAGTTTGAAGCACGAAGAACAGGCTTTAAAACAGAAGAGGCTTTTGAAAAAGAAAAAGCAGAGCAATTTAAAGCAATAAGAATAAATGCTATAAAAGAAGAGATAAAAGCGATAAAACAATTTGGAGGAGAGGCAGGAAAGTTAAGGATAAAGCAGTTAGAGAATGAGCTAGAAAGTTTTAATAAGCTTGGTAAGGAAAAGATAAAAACAGAGATAGATGTTGTAGAGGTTTTAAGTGCTTTAAATGATAAATATTTTGAAGGTAAAAGTGAGCGAATAGACGAAGAAATTTCAGACGCTAAAGCAAGAGAAACACAATTGCAAAATCTAGCAGCACAAGGCAATAGAGAAGCTGCAAAAAGCCTAGGAGAAAACGAAAAGGCACAAGCAGAAGCAAATAGAAAAAAAGAAGAGTTGTTACAAAGAGAAAAGCAATTTGAACTAGCTTTGGCTGTCGTAAATACTTTCAACTCAGAATTAGATAGTGGTGAAAGCACTGAGGATGCTTTAGGGAAAGCAATACTTAGCACTTCTTTTTTAACAGCAGCTATAGCGTCTTTACCTGCTTTTCTAAAAGGAACTGATGACACGGGTAGTGGTGGAGATATAGATGGTAAAGGAGGGTTTTTATCAGTAATACACCCTAACGAGCAAATATACTCTAAAGAAGATAGGAAAGACTTAGGCTTTAGAGATAGGGAAGGCGTTAAGAACATAGTTAAGGCTTATGATAATGGATTGTTGCAAGATATGCAGCAATTAAATACTCCAAATGTTAGCGTAGTAGAACATAGTTGGCAATCAAATAGAGAGATACTTAATAAGTTTGATAGTTTGGAAGCTCAATTAGAAAAGCTAAATAGTAAAGAAAATTATTTAGGTTCTGATGTGGACACTATAAGAGATTTAATACATAGAACGTATCAGAAAGGAAGTACTAAAAAGATTGTAACATCAAAAGCTCCTAGTATATGGTAATGGTTGCTAAAAATACAAGGTTGAGATTTAGTATGAAGGGTCAAGAAGTTGATGCGCCTGAGCAATATCAAGATATTAGGATGGATGCTAATTTTGAGAACGGAAGCATACAGCCTAATTTAGAAATTGACGATATAGTTTTAGCACCACAAGAAGCTAAAATAGTAAAAGAGCATTCTAATAAGTTTGAAGGAATACCTTACAAGATAGATGCTTACAATATAAGCACTTCTAAGCTTGCGTTTGATGGCTATATAAATTGTGCTGATGGATTAGAGGAGTATGAAGATGGGACTGTTAAGGCAAAAATACAATTAGCAAAAGGGCTGAACTCTTTAAACGATAAACTAGAGGGGCTGACTCTATCATCGTTATACGATAGAGGCTTCATAACAGATGGAGATTTTACAACGGTTGAGTCTTTGGTTGAAAAGAAAAATAATCAGCTAGAAATACTTGTTGGAGTCGTTACTATTTATGTCTTAGCAACACAACTAAGACAACAAATAAAAGATACCTCAAAAGACGTGGCTATTGCTTCGGGAATATTCGCAGCAGGATTTACCGGGTCTGTAGGTAGTGCTATATTCCTTGTAGCCGTAGCTATAATACAGATAGCATTTACTGTGTTTATGGTTGCCGCAATAATAAAGCTAGGTTTTAGACTTTTTGAATTAATGCTGCCTATTCCTAGGAAAAACAAAGTTCTAAAATACAGAACTGCATTAAGCAAAATATCTAGTTATTTAGGATATAACTTTGTAAGTCCTATAAAAGAACTAGATACTTATCATTATATGCCTA
>CALLAU010000087.1 GCA_938002015.1 uncultured Bdellovibrionales bacterium
CCAATTTATTGTAGCAATGTTTCCATCAAAAAGATAAACATCAACTGAAGCATCGCTTCCACCGGTGACACCATTTATGGTTACAAATTGTGAGGAGGAGAAGGAGAAATTATCGAGACCGAATTTTGCACAACCTGTAAATAAAAGAAGTACTAAAACGTACAAAAAACCTTTTTTATTCACATACTTATATCGGAATTCGTGTTGCAAAAGTTAAAATGAAAAAGTGTTCTGTATTGAGAATATATCTTGCTCTTAATTAACTAATTGTAATTAAAACAAGCCTTAAAATTTCATTTCGATACACTTTATCATGTAACTACTGGAAGTAAATCACTTAAACTATTCATTATTCTTGGCGGATAAGCGTGATGACCATTATTTACTGTAGTCTGTGAAAATCTCAATGTGTAATCGTTCCTGGATGAATCGCCATAACCTGGTTTTCCATTCCTTTCAAACTGTGCTCTTGTTACTCCAAAGCCTTGAACAACATTTGCCCAAAACCTTTGTATCGGAATACCTGGACGACTTTCGTTTAAATCTCGATTTAATAAACCCATGTTCTTTTGATTTCTATAATCCACATAATTACCAGTTTTAAAATGTCCACCAAGCGAGCCGAACGTAGCAAGACCAACACTCTGGTTGCTATGAGTTTTTGTACCACATTCATGAGTCCATGTGACAAGCCCATTATCAAGAATACTTCCCGTTTGTCCATTTACAGATACAGAGTCTAGTTTTTGTACCATTTTTAAAACAGCATTTTGAGCTTGCCACCTAAAATTCTGATTATGCAAAAGTTGTCTACCTGGGTCTGTAGATGCACCATGAGCAACTTCTTGATGATAGTTTCCAGAAAAACCAATAACATTTTCAGGAAGCATAAAACCAGCAAGCCTTGTTGCTCCACAATTAAAAGCAGCAACTATTAAATCAGTTAAAACATCCCATGATTGTGTTGTAGTACTATAAGTGCTCACGCTTACTCTATCATTAGGGCCTGTAACATCCCCACAAGAATTTATAATCTGCTTATATTTATTTTGAATATCAACTAAGTTATCTATATGTTGCTCTACTCTTAGCTTATCTACTGATGAAATTGTTCTTGCAGGACCATGAGCTCCTCTTAAAAATCTTCTATAATCTTCATAAACTCGATCAATTAGAAAATCTTTCTTTTCTCTCTCCGCAACCTCTTGCGGTGTTAAAGTCTTATCAAACTTATCAAAAATTGCTGTGTAAAGCCTATCTCCTCTGCTGGCAGTTGCAGGTATAAAAGTTCCATCTCCCGCATGACCCATTGTTGAAACATTTGTAATAGATTTAACTGAAGTTGATGCTGGGTCACTATAGAACCCAGGATGGTTTGCTAAAAATTGATCAAGGGACGGCCAGTGCTCCATTGCATCTCTAGCATCAGGGTTATTTACAGCGTGTGCTATATTTCCAGAGTAAACACCTCTATGATGACCAGAATAAAAAGTACCAATATCAATCCCGTTATATAAATTCATTTTCTCTATATAAGGATTAAAAAAACTTCCAAGAATAAATGAAATTCTATCCTGGCTACTATCAACATTACCACCAGCATGACCAGGGTTAGCTGTAAGTAAACCACTTAACCTTGCATGCCTTATTATATGATCAATATTATCCACACCACCAACTGGAAGTAGTGTGTGACGATTAAGAAGTTGCGAATTTACATCAAGAGCTGGCATCGGAGCCCAATCTCCAATGCGACCAGTTCCACCGTGAGGGGATCCAATCATCACCAAAAATTTGTCATTAGGAAGCACGGCCGCATGCGCCCTTGGCATAATTGATGGAAGAATAGGAAGCGTTAAAATACTGCCCCCCAAGCCTTGTAAGAAAAATCTTCTACTTAGTTTATCATATTTCATTGAATGGTCCTCTTAAAAAATTCTGGCTGAAAAGGTATACTAGCAAGAGCTTCATAAATACTCTCTGTTTCGACTAATCTTTGATAAAGTGATGTCGTAGCACAATCATTTTGCCCTATCTTATATGGTTGTTTAGCTGCAAAATCCCAAAGTTTTAAACTAAAGCAAGCAACAGCTCTTTCATTACTAGCTAATTCTTCTGTTACTGAGATAGCATCGTTAAATGAAGAGCTAATGGTATCTCCTAAGTTAATTGAAGTATTAGTGTTTACTTGTTTTGTAACTAAAACCTTTCCCTTATCAACACTACTTTCAGGGTGAAAAACATCTTCTACACTTCTATACCTTCCAAAAGAATCAAACATTTCAAACGGAAAACCTAATGGATTAATCACCCCTTCATGGCAACCAATACAGGCAGAACCTGGGTGTTGAGTAATAGCAGTAATTGTTTCTCTTTCACTAAAGTCATCTTCAAGCACAACACCTGAAGGAGTTCCTGTATCAGCAGGAACTGGAAGTTCTCCACATAAATATTCATTATAAATTCTCGCACCTCGAATAATTGGCTGAGTAGATCTCATCCCAGTAAAAAGCAATTGCGCTCGAGTTAAAATACCAGATCTCTCACTAGCAGGAGCTCTTACAATGTCTTGCTCATTAAAACTTCCACTCCAAACAGCTGTTCCATAAATTTCTGCTAGATCAGGAGTTCTTGGAAAAACTGCATTACTCACCATAAGGTCACTAAAGCCACCCCTTTTCTTCCAGATGATATAATTCATAAAATCATAGACTTCATTAATCATATGCTCTCTTCTATTGCTTAATGATTCTGTTGTGCTTAAGCTTGATATCATCGTGTTTACAGCTTCAATATTAGTTTGATAGTTTGGTGTTTCTTCTAATTTAAAAAGCTGCTCTGATAAATAATGAGTTAATCTACTTTGAACTTTTTCATCACTTAAAAGCCTATTAACTTGATCTCTTAAACCGATATTATTCATAATAGATCCATTAGCAGCAGCTTCAAAAAGTTCAGCATCTGGCATACTTTGTAAATAAAGATATGAAATCCTTGAAGCTCTTTCGTAAGGTCCAAGACTTACAATCTCTTTACCATCTTCAGAGATATCACTTTCGCCCACTTCATAGTGATAGATGAAATACGGTGATGAAAATAATGCAGCAATAAGGTTCTCATAACTTTCAACTCTTCCAGTAAAAACGTCTCTAAACCAAGTTAAATCATCACTACTTAACGGCCTTCTATAAACTAACTTTCCAAAATCTGATAAGAAGTTATCTCTACAAGTTTCATCCCCCGTGTTTTGAGCACAAGAACCAATGATGCTATCTCTATAACTTGTGTTTCCCATAATAAGTTCAGCTATTCTTTCAGCAAGTAGAATTTGCTTATCAATGTGTTGAGACGTTATGGATTGGTCAAAATGGCTCATTTCTTCATCAGCATGATCATTTGGTATATCATCAAAGTAACTACTTAACTGATTCATAAAAGCTGAGGTGTTAGACTCATCTAAGTAAGTACTTAAAATATCCTCAATGGTATTCTTAAGTTCAAATTTATTTAAGCGCTTTAAAGCTGAAGCCTCTGGTGTTCTTGAATCATTAGATTCACATTGAAAAAAAGATGGAGCAACAACACTCGAATTTTGAGAGCTATCTAGAGCATTAAATTCACCACAGTTTTGAAATGGCAACATAATGCCAAAAACAATCACTGCTCTTTTTAAATACAGGTAGCTTGCTTTAAATTTACTTAAACTTAATTTTCTCATATAAGCTTTAATCGGCACCAAAGAGCAGGTTCTTGTGAATAAAGTGAGCATGTTCCATTTCTGAAACAACTAAAGTCTAAAAGCTTTAAACAATGTTGCAGTGGTTTCTGAATGTGACTCATTATGACTCATAATCTATCTAAGGGTGGTAAGAAAGTTGGTACTTGCTGAGTGCACAAATCTACTGTTATTAATGATAAGTAATATGAAATACATTAATAGCCTCACTGAGGGAAAACTAATTAAAAGATATAAGCGTTTTTTTGCAGACATTGAATATAAAGGCAAGGTGATCACTGCACACCTGCCAAATACAGGTAGCCTAAAAACCGTACCACTAGAGAATACAAACTGTCTTTTTTCAAAGTCTGATGACCCTAAAAGAAAGCTTGCCTACACGCTTGAAATGATTCAAACAAATGATGGCTGGGCTGGTGTTAACACACGAACACCAAACACAATAGTTAAGGAAGCCTTAGAGTCTCATTTAGTAAAAGGTTTTAACCACGTTCAATCTGAAGTAAAAATTTCTGAGAGTACGCGTATCGACTTTGTCTTATTTAATTTTAATAACCAAAATGAAAAGCCTCCTAAGCTTAAATACCCTCACTTCTTTAACGACTTTAAATCCAAAGATCTCTATTTTATAGAAGTTAAGAACGTAACAATGAAAGAAGGAACAACGGCTATGTTCCCAGACGGGATAACTGCTCGAGGAACTAAACACTTACAAGAGCTTATCGAATTAAAAGAGAAGGGCTTTTCTACAGAACTTATTTTTACAATACAAAGGCAAAACTGCAGTAATTTTAAAATTGCAGATCACTTTGACCCTACATATGACAAAAAAATCAAAGAAGCCATAAAAGCAGGAGTTAAAATATCTGCTTATGAAGTAAAGCTAAGCTCTACTCAAGTATTTTTAAATACCACCAAAAAAATTCCTGTTGAAATTTAGCTATTTTAAATTATCGCTTATGACAGCACCAAAGATTGCAGGAAAACCTATTATGCTAACTCTATGAAAGACAGTCTTAAAGTCAGTAAATAAAGGAAGTTTATTAATCAAAAAAAGAATTAAGACTATACTTGATATAGTTATAATATAAGTTGCTAAAGTTCTTTTTATAAATTCAAATGTATGTCCCTTTAATTTATATCTATAAAAGTTAAAATAAATATAAAGAGTTGCTGTTAAAAGAGAAACAAAAAATAAGGCAAATGCATTCAAGTCGGGAAGTGTCTCACTTAACGTCCAAACTTCTTCTGTCATGCAAAGAGGCGCTGAGACCAGGAAAGACCCAACAAAAATTTGAGTAACATCTCTTGGTTTAAGTTCTACCATTAAAGGGTTAACAGTCTGGTGAAGTGTTTTCCCACTAGAATCAAAATATGTAACTATTTCTTTTAAATAACCATTTACTCTTTTAATCTCAGTCTTTAAGTTTTGCCCCATTTAATAAGTGTATTACCTACAGAATACTCAATCAAACAATTCAGCGATAATAAAGTACATAAAAAAAAGCCCACAAAAATGCGAGCTTTAAATTAAAACTTTTAATATTAAATAGTGGTCTAGTTTTTAGCTTTTAAGTGCCTGTCTATAACCTGTTTAAAAGACTCAATTGGATAAGCTCCTTTTAAAAACACACCATTAATAGCAAATGCAGGAGTTCCCGAAAGCTCATGACTTACAGCCTCAGCTCTATCAGCAGCCAATCTTTCCTTTACTTTATCACTACTTCTTGATTTAAAGACTTGATCAGCTTTGCTACCTAAAAGTTCCTTAGCAATTTGCTTTAAGTATTTTTCTCCACCACTTCTAAGCTTACCTTGATCAGCAAAAATTTTATCATGAAAAGCGTATGCTTTTTTTCCATCAACCATTGCAATTGCTTCAAACATCTCAGCAGCTGGCGTTGACATTGGAGCACCTGTAACAGGGAAATGTTTATAAACGAATCTGATTTTATCTCCGTATTCTTTTTTTAGTTCTTGAACCGTAGCCCAAGCTCTTCCACAGTAACCACACTGAAAGTCAGAGTATTCAACAATTGTGATTGGAGCATCAGCCTTGCCCTCAACTGCACGATCTGCAGCAACAGTAATCTTTGCTGGGTTTTTAAACTGAGCTTCCATTGTTTCTTTTTCTTTAGTCGCAGCATCTGCTCTTTTTGCTTCTTGAGCAGCTCTTGCAGCCTCATTTAAAGCATCCATGAATTTAACAGGATCTTTTTTTAAAGCGTCATAAATAATATCTGGGTTATTCTTTAATGTGCTTTCAACAATTTTTCCACAACCTGTAAGCATTGCAATGGATAAAACAGCAACAAAACTTAGTTTTATAGATGATTTCATAATATTAATTCCCTCCGGTAATAAGAACAATAATGATAACCTTTTTTAAGATCATGTCTAGAGTACTTGACGTAATGGTGCCAAGAAAAAGAAAATCTCTATATGAAACATTTTACATTATTTTTAATAATCGCTTTATTTTCAACCACATCAAATGCCGTTCAATATGACTACACAGCACTTATGTTTAAAGACTATAAAGCCTTATCGCCTATAGTCCAGAACTCACTTCGAACAAGCCGCAAATATGCCTATCCAAGGGATGGAGACAAAGCTATTAAGCCATTAAGAAGTACCCTTAAACTTCTTTTTTCAAGACCAAATGATGACAACTTAGCCTCAAAACTATCTGGAGATGTCACAGAAGATCTCAGGTCAATGGGAGTTTACGCTGAAGTAATTGGCGAGATCCTTGAACAGGCTGAACAAGAAATAGCAGACAAAAGTCTAGCTCCAAAAATCAGAACAACTTCAATGATACTCATGAAAAACATATTACTAGAAATCAAGCCAGAAATACTCTCTTCAAAAGATTTAGCACTAAAAGTCTGCAGCCTCGCAGATAAAGAAATCAAAATTCCAAAAGAAATTAAAAAAGACGCTCAGCTTAGCACAATGATTAGAGGGGTATCACCTACAGATTTAGCTAGAAGAATTATGTTTTGGTATGCAGATCAAAAAAATAAAGTCGCAAATAAAAACTCTTCAGGCTGCCCTCTTTCTAAGAAATCTTAATTTCAAAGTCATGTTTCAACTCACCACCGATGTGAGTTGAAACAAAAATCAACCTTTCTTCTTTTACTTCATATAAAAAATTATACATCTTCTCTCTTAACTCTAGGTTCACCTGACCAAAAGGCTCATCTAAAAAAATAAGATCTGCTTGATTCATAAAAGCTCTTAAAAATCCCAGCCTCTGAAGCTCACCTCCAGATAAAGATGAAGCTTCTTCATTTTGCTTATCTATTAAACCAAGCTTAGTAAGGTATATTAAAGCTTTTTTTTCATCAGCTTCAACAAGAGTTAAATTCTCCAGAGTAGTTAAACCTGGAAAAATTTTAATATCTTGAAAATGAAAAGCTTTTTTATCAAACTTATAAGACCATTTAAAATCAGCATCACGCTCTTCAAGCCCAGCTAAAGACCTCATAAAGCTTGTTTTTCCTGAACCTGAAGGACCACTTATTAGAATAATTCCTGAACTTGGATGCTCAACAACATTAATATCTAATATGAATTCATCTTTTTTTAGGTAAAAATCTAATATCTTTTCCATATACCACCAAAATAAAAATTAAAATAAAGCAGACTGAACTCACTAAACTTAAAATCGAATACACTTGGCTTTCAATTATCTCATACCTAGCAAGTGAAGCTCTACTCAAACTCCCAAAGGATACAAAATTTCTTGCAAGGCTTCCACTAAAAACATAATCACCACCAACCCATATAGACATCAAAGCAAAGCTAAGAATAACACTTGTCTTTTCAGTTTTTAGAAAAAGCGATAGCTCATCTCTTATGTTATATATTAAAAGCACTTCTTTATTCTTATGAAAGTTTATAAAAGCAGAATTAAGTAAAGCCAAAATAAATATTAAAATCGATAAATATACCCCGACTCCTATTACTAAAAACTCAGGCTCAAAAGAGCTCAGCATGAAGCTTGAAAAAAGAATAAGAGAAACGGAAGGAATGAAAAAATACATCAACTTTGACTTAGAAAGATCTTTCTTTAATCCAAACATAATAGTTAGGAAGAAAAGACATCCACTAACTAAAAGTATTTCTAATTGTCCTCGAAACGCTTTTAGCAATAAAGGCAGCTCAGAACCTACACCTTCAAAACTCCCTGGAGCTCTTAAAATATGAATTAGAAATAATGCGCTTGGAATTATAAGTATAAAAAATCCTGGTATATTTTTTAGACTACACGCTCTCAGACTAGAGCTACTTTTAAGATAAGGTGAGATCATATTCATTTCTTTTTTTACAAGACTTAATAAAGAATAAAATAGGCCAATAACAAAAACAGAAAATAATGCCTGCCCTTGAATTAAGGAATCATATAGTATTTGTTCAAAACTTAAAGTCTTATCTGATAAAATAAGTGGTATTGAGAAACTCAAGCTATGGATTATTAAGAAGAAGATAAAAATCGCTGCAGAATTAATAAGAAATCCTGATTTTAATATTGCAACAAAAAACCGCCACTTGCTAACACTGAATATATTTTGAATATCAACATAGGCATATAGGTATTTCTCATACAAAGTTGAAAACATCACAGATGCTAAACCTGCATTTAAAATCGTATGAAAGAGTACAACTCCAGCAACACCCTCAACTTTCCAGTTAAGAAAATCAAGTGCCATAATTGTTGATATCATGAAAAAATTAGATGGCACAAATTGCGGAACTAACGCTAAAATTAAAATAGCAAAGCGGTACTTCTTAGAAACAGATGAAATCGCAAAACCAGATACTAAGCCCACTACACACACAGCAACTGTACTTAACGTTGTTTGAATAAGTGCTCTTAAAAAATCATTCAAGTTAATAAATGAAATACCCAGGCTAAATAAAAGTCCATATAAACTATAAAAAATAATCGCAGATAAAAAAACATTTGGTAATATGTTTCTCACTTTAAGCCAGTCTCATTTACAAAAAAACTTAAACTACTTGGGTAAAACTCCTTTTTAATAGGGTACATATAGTTTTTAAGCCATAGGCTTTCTTGCACTCGCATAGAAAAAATACTCTCCTCAAAGGCCTTCTTAAATTTGACATCATCACTTAAAAAGCGAAAGTACTCTTTATAAAAACCACGCACCTCTGGAAGGAAATAATAAGCCTTTTTCTTTTTAGACTTACGATTAAGTTGATTAAAATAAAACAATGATCCCGCAAAAGTGTAAAATGAAATGTCTTCGCTTTTATTAAAAAGGCTTAGCCCTTGCGTCCAAGATGACGACTTCTTTACTTTCAAATCTAAGTTAATATTTTCGTGGAAATAGTTCTTTCCAACTTCACTTTTCGCCTCATCAGGAACAATGATTTCTTTTATGTTTTCACCTTTAGCTAATACAATCATCGGTGAATAAGAAAACTGCTTTTTGTCACCACTCCAAGAGATTTTACCTGTGAGAGAAGAGTCGTACTGCAGTCCAATTACTGCATGATATCTTCTGGGTTGAATTATAACTTTAGACTCAAGTTGCGATGAAGACCCTCCGTTTATAAGATTTAAACTACAACCTGATTTTAATTTAAACTCTTCCTTTAAAGTTTTACCTATAGCTTTAGAACCCATAAAAGAGGAGTATGTTAAAACACTGTATGAGCAAGCCTCACTTCCCTTGCTGGTCCATGATTCAAAAATTGAGAGACACAACAAAAGCAGAAAAAGAGCTGATAAGAAAGCAAATCTGTAACCCGGTTTTACCAGATAATACCTCTTTGCCTTTTATAAAAGAAATAGTCCACTCCACCAGATCGCCCAGAGCCAAAAACGAGCAAAGTTAACAGTATCCATTGCATCTGAAAGTAAAAACTCCCCATTTCAATAGGTTGTATATATGAAATAAGTTGAATGTAAATCATAGATAAAAGTGCTATTGGTCTATTTAAAAAACCAATAAAAAATAAAATTCCGGCACACCACTCATAGTTTAGTTGAAAGATTGAGAAAATTTCCCAATTAGATTGTACAAAATTTGCAAAAAAAGAACTGATTATATCTGGTGGAGTATGTGCAAATAAATTTTGATCAATAAGTGCTGAAACGTTTGGACTTAAAGCATATTCTGTAGCTTTTTTCTCCATCGCTGATGAAAAAAAGAAGTAACCAGCATAAAACCTTAAAATCATTACAGGCCACAAATGGTTTACATATTTAAAACCCTCTAACAAATCTCTAATCATTTTAAAAACACCTCAAACACGATTGCCAACCTACTTCTTAATAGATTTTTGTTTATAATAATAACACTTTCGTTTAAATGCACAATCTATACACCTAGGGTTTTGAGCCTTACACTGACGTCTTCCATGAAAAATCATCCAATGAGCAAACTGTACCCAGTGTTTTTTAGGGAGTATTTTCATCAGCTCCCTCTCAATAACAACAGGGTTCTCACTTTTAGTAAGCCCTAGACGAAAAGACAGTCGTTTTACGTGGGTATCAACAACAACCCCTTCTGGCTTATTAAAAATTTCTCCAAGTACAACGTTAGCAGTTTTTCTACCTACACCAGGAAGCTTAACAAGTTCGTCTAAATTATCTGGCAAAACTCCGCTATATTCATCTACTATCGTCTCACACGTGGCTTTTATATTCTTTGCCTTATTCCTGTAAAAACCTGTTGATTTAACTTCATGTTCAATTTTAGAAACTGGTAGCAAAGCTACTTCTTCAGGCACTTTGTATTTATTAAAAAAGACTTTTGTAACTTTATTGACTCTTTCATCTGTGCATTGAGCACTTAATATAGTTGCCACTAAAAGCTCTGATGGGTTGCTATGATGAAGTTCGCAGTGAGCTCCCGGGTAAAGCGCTTTTAGCTTATTCACAACATAAGTCGCCTGCTTCTTAAGGTCAGTTGTAGACATCGTGCTTGTCTTATATCATTAATATTTACTTACACAAGTCACTTAAAAACGGAGCACACAATGAAGAAAATCGCAGTAATTCTATCTGGTTGCGGATATTTAGATGGTTCAGAGATTACAGAATCTACTTCTCTACTTATTAATCTTTCTGAGCACAATGCATCTTATAAGGTCTTTGCACCTAATAAAAACCTTAAAACTGCAGCTCATCTTGATGTTGATCTTACTGACTCAAGCCCAAGAAATGTTATGGAAGAATCTGCAAGAATTACAAGAGGCGATGTTTACGATCTAGAAGAACTTAACCCTAATCTTTTTGATGGTATAGCCATCCCTGGAGGTTATGGTGTAGCAAAAAACCTTTGCTCATGGGCGAGTGATGGAGCCGAGTGTTCAGTTGATAAAAACATTCAAAAAATAATCACTGAGTTTCATAAAGATTCAAAACCAATTTTAGCAATTTGTATTGCTCCAGCACTTGTTGCAAGAGTTCTTGGTCCTGTAACAAATAGCTTAAGTTTAACAATTGGTTCTGATAAGGCTACTGCTGAACAAATAGAAAAAACGGGGGCTGAACACGTAGAATGCAGTGTAACTGATTTTGTGACTGATCGAGAAAATAAAGTGATCTCAACTCCAGCCTATATGTATAGCGCAAAACCTCATGAAGTTTTTGAAGGGGTTAGTAAAGCTACTGGCGAGTTTTTAGAAATGTGTTAATCAACGTTTTTAAATAAATTTTAAAAAATATGAAAAATCTAGTTGTACTAAAAACTGAAGAACTGTCCAAAGAACAAGAAAGTTTAAAGAACTTTTCAAAAGGACTTTTAATTATTGCAGGCTTTGATCAAAACCAAGTTTGGCAGGCAATAGAAACTTTAGTCGATATTGCTAAATCTCAAAACAGGGAAATAGTATATACAAATAGCCAACCATGCATTTATTATGATGAAAATTTGACTAGCCAAAAAAGCACTTCCAACAAAAAAACAATCAGATTTTGGGGGAATTTAAGATCAACCGAAGTATTGAGTGAAGCTCTTACTCACGCACTCGACCAACCTGTTATTGGCGTTATGCATGTCTATAAAGTAGAGAGTGTGATTAATCGAATGGATGACATGGACATTAAGAAAGACCTTTATACGAAAACCTTAAAAGGAGTAATTCTCACCCACTAAGTTCTTGTACAAGAAAAAATATCAAGAAACAATAATTAGAGCTTTTAAAGCCCACACCCTTTGCACTCTACATAACGATTAAGTGAATCAAATTGAGATTTTGTTAAACTTTTATTTTTAATCTTTAAAACCCTAAACCTTTAATGTCTTTATCCCGATCAGGACTTTGACCTAGTCTAGGGAGGGTCATATGGCACGTAAACTCAAATCCGTATTTGTATTCATTATGGCTACAGTCATGATGATGAGTTTCCAAAACTGTAGTGATTCTAGTGAGCAAAGAGACCAAGAAGTATTTAAAACAGATCTAAGCCTTCTGCTTTTTGAAGAAGATTTTAGTAAAAACAAAGTAAGTCTTTATTCTTATGACCAAAAAACAAATGAAGAAAGTCTCTTCTCTGTTAAAAGGCTAGACAAAGTTAATGTTGAAATTTCTGAAAATAAAACAAATTTTCTTTGCAGTGTTAAAGAGGAAAATCCTTTTGATATCTTTTTAGAAACAATTGGCAGTATGCGAATTTCACATCCAAGTAGAGTCAGCATTGAATCAAAGGCTTGTTCAAATTTTGAGCTCCCCTCTCAATATTTAATAGTTAATGTAGACTCAAAAGAAACTTATATTGTTTTTAAAAACACGAGTGCTCAAAACTGCACTTCCTTTAATGCTGATCTTTTAATTAAATCAGGAAAAAGAGTTTTTATAGCAGAGAATATCTCATCTGATGAAGTTAATGAGTTAGTATTTCAAAGTCAGGAAATGCTTGATGTACTACCTTGTACTGAAGAAAGCTCTAAGAGCAGCACTATCTCTAAGCTTTTTAAATAAAAAAACCAGAGGCTCTTTTTAGCGTCTGGCTTTATGAGTTTAAATTTAAGGTTCTTTTTTATCTTAAGCTAAAAGTCTTTTAAGCCCAAGTTTGTGAGCTCTTTCCAACCCACTCACCTCTTGGTCTATAAATTCTATTATTTGCGTACTGCTCAAAAGCATGTGCCAGCCAACCTGAAGTTCTAGACATTGCAAAAATAGGAGTAAAAAGATCCATTGGAATTCCCATTGAGTAATAAACTGTAGCTGAATAAAAATCTACGTTTGGAAGAAGACCTTTTTGAGAAACAACAGCTTGCTCAATGATATCAGAAATTTCATACCACTTACCATTTCCTGTATTTTCACTTAAAGACTTACTCATGCTTTTTAAAATCTTCGCTCTTGGGTCTCCATTTTTATAAACTCTATGACCAAAACCCATGATTTTAACTTTATTAGCTAAAGCATTTTCAACCCATGCTGGAGCTTTAGCTGGATCATCAATTTCAAAAAGCATTCTCATCACTTCAGTATTTGCTCCACCATGTAATGGACCTTTTAATGAGCCAATGCCTGAAGTAATTGCTGAGTAAAGGTCACTTAAAGAAGATGCTGTAACACGAGTAGAAAAAGCTGAGCAGTTTAACTCGTGATCTGCGTGAAGTGTTAAGCAAGTATCAAAAACTTTTACAGCCTCATCACTTGGCTCTGTTCCATTAAGCATCCATAAAAAGTTCCAAGCCATAGTTTTTTCAGGATTTGGATCTACAAAATCTTTTCCTTCTCTTTTTCTATGAAAGAAAGCGATTAAACTTGGAACTTTAGCCAAAAGTTTTAAACCCACTTCTCTTTGAGCTTCAGGAGATAGGTCTTGAGATTTATCATCCCACAAGCTTAAAGCTGAAACTGCTGTTCTAAGCCAAGCCATTGGGTGAACATCTTTAACAGGCAAAGTGTTTAAAAAAGACTTTGTTGAATCACTTAGTTTAAAATGCTCTTTTAACTGAGTTTTAAGACCATCTACTTGAGCTGCTGTTGGTTTTTCATTATTCCACAAAAGCCATACAACTTCTTCAAAACTTGCATTAGCTGCTAAGTCTTCAATAGTGTATCCTCTGTAGCATAACGTGGCATCAACAATAGATGAAACCCCCGTAGTACAAGCGACAACGCCCTCTAAACCTTTATCAACAGCACCTTCGTAGACTTCAACCATGATCTCTCCTATTATTTTCTAAGTGATTACATAAGCTCTGCTCTTATTTTAACAAAAACCTAGCTTATTTTATATAAGTTTTATTACATTATTTTCTATAGACATGACAATAATAGACACATCCTGCAATGGTCTACGCTTTCCTAAATGCTGGTCTAGTCGAAAGAAGATATCATTTCTTAAGTCGTGGACTGATTGTGTTAACGGAATTTTAGCTAAAGCCTCAAGCACTGGAGTCACTGAAAAAATAGAGCCTTTTTCATCAGCACAACCAACTAGGCCCGGAGAGAGCAACACCACTCTATCATAGGGTTTTAAGGCAATCGGCTTTTCACTATTAAGATTATTTAAATCTTCCACACTTCCTGTATCGCCATCTTGAAAAAAGCCAAAGACTTTTCCATGAATTTTATAAGTAAACTCATATGTTCGTTTATCAATGTGACAGCAGGCCAGCTGAATATCTGCTAGTGACTGCCCTTTTGATTCAATTTCTTTTAAAACTCTTTTAGTAAAGCCGTCAGGGTCTGAAGCACCCGTTTCTTCACCACTATCTCTTCCGTGTTTTAATAAGAAAGCTATTAAAAGGGCTGTTAAGATAGAGCCTGAAGAAGAAGAAAGAATGAGGTTAAATTTAAACCTATCTGAGTGCTCAAAAACATCTATATAATCACCGTTAAACCTCATCCCAGGAATAAACTTAGTGCTGAAATTAAAGCCTGAGATGTGAGGAAATTGAGCAGGCACGAGGAATTTGAAAATATTTCTCAAGAGAGCAAGATCCTTATCCATGCCTAATAAGATTTCAGAAATTGCCACATTTAAACGCTCCACCTCTTTTTGGTAAACGCTTAAATCACTTTCCCTATGCTTTAGCTCATCTCTTAAGCTGTCTATGACTAGATTTAAGTCTCTTATCTTTTGGTCTTGATCCATGGGAGTTTCCTAACTTTTTTTCAAATAGGTACCTTGCAGTATTGTAGTTCTTAAAGCCCCGACGTATCAAGGTATCTGGGGAATAAACGTTCTTTAAGTCTGGGGGGATACAAGAACATGAACATCACTGAATTAATCACAAATCCGCTTACTGTTTACGAAGGCTCATTCTGCACTGATGATATTAGTTTAGAAGATACTTGGAAAAAATCATTCAACAAGTCTATTGAAGGTCTTAAAGACTTTAGTGGCTGTGAAGAGCTTTTAAAAGTTTTAGAAAATAGCTTTAATGTTAAATTTCAGTCTAACAGAAACCACCTTGTTTCAGCACTTAATACAGGAAACGCTTCAGAATTACTCGGAGCTGTTTTAATGACACAGACTTGGATAAAAAAATTCTCAAGCCTTCCACAGGTTTTATTATCTGATGGGCTTTATTACTTTATGACTCCTAAAGGAGAAGTACTTCAAGTTAACTCAAATAAAAAAACAGCGCTTACACCAACTGAAAAATTTGACCTCTTTCATAAGCAGCCACAAAAGTTTGAGTTCTCAACCCTTATAAAACATTACTATGAAGAAATCTGTGAGCTCTATATAAAAGATAATATGATTTCATCTTTAAAAACAGCACAAACTTCGATGATTAATATGGACCCAAGAGATGCAAAGTGGTTTGCACGAAGAGGCCTTCTTTTAAAAAGTATCGGAGAATTCTCTTTAGCTTTATCAGACTTAAAAAGATTCTTATCATTTTATAGTTATGAAGAAGCCCCTGCTGCTGTAAAAAATGCACTTATTGAGCTTCAAGGACTTAAAGCAACTGAAAGTTTTAATAATTATTCAATACACTAGTTATTTAATTGCCAAGAGCTTTTATATATATGATTTAAGCTCTTTATAAAGGAGAAAACAAACTATGAAATATATTTTATTTATTTTTTTAGTAGCAACAAACCTCATTTTTGCAGAACCGTCTCAAGCCAGCGAAGGAAACTACACATTAGATATTGAAGTCATCACTGTTAAATCTGAGTTTAGCTACTATTCAAGACAAGTACAAAAAGTAAAAGCCGTTGTAAGCATAGAATATCCAAACTCGTGCTTCATCAGTATCAATAATCAAGAAGATGAGTGTTATATACTTAGTGGCGCACCAGATAAGGCATATATCAAAAGAAATATTTTTTACGGTTTGGTTAATAAATTAGCATCTACAAACTCAAATACAGCTTCTAGGGATCCAGAAAAGGATGTCTTGTTAATTCAAGCTACAAACTTGATGCATGCGCGCAAAGGTTCACAAAGCGAATCACTTTATGTAAGTAAGTTTAACAAAGTTATTGATGATGAGGCTGCAAACTCTGTAAAGACAATCAGTACAGTAATAAGATAGGTCTTTTAAATAATTAAATAAAGTTAACTAGCTAAATTTTAAACTTCTGACACTAGTTAACTCAAATCCAATCTTAAAACTGCCAGTTTATGTTAATAATTTTTCTCACAGCAACAACCACATCCCAAATATATTATCATTTAAAACTAATGAATTTAAAACCTTTACCCTTATGAACAAAGAGAACTTCTTCTTTATTAACTTCAAAACTTGCATCTGATTTTAGGACAAACTGCTTTGTTCTTTTTCTTCCTAAATCAATCACCTTAAAAACCTCATCTTTACTATTAACTTTAATGACTTCTCTTAAAAGCTGAATTGATTTTTTAGCTTTTCCTGACTTAGAAGATTTATCAAACATGGGATCATAAAAAATAATATCAAAGTCATTACAATTCTCTAAATAAGTTTCAGCATCATTTTGAAAAATTCTAGCTTTAAACTCCTTAAGTTTAAATTTCTCTTTTAAAGCCTGTGATTCTTTAGACTCGTAAAACCGCCTCGTTCCATCTTTGACAAGAGAGTATACTAAAGGGTCTCTCTCAAGGCCTGTCATTTCATGTCCGCAAAGAACACCTTTAAAAAAATCTCTTCCAAATCCTAAAGTAAGATCTAATATTTTAAGCCTTTCTTTAGCCTTTAAAAATTTAAAAATACTTTCAGCTCTTCCATAGCCTTGTTGAACTTCTCTTAAGTAAGCTTGGTCTAGAAAATCACAAAACACCGGTTTCTTATCTAGACTTATTAGCTTTAAAGTATTTTCAGCAAAAACTAATATAGCCTCATCACTATTTATAGATTCTTTTTTCTTAATATTAAATGATAATTGAAGGTCTTTAACTTCTTCTAGATCTAAAACTGAAGGATCTAGAAAAATCTTCAAGGTTTTCTCCAATAAATCTTTTCAGCCCCGCTTATGAGATCTTTTTGAAAGTCTTTATTGAAAAAATTAAAACTTAAAATGAGTTGTTTAAGCTCCTCTAAGATTTTAGTACTCTTTAAATCAAAAGATTTTAATTCGTTTTCAAGATTTGTATCAAAATAAGTCTTAAAATCTTCTAGGCTTTTAAAATCAAACACTTTCCTTTTCTTCTCATCACTAAAGTCTTTAGTTACTTCAATCATGAAAGAATTAAAGTAACCTGACTGGATGTCTGTAAAATAAGTTTTCCCTTCAAAATTTCTAATATTAAAATCTAGAAGATCGTCACTTCTTTGTAAGAGAAGACCAAAAAGCTCACCGATTTTTAATAGAGTTTCTTTATCCTCATCTTTTGACTCTTTTAATAAAAGAGCCGGGGCTTTAAAGCACCAAGAAAAAAGAGATGAAGTTTTCTTTATATGAATTCTATTTATTTCTTCTTGAGTAATATCAATTCTATTTAAAGTTGCATCCTGAAGCCACTCACCTTCTACTAAATCAAGGATGGCCTGACTTGTATAATTAATAAGCTCTAAAGAACCTTGTTCTGAAAGCTCTTTCATAACCCTAGCTAAAAGGTAGTCCCCAGCAAGTACAGCATACCCACTTCCATACTCATGCCAAGCAGCTGGTTTTCCGCGCCTTAAAGGAGCCTGATCAACAAAATCATCATGAAGAAGTGATGAGTTATGAATAAACTCAATACACCTAGCAAGGAGAGTACTCTGATCCTTAGGAATCATAAGTGATTCAGCTACTTGCATAACTAATGCTGCTCTAAAACCCTTTCCCCCAGCAAATAAGTCAGTATAAAGCTGCTGCATTTTAGGCAGTTCTTTAGGTATTTTTGTAGGGATTAGATCTAGTACTTCCTTGCTCATTACTCTATCTCCTAGCAAAGGCACCATTCTTGTCAAATAATTTGTGGGATATGCTAAGCATTGGTAGACTCATTTTCTATGATTAACCTCTTTAACCTTTTTAAAGACAGCTTTAAAGCACCTGAGATACCAAAGCGTGATAAAATCATTTTGGTAGCGATTATCATCTTAGTAATTAGCCCTTTAGACTTTATCCCTGACTTTCTTCTCCCTTTTGGGGTTTTTGACGATATAGTTTTAATATCTATCTTTTTTGATTATTTCTGCAATCATATAGAAAGAGACCTTCTTCTAAAGTACTGGAGAGGGAGCCTTAAAGGCTTTAATTTTTACTACAGAATAGGTAAAATTTTATCTGGAATCAGTCCTAAGAAATTTGTAAGAAAACTCTGGCTTTACAAACCAAACCCATACTAAATCGGTGGAAACTAGAATATGACAATTACTCACAATATAAAAATCCCTTTTCATTTATGCGATCCTGCTAAGATTTTATTTTTTGGCTCTCTTTATGAAGTTTATCATCAATTTTTAGAAGATCATATAAGTGAATTTGGAGTTGATTGGAATGATTGGTTTAAAGGCCCAACAGGCGCTCCAATCAGGGCTTTAAACACATCATATGATGCACCACTTTTTTTTGGTGAAACTTACGAAGGAAAATGGAGTGTCATAAAAGTATCTGAATCAACTGTCAGTTTTAAGTTTAGTATTGGTACAAGCAATAAAGATCACGCGATTACTGAAATAACACATTGTTTTATAAACCCAAAAGATGGAAGCAAAACCGAAATACCTAGTAAAATAAAATCTGCCTTGCTAAAACACCTTTAAGCTTTTCTTTATTTAGTTTATAAAGCTCTGTCCTAGGTATTTCATCAACGAAATAAATACCTTTAACATCAATCTCATTAAAAATTTTACTTAACTCAAAGTCATAGTTTTGGCTTATAATTGCTGTAAAAGCAGCTCCTCTTTGATCATTTAAAGCAACAAGCTCATAATCCTTCTTACTAAGGTTGTTTCTAAGTAAAACATCAATAAACTTACCCCTTATCGACTCATAGTCTTTAAAAACACCTTTTTCTTTAATTAAAAAATCAGTTCTTCCCTTAAAAACAAAGCCTTTCTCACTAAGCTCAATAGAATCACTTGATTCATACCACTCGCTATTATTTTCTACCCACTCCCCATTAATATATTGGTGAGTGTATAAACTAGGCCCCTTAACAAGCAGGTTTGAGTTCTTAGATACAGAAACCTTCCAATCACTGTATGGAGTATAGTGCTGACTGTCTTTTGAGTAAGCCATTTGAGCTCCCGTTTCAGTCATTCCAAAACAAAGCTTTAAAGGCCATCCAAGCTTAATTGCCTTATCATAAAGATCGTTATTTAACTTTGCTCCACCAACAAAAACATACTTAATAGATTTAGGAGCCTTAATACCAAAAGAAACCAAGTCAAAAACTTGAGTCGGTACTAAAGACATAATTGTTATATCATTAGAATTTAAACAATCTTCTAAATCTTCAGGTTTCCATTTAAAAAACAAAGGCTCTTTCATAGAAGCATAGTAAGACCTTGCATTAATTGAAAATCCACCTATATGATTTGTACTAATTGACTGAAGCCATCTATCTGATGAGCTAAAATCATAATGCTTTATAAGAGATTTAGCCCCAGCCTCTAATTTTGAAAGGCTTATTAAATAGTGCTTTTTTTCACTTTCAGTTCCAGAAGAGGAAACACAGTAATAAGGTTCCTTACAATCAATATCCTCTTTTATAGTAGTGCTTTTACTAACAAAGTGAATTTTGTTTTTATTAAGTGAGCTAAGAAAATCCTTATACTTCATCTAATTAAAGTACTTTCCAGTCTTCATACTCTAAAAGAGATAAAAAGTCTGCTTTATTGTTTAGCTTAAATAAAGGGCCTTTAGATATAAGCTCTGAGTATTTATTCTTTTGATAAAAGCGCTGGGTAAGAAGACCATGCTCAGAGTCTAAAGAGCTCTTTGTAACACTAAGAGCAGATATAAGCTGACCAAGAGGGTGATCTAAATAACTTGTAAAAACTAATACTGTACTTTCTTTAGTCCCCTCTTCAAATACTAATTTTTCAAACCCAGTTGGTTTTTTAATAATAAGATCTGGCGATTTAATAGATAGGTCAAAGTCTTTAGCAACTGGTATTTCTTTAGATTTAAAATCTTTTGGAGGGTCTTCAACATATTTAATAATATTTTTAAAGTTCTCAATTCCTGAAGTCTCACCTAATTGATTAAAATCTAGTATAACCTTTAAGTCATGTTTTTTAAAAATTTCTAAATCTATATCCTCTAAGCTAGTTACTTTAAATTTAATAGTTTTAAATTGGTGAGGTAAAACCTCTTCTTTTAAAGTGCTTAATGAAAAACTCTTTATATCACCTGCAGAAAAATAACAAGGAATCGGTTTTAGTATATTTTCAGCTCTTTCTGAGAAAAAATTCTTTATAAGCTTTGCAGATTCAATAATTAGCAGACATGTCCTATCTACTATTTTATCAACACTCATAGAAGTAATAATTTCTGATATACCTCTATCTCCAAGGCTTTTTATAGGTTGGTAAAGTGAATAGCCCACGCCATCGTCAAAATTAAATTTAAATAAAACACCCTCACTAGATTGGTGACTACCTCCAGAGATTTTTTTATTTAAAGAATATTTAGCGTACTCAATCCTCAAAACGAAAGAGCTCCTAAGCAAAACATAACAACAAATATAAGTTGATTTAAAGCGGCAAAGCCAATGAGTTTATTATATTCTCTTGATGGCTTATTAGAATAAATCTTAATAAAAATATAGATCGCCAATGGAAGACTTAAAAAAGTCCAGAAACCAGATCTATAAAAATATGACCCCATCCAAAAAATATTAAGTAAATATGGCGTGAAAAGACAAAGAAACAAAAAGCCTAGTCCAAAATTTCTTCCATACTTCACAACAAGAGTTTCTTTTTTCTTTAACTCATCACTTTCTTGATCTCTTAGATTATTAATCAAAAGTAAAACATTGCAAAGAAGCCCACATTGAAGACCTGAGATAAGGCTGCCATCAACTGTCTGCCCAGCAAGAATAAAGCTTGTCCCCCAAACAGCTAAAACTCCAAAGTATAAAATAACAAATAAATCTGCTGTCCCGGTAGAAGCAAGTGACAAACTTGTTCCAGTATAAAGATAAGCCAATACTAAAGCCGATAAACCAATAAGTAAAATACTTACTCCAGCAACGTAAACTAAATAGCTCCCTAAAACCGCAGCAATAAACAAACAAAAAATTGCACCATACTTTAAATCTTTTGGCCGCAATAGACCCTCTAGACTTGCTCTTTTTGGACCAAGCCTTTTTTCATCATCACGTCCTTCTTCAAAATCTAGAGCATCATTAAAAAAATTTGTTGCAATTTGAATTAAGAACGCTGTTGATAAAATACATAAACTTAATAAAACAGAAACTGAGCCAAATATTTTAAAAGCTAAAGTCACACCAATAAGAACTGGACACAAGCTAGCTATGAGTGTTTTAGGTCTTGTCGCAAGAAAAAAAGCCGACACCTTCTTGCTAAAAACCTTGGTCTGGTTTTGTTCATGATCCATATTCTTATTTATACACTCCAAATTAGATTTTTTAAAGCCTGAGGATTTTCATAACAACACCTATGCCCTGTGTTTTCTACTTCTTTAACTTTAAGAATATCTTTTATACGAACACCAATATTTGCATATTTTTGATCTAAGCTTCCATACAAATAAAGGTCATTATTTCTTAAAAATGGACTTTCTTTAAAAGTAAAGAAGTTCGTAAAATAACTCAAAGTTTGAAGCTTAGTCCACTCCTCTTCAGCAATAGAAAAATCTCTTCTATAAGTCTGCATACTATGGCCTTGAAAAAGTGGTAAATCAGACCACTTTCTTTTAGCCTCAAGAAAAGATTCTTTAAATTCTTTAATCCAGTAACTTGCCATTTCATCTCTTTGATTTACTTCTTCTTTACTCATATGAGAAATATTTGCTGAAATAAATACTCTTTGCTCTACATTAATATCTAACTGAGATAGTAAACGCCCACCAAAAGAATAACCTATAGCCTTATCATAAGCTTTCTTTTCATACTTATTCATAAACTCACTTTTTAAATCTAAAAGGTTTTTTGATTTACCTATTAATGACCTTAGATCAACAAAAACATTTTCATCTTCACTTCTTGAAAGTGGAGATAAATCCCTAGATGAACCCAAAAAACCTGATAAATATAAAACTCTCATCTAACTTGCTCAGTCCAAAATGCTTTAGATTGTTTGTTGTCAGGGTTTAATTCTATTAAAACTTGATTGCTCTCTAGCTCGCTAGAGTTAAGCTCTAGATCATTTTTATAATCTAAACCCCAGAAGTCAGCGAGTGCTTTAAAGTTTAGTTGATGGCCGTTTAACATATACTCTTTATCAAAGATCTTTTTAAAAATTTGACCACCAAAGTTATTCATAACGACTATGCGAGTTTTATTTTTTCTTTTTTTAAGCAAAGGCCAAAACCCTTGTAAATCATAAAGACACGTTAAATCACCTAATATAACCCAGGCTTCTTCATTTAAGTCACTCATCGCACCTAGTGCAAAAGATAGCGAGCCATCTATTCCATTAACTCCCCGTTGTCCAAAAATTTTAAACCCTTTATCAAATTCAGTATGCTGAAGTTCTCTTACCGGTAAACTATTTCCAACAAAAAGACTTGCAGTTTCCGGGATTTTATTAACAAGCTTTGATAAAAGAGAGATTTCACTTTGAGGATAATTTACTTTTAATTTTTCTGAAGTATTTTTAACTTTTAAGTTAACTTCTTTTATTTCTTTAAGGTCATCATTAGTAATTGAACTTAAAATAAAATCTTTTAATTCTTTAAAGGCGAGCTTTTTTGCCTTTACCGCTCCAGGGAAATAGCCTTCTAGGTAATATGAACTGCAAAGATCTGCCTCTCTCCACGCTTTTAATACAGGAACAGAGCCAATTCTTATGATTTTCTTAAATGATTTAATGTTCATTTTTAAAAAGAAAGCATCTGGCTGCCTAATCACTTCAGCTTGCTTAAAATCTGCTTCCTTAAAACCTGAAAGCGCTTCTAAAACAATAACCCCTTTATAATTTTTAAGAAGCAACTTAACTTCTTTAAAATCCTCAGGCTTTAATCTAGATAAAATAATAATTTGATCAAAATTTACTTCTAAACTCATTTCCTTTAAAGGGTTTGGCTCACCTACACAAAGATTAATGTGAGCGGGGAATTTTAAATCGTTTAATTTATAGTCCTCTTCATTTAAATCAAAGTCATAAAGAGATTCAGCAAAATCTTTAAAAATATTTTGTTGTGGAATAGTTTGTGGAGCCCCAGTGTATCTTAGCTCCCTTGGTCGATCTGCTGATAAAACAATAAGAGGAAGAAAGTCTTGATACTTAGCTTCAATCATAGCAGGCAAACACTCGGCTACAGCTGAACCAGAAGTTGTCACAACAACGACAGGCTCGCCTTTTGAAGCTAATCCTAGAGCATAAAAAGAGGCAGAACGCTCATCAAAGAATGACTCAACTTTAAAGTCATTTGATGTTTCAAATAACTCAAGAAGTGGCTGGTTTCTTCCTCCTGGGCAAGAAACAATTTTTTTAACGCCAATTTTTATGAGTTCATCTACTAATTTCTTCACAGATCTAACAATACTTTCAAGTTTTCAAATTTCATTTCAAGCTCTTTTAACTCACCTTCTAAAACACTTTCTCTAATTACTCCACCACCAAAAAAGACCTTAGCTTCACCATCTCGAATTTCAAGCCCTCTAATAAGCACTAAAGCAAAACTTGATTCATCCATTAAAAGCTCTGCAAAGCCTCCATAAAAGCCTCTCGGCTCAGGACCAGGACTAAACCCTAAATTAAAGTTCTTTGGCATAACTCCCACAGCAGCTGTTGGGTGAAGCTTTTCAGCAAGACTTAAAACCTCTTCTCTTTTAATATCTAACACACCTTTAGAAGAAAGATGCTTAATATGACCATGTCTCTCTTCACTAATCTCTCCCCAGCTCACTTTGTTTTTAAGCTCACAACTAATGCTTTCTTCAACTGCCTTATGCTCTTTAATAAGCTTTGAGTTAAGAAGAAGCTCTTCATCAAGCCCTCCTGTCCCAGCTAGCGCTATAGTTTCATATTTACTACCTTTACTCCCTTTAAATAAAAACTCAGGAGCTAAACCAAGCCTATAAAGACTTTTACTTGGATTGATTAAAGCGTATATATAGCCATTTTTGTTTGAGCTTAGTAAGGAAGAAAGAGAGTTGAAAAAAGTTCCAAATTCGTTTTTAACTTCAGCATATGCAAGTCTATAAAGAATAACTTTGTTTAAGTTTGTATTTAAAAAGCAGTTTTTAGCCTCTTTAAAGGATTTTAAATAGTCTGCTTTACTTGAAAAGCTCCATTCTCTAAAACCTTTACTTTTCTTAAAGCTTGCTACAGCTTTTAAAAGCTCCTCCCTACTGAGTTGATAATCAGGTTCACTTAAATAACAGGCAGTTTTTAAATCATAATCTACAAACCTTCCTGTGTGAGAGTCTAACTCACATAGAGGGCCTATGTTTAAAAGCCCTGTATGAGGATCCTCTAAGATAAAGGCTCCTTTGTTCAATAGTTCTTGAATAGTATTAGTAGACATTATAATAATTTAGCACGGTAAAGGAACCAAATCGATGGTTGAAATAAGCGGAGTTCCATTTGGAGATAAGACAGTTCCTGTAGTAGCTGGGCCTTGTTCAATTGAAAACAAAGATCAATTCTTAAGCATAGCTACAGAACTAAAAGAACTTGGTATTCCTCTGCTTCGCGGCGGTCTTCATAAGCTAAGAACCAAGCCTGGTTCTTTTCAAGGCTTAGGTGAAGATGGCTACATGTTAGCAGCTGAGGTTTCAAAAAATTTAAATTTTCCACTTATTACTGAAGTAACTGATCCAAGACAGATAGAGGCTTTAAGTAAATTTGTTGCCGCTTTTCAAGTTGGTACAAGAAATATGTATAACTATGATCTCTTAAAAGAACTTGGAAACACGAAAATACCGGTACTACTTAAAAGGGCTTTTTCAGCCACTTACTCTGAACTCTTAAATGCTGCTGAGTATGTTGTTTCAAACGGAAACTCAAATGTGATTTTGTGTGAAAGAGGTATTCGAACTTTTGTAACAGACACAAGAAATACTTTTGATATAAACGCTATTCCTTTTTTAAAAAACAGATCTCATCTTCCTGTAGTCGCAGACCCTAGTCATGGCTCAGGAGAAACATATCTTGTTGAACCTGTTGCTCTTGCAGCCCTTGCTGCTGGAGCAGACGGTCTTCTTATTGAAACACACAATGATCCTAAAAATGCTTTATCTGATGGACAGCAAGCACTTACAGTTAAACAACTCTCCTCTTTTTTAGAAAAAGCTCAAGGGATTTTATCAGTATCAGGGAGGAGTCTTGCAAAACTATAAAGGACCAGATCCAGTAAAAATTAAAAACATCTTCTCTGATGTCGCTATCACTTATGATAAAGCAAATAACTACATGACTTTTGGATTGGCACATTCATGGAGAAAAAAAGTTGTTACACTTAGTAATACTCCTAAAGATGGTAGTGTTTTAGATTGTGCAACAGGTACAGGGGATTTAGCCATTGAGTTTAAAAGAGCTCTCCCTAAAGCTAAAGTCATTGGTTCAGACTTTTCAAAAGAAATGCTAAACCTTGCTCCTAAAAAAGCAGAAGACTTAAACTTAGACATTGATTTTCAAATTGGTGATGTGATGAGTTTAGACTTTAATGACGCTACTTTTGATACAGTAACAATTGCATACGGCATTAGAAACGTATCTGATCCAAAAAAAGGTTTAGAAGAAATGTGGAGAACTATTAAGCCTGGTGGAAAACTCCTCATCCTTGAAACAGGAGATAGTAATTCTATTTTTTCAATTCCTGTAAAAATTTATACTAAATACCTAATCCCTGTAATTGGTGGAATTGTTAGTAAGAAGAAAGATGCTTATAAGTATTTAAGTAATTCTTCACAAAAGTTTCCTTCAAAAGAAAGCTTTCTTGATTTAGGAAAAGAATTAGAAGGTTTAAAATCAAGCTCTTATAAATCTTTAATGATGGGTGCTAGCTATATCTATATTTTTAATAAGTAAATAAAAAAGTACTTTTTATTAATTCCACATTAATAAGGCGTCATACTGGCCTCTTATTCTTGCTGCCTTAATTCGACCATCTTGACTCATTTCTACTTTATTTTCATTAATAAAATTAATCATTTTATCTAAGTTATGAATTTTCCCTTTAAAAATAAAAGCTTTAATAACAGATCTTCTACTTTCACTACTAAGGCTTGAATACTTACTCCAGCTTTCTTTAAAAAAACTTTTTAAACCTGAAACTTTAAAATTAGAAACTACAGAAGCCGGTCCTCTACTTTTAGTGTTTATATTTTTACTTAAAGCAACCTCTTCTCTTTTAAGCTCTTCAAATTTTGCATTATAAGATCTAAAAAAATCTAAACTCTGCTTTTCAGAAGCTTGTAGCGGTATTGAAGCAAAAAACCCTAAGAGAACTAATACTTTAAATAGCGTTCTCATCTTTAACCTCAGCAGCTAGACTTGTTTGCTTGTAATTTTTAATCAGTAAAGTATCGATTACTTTATTAGCTTCAACAGTTGAGCAAAAAGAAGTTTCTTTACAATCAGATAAGAAAACAACAAAACTCTCTTTTTCAATCTTAGTAAAACTTAAAATTCTTTCATCTTTGTTTTTAGATTTAATTAATAGATGAGATATATAATTTTTTGAATCATTTAATACTTTATTTACATCACTTAAGTCTCTTCCAAAACTAATTGAAACCTCATCTTCTAAGAGGTCAATAAAGTTTAAAGCTAAAGACACATCCTTATTAAAAAGCTTTTTTAAATGCTTTTTCTTTCGTTTACTTGAGCACTTTGAAAATGCGTAATACGAGGAAAGACCACATTTTACCTTATCCCCTGCTTGTGCTGAAAAACCAAAACTTGATGCTAAAACTAATAGTAAAATATATCTCATGTGAACTGCTCCCCTATATTACTCTATTACAAAGGTTATTCCAGCTCAGATCCAATACATTAGATTAAGGCGTTTTGATTCATGTCAGGTGTATAATAATCAATCAATATACTAGTGCAATAAGCCCCCTAAACTCTTAAGCTATTCAAGCAGTCATACACCTCTTAATTTCTAGCTTCTTTAGCCTGCTCCATTCTTATTAAGACTCTTTCTGGAACCCCAGCCTCCCTCATGACATCAGAGGCATTATATATAGTAGATGCCCCCTCTAGTATGAGGTTTCCTTCAAGACTCACTTGAAGGTTAGATACACCAGCTAATTCATCAGCGTATCTTGCCATTTCTCTATCATGAGTTGCCAAAATAGAAATAACATTCGGGGTTTCATGAAGCTCAACAAAATTAGCTGATTCAGCATCTCGATGATCTTCTTGCGAAGTGCCAGTTAATATTTCATCAAGTGCTACAAAGGTATGTTTTCCATTTTCTATAAGTTGGTATATTTCGGCTAAACGAATGGATTGAGCCTTAAAAGTACTCTCATTTTTTTTAGAAGAGTCTAGAACAGCAAAGTTCGTAGCAACCTGTAAGGGCGTTATACTCATAGACTTTACTGGAACTGGAAAACCTGACTGCGCTAATAATATATTTATTGAAATCATCCTAAGAAACGTTGTTTTGCCGGCTGCGTTTGGACCGGTTAAAACTTTACTCTTTACACCCCGCGCTGATAATTCAACACTGTTTGAAACCGAATTCTCATCATCAGCAAAAAAATAGTAAGGATGATGGCCTTCTTCTATATTTATCATCGGCTCTGCACTGTCTATAACATCTGCTAAAGCCATGCTTGAACGCTTTTGTTCATTAAATTTTATTATTGTAATATAAGCTTCTAACTCTGCCCACGCCGATAAATATAAAGCTAAATTAGTTTTCCATTCTTGTAATTTTTTATAACCAAAATACCTAACCAGTACTCTTGATTGTAATACAACCTGAAGGACATCAACGGTTGGCTTAGGCGCTAAACGCTTTAAAGCATTTGAGACTTCTTTTATACCAAAAGGGTCCTCTTTCTCATTTAAACTGCTTAATACTTTTTGAATTTTAATCAGCTCAGCTGACTGCACTTTACCAAGTAAATTACTTAAGCTCTTTCCCTTATCAATCACTCTTCTTGTTGAGTCATACTTAGGCCACCTTTTCATTGCTGAATAAGTCATTACCGCACCAAGTCCTAAGAACTGAGGGAGTGCAGAAAAGTCTCCAAATAAAAAGCCAGTTACTAAACCAAGTCCACAAAAACTCGTTGATATGGTTTGCATAATAAATCCATTACCAAGACCTTCATGATCAGTGCTTCCATTTAAGTTTCTTTCTAAATCAAGAAGACAGCTACTATCTGTTTCTTTCACTTCTTTCATCAAGTCATAAACTTGAGACACCAGTTCCATATTATTTTCTAGCTCACTAATAGCCTCTAGCCTTCTTTTGATATCGTCAGGATTTAAATGGGGATGAGTGAGCAAGTGCTTGATTCTATTTGCACCAATCGTGGTTGGAGCCATATCCATAAAAGGCTTTAACAACAGTTCCTCTAACTCTAAATTAGCAATTGTAGTTGTATCTAAACTACCAACCTCTAAAGAGCTATCATATACTTTTTCACCATTTAAGGCTCTGCTTAAAGTACTCTTACCACCTAAGGCAACACTACAAGACATAGCTAGTGAGTGGGTATTAAAGCCCAATATAAACATTAAAAGATAACTTAAGTTTCTTAATAATTTCATTATTTAGATAAGAGCAAGAAAGGTGCCCACCTAGGCTCTTTAAACGTGATCTCAAAAAGAGTAAGAGACAATTTTTGTCACTTTAAATCATTAGCCTTAAAACTCTTAATATAAAGAAATATACTACCAGCAATCAAACCAAAGCTTATAACAGTAGAAACACTTAAACCTAAAATCTCAGCCCCTCTTGGATCAGCTCTAAAAAACTCCATGATAATACGTCCAAAACCATGAAGTATGAGCCAGATAAAAAAGATATTCTTTACTTTTTTCTTTTCTAAAAGAATAAGGCTTAAGAAAACTAAGAATTCAAAAATAAAGGCATAACCTTGCGCGGGGTGCCTATATGCCCCATGAAGAAAAACAGAGTACCAAGCATCTGTTTTTACTCCGTAACAGCAACCTGCTAGAAGACAGCTTATTCTACCAAAAGCATAACTAAGAGAAAGGATAGGAGCTGAAAAGTTAGCCCACTTTAGCCAATCCTCATTTTTTTTCTTAAGAAGTAATACGCCACCTAAAAGACCACCAAGAAAGCCTCCATAAAAAACAAAGCCCCCTTTCCAGAAGTAAAAAATTTCTAACGGGTACTTTAAGTAAAAGTCTAGCTCTTGATAGAAAACATAAAAAAGTCTGGCTCCTAAAAAGGCTAAGCAAATAACAACAAGATAAAGATCTAGCGCTGTATTTACGTTAAGGTTTTTCTTTTTCGCTCTATAAATAATGAACGGAACTATGAGAGTAAACAGTAGGCTTAAATAGAGAAAATAAGTCTCTATACTTAGTCCTAAAAAGTTAATATGGGGATACACTTTTTTAAAAAAAAGGCTTTTTTTCTTTTAAGCCTTCTTACCTTCTTTCTTATTTATATAGTCTTCATAAAAAGTAAGGCCTATAAGAACAAAAACACCAGTTACAATAGAGATATCAGCAACATTAAAGGCTGGGTAATGCCATCTGTGTTTAAAGTGAAAATCAAGAAAATCTATAACATAGCCAAAGCGAATACGGTCAAGGTAATTCCCAACAGCTCCAGCAAAGATTAAAGAAAGTGAGCAAATTTGTAAGTTATCCTCTTCTTTAGTTGAATATAAAATTCCTAATATGAGTATCATCGCAAGAGGTGTGATTGATAAAAAGAATGCTTTTCTAAAAACTTCATTTGCATTTCTTAAGAAACCAAATGCTGCCCCCATATTCCTTACATAGGTTAGGTCAAAAAAACCACTCATCACCTCTACAGATTCACCAACAGAAAATTCTGTATGAACATAGATTTTTGTTAATTGATCTAAAAGTATGATCGCACCAGCTAGTGATAAAAGAATAACTATTTTTTTTAACACAAGAATTCTTCCCCGTTTCTATTTTTTTATAAGTTTAAGCTCTTTTTAATTTAACTTAAACCATCTAAAACATTTGAGCATCTACCACAGACTTTATGACCAGATGAATGCTCCTTAAGCTCTTCAATATGCCAGCATCTTGGACATTTCTCTCCTTCTGCTAAACCTACTTTAAGTTTCTCACTTTCTGAGTCATAAGCAACTTTAGAAACAATAAAAAACTCGGCTAAACTTTGTGCGTATTTATCATAGAGGTCTTTTGAAAGTTCTGATTTAGAAAGTACAACTTGAGCTTCAAGGCTGCCTTTAATGGTTTTAGCTGCCCTAAGCTCTTCAAGTTCTTTAGAAATAACAGATCTTACCTCAAAAAGCTTCTCATAATCTGAGGCAATCTGAGCATTCATCCACTCAGACCTAAGCCCAGGAATACTTTCTAAAAAGACAGACCCTTTCTTTTCAATAGGCAAATAACCATGAATCTCTTCAGCTAAGAAAGATAAAATAGGGGCCATGATTTTTGAAGTCGTATTTAGTATTTCAAAAATGACTGTTTGAGAAGACCTTCTTAAAAGTGATTTTTCACTTTCTACATAAAGCCTATCTTTTAAAATATCTAAGTATCTATTACTAAGATCAACTGTGAAAAATAAATTTAGGGCGTGATAGACTTTATAAAAATCATAATCTTCATAGGCCTTTGTTGTTTTATCAATAAGCTCATTAAGCTTTGATAAAGCCCACTGGTCTAAAACATCAAGATCTTTATACTCAACTGCGTCAGTTGCAGGGTTAAAGTTATTTAAATTTCCAAGCATAAATCTTGTTGTGTTTCTAACTCGTCTATAAGTTTCTGTAACTCTTTGAAAGATCTCTTCACTAATGTTTACATCTTGACCATAATCTTCATAAGCAACCCAAAGCCTTAAGATCTCAGCTCCAGATTGTTTGATCACTTTAAGTGGATCAATAACATTACCTAAAGACTTAGACATTTTTCTTCCTTTAGCATCATTTACAAAACCATGAGTCACTAAAGCTTTAAAAGGAGTCTCTTCATTGGAAGCTAGAGAAGAAATTAAGCTCGTTTGAAACCAGCCTCTATGCTGATCACTACCTTCTAAATAAATATCAGCTGGAAAAGATAAGCCATCTCTTTTCTTTTGAACTGCTGCATGACAAACACCTGAGTCAAACCAAACATCTAAGATGTCTTCACCTTTTTGAAATTCAGTTGCTCCACAAGAAGAACACTCTTTAGGGCTAATATCAGATAAATCACCTTCAAAGTAAGCTTCTATCCCCGTCTTAGAGCTTTCCATTTTATCAGCAACCTTATCCATAAACTCTGGACTCGTATGTGTTTCACCACACTTCTTACAAGACAGCACAGGAATAGGAACACCCCAAATTCTTTGACGACTTAAACACCAGTCAGGCCTGTTCTTTAACATTCCCTCAAGCCTTGCTTTACCCCAAGAAGGGAAAAACTCAATGCCATCTTCAGCTAAGTTAAGAGCTTTTTCTCTTACACTAAAATTTTCATCATCCACTTTTAAAAACCACTGCGGAGTTGCTCTATAGATCAGTGGAGTTTTTGATCTCCAGTTATGTGGATAAGAATGTGTAAATTTCTTATGAAAAATAAGGTGACCTGAATTTTTAAGCTTATCAACAATCTTATCGTTAGCTTTAAAGATGTGCTCACCTTCCATTTCTGGAAACTCATCTGTGTATAAACCACCAGGGCCTACTGGGCAGTAGACATCTAGACCGTATTTTAAACCGATTTGATAATCATCAATTCCATGACCTGGAGCTGTATGAACTAAACCAGAAGCATCAAGTAAAACATGATCACCGTTTAAGAAGAGTGATTCTCTATCTATAAAAGGGTGTTTTGCTTTTAACTTATCAAGCTCACTTCCTTTAAATTCTTTAATGATTGATTTGATTTCAACACCAGTTTCTTTTGAGAAGTTTTCTTGTACTTCTTTAGCTAGAATAAGATGACCAAGATTTGTATCAACAACAACGTAATCAAAATCTTTGTGTGCTGAGATTCCTAAGTTAGCTGGAAGTGTCCAAGGAGTTGTGGTCCAGATCACTGCATAAGTCGTTTCACTTAAACCAAGATGAGACAACGCTTCTTTTGTCATTTCAAATTTTACATAAATTGAAGGGCTCTCTCTATCTTGATACTCAACCTCTGCATCAGCTAGAGCTGTCTGGAGTGTTGGACACCAGAAAACGGGTTTCTTTCCTTTATAAAGAAGTCCTTTTTTATAAATCTTAGCAAGCTCTCTAACTTCTTCAGCCTCATATTCTGGCTGAAGGGTTTTATAAGGACTCTCCCAGTCAGCAAAGATACCAAGTCTTTTAAACTGCTCCATTTGAATATCGACCCATTTATTCGCCTCAGCTCTACAAAGCTCTCGAATATCTTTTTTAGACTTTTCTTTTCTCTTTGGACCAAGTTCCTTTGAAACTTTATGCTCAATTGGAAGCCCATGACAGTCCCAACCTGGAATAAAAACTGATCTATACCCAGCCATATTCTTATATTTAATAACAATGTCTTTTAAAACTTTATTTAAAACATGTCCTAAATGAATATTACCATTTGCATAGGGAGGACCATCTGGCATTGAAAAATTTTTACCTGAGTCATCATTTTTTTTAACCATTTGCTCATAAATGTTTTGCTCTGTCCAAGATTCAAGCCTTTTAGGCTCTGTAGTTGGTAAACTTCCACGCATGGGAAAGTCGGTTTTTGGCAAATTAAGTGTGTCTTTTAATTTAATTGGTTCCAATCTTAGAACTCCTTCTTAGAACAAAAATAGATATATGAAATTCTTATCAATTAGAGTCAGAGTCAACTCTTAGAAGAGTCTTGATACTAAGATAAGACTAAGGCTTTAAAAGGCTTTTAAACCTTTGTGCTCCAAATGAAATCAGAGCTCTTAAAGCTTCTTCATCACTTGTTAAATTAAGAAGCTCTTTTACCTCTTTAACCATCTTTAAAGACCTAGTATCAAGCTTTACAGCCTGACTAGAAGCATCTAATGGCTTTGAGAGTGCACCTGATTGGCTCACTGTAAGCTGGTTAGACATTGTAGGGAGAGCGAGCTGTTGTTGTTGAATGGTTTGCTGCTGCTGCACTTGAGTTTTCCTTAGGCCAGGTTGTTGGTTGTTCGTCACTGCTGAGTTTAAATTTGAGGACTGGCTAGATTGAAAAGAGCCTGGTCTTTTAGGCTTTGAAGCCACTTGAGAAGCCGAAGTCGTCATAAATCTAGGTTGATGAGAGGAGTTTTGAGATTTGCTATCTTCAGGATAACTCTCAAAGCTACTTAAATCCTCAGCTAAGCCTCTAAGCTCAGATGAAAAAGACTCTTTTGAGGCTTTTGAGAAAGCCTCTCCTCTATCATCTACTGCTTGAGTTGTTGCTTCCCCTCTATGAACTCTTAAGTAATAGCCAACGAGATCATCAGAATCTTGTATCTGACTTCTAAAGCTTTCGGGTTGTTCAGACCACCACTCGAAAGCTTCTTGTAAAATCTGTTTTGTGTAGGCTTGCGGAGCCATCTTACCAAAGGCCATAGGAGATGAAGACTATTATAGTTTTCCACATTTTCTCAACCAAAATCTAACAATTTAAGTCAATTTTGTGCACAGGCTCTACAGACAGCAGTCTGAGCAATGTTTATACGCTCTTTCAGCAAATATTGACATCAACCATGTGCCATTAATGTTAGCAATGTATAAGGCTAGTCTTACCTGATTAACCCTACCATCCAATAATTATCGAAGCCTCAAAATCAAACCAGTTTCCCTTAGGCTGTTCGTCAATTAAAACATAAGGATGACTATTGACTTGCATATTCTCATGGAAAAACCCGAACTCTCCTGGTACATCTTTAAATAAATCAACAGCTCTACACACCTCCCTAGGAGGTTCATCTAAGTAATTAAAAGCTTCCTTCCAGTCTATCCATACCCACCTTGGATCATAGAACTGTTCAGACTCAATAATAGAGGAAAGTACAAAGTTAATTCTAAATACTTTTAACTCAACACCCTGCCTAGTAAACTTACGTTGAGCCAAAGGTTTGTGTCCATCAAATATTGAAGTAATATGAGGTGCCCCATTGATTGAAATCGCCTTATCACAAGAGCCTTCATCTATTCTTTTTTGAATATTTTCTAGCATATAAGAATCTCGACAATTATTAATATTAGCGTACCCTCCAGACCAACACATATCATCCGGAGCATCTACAGCATAAACTTTTAAACCATGCTTAAATGCTTCATTCTGAATGTTTATCCACGCATGACTAACCCCACTACATACACTTTCATAGTTAGACTCCACAAGACTCATATCCAAGCTTTCACTATCCTGATTACAAGCTTCTAATTTTTGCCCCCAAAAAACAGCGTCGCTCTCAATAAATAAACAGTTAAAGTCTGAATCATTTGAAACGACTTGGCTTAAATAGTTACGGTAAGCATTGGTAAACTCTTCTTCGAAATGAGATTCTCCAATGAATATCAAATCATGAAGGCTAGCTTCCTTCAAAATATCAGCAACAGGCAATCGAGATTCTACAGCTTTTTGTTTAAAATCTACATGAGACTTACACAACCTTTCAAGGTTGTTGGCAAAAACACTTGGGCTGAATGTAATGCTAAAAAGAATAACTTTTATTATCAACTGATCCATATGCTATACATAGCAATTTTCATACTTAATGAATTCCCAATACAAAGAGAAAACACTGCCTAAGTGACAAAAAAACGCCCTCTCTCCTAAGAAATGTCACCGAGAAATCGAAATACCCTTTAATTAAAATTTATATAAAGACTATATAGGCACCAAAAGTGCATACTATTAATCTGTGAAAACTCTTCTTTTATTTCTTTTAATAACAGTAGCCTGGGCCACCTCCGAAGCAATACCAAACGGTTTAGCTCTTCTAGTATCTGATAACCTAAATAACGCAAGTTCTGGCTATGCTCATGGTGTGATCGTTGATGGAAAGCTTTTAACAGCAGCTCATGTTTTTTTAAATAATAAAATCACTCACATATATGTGGTTCAAGATAATAAACTCATTGCTATCTCTCTTAAAAATAAGGTTAAGGTTCATCCTAAATTCTTATCATCAACAAAAAGATTAAACGGCCTAAACCCTTCTTTAAAAACTAAAGAAGAGCTAAACTTACTAACACTGCTCTCAGGTCTTCCTTATGACATAGCTTTTGTTGAAGTTGACCCTGAATTAAAATCAGACTTTATCCTCCCACCAAGTGAAACTTTTAGCGATTACTCTACTTTTGCAAAACAAAAAAAAGCCATTGAAGAGACTGAAGCCATTTTAAGGTTTAAAGCATCTCATTTTACTGATGAAAAACCCTTAGGTAACAGAACACTTAGCGATGAGCATGTAGTCGAAGTACTCACAAACTCTTTAGGAGTGCTTGCCGTTAATATGTATTTTAATCAAAGCTCACAAAGCATGAGTATGGAACCTAGTATGAATGCAAATGCTTTTATCTATCCACAAAGTATATTAAAACAAGGACACAGTGGTTCACCACTTGCTGTAAAAACTCCAGAAGGGAAGCACCTCATTATTGGCATTAGCTCAGCAATCACTGCATTTAACTTACCAGGTGGCAGTCAGTCTCAAGTCTTTTTTGCAGGTCAAATGGAAGCCACTAATTTTATTAAAGCAAATGTAGAGTCAAAGCCTAGAACTTGTAAGAATACATTAAAATAAAAAGCCTTGCTTTTCATGCTTAAACCTTAAGCCCCACAATTAAAAACCTGCACCGCATCCCTACATAGCCCTACTGACAGACGTTCTACGGCATTTTAATATTTTTTTCTTGTTAGCCACCGTGACTTTATGGCTTTGAGCTACTAGCAAATTAATAACAAAACCAATGACGGGGGAGAAACAAAATGAAATTATCATTTTTAACAACACTAATATTTTCAAGTTTTTTAAGCTTTTCAGCTTCTGCACTAGAAGTTATTAAGCAAAACTCAAGCACTGTTGATACAACAGACATACTGGCTGTTGCTTATGAAATGGATGGCCTAGGTTTCCTTCCACATGAGCTTGCCTCTACTTACTCAATATCAGACGTAAGTGAAATACAACTAAGTTTTTCAAATGACTTAAAAGCACTTTTAAATAAAATGGAAGAAGACTCACTTACTCAGTGGAAGAGTTTTGTTACAGGAAGTGGTGAGTTTGATCATTTAGAGACTGACCAGGTAAATCACATCATGAACAACCCTCGTGAGTATATGAATGTTATTTATCTAAATGAAATTGAAATCATTCAAGCAGTATATAAAGGAAATGAGATAGTTGGTTACATCTTTGATCTAACAGACTACGTAAGACAAAGCATAATTCAAGATGGAGCTGGTAAGCTTATCTTTACTGACAAGAACCTTATTCCTGTTGCTATTGGCAGCTGGGATTCTTAAGTAAAACGCTTTATTAGCTTTATTTTACTTAAAATCTACAAAAAAAGACCTGTTACGGAATGCAATAGGTCTTTTTCATTAATTTTAAAATTAGCAGATAAAATAAATTTAACTTGAATTTAATTGTTATAGCTTTATGGGCGAACGAAAAAGACTGTTTTAATTCCAAAAAGTCTCTTAAGTATAAAAAATAGGTTTTAAAACCTATCTACAAGATAAACTCGAATTTATAGTTGAAGACTGCAGATATAAGTAGTCAGCACCGTCACTAGTTTGGGTATATTTTATTTCTAGATCTTCTAAATCTTCAGATAAAAACAAAAAGTTTACTTCTTCATAAGAAGAGTTATCATATTCCTCTCTGTCTCTATATCCTAAAAATTCCATTTCCCCTTTAAAGACTTCAGGCTTTTTACCCCATAACCTTACCTCTATTGTATAAAAGCCCCCACCTGTGCTTTTAACTGATGCCCTACTCCAGTTTCCAGAAAAAGACTCACACTCCATTACATTATCAGCTAGAGCAATTACTGGAAAAAAAACGGCGATACAAACATATTTTAAATATTTCATTAAACCCTCCTAGGCTAAGTCGAACTGTTAAATGTTTGGATGGATTTTGACTAGGAGCTTTGAAAAAAATTTATAAAATGCATTAAAACCTAGACTCTTATGCGCAAACTATCGATAGAAGATACATTAGAAATGTCTAAAGCGAGAGTCTGTAACCATTAAATATCACTGACAAGGGGGCTTAAAAGTTTGATAAAAAAATTGTTGAATTAAGTATCGAAGACTTATGAGGCTTTTTACAAAACTTCTTCTATTTCATAAAATTTGTCTTTAAATTTAAATTCATCACCTATAAATTTTCCACATATAAGTCTTCCAATAGGGGAGCTTACGCTAATTGATTTTACTTCTATCTCTTTACTTACTTTTACGCTTACTCCACCAGAAGGCAGTAAGAAGACATAGTTAACTTCATCAGTTTCAATCAGGTTAAGTTTAACTAAAGCTCCGACTCCAATTGGAAGTTCATCGTTATAAGGATTTAAATTAACACGACTTACTTGATAAATTTTTTCTTTTAAATCAAGGGCTCTTTTTGACTGAGCTCCAGCAAGGTATGAAGCTTCTAAACCACGAGTGTCATATTTATTTTCAGCTTTTGACTCTTCATTAGTTGAAGCTTCTTTTGCTATTTGAGCTGATTCAGCCAGAGCATCATAATTGTCTTGCAGCTGCTTTAAGATTTCAGCATGAATTTTAACTTTATCAACTTTATGCATAAGTTATAAGATTATGATTTATAATCATCAGCTTGAATACTATATTTTTGTATTTTTCTTTGAAGGGTTTTCTTTGGTATATTAGCTTGAAGTGCTGTTTGATTAAGCCTTCCATTGTTTCTTTTTAAAGCCTCAATAATAAACTTTTTTTCAAACTCTTCTTTACTTTTTTGAAAATCAAGCTCGTCAGCTGCAATCCTAATTTCAGGAACAAGGCTTTCTTCATCAATTTTTGCCTCTCCTTCTTTTGTCACAACAAGAGAGTTGTTAAAGCCCTCAACTTCTCCAGTTTTTAAACCAAGAACCTCTTGTGGTAAATGCTTTGCCTCTAGCCACTGAGACTCACAAAGAACAAAAGCTCTTTCAACAGAGTTTTCAAGCTCTCTAATATTTCCTGGCCACTCATAAGAATCAAGTAAGTTTAAGAAATCTTGCCTACAACCAAGAACATCTTTTTTATGTTTTTCATTAAATTTTTCTATAAAAACTTTTACAAGCTTTGGAATATCAGATTTTCTTTCTTTAAGACTTGGGAGTTTTAAACCCATTATATTAAGTCTAAAATAAAGATCTTGTCTAAAATCACCTTTTTTAACCATCTCAGTTAAATTTTTATGAGTTGCAGTAATGACTCTTACATCAAAAGCAATTTCTTGATGAAGCCCCACTGGAGTAAACTTCTTTTCCTGTAAGACTCTTAAAAGCTTTACTTGATTAGCTAAAGACAAATCTCCTATCTCATCTAAAAAAAGAGTTCCTCCTTCAGCAAACTGAAACTTACCAATTTTTCTTTGATCTGCTCCAGTAAAAGCTCCTTTTTCATGACCAAAAAATTCACTTTCAAATAAATTCTCAGGAACTGCAGAACAGTTTACAGCAACAAAAGGCATCGCATTTCTTGTTGAGTTATGATGAAGAGCACGCGCTACAAGCTCTTTACCAGTACCTGAAGGACCTTGAATAAGCACGGGAGTATCAACTTTTGAAACTTTTCTTATTAAATCATTAATAACTTTAAGCTCTTTTGAAGAACCCACCATCTCTCTTCCTTCTTCAAATAAAAGAGGGGAAGCCTCACTTACTGATTCCATCAGGCTATGAGCGTTTGCAATATCATCTAAGATTTTTTCTAAAGACTGAGGTTTAAGTGGCTTTTCTAAATACGTATGCGCCCCAAGTCTTATGGCTTTTACAGCGTCCCCTACTTTTCCATAAGCTGTCATAAGAACAAAGTAGGTTTGAGGCTTTTTATTAATAGCCTCTTCTAAAACTTTCATTCCGCTCATTAAAGGAAGATCAATATCTAAGAAAACAACTTCAAAATCAGTTTTAAGTATTCTATCTAGTCCTCTTTTACCGTTTTCAGCTAAAGTTACAGAAGACACATATTTATGATTTTTTAAGTGCTCATCAAGTGAGGCCCTTAAAACCATATCATCATCTACAACTAAAACATTTAATGAGCTCATTTTTATAAACTATCCTTTTTTTAAGTCAGCAGTAGTGTTTTTAACCTCATGATCTTTACTACTTTTAGCACCTGTAACTTTATTAGTCTTTGGGAAACTAATTGTAAACGTACTGCCTTTTCCTATTACTGAGTCAACTTCAACTCTTGCTCCATGTATTTTTATAAAACTCGCAGTAATAGCCAATCCTAAACCAGTTCCAGGAACTTCATGAGTGAGTTCTGTTCTAAAGTAAGGTTGAAAAATATCATTTAAATCGTTTACGCTTATTCCACAACCTTGATCAGCAATTTGAATAAGAATTTCCTTATCCATTTCCTCAGAAGAAACAAGGACTCTGCTTTCAGTAGGGCTATATTTAATAGCGTTTTCTAAAACATTAGATATGGCTCTAAAAACTAAATTTTCATCTAACATAAGAGGAAATAAAGGCTCAGTCTCTAAAATAAGACTAATACCTTTTTGTTTAGCCCAAAAATCATTTTGAGCCACCACAGATGAGAGAACTCTATTTAAATCTATTTGCTTAAAAGAAGGTTTAATAGATTTCTTTTTAATTTGCTCATAAATAAAAATGGTATCCATCGTGCTCTTACACTCTTCAATAGACTCCTTCATTTTATTTAAAAGCTTTCTTTCTTCAAAATCATAAGAAGACTTTGCCTCAAGGTTAGAAATAAGGCTTTCTATTCTACTTAAAGGTGTTTTTAACTCATGACTTAGCCAGTGCATCCAGTTTTCAGGCTCTTCAACATAAGCCTCACTCACTCTTATTTTATCACTCTCTAAATCTTTCAAAAAGAACCTCTCTTTATATAACTAGTTAAAGAGCAAGATACATTCCACCCTACAAACCTTCTAAACTGCTAGAATCACTCATTATTTTGCACAAATTTGGGACATTTGTGAATTTTTTCCAAAAACTAGGGCCCCTTTTGTCAGCCCTAATAGGGCTTAAACATCTAAAAATAAAGGCTTTTATATAGGATCTATTTGAGACTAGCTCTTGTTATTTATGCGCTGAGTTGATAATTCTATTATATGCGAATTTTCACTCTCTTTTGCCTACTTTTAACCTTAGTTCAGCTTACTGGCTGCACAAGTAAGGCTAAAAAAGAGTGTAAAGGGGCAAACTGGAGCTATGTTGGCCAACAAGATGGCGAACTTGGTAGAGAAAACCGAAGTCGCTACCATTACCAAAAATGCAACAGATACAAAGTCTTTGTTTCTACTGCTGAATATGAACAGGGCTACCTTCAAGGTATTGAAAGATTTTGTAATTTTGAAAGAGGCTTAAACCAGTCTATTAAAGGACTCCGCCCTGAAGTGATTTGTGCAGAACAAACTAAGTACACAGATGGGTATGAAAGCGGCTTAACTGAAGTTTGTAATACAAAAAAAGGCAAAGAAGATGCACTTTCAGGAAAAAAGTTTTCTAGTTTTTGCATTAAAAAAAGTGATTACCAAATAGGTTATAAAAATGGACAACTTCTTTTTTGCTCACACAGAAATGGTTACAGGCAAGGTTATGAAGGCCGAGATGTTTTAAATGTTTGTAAAGGAAGTGATTTTTACGACAACTTTGCAAAAGGCTTTAATGAAGGAAAGTTAGAGTTCTTAAAAAAAGAGAATTTAAAATTAGAAAGTGATATCAAAGGCTTTCAAAGTAACCTTAATTACATTAAAACCACATTAGATAAAAAAATCACTCAAGTTCAAAGTCTCCCTAAAAGCGATGATTCATATATCGTGCAAATGAAATCTCAGCTTGAAACTTCAATTAAAAATTTAAAAACAAAAAAAGATAAAATGGAAAAACTGATTCTTCAATCTGAAAGTAAGATCAACTTAAATAACCAACAAATTGGTGAATTAAACTAGAAAAAAAGAGAAACTAATAAATAAAGATCAATAGGGCGCAAAGATTTAACTTTAAAAGAAAGCCCCTAAAAATCAATTAGAGTATGGAAGATCAAAATACCTCATTAGATCAAAGAAAAATCATTCATATTGATATGGACTGCTTCTTTGTTTCTGTTGAAGAAAAACTTGATCCTACATTAAAAGGAAAACCTGTCGTTGTTGCCGGTAAATCTTCAAGACGAGGTGTAGTTTCAGCTGCAAATTATGAAGCTCGTAAGTATGGTATTCATTCAGCTATGGCAACAGCAATCGCTGAAAGACTTTGTAAAAATCTTATTATTGCTCCACACCATTTTAGCGAATATAAAAATGAGAGTATTGAGATTAAAAAAATATTTAAACGCTACACAGACACTATTGAACCTCTCTCACTTGATGAGGCCTTCTTGGATGTATCTAAAAATGAAAAACACTCAGGAAGCGCCACTCTTATTGCAAAAGAAATAAGAGATGTTATTTGGGAGGAACGTAAACTTCGAGCTTCAGCAGGGATTGCTCCAAATAAGTTTCTAGCAAAAGTTGCAAGTGACTGGAAAAAACCAAATGGACAGTTCACCGTAAGTCCTGAGATTGCTTTTGATTTTGCTTCAGAGCTTCCTATTGGAAAAATTTTTGGAGTCGGTAAAGTAACAGAGAAGAAAATGCACAGCATGGGGATATATTTTTGTAAAGACCTTCATAAATACCCTCTTGTTGAATTAGAGAAACTTTTTGGATCCTGGGGGAGAAGGCTTTTTAATCTCTCTAGAGGTATTGATTACAGGCCTGTTAAAAGCTCATGGAAGAGAAAATCTTTTTCTGTTGAAAGAACTTTTGATAAAGATTTAAATAAAGTTGAAGAAATTGAAACTCAATTTAAAAAAGTTTTTGATACCTTTATTGATAGAATTAAAAAATCAAAAGTTAATCTATCTGAAATTCAAGGTGTCACTTTTAAGATAAAGTATCTTGATTTTAAGCAAAGAACAAAAGATCATAAAACAACGGCCAAGCTTCCTGAATACAGTAATATGTTAGATCATTTAAAGGACTTTTGGTTTGCAGAGCAAAAACCGGTGAGACTCATAGGTTTTGGAGTCAGATTAAAAGACTCCAAAACCACTCAAATAGAAATGGAATTATAATTCTGACAGACCTCTTGCAAAGTTATTTAAGTTTTTAATAGTGTATCTTGGCATACCTATACCAAGTCCCTCAGTACAAACCCTATGGTCATATTCCTGAGTTTGACCTCTTTCCATACGTCTCACACCAGTGTTATTATGTGATAGGTCAACCCAAGAATCATCAATTACAAAATCAGACATATCAACAACAGGCTTTCTTATTCCTCCAAGGCTACTTGAAAGTCGACTCAGTTTCTCTATTGCTAAAGACGCACCCACATCTAGTTTAGAGTCACTAAAAACAGTAATTCCATCTAGAAAAGCTTTATAAACTGAAGAAACTTTCGTCGTAAATGCCATTGCACTATAGTTAACAAGTGTTGTAGTACCATCATCTTCAGAAAATAAACCCCAGTAATTCACACCATCTCTTAAGATGCTTGAAGAATATAGAAGTTCTTGCGCGTACACTTCATCCGGGACTCTTCCAAAAATAGATTCTAAAGAGTTTCTTTCAGACTGAGGCAGTCTTCGAAGCACACTTAATGAATAAGTTCTAAAAACAGGAACTTCTCTGCCGTCTTCCCTAATAATTCGCTCAATATTCTCATCTTGAGCTTCTGCTTTAGCCGCAAGCATATTCATAAATGGATCGCACCCATAGTCTTCAAATCTAATTGTAGAGAAAATTAATTCTGCATTTTCATCAATACCATCGATTACTCTATGAGAGCTATGAAGAGGCTCTAGTATACTGTGAGCAAAATCTTTTGAAACACTAGTATGTACATGAGGTGAATCAGCCTTACTAAAAATATCAACTAATGTAGATATATCAATTCTCGCTTTATCAATGCTGACTGGTATTTTCACACCAATTTTTGATTTATAAATCACAGCAGATTTTTCTTGTACTTCAGCTCTGTCTAGTTCTTCTCTACTAGATATTGAGTCATAAAAATTTTGACCTATCTGATCACCAAGTACTGTCTGTGTTTCTACAAGGTTTGGAGGATTAACTTCAAACTCATTTTCACCATTTAAGATAGTTGTATAAATCGGATTTTTATCTATTGAAACTAAGTTCTGATGCCCGCTCTCTACCCACTTATTCCAACTCATCATTTTTCCCCAATAATGAACTTTACCATCATCTACTTGATCTAAAGCAAACTCTTGTGAGTGTTGAACAACTTCCGCTGCATTAGATACAAAGCTAAAGCTACTAACTACATATATGGATAATATTAAATATTTCATCATCTGTATGACTCCCATGTTCTAAATCTGTAATAAATAAAAAAGAATTTTTTAAAATCTTCGTAAACGTAATACTGATCATATGTATCTCTTTTACTCTTACAATCAGATATTTGATTTTCTCTATATCCCTGATTTAAATAGTAATTACAATTTTGATCATAAATTTGATAGTTACGCGCTAACTGATCTGTATAATTTTTTTGTTGAGCTGAAATTTCATTTTTCCTTTGATCACTCAAATTATCATAAAACAAATCAGCCAGTGCAGTATTAACTCTACCATCATAATAGATCAGGCCTCTTTCTCCACGACCCTCTACATAGTACTCAGTTACTGAAGGAATCTCGCTAGTTCTTCCAGTATAATTTTGATAAACGTTTTGAAGCTGAGAATCTACAACAAACCCTGTTCTAGGTTCAACTTGAACACTTGCTAAGCCTTCAGGTGCGCCATCAAAAACGTTTTGCAGTTCATCAGAGAATTTTTCATAAAAAGATTCCATAAAGTATTCAAAAACAGGAAGTGCAACCGAAGCACCAGTTGCATTACTTCCTAAAGCACTATTGTCAGGGTACCCTACCCACACAGCAACAGTAATTCTACTATTAAAACCTACAAACCAAGTGTCTTTTGCAGAGTTTGTTGTTCCAGTTTTTCCTGCAATAACTGATGACCATCTTTTAATTTTTTTGGCAGTTCCTTTTTCCACAACACCTTGAAGCATTGTTCTTAAAAGGTAGGTATCAAGTGGAAGCTTATCAGAAACTCTTCTATCATCTAAGAGTGCTGAAATAACAATATCATTGATTTCAAATTCATCAGAAACACTATCAGAGTTTTTAGTTATCTCTTCAATAAGCTTTGGAGCTATATACTCCCCACCTCTAGCTATAGTTGAATATGCTGCTGCCATATTTGCAACAGTTGTCTCTTTAGTTCCCAGTAAACTTGGATGACAGGTCTCTCTATCAAATCCACCTTCTCTATAAACACCGAATCTTTGCATGAGTGTGTGTACATTTCTTAAACCCTCAGAAAGGTCTTGATCATAACCCTGATAATCAAGTCTGTTTCCATTCCAACTTGCATGAGCTCCAGATGCTCTAGCCATTAAGTTAAGAGTTGCGTAATTTTGTGAGTACGCTAAACCATCAGCCATAGTCATAGAATCTCTTTGAAGTCTTTTAGAGTCTGGAGACCATGAAGCACATAGTCTTTCACCATCTCTTCTTTGAGGGAATCTTACACGCTGATTAGAGACTGTATTATAGGGGTTAAAACCAGCTTGAAGTGCATATAGATATGTAAAAGGTTTAACTGTTGATCCTGGCTGTCTTTTAGAAATAAAAGACCTATTTGCCTCAGGCCCCTTATACCTTGCTCCAGCTCCTATTGAGAAACCACCACTAGTTGCTAAGACATCACCTGTTTCATTATCAATTACAACTATTCCGCCTTGAATTTTTGTTGTTGAAGCAATTCTATATATAAACTGATCATCATTAACTTTAATTTTTTGCAAGAAAACAGTATCCCAAGCCTCTAAATACTTTGGCTCAGAATCAGGTGAAGAAACTTTAGCAAGTTTACCGTTTCTATCATTTTCATGTCTTCTAACAACAGTTCCATCTTTTAAACCAATTTCTGTATTACTTAAAATCACACCTATTTCAAACTGACTAAGATCAGGCTGCCTAGCTTTAATTTTTTCTAAAACTTCAGGGTAGAGTGCTATTAAATTAGCACTTGCTTCACCTTCACTTAAGTCTTCAAGCCTTGATTTAATGTTTGGCAGACGATCTTCATATGATCTCACTCTTAATCGCCCTTTTCTTCTTTCAAAATCCAGAAGACCTTTTTGTAAAGACTCAACAGCCATTTTTTGAAGATCATGGTGTATTGGTACAGTGATATCAAAACCCTTTGTTGAGTCTGACTTTTTAGAAATCTCTTTCTCAACTTGGCTAACATAAAAGTGGGCATATTTTTCTTTTTCAGTTACATCAGATCCAGAAATCACTTCAATTGGTTTTTGCTGAGCTGCTGTCATATCACTAGCAGAGATGTGTCCTTCATCGTGCATTCTTTTAAGAACATAGTTTCTTCTCACTAAAGTTCTTCTAACAGTATCTGGGTTAGAACTTCCTGGGTTATAATAATTTGGGCCCTTTGGAAGAGCTGCTATTAAAGCCGCTTCATGTAACTCAACATCTTTAATAGACTTACCAAAATAACTTTTTGAAGCCATTTCTACACCTTGGGATCTTCTCCCAAAATCAATTGTATTTAAATATAAATCTAGAATTTGATCTTTAGTTAAAAGCTTTTCTAGACGGCTTGAAAGAATCAACTCCCTGACTTTTCTGAACATAGAGCGTTTTCTTTTTCTTTGTTCAACATGAACATCGTTAAATAAAATTAAATTTTTAGCTAACTGCATAGTAATTGTTGAGCCACCTTGAATACCATCAGTTGAAGCAGAAGCCTGCCCTGCTCTCATAAAACTTTTAAACTCAACACCTTTATGCCCACGGTAATTCTCACTACCCTCTGGTTCAAAATTCCAAAAAGTAGCATCTTCAATAGAAACTAATGCTTTTTTTAAATTTAAAGGAATGTCATTAGTAATTGTTCTTCTGTTAATTCTTACTGTTTCAATTTCACCATCAAGTTCAATTGTATCAACTTTATGAAACTCTCCAATAATATTATTTTCTAAATCTCTAACAAAAGAAACTTCTGGAAGTTCAGGAAGGTCACTTAAGCTTTGCCACTCAGGTATTTCGTTATAAAACTTTGCGTAACGATCAACTGCTTGTCTTAAGTTAAATGCCGTTAAATAATTTAAAGGAAAATCTCTATCACAGGCTCTCATGATAAACTCAAAACTCTCTGCAAGAACAAATTCTTCTAAAGGCTCAATTAATGATGTCTGTTTTTTTTCAATTTGAACTGGATCAACTATGTTAATAATTGTATCTGAAATGTTAGCTAAGAAGTGACTACCCTGATTTCTTTTATTCTCCGGTATCATCTGATCAAGCATTCCAAGACAAGAAGACCTAATATAAAGAGCAAGCTCTTCATTTGAAAAAGTATAAAGCTCACCAAGACTTACTGGTGTAAAATTATAGACTTGATACTCCCAGTCTTGAACAGCTCTAGACTGCTCAACTTGAGTTACATAATCAGGTCTTAATGGTTCTAGGAACTGTCCAACAGCTAAAAAAACTGCAAACATCACCTGCCCTGTAGCGCTTAAAAACTCCAAATAGCCTCCAAATTAAGCATAATCTATTATAAATATTGGTTTTTTGCTTAAAAATATGACTTTTATTGCCCTTTTTTATAAAAAATTCACACCCCTGACAGTCATAAATTCACTATCTAGAGCGCCTTTCATAAGACCAGTTTCACTGTGGCACCGGTGCGAACCTCAGGCTCAGTCCCTATAATGTTTATTCAAACAAAATGAGGGGAGAACAGGATGTTCAAATTTTTTATGGCTACAAGCGTAGCTTTTCTTTTTGCTTTTACTGCTCAAGCAAAAATTGATTTAAACCAAAAACATGTACCAGGTGAACTTATTGTTAAGTTTAAAAACGATACTTATAAATCCTCAATCGTTACTATGAGTGCAACAGAAAAAAATTCTTTTAGAGCAAGTAATGCTAAGCTTTATAAGTTTCCAAGTGTTTTAGATATGGAAAAAACAATTGCTGAACTAGAAAGTGATCCAAATGTTGAATACGTAGAACTAAACGGTATTTACGAGCTTCAAGCAAATATTCCTGATGATGAAAGATTTGATGAGCTTTTTGGAATGCATAATGAAGGGCAAACTGGTGGAACAGAAGATGCTGATATTGATGCTTTAGAAGCATGGGATGAGACTGTAGGCTCAAGAGATGTTTTAGTTGGAGTTATTGATACAGGAATTGATTACACTCATCCAGATATTGAAGCGAACTATTGGTCAAATCCTGGTGAAACGGGCTTAGATGCTGATGGAAATGATAAAAGTACTAATGGAATCGATGATGATGAAAACGGATATGTTGATGACTTTAGAGGCTGGGATTTTATAAACGGTGATAACGATCCAATGGATGGAAACGATCATGGAACACATTGCGCTGGAACAATTGGAGCTGTTGGTAACAACGGTATTGGAGTTGCTGGAGTAAACTGGGAAGTTTCTTTAGTTGGTCTTAAAATCTTTTCTGATGCAGGAAGAACAACAACTGAAGCAATCATTGAAGCTATCGAGTACTCAACTATGATTGGCGTTGATGTTACTAATAACAGCTGGGGCGGTGGACCGGCTTCAGAAGCTATGCAAGCTGCTATTAGTGAAGCAAATGAAAAAGATATTCTTTTTGTTGCCGCTGCTGGAAACAATAGAAGTGATAATGATGCAAGAGACTTCTTTCCTGCTAACTATGATATTCCAAATATCATTTCAGTTGCTGCAATCGATCATAATGATGGTCTAGCTTCATTTTCAAATTACGGCGCTACTAAAGTTGATGTCGGAGCTCCGGGTGTAAATATTCTTTCTACTTTTCCTGGCAATAGATATGGAGCAATTAGTGGAACTTCAATGGCCGCACCTCACGTTACAGGCCTAGTTGCTCTAGTTAAATCAAAATTTATAGATTCTGATAGCCAAAAAATTAAAGCTCGTATTTTAAATACAGGTGATAAAACAAACTCTCTTCAAGCTAAAACTGGAAGCGGGAGAAGAATAAACGCTGCTAACGCTTTAGAGATTGATGAAATAGCTCCTAACGCTCCTTCTGATCTTTCAATTCTTGAAACTGGAATCACCTCACTTACTCTAAGCTTTACTGGTTCAGGTGATGATGGAGATGAAGGAACTGCATCGGCTTATGAAGTAAAAGTTTCATCTGAACCTATTACAGAAGATAGCTGGGATAATATTGAAGACACGACTCCCTTTGTTTATACATTTACAAGAGACGCTAAAATTGAAATTTCATCTTTAGAGCTTAACTCAACTGGCTATATTGCATTAAGAGCAATTGATAATTTAGGTAACATTAGTCCTCTTTCAGAAAATATTACTTTTGCAACAAGAGAAGTAAGCCTTGTTTATGCTAACAACCTTGAGTCTCTTGATGATTTTTCTGCTCCAGGTGAATGGGGAATTGAAGAGATTGATGGTAAGAGCTTTTTAACAGAGAGCCCAAATGGTAAGTATACAAATAGTTTAAATACCTCAATTGTCACAAAGCCACTTAGTTTAGTAAATCAAGATAGTCTTTTACTTATCAACTTATCTTATGATTTAGAAAAAAGATTTGATAATGCATACATAGACATTTCTACAGACAGTGGTGAGACTTGGACTGAAATTTCTACTTTTACTGGAGTCGGAGCATTGGCCGAGTACTCTTATGAGCTAAAAAGCTTTCTTGGTGAGTCTACCACTTTTCAGCTAAGGTTTAGAGTAAAAACAGACACAAGCCAAACTAGAGATGGTCTTAAAATTGATGAAATTTCGATTATAAGCGCTATAGATTAGTACTTCTAATTAGATTAACTATTTAAAACCCAGCTTTTAAAAGCTGGGTTTTTTATTTCAACATATTAATTAAAACTCTCCAATATTTCTAATTTGACCCTTCTAAAAACAAAAATATATGCACCACTTAGTCTTTGCAATCAAATTAAATTAAAGCCCTCTATATATTCGAGTTGAGATCCTTAGCACTCATATTCTCAATCTGACCTCTAATGAAAGGTTTCATTCTTGAGATTAGTTTAAAAGTAGCCTTGATTATTGCTGTTAAGTATTTATCAGATGAAAAAAATCATAACTATAACTTTGTCTCTATTCGCAATAAATTCTTTTGCTGATCCTCAAGCAGAAACAGATGGAACATTATCTGTTGAGTGCACAGCAGCAACTCATTCTGGCAAGATTCTTACTGTGAGTACTTGTGTGAAAGCCCGTAATGAAGGGATTGACGGTAACGATCAAGCTGAAATAGTCCCTTGTAGTGGTGATAGCTTTGAGTGGGTTACTATTACAAGAAAAACCTCTGTTGCAAAACAAACACCTGACATGGTTGAAACTGTTAAGGTTCCAGGACGCTTATTTGATGTTGGATATGGAGATGGCGAGTTTTCATTAAGACTAGATGATCAGTTAGCTGGTAAATTAAACTTAGTTGAATACTCTGAAAATTCTAGTGTTAATTTTTTGAATCTTGATCTTCCGTCTATGAATCATTCATTTAAAGCTTTAGGCTGTAGTTTTACTCTTTAATTTTTAAAAATATGTTTTGTATTAAAAATAACTTAATCTGAGTGGCTTCAAACCCTTAGTTTCTATGAAGCCGGAGTAAAGCAAAGCTTGCCATAAAATTGGCAAGCTTTTTTTTAATTTCAGAATTTAATTTTATAATTAGATTTATAATCCGATCTAAGCAAATCAATTGAAGGATCAATGGCATCGATATTGCCATCCGTATTTTCTGTGGCAAAAATAAGTTTAATCTCTCTACTTTGTTTTGTAGTCTTATTTTTTATAATCTTTTTATTAAAAGATTATTTAAATCCAGGAATCAATAATATATTATTTATTTCGTTTCTTCCTTTAGGGATCATTCTGTCTATTGTGTTTGCAGGGCTAATACGCAATAGAGTTTTTTATACTCTTCAATTCGATGACAGCGAGATTATATTTGGATCTATAGAAAAGAATAACGGCAAGAGCAATAATTTTAAAAAAATTTTCCAAATCACCAAGAAAGACCTTCAACAATACAAAGGGTCCACCTTTAGAATATTAAATGATTTTCCAACTTATACTTACTTTTCAAATCCTAGTAAGAAACAGTTTAAAATACCTCTGCTTTTTTCAACCATGATCTGGAAGGTACAGACTTTAATAATAAAGCACTTATCAACGATACCCGCGGCAGCTTTTCTATATAGGGATTTATAAAAACCAACTAAGAGCCTTTGAATACAAATTAAATACTACTGGATATGGCAAGCACTCTCGATTAGTGCTTTTAAAAAACAAGGGGCCTGTTCCCTGGTAAAAAAAAGACTCGAAGTTTTGTCAAATGGTAGAGGCGGCTGGACTCGAACCAACGATCCTCCCGTTATGAGCGGGATGCTTTAACCAACTAAGCTACGCCTCCAATTAAAGAGAATTTAAACTAATACATTACATCTAGTTTGTTAAGCTCTTAAAAAGCAAATGCCCTAAAGCTAGGCTTTAAGGCATCTTAAAACTATAAAATATATGACTAATTTTACTGCTCGTTATTAGTTCCAGGAGGAAGCTTACCTGCCCCACCTTCAGTAAAGGTATGAAGTTTAGCAGAACGACTAGGGTGTCTTAACTTTCTTAAAGCTTTAGCCTCAATCTGTCTAATACGCTCTCTTGTTACGTTAAAGTCTTGGCCTACCTCTTCTAGAGTGTGGTCACTTTCTTCACCAATACCAAAACGCATTCTTAAAACTTTTTCTTCTCTAGCAGTAAGTGTTTGAAGAACTCTTCTTGTTTGTTCAGCTAAGTTTAAACTTGCCATTGCCTCATGCGGGTTAACAACTTTCTTATCTTCAATAAAGTCACCTAAATGAGAGTCTTCTTCTTCACCTACAGGTGTTTCAAGACTTATAGGCTCTTTAGCAATCTTTAATACTTTTCTTACCTTATCAACAGGCATTTCCATTCTATCAGCAATCTCTTCAGGAGTTGGCTCTCTCCCTAGTTCTTGAACAAGGTATCTTGAAGACCTTACAAGCTTATTAATTGTTTCAATCATATGAACTGGAATTCTAATAGTTCTTGCTTGGTCAGCAATAGCTCTAGTGATTGCCTGTCTGATCCACCAAGTCGCATAAGTTGAGAATTTATATCCACGTCTATATTCAAACTTATCAACAGCTTTCATAAGACCAATGTTTCCTTCTTGAATCAGATCAAGAAACTGAAGACCTCTGTTTGTGTATTTCTTAGCAATAGAAACCACCAACCTTAAGTTAGCCTCAACTAACTCAGATTTTGCTCTATCAGCTTCTCTTTCACCCTTCCAGATTTCAGTATAAGTATCTCTTACCCACTCAAAGAACATGTCTGTATCAGCTTCAAGTCTTTTAAGTCTTCTTTGGGCTATAATTGCTTCTTCAACATAGTCAGCGTATCTGCCATAAGAAAGACCTAAGTCTTTTGCAACTTTTTCCATTAACTTATCATTATCACAAGCAGCTTCATACTTAGCGATCATTGAATCAACATCATTTGAGAAAGTGTATTTAAGAGCAATCTTTACTCTTCTTCTTAACTCAGTCATACGACCAACTGTGTTTTTAAACTTAATCACAATTCTATTAATTGTTTTTCTATTAAAGTTAATGTTTTCAAAATCTTCCATTAACACAGTGTTTTCAGCATCAAGCTGCTTATAAACTGCTTTGCCTTGATCACTCTTATGTCCAAGTTTTTTCATCTCAGCAAAATACGGAGCAACGTTTTTTTGGTAGGCTTTTACAACACCTAAAAGCTCATGAATTTTATCAAGATATTCTTGCTCATCATACTGAGTCTCTTCATCTTCTAAGCCTCTAAATACTGCTTTAACTTTAATTCTTCCCTCACCAACTCTTTCTCCAAGTTGAATGATTTCAGCCGTACCCATAGGAGACATCAAAATAGCTTTTACTATTTTTCTCTCACCCTGCTCAATACGTCTAGCAATCTCAACCTCTCCATCACGAGTAAGAAGAGATACGCTTCCCATTTTTCTTAAATATAATCTTACTGGGTCATTACCTTTTGTTTCAGCTTCTTGCTTAACATCTTCTTGATCTTCTTCTTGTTTTTCAGGATCTGCTAAGAAAAAGCTGTCATCCATTTCTTCTTCAGTTTGGGGATCAGCATCAAGTGCAGCAATAGTAACACCGTTAACTTCCATGGCTTGCATAAACGCATCAAGTGCTACTGATGAAATGATTTCTTTTGGAAGTCCTTCATTAACTTCTTCAACACTTAAATTTCCATCTTTCTCTTTAGCAATTGCTATAAACCTTTTTATTTCCTCTAAAACAAGTTTACTTTGCTGTGCCTCAGTTAACGTAGCTGTTTTTGTTTTTAATGACATTCTATATGATTCCTTCTTAAGTACGTTCTAAATTCTAAATTTTTTATTCTTTATAGCCTTTGCAAATTACGATCCTACTTTTAAAAGCATGATCTATAACTTCCTTCGCTGCCTTTGAATATTCATGAATCGTTCCAAGTCATCTTCACCGGCTCCTTGCCGTATTTTGCCCCTGAGGGTTTTGGATATCGATTTTAGTTGAACTTTTTTCATAGACTGTAAACAATCTTCGAGTAACTCGAGCTTTTGTTTTTGATCTAACTGACTATAAGGCTTCTCCATAGTAAGTGTTAAAGCTCCTGGATTAGCACAATAACTAGCCAGAAACCCTACGAAATTACCAGAAGAAACACGCTTTTGTCTATAATTCTCTAGGAGAAAGCTCCAAAGAGTATTAATACTTGAGTTTGAAAAGCCCACCTCTGAGCCAGCTAACTTTAAAAAGGCCTCTTCAGACTCTAGTGCCAAATTAAAAGCAATCAGTTCTTGGTCATTTCTTTTTGCCTGAATTCTTGTAAGAGAGATCTCTTTTAGAGGCTCAGGCTCTTCAAATCGAACCTGTGGCATTTCATGCCCAGATCTTATCAAACCATTAGCTTTTCTTTTCTTTTGAAGCTCATTTCTAAGCTCATTCATTCCTATTGAAAGCCTGACATCGACTTCTTGAAGGTAAATATTAATGAGAGCTGAGCTTGGTGGCAAGTGACTAATCATTGATACTGCCCAGTTTAAAGCCTCAATTTTTTGATGCGTCAGGCCTTCATAGTCTGACATTTTGCGGTCTAAAAGCGACAAAAATAAGTCCCTTCCTGACTTTAAAAGCTCTTTAAAAGCCTCAACTCCCTCATTTTTTATATAACTATCAGGGTCAGAACCTTGTGGAAGAAAGACTCCTCTTCCCATAAGCTCATGGCTTAAAATATGAGTTAGAGCTCTTTCACTAGCACGCTCCCCTGCTTCATCACCATCAAATACACAAACTACTTTCTTACACCATCTCTTAATTCTCTTTGCATGATCATCAGTTAAAGCCGTTCCCATTGTTGCTAGTCCATTTTTAAAACCAGCTGCATAAAGTGAAATCCAGTCCGTATAACCTTCAACTATAATAGCTTCATCATGTTGTCTAATATGTGGAGAAGCCCAGTTTTGTCCGTAAAGAATTCTTCCCTTCTTAAACAAATCTGATTCTGGGCTATTTAAATATTTTGGCTTTTCATCACCAAGAACTCTGCCTCCAAACCCTAGAACTTCTCCAGAGAAAGAAAAAACAGGGAACATCACTCTTGATCTAAATAGATCAAAGTAACCACTCCCATCTTTTCTAGCTTTTATAAGACCAAGGTTTGCAGCAAGCTTTAAAGATAAATTTTTTGATTTTAAATAATCAGTTAATTTAGACCAGTCATCAGAGGCCCAACCAATTTGTAATTCATCAAGTAATTTAGGATCTGCCATATCTCTATTTTTTAGGTATGAAAATACAGGATGTGAGCCTTGAAGTTTAATAAGCCTGGTTTGATAAAAATAAAGAGCTTCTGATAATATATTCTTCTTATCACTGAGTTCAGATTTATGTTCTTTTGGCATAAAAGAATTTTCTGGAAGAGGTATATTCGCTTGTTTTGCTAAGTATTCAATAGCTTCAGGAAAAGAATAGCCATAATGATCTCTTAAAAAACTAAATACATTTCCAGATTTACCGCAACCAAAACAGTGATAAAGTTGTTTTTCAGGAGAAACAGAAAAGCTTGGAGATTTCTCTTGATGATCTGGAAAAGGACAAAGCCCCATCATAGATCTTCCCGAGCTTTTTAAAACAGTATGCCTTGAAATTAGTTCAACAACATCCGAAGACTCTCGTAGTTTTTCTATAAAGTCTTCTGAGAACTTCATTCTTTATTAACCAAGTGCACCTTTAACAAGGTCACTCACTAGTTTGCCATCAGCTTGACCACCAGTTTTAACTAAAACCTGCTTCATAACATTACCCATATCTTTCATTGAGCTAGCACCGGTTTCTTTTAAAACTTCTGCAACTATTTCTTTAACCTTTGCTTCATCAAGCATTTCAGGAAGGTAGGTTTCAATAAGAACCATTTCTTCTTTATCTTTAGCAACAAGATCCTCTCTTCCTGCTTTTTGAAACTGATCCATAGCTTCTTTTCTTTGCTTAACAAACTTTTTTAAAACCGAAGTAACATCTTCATCCGTAACTTCCTTAGGCCTGATTTCAATTTCTTTATTTTTAATTTGAGCATTTACAAAGCGAAGAACTTCTAATTTCTTTGAGTCTTTTGCTTTCATCGCTGCTTTAATATCATCTAAAATTTGCGCTCTAAGAGACATCTTGCTAACTTCCTTTTTGATTTATAATTTAAGTTTGCCAAGTAAAATAAATTTACTCTCAATCAAAAAGAGCTCCCTACAAGGAGCTCTTTAAAAAAAGTCCTAATCGAACTTTCTCACTTTTTTGTTGGCTCTTTTTCGAGCTGCAATTGATTTCTTCTTTTTTCGAATACTTGGCTTCTCATAATGTTCTCTTTTTTTAACTTCAGATAAAACACCAGATTTTTCACAAGACTTCTTGAAACGTCTAAAACCAGCTTCAAAGGCCTCGCCATCACGAATTTTTACAAATGCCATATGGTAAAATCACCACCTTCCAACAAAATTTCTGCATTAAAATACAGAGTCGCTCATATTTGATTCTTTAAGCTGTTTTGTCAACTTTTTAAGCCACATATTCTCTTCTAAACCCTTATATAACCTTAGTTTTATCCAAAAAGTTGTGATACCTAAAAAAGCATGAACCATGAGCATTATATGAAAATAGCGCTAAATTTAGCACAAAAAGCCTGTGAACTGGATGAGGTTCCAGTTGGCGCGCTCATCGTTTCAAACGACGGCGAGATTCTCTCTCAAGCACATAATTTAAGAGAAAGTTCTTTAGACCCAACAGGGCACGCAGAACTTCTTGCGATAAAAAAAGCAGCTAAAGCTATAAACTCATGGAGACTCATAGGTGCAAAACTCTACGTTACCCTTGAACCATGTATGATGTGTGCAGGAGCTATATGGCAAAGCAGGTTAAGTGAAGTCATTTATGGGGCTTCTGATCCAAAACATGGGTTTATCCATTCCATTTATACTCCATTTAATGAAGACACAAAACTCAATCACAAGCCAAAAATTACTAGTGGCATTTTACAAGAAGACTGTGGTCTAATACTTACTAACTTTTTTAAAGAAAAAAGAAAAAACGTATAAAATGAAGAAGAAGCTAACAAAGTTAATCAAACCCTTTTTAAACTTTATCGTTTTTCACGGTGGATGGTGGGGAATCATCTTATTGGCCATCTACAAGCCAACTGGCTATCTACCACTTTTATTTACTATTAGTATTCTTAGTTCTTTTCTTCACTTTAAGTATGTTGAAAAAAATTTTAAAGCTGAATTTTTTTTCCTAATATCTGCTTTTACTTTGGGAATACTCACAGAAGTATTTTTACTTAATATTTATGCCTTTAGATATGAACTTGTCCCTGTTATTGCTTTTAAGCTTCCACCTGCATGGATTTTTTGTTTGTGGACCATATTTCCTTTTTCAATAGGATATTCCTTAAGTTTTTTATACAAGCTTAGACTTCCTGGAATGCTATTAGGTGCCGCTCTAACAACTTTCACCTATTCAGCTGGGGAAAGTTTAGATTTGGTTTTCTTTACTGAACCAAGAACTGAGAGCATGGCTTATTTTTGTGGCGTATGGTTTGCGTTACTCGCTCTACTCTTTAAATTAAGAGAACGCCTACATAAAAAATATCCTTCTTAAAGATTATTTATACCAACTCAAACTACTTATAAGTGATCTCTATTTTTTTTGATGCTTGCTTTGCAAGTTTAACAGCATCTTTAATATTACTTGCTGTAGCAAGACAAACTCCCATACGTCGGTTCTTTCTAGTACTAGGTTTTCCAAAGAGCTTGATCTCAACATCACCTCTTTTTAAAACCTGTCTGATTCCTTTTTCTACAAAAACATATTCATCAGATTCCCTATCAGCAAGTATAACTGAACTTGCAGCTGCTTTTTGATATTTAATTTCAGGTATAGGTAAATTCAAGATAGCTCGCAGATGCAAGTCAAATTCTGATAAATTTTGAGATATTAACGTCACCATACCAGTATCATGAGGCCTTGGAGAAAGCTCAGAGAAATACACATCTTTTTTAGTTAGAAAAAACTCAACACCAAAAATTCCAGCTCCACCTAAATGCTTCACCATCTTCTTTGCCATCTTCTGAGCTTTTTCTAATTTTGACGAAGATATTTTAGCTGGAAGCCAAGATTCTCTATAGTCTCCCTCTTCTTGACGGTGCCCAATTGGTTTTACAAAAACAACTTTACCATTTTTTTGCAGCACGGTTAAAAGAGTGATTTCTGATTCAAATTCTATAAACTCCTCAACTATAACTTTTGAAACATCTCCCCTCATTCCCGCTACAGCAAAGTCCCATGACTTTTCATAATCATTTTTCTTTTTTAGTACAGATTGTCCTTTTCCAGAGCTCGACATAAGAGGCTTAATCACACAAGGAACCCCTATTTCTTCAACTGCTTTTTTTAATTCACTTTTAGTTGAAGCATACAGATACTTTGCAGTTTTAAGTTTAAGATCTTTAGCTGCCACATCTCTGACTTTCTCTCTATCCATTGTCACATCTGCTGCATAAGCTGTTGGAACAACAGTAATACCTTTTTTTTCAAACTCATAAAGTTTTGAAGTCCTAATAGACTCAACCTCAGGGACTATAAAATCTGGTTTATGCCTTTCTACTATTTCTTCTAAAGCATCACCATCTAACATTGAAATCACTTCAAAACTATCAGCAACCTGCATAGCCGGCGCTCTTTCATATTTATCAACAGCAACAGTTGATAAGCCAAGTCTTTGAGCTGAAATAACGAATTCTTTTCCAAGTTCGCCAGAACCTAGAACCATAATTTTTTTATTCATACATACACCTATTTTTTTAGATAATAAGTGCTCGACTTTTAAAGTCAAAGCCTTTGTTAAAAGCTTAATTTATTTTAAGTTAAGATTGTCAAAGGAGTCAAAAGCCTTAAGGAATCTGCCAAGCACCAGTCTGACAAACAGCAAGTAAGACCATTCTCCATGTCTCAATGCTTTCATTAGTAGAAGCTAATGTTGCATTTGCAAGTGAAACAAGACTGCTTTTAGAGCTTTGCTCAAGCTCTAAACCTGGGTAGAAAAGATTAAAAACACCATCTATTTCATTTTCTGTAATTAATTCTATATTCTGACTAACACTGACTTTATCAATAACATTGTTTACCGCTCGATCACGATCAAGAATTTGATAGCAAGCACTTACCCTCATACCTTCTTTTGAAACAGATCCCACACCTACTACATCAATCTCTACTTGAGCTGTACTTAACCCGTTACATAAGCTGTCTTTTTCATAAATAGAGCAAGGCCCTTTAAACTCTTCATATTTTCTTAAAATATTTTCACGGATTATGTTATGAATGCTTATATCCTCTGACGTAAAGCTTGCAGAAACATATTCTTGAAGATCCTTATGCACATTATCTATTTCAGCATTTGCTAGATCAGTTTCACCTTCAGGAAAGAAAACAGAGGCTAAGACTGAAGAGACAAAAACTCTATCACCCATTCTTGTAGCATAATTTGCATTATTAGAACCATTTAAATCAGATGGGCCATGATCTATACTAAGTAAATCACTTGAACTAAAGCCATCACCTCCACAGTTCTGATTTAGAAGCAAAACTAAGCTACAGCTTATATAAAGAAATGTTTTTTTAAAATACTTTCTAAATTTAAGCATCTACTAACTCCGAATCACCAGTAAGAGTGTTTACATTACCTTCTTTATCAACTGATACTAAACTTGTATTATTAACAGATATTTGCTCTATCCCTAAAAGAGTACTCATACTTGATGCGACATTTCCAGGGTTAATAGCTCTATTACCTAAAGCTTGAGCCTTTGCAGCTGTTCCCCAAGATCCAACATAATTATTGTTATATCTATGAGCTGCTGTTACATCACCTGTAATAGTTAAGCCTTTAATAGATCCTGAGTAAATGGAATTAGTTGCCGACATTGACGCATGATCTGCACCACTCCCATCAGCTTTTGCAGAACGACCAAACTCACTTGCAACTCTGATAACAGTGTCATCAAATAATGTATTACCCATAAAGCCAGGCTGATTTTTTAAAGAATCAATGAGTGTCAATAAACATGCTGAAAGAGCTCTATACATAAGAGTATTAGATAATAAAGATACCATCGCACCTACTGTATGTTGATCATGACCAACACCTGAGTTACTTGCAGCTGCTCCATTATAAGCTAGTTTTAAACTGTTCGTTCCACCTATACCTAAACCCACAGAAGAACTTAACTGATTAATCAAAACATACTCAGCAACAGCAAATCTCTCAACAAGAGCACCTACACCCGCACCAAGAATCGCCTCTCTTAAGTCTGTATTAGTAACTTGATTTGTTCCATGCTGATAAATCAATGAATCACGCGCAGAAACATCAGCTAAACCTATAGCCATATCAGAAAATCCTGTTAGACCAGAAGCTGACATATCAATAGTTCTTCTTACAACATCACTGTACTTAGCTGTTAATGATGTCCACTTTGTACCTAAGTCATCTACACTTGTTGCCATTAAATCTACAGCATTTTTTTGATCAATTGAAATTGATTTAGAACCAGAAAAGGTTGAACCGTGGTAAGCGTTAAGTGATGAGATAGACGCCAGTAGTCTGTTTGAAATAGACTTTTCAACATTCAGCATTTGATTTGAGGCTTTTTTTGAAAATGGACTCATCAAAGTTCTTAAAGGGTTTCCCCCAGTGCTTAAGTTTTTTTGTGATTTACCTAATTTTGATTTATAAAGCTGTGCTGAAGTACCCATTGTAAGAGATGTAATTGGCGTATCAGACTTATCCGCAACAGCACCGCCTAAACTTACTGGGGTAAAAGGATTATTCAAGAGTTCTGCCGATGGAGAGTGACCAGCATTACCTGTATCGACCCCTTGAATAACCAACATATTATTCATAAGATCATCTATTCTTCTATTTCCACCACCAGCTCTTGCAACTTCTTGAGTCCAAATTCTTGGACCATAATACTTTCCGCCCTTTAGTTTGTGTCCAACATATTTAACACCATCGTAAACACTCCCTACTTGATTAAATTCACTACCAACACCTTTGGAGGCTACAAACTTTGAATCATTATTAGGGTTAATAAATAAATCATACATCCATCTTGATGGAGCCCCATGCTGCTGAATAAAAACATAATTTCTTGCTCTTTTACCAGTTTCATTTGCCACAGCTTGAGTAACAAGCCCATCAACCATACTCTCAAGTAAGAGCTCCATAGGGCTTTGAATAACACCACTGAAAGTACCAACACCTAAGAATTTCATTAAATCACGTCTAGACCAATTTGATGACATACTTACTCCCCTACCTGAATGCCGTAATCACTCAGCCTATATGTTGGTGATGAGATCATCTCTTTTAACATTTTACTCAGACTCTGGTGTTTTTTAAGATCAAGCCCATAACTAATAACTTTATTTCTATGCTTAAGATCTTCTTCATTTAAACCTACTGGTGAGAAAGGATCATTAATGTCTGCTAGTGAAACATCCACACCAGTTAAGTACTTATAATATTTTTTAGCAGCACAAACATAAAAATCATTTGTCTGTGAGATTTGCTCTCCAAGTTGTTCAATACTATCAAACTTACGGTGTATTAAATCACCATTATAGCTTCTAAAATAAAGATAACCCCCAGCTGGCCTTCTATAATAATCTCTATCAGGTTTTGAAGGCCATGCTTCATCACTAAGAGGTCTATCTGGCGCTCTAAAAAACACATGCTCTGTTCTTGAGTTATCAGTGTAGTTACAATTATCTTTTCCAGGAACCATTCTGTATATTCCTCTTATAGCTCCAGCCATTCTATCCATTGTAGCATGACACCCTATACAAGCTGATTGAGTTCTAAAAGAAACAGACGATGTTGGATCTATATAAGGAGCTCCATCACTTTCCCTAATCATTGGAAGGTCTCTGCAAAGAAAATCTTTAACAACAGATTTTGACCAATGACGGTTCATTCTAACTCCACCATCAGAACGGTTATCAACATCATTACCTAAAACTCTTTGGATATACATTTTAGAACCAATTACTCCACCACCAAAGGAGTTTAAAACTTCTTCATTAACTTGTGGCAAAACTAAAGACGGCGCATCCGTAACACCAATAAGATCCCCTGTTCCAAGAAATGCGGCTGACACATCCCATGGAGTAGAAACATCTGATGTATCTAGATACTTATGAAATGCAGCTTCAGATGCTGGCCCCCTATCAACTGGCGAAGGCGTTTCTCTAACACCTCTTACTTCTTTTGTTCCTTTCATGATACTTGAAAGCTCAGTTGAACTTGAAAGAAGAGCTCTAGTAAAATGTAGAGCTGGAGCTAATTCATCATTTATGTCTAATGTAACTCGTCTTTGACAAGAATTTTGTCCCTTAAAAGCCCTTTCATTAAAATATGTGTTATGAAACTGAGTCATTGTTTTAATAACAGCTCTTGAGTCAGCATCATCAACACCAATGTTTCCATTACTATCTAAAGCAGCTTTATCAAATATTGAAAAACAAGCTGAAATCGGATCTATTGATCCATCTTTAACTTGCTTTAGTAATGCATGTGATGAATTTATTCTCTTCTTTGTTAAGTGAGAGTAACATCTGTTAAATAAAGCTAAATCAGATAGCTCTAAGGCTGACGCCATTGAACAAGATAAAATTAGCAAGATACATACTACATACTTCATGTAATACATTTCGGACATAAGGCCAGCTCAACTCAATAAAACTGACTCTCTAAAACAAGAACGTTTCATTAAAGTTCATAATTGTGATGAAAAAGTTGCGCTAAATAATTCAGGTATATCTTTTTGATACAACAAGGCCTTCACTATTGTTAAATGAAGGCCTGAACGTTTTTTTGATTTTTACGTATAATTTAAAAAATTAATACTCAGATGCTTTAAAGAGCATTTGAAAAAGATCTAATGGCTCTCCTTCAAATGAAGAAGGCTCTCTTACTAAATGAGTAGGTCTTAATCTCATTGTAATAAAACCAGATCTTATAGTTAACAAAGCTTCATCACCATTTCCTGTTCTTATAATAGTAGCTTTGGCATCTGGGTGAATCGCTTGAATTTCATTTGTTCTAGGTCGATCACATAAAACAATCTTTTGTTCATCGAATCTATAAACATCACCTTTATATTCAACATATGATTTTGGTATATTCTTAAGTACTGTCACAAATGCTGGATGTGATTTATTACCCTCAAAACTTGTTCCTTTAACAGTTCTCCAATAAGTTGGAGATTTTAAGTTATGAAGTATTGACCCAACTTTTCGTCTTGTAGGCTCACTACAAGAAAAAGCAGATGGTGTTACAAGCGATAATCCAAGAATTAATAGTAGAGCTTTCATACTCTTTCCTCCTCTTTTCTTAAAAACTAAATAAAAAGTTTATAACTTATTGTAACGCGTAATTTTATAAAGAGACTAACAGATTTTGTATTTTTCCTATCTAATTCTTGTTAAGGGGAACACTAATTCATGCGCACTTTATTCTTATTTCTTGTTATCTCTCTTACAAGCCATAGCCAACAAAGCTTTGCAGATCAGAGCAGACTTTTAAGCTACTCTGAATCAAAAAGAGTATTTTGGAGCAAGCTATACCAAGGTCCAGGCGAAAGCCTTTATTGCCAAAGAAAATTTGAAAAACGTTATGGTTTAAATATAGAGCATGTTTTCGCAGCATCTTGGATGAAGAACCAAGCAAATTGCCCCAAGATGAATAGAAAAAGCTGTAGACGCTTTAGTCCAAGGTTTAATCTGATGGAGGCCGATCTTCACAACCTCTACCCCGCTAAAAATAAATTAAACTCCTCAAGAGGAAACTACCCTTTTACTATTTTAGAAGGAGGAGACCCAAGTCCTGAGTGTGATTTAGAAATTTCAAAATATGGAGTAGAGCCTGCACCACACGCAAGAGGGAAAATAGCTCGCTCTATCTTATATATGGAGTATGAGTATGGGGTAAATATTGATATAGATGCCGACAGCCCAGGTCAAAAAGATCTTCTACTCTATTGGCACTGTAAATCTCCAGTTCAAGAAGACGACCTTATAAGAAACCTTAAAATAGTTGAAATACAAGGCACCTCAAATCCTTATATAGATGGATCAATTCAAATTGACTGCAGTAAAGTTATTGAATATCCAGAAGACTAGTGGAAACAGCAATAAAGAATGAAGAACTAAAGTTAAACCCAGATCAAGAGAAAGCTCTTGATGCTCTTATGGGTGAAGAAAATATTTTTCTAACTGGCGCTGCTGGTTCAGGGAAATCTTTTCTTATTAAGCACTACTTAAAAGAAAGTGGCAAACCAACTCCAATAGTAGCAAGCACAGGAGCCGCAGCAGTTATTGTTGGCGGATGTACGTTTCATAGTTTTTTTGGCCTTGGTATCATGAAAGGCGGATTAGAAAAAACAATTGCAAAGGCCTTAAAGGACAAGAGACTTCTTACACGGTTAAAAAACACTGATGAAATTATTATCGATGAAATTTCCATGATAGACCCTGAAGCTTTTTATGCTGCAGAACAAATATGTCGCTTAAGTTTAAACCTAGATAAAATTTTTGGCGGAATTAGAATAATTGCGGTTGGAGACTTTTTTCAATTACCTCCAGTTCAAACTAAAAGACAAAACTTCTGGCTATTTGAAACTAATGTTTGGTCTGAAATGAACTTTACTCAAATTTGCTTAGAGCAAATTATGAGAACAACAGATGAATCTTTTATTCAAATGCTAAATGAAGTTCGCTATGGGCGCTGTGATGGGAAAGTTGAAGATTACTTTAAGTCAAAAACTCTTAAAAATATTCAAAATTTTGAAGGCACAGTTTTATTTGGTAAAAGAGTTGATGTTGAAAGATTTAATAACCAAAAACTCGATGCGATAAATGAACCAGAGTTTGTATATGATTCTGAAGTAAAAATTAAAAAGAAATCACCGCTAACTCACGATAAAGTACTTCAAATCAGCCCACTCCCTGAAGAGCTTCGTTTAAAAAAGGGCGCACTCATCATGATTAGAAAGAATCATGCTTTTGGGTATTATGTAAATGGCACACTTGCACACGTTACTTATCTAGATGATGAGAGCGTTACAGTAAAAACTTTTGAAGGCAGACACTTAGTGTTTCAAAAAGAGGAGTTTGAAATACTAAATGCTGATGGAGAGCTCAGTGCTACGATTAAAAACCTTCCCCTTTCACTTGCGTGGGCAAGCACCATCCATAAAGCTCAAGGGGCTTCAATAGACAGAGTCTTTGTTGATTTAGCTGGGTTATGGGAAAGAGGGCAAGCTTACGTCGCTCTCTCAAGAGCTAAGTCTGCAGAGGGCTTGTTTGTTAATAACTGGAACTCCAGGTATATCAAAACTGATTTAAAAGTTTCTTATTTTTATGAAAATATGAATTAATCGCGTAAAGATTGAATTCTTGGGTGTTCATCACTTAGCATGAATTCTATTTCTGCTTCTAAGTTATTTAAATAAACTAAAACTTGTGTCCCTATAAAATCACTCATAATGTGCTCACCTGTTGTATGATGAAGACCAAGCTCACAATGACCAAGCTCATGTATTATAAGTACAATTCTAGCTTCTTCAGAAATGTCTTTCCAGATATCATAGTTAATTTGGACTTGGTAAGCTTGATATATAGTCCTTCCAGGTCTTCCAGGAGAAAGCTCAGCAAAAGATATTCGGCATTTTGTCTCAACTCCAAAAAGCTCAGTAAAGTGCTCTTGATAGACCTTAAAGTCTGTGGGCACCTCAACTGGCTCATCTCCTTGATCAACATGTTTACAAGAAATTAAAAAGAGACATAGGAATATACCAAGGAAAAGTCGCATTTAAAGGTAATAGCAAGGACTGTTCCCATCTAGATAGATAGTTTTAACTTAAAAAAGTGTATAAGGTCTTTTTAATAACAAATTTTGTCACTAAAAACGCATTCCTATCCCGCCATAACCCTCAATACTCGTGTATTCAATAGATGAGCCGGCACCACCAAACAGGTACTGTAAATAACCTGCCAAATAATACCTTTTAGAAAGACTATAGTTACCACCACCTGAAAATATAAGCCCCCCGACATCTTCTTTGATATCACGAACTGCAGGGTCTCCAGAATCAAAAGAAATATTTTTTTGGAAAAAACCCAAACCTATAAAATAAGAAATAGGCTCAACAAAGCTAACTTGTATATCTTTACCAGCAGAGGATATTAAACTTGGGTCACCTTTAATATAATACCTTAAACTGCCATAAAGCCCAAAACCAGTAGATGACATGTTACCTAAATCAAACTCTCCAGATGCGCCAATGGAGATGAAATATTTTTTGTATATTCTAGAATCATACTCAAAAATTAAACTTATAGGGTTAGTGTTAGAAATAGAGCTTTCAGAAGAAGAGGCCGTCTCAACTTTTGGACCCAGCATAAGTCTAAACTGAACAGCATAGCTTTTTGAAGCTATGCTAACTAAGAAGAAAGAACAAAATAAAAGACTACGCAGCATTATAGAAATCATCTTGAGATAATTCATTCTCATCTTCTCTAGCCTTAAATGATGATGCGATTTTTTTTCTTAACATAGCTATATTAACTCTCTGCTTACTTCTCATAGATCGATTAATACTTTCTTCTATTCTGATAACAGCCCTGCTATCAAGAGAATCCAGTAGTCCTCTAAAGTCCATATGCTCTGAGTTCATATATCCAATTTCTTCTACAGAAAGCTGAGTTAAAAACCTTCTTAAAACCTGAGGATTTTCATCAGTTACCCAGTTTACACTAGGAATCTTATCTCTAATAGACTTAAAGCTATCTGTATTTAAAAACTGGTTATTAAACAAGTCAGAATCATTAAGGCTAATCAAAAGCTTCATCGCCTGAGTACTGACATCATTGTTTGCAGTCTCATTATCAAACCCTTCATTCTCTTCGAGAAGTTCAGCAAAGCTTTGCACTCTTTCAGTTGTTGGAATTCTCGATGATGATGGTAGACTTAAAATCTCTGGCAAACGCTTTGATACAACTTCAGATAAATAAGGTTTTGTCTTTACTACGCTTACAACTTCATCAGGAAACAAATAAAAGACAACGTCAAAGAAGGAATCTAAAGATTTTTCTATAATTATTTTTAAGTTACCAGCATATTGCGGATAAATTGCAGCCAAAGCTCGCTCTCTTACTAAAACGGGTTCAGACATTTCAGCAATGGATATACCCTTATTAATTTGTGATATTACACCAGAATTTAACTCTTCAGCTTTTATATCACTTAAATCAAAGCCATTTTCGATTTTAAATATACTAAAGTACATAGATTTAAATTCGGTCTCTTCGCTCTCATTAAAATCCTGAATCATTATTTGATAAAACATAAACTGCAAACTTGGAGTAGGCAGGTGAGACCAAAGGATTCTACATAATTCATATTTTGACTTTAAATATAAGGATGTAAATTTTTGATAAATGCGTATCGGATCAGCTTCAAACATTGGGTCAGATGTAACAACAACTTCTTCTTCAAATTCAGCATCATCACTAAGTCCATCACCAGATAGATTGCTAACTCCTCCGCCAGCTCCAATTGAATCCCCACTAAAGTCAACGTTTTCAATGCTTTTTCCAAGAGTTTTAAGACCAGATTTTAAAGCCCATGAAAGTATAAAACCAAGTAAAGACAATACAAAAAGCACAACGGGGACCCATGTCCATGCAGCACTTTTAAATGTACTCTCATATAATGATTTTTTAAGGTCTGTTTTCCAGTCCTTCATTGCAACATCAAACTTAAATGATTTATCTTCAACCCGAACTGTTTCATCAGGCCTAAGGGATAAATGTTCTTTTAAAGATAGTATGAGTGCCTGAATCTCTTCATCACTAACTTGCTTCTTTTTAACAACCGTAACTTCTCTTTTATAATTACTAAGATCACTAATGATCTCAAACATACCTATTGTTGCCGGATCTCGCTCCACTTGTATTCCACCTAGTAATAAACCTGGTAGTTTAATGCTTTGCTTTTTAGAAAAAACATTCAAACTTTTCATTTCATTTAAAGAAAGTAGTACAGACACGTCTACATCTTCTTCTAGGCCATAGTTCTTTTTAATAACCTCAACTCTATCATTATGAAAATCTTGTATTTTTTCAAATGGAACTGGTTGAGCAAAGACTATATTAGTAAAAAATATGATCATCACCAATAAAAAAGTTTTCATAGTTGCAGTCCCGCCATTTTTATTTCAATTTCTAATCTTCTATTTAGATTTCCAGCTTCAGCAATATAGTTTCCAAATACATCTCTATCTTTAACTACAGGATAAGAGTCACTAAGCCCTTTGTAAGACACTTTTTTCATATCAATTCCTTTATAGGATATAACATTGGCAATTTGAGCTGCTCTATAGTTTGATATTTTTATCTTATTATACTTACTATTTCCTGTTTTAACCGGGCTAATCGAGTCATAGTGACTTTCAATATTAACAACAGGGTCACCTTTAAGAGTTCCAATTAATGAAGCAAGTTCTTTGACGAACATATCTCCTCTTTTAGAAAGCTTCCAACCATCAATTGGGAACAATCCCTTATCCCAAACTCTTAGAGTTATCGAGTCTTTCTTTCTAATCAACCCTGTTTTAATTTTATATTTTCTTTGAAGTATATTAATCTTATTTCTAAGCTCAAGCTCAACTAGCGCGATTTCATTTGAAGATTTTTTAGTATCTACAAAATCATTAGATACTAACTGAAAGTAAGAAAATACAAGACTAACAAAGAACAAACCAACACAAATAGTTCTAAAAATATTTGATCTCATTACCTTACCACCTTTCTTAATTCAGCTAAAACACCGGCAAGCTCAACATTAGTTGGATCAAGATCAAGAGCTCTTTTATACGAAGCTAATGCTCTATTAATTCTACCGTTAATAAACTCAAAGTTACCTTCTAATGTAAGAACTAAACTTGGAGGAGGATCTAGAGTTTTCATCTCTGCTAGCGCCTTACCTGCTTTAGCTAATTGTTTAACATGTAGGGCGTTTTGAACCTCTATTACCTTATTAAAAATAAGATTAGACTTTGTTGAATATTCTTTCTTGAGGTCCTCTTCAAGTCTTTGATATTGAAGATCATAAGCAATCTTTTGTTGCTGAGCCAAATTCTGAGCAAGTTGTAATTGATCTTTTAAAAGACGATTCTGAGCTTCATATCCTTCTCGAATTTCGCCCTCAATTTCTTTTTTTAATTCTTCATCAGTTACCTTAGCTTGTTCATTGAGTTTTACTTCTATACTCCCCGTAGAGTAATTTGATGGAATAACTATTCTATAGTTATCATGACCGTCAGCTTTAAAAGAAAGATAGGCAAACCTGTCATCAGAAACTTCTTTTTTTAAATCAATTGTTAATGGCGTTTTACCTATCTCTTTAAACTCTGAAGAAAATGAGGTACTTGAATAAACTGTTGCTCCACTAGGAGAGGAGGCTAAATTCAGCTGCCTTTTTGAGGCACATCCTGATAACAATATTAATACTGCTATTACTTTATTAACTGATACTAAATTCTTTGAACAATCCATGTGTATTATTTCGGGACAAGGTATCAAAAACTTTTACACTTTTAGAGAAATTAGAACTATAGACTAGGCTAAATACATTGAAGTAACATTCTCAACACATAACTAAAACTTAAGTCCCCTAGACTTTAGTGTCCTTCTTAGTTTCTCACTATAAATATCTAGTAAGACCTTATGAGGCTCATCACCCTCTATAATTTTTAGCGCGTAGGCTATAGCCTGCATAGTTGCCATCCCATCTTCTTTTGATTCTTTTCTAATAAAGTTTATGCTTTGAGACTCATCTTTTAACATAACACGAGGAACATCTTTTAATTCATTATGACGAGTATGCACTTTACTAGCCTGCCTCCAGTTTCCATCAGGAACAATAAGCTGAATTGGTTTTTTAATTTTTGATATAAATTCTCTTGTTAAGATTTGAGCATCTTTAGATGGATAGAGCAAAAGACTTTGATAATCACCCTTTAGATCCTCTTTAAGGTTTAAAGGATCACCCTTTATACCTCTTTGCCGCATATTAGAGTTTAACAAAATTTTTAAAGCCAAGCGTCCCGTATTTGTAGTTCTCTTTAACTCTTTTTGATGAGTAACCAAAAGGACTCTTGTTTTAAGGTCCAGGGTCTTAAAACATTCACACATACATAAACTTTTATGCAAGTAACATTCTAAACAAGGATCTTGGGTCTTTCTTTTACCCTTCATTAACTACTGAGGAACCCAAACTATGCCCGTCCAAATATTTTCAATATTAGATTTCTTTGGAGCAACTCTAAACTCTTCAATTTCTATATTATCTATAGAAAGTTTCTCCTCTAAACTCATGATTTGATCTTCCATTTCATCTTGAAGATCTTGTAAGTCTGCTTGGTAATCAAGAAGCTGTTCTTGAGCTCTTGAGATATCACCTTTTTCTTTAGACGCTGTAGACGCACTCCTTATCACTCTTCCAGCTCTCGTTACTGAAGTTGAACTTAAGGCTTTTCCACCCATAAGAACAGAAGCTATAGCAGTTCCAAAATTAATCATTGTACTCATTTTTTTACTGCTGTACTGCTCTTTTTCTTTTTCTATCTTTTGTTCAGAGCGAAGAATTCTCTTCTCAACAGTGCCCATCTTCTTCTCAAACTTAAGCTTAAGTTTTTCAACCTCTTCATCTCTTTTCTCCCTTAGAGAAAGTGAAATTCTACTCTTAAAATCATCTAAACTCTCTTCTGAAGTTGAGTATTCTTTAAGGCTTTGACATCTATAAAGCCTTAGCCCTTTTGATCTATACACAGAGTTTTCCACTTCTTTTTCTTTATTTTTATAAAAGCTCTCCTTAATTGCGCAAACAGGAACCTCAGCGTAAACAATCTCTTTCATAAACTCAAATCGTGACAAATCTTCTATAGAAGCCTCTTCAAAAACATTCAAACTTTCAATTGCTTCTTCTGATAAATCTGAACACCAAAGCTCTTTAACAGATTTGTTAAGTCCTGATGCTGAATGACTATAATGGGTAGAGGTAATAGCTCCTAAATATGGCTTAAGATTTCTACTAAATTTCACATCTAAAACTTTTTGATTCACTTCTTTTGGTAAACTTTGAGGGTTAAAAGCCCCTCCACTCTCTATCTTAATATCGTTTTGACTTTGTTTTGAATCTAAACCTTGCATGTTCGTATTTTTATATGGAGCCATGAGTTTTGAAATTTGAGTATTAGTCATAGGTCCACTTAAATATGAAAGAGCCCATCTTGTATGAAAGATCTGTGGTTCTCCAGCATGTACATTGTGCATAAGAAACACTCGCTTATCTAAACTTGATAAAGCTTTATCCCAATCAATTGATTCAGATGAGCCAATTGACTTTAACCCATCTAATAAACGGGCTTTATCTTGCTCAGTCTGAAGTCTTCCAATAAACCATGTTCCAGTGTTAGATAAGCCTTTATAATCTAAATCTACAGGGTTTTGCGTTGCTAAAACAACTCCAAGCCCTTGAGCTCTAGCCTGCTTTAGTAAAGTAAGCATTGGTTTTTTTGTAGGAGGATTTGCATTAGGAGGAAAATATCCATAAATTTCATCCATATAAAGAATCGCTCTTAAAGAACTTGTTCCCGGCTGCTTTCTCACCCAACTGACAAGCTCATTTAAAAGTCTTGAAACAAAGAAGACTCGCTCTTCTTCTTCAAGGTGTGAGACTGATAAAATGGAAACTTGAGGCTTACCATTCTTATACAAAAGATTAGAAACATTAAGGGCTTCTCCTTGACTCCAGGTTTTAAACTTTGGAGAAGCAAATAAAGAATTAAATTTTAAAGCTAAAGATGTTCTTTTAGCTTTAGGAAAGAAAGTTTCTAAATCAAGAACTCCAATTTTTTCAAAAGGAGGGTTTTGAACAAGGCCGATAAGAGATGGCAATGTCACAGACTCACCATTTGCCCATGCTTGAATAATAATTTGAGATATAAAGGTATGTTCTGGTGAGCCAGCCTCAGACATTTTTGCATCGATAATAGATAAAAATGATGTTACAGCATTTTCTACTGCTTCAGATAAAGCTGTAGAATCTTTAACAACAACTTCACCAGGGTTTTTAAAACTATTAAAGAGTGAGATTTGAAGACCAGCATCACTTCCTGGCGTATAAATCCTCATATCCACAGCTTCTTTAATTTTTTTTATTCTCTCTTCAGTTTGATCCCAGGTTCTAATTCCTTTTGACCATAAATCAGCTTTCTCTTTTGCAAGCTCATCAATAGAAATTTCTTTTTGCTCAGCTTCAGATTCACTCACCCATGGTCTAAAGTTTTCTTGAGTCATGTTTTCAAAACCTAAAAGTAAATTTGAAATATCCCCCTTAGGATCAATAGCAATAACAGGAATGTTATCAATTGCAGCTTCTTCAAGAAGCGAAACACACAAACCTGTTTTTCCACTTCCAGTCATTCCAAGACACACAGCATGCGTTTTAAGGTCTTTTGAGCGGTAAAGTGTTAACTCTTCATCAACAACTTTTTTTTCTTCAATATCATAAGGCTTACCTAGGTAAAACATTCCTAATTTCTCATACATACTGCTCATAAATCAACACCTCATTATTTCAATAAAAATACTATAAACTAAAAAAAGGCCTAGTGAAAACACTAAGCCTTTTTAAATAAAATTAAAAAAATAACTACTTACTTATGAAAAAGCTTTCTCAAGTAAACCTGACACTACGTCTCCACCTTGAGATTTTGCAAAGCTCATAACAACTGGGGCAAATTTCATCACTGTTTCCATATCAAGATCTAACTCTTGAAATTGGCTCGCCATAGCCATTAAACCAGCCGCTTTATCACTTCCGCCAAATGCACTCATTGCTGCACCCGCCATAGCTCCTAAACCACCAGTTGAAGCTTGTGGAGCTGCACCCATTAGTTCTGAAACCCCTGGAAGAGCATCTGCTACTTTTGAGAAATCACCACCAAGTTGTTGCTGAGCAAATTGGAATAAAACTCCAGCTCCACCCTTAGCTTGGTTTTCTTGAACACCTAATTGAGAAGTAAGCATTCCTATTAATTCTGTCATATTATAACTCCTTTAGTTCTTAAATAAAGAGACTCTAATAATAAGGTTTAGAGTCACAAAAAAATACATTAAAAAAACTTATAAGTTTCTTTCTTTAGGACCAACATACTCTGAAAGTGGTCTGATAATTCTATTGTTAGCTGCTTGCTCTAAAATATGAGCAGACCAACCCGTGATTCTACTCATCACAAAAATTGGCGTGAACATATCAATCTCAAAACCCATCATGTAGTAAGCTGGACCGGCAGGGAAATCTAGATTTGGATAAATATTTTTCTCTGAAACCATCACATCTTCTAAAGCCTGAGAGATTTCCATCCATTTAGGCTCTCCAACAAAGTCAGCCATTTTCTTAGCGTACTTTTTCATTGTTGGAACTCTTGAGTCACCATTCTTATAAACACGGTGTCCAAAACCCATGACTTTTCTTTTTTCTTTAAGTGCTTTTTGCATCCACTCTTTTGCACCCTCGACTTCTCCAACTTCTTTAAGCACATACATCACTTGCTCATTTGCTCCACCATGAAGAGGGCCTTTAAGAGCACCGATTCCACCACATACAGCAGAGTAAATATCTGAAGTTGTTGATGTGATAACTCTTGTTGTAAAAGTTGATGCGTTAAAAGAATGCTCAGCATATAAAATGAGTGAAACATCAAAAGCTTTTACAACTTCAGGTGCCGGCACTTCACCAAAACACATTTTAAAGAAGTTTTCCGACATAGACAGTGATGTATCTGGAGCAATAACTTCTTTACCATGCTTCATTCTGTAAGCTGCAGCAATCATTGTAGGAATTTTTGCAAGCATGTGAGTTGCTTTATCACGCGTTACTTCTTCAGAATCATCCCAAGTTCTTTTATCATTTGTACCTAATATGCTGATCCCTGTTCTTAAAATATCCATCGGATGCCCTGTCATGTCCATGCCTTTAAAAGCATTTAAAACTGAGTCCGGAAGACTTCTATAACTTCTTTCTTTTTCTTTAAACGCTTTAGCCTCTTCTTCAGTTGGAAGCTCGTTATTCCATAAAAGAAATGCAACATCTTCGAAAGTGCATTTTTCAGCTAAATCCTGAACTGGATAACCCTTATATGTAAGTGAGTTCGTTTCAGGCATCACCTTTGAAACAGTTGTAGTGTCTATAACAACACCTTCTAAACCTTTTTTTACATTTACTTTAGTTTCTGACATTTTAATTAATCTCCCGTTTATTTTTTAAATTGAAAAGTTGAATATGTCTTTATCAAAATGGTTATAATCTTCATACTCCACAAGTTCATAAAGACGTTTTCTGTGTTGCATTTTATCTAATAAATGCTCTTGAGTTCCCTTATCTTTAATATCTCTAAGCGCTGTTTCAACAGCTCCCATAGCAAGTCTTAAAGTAGTTACTGGATAAATAACCATGTTATAGCCTAAATCTTCAAGTTGCTTTTTTGATAAAAGGTCTGATTTTCCAAACTCAGTCATATTAGCTAAAAGCGGAACGTCTAAGGCTTTTCTAAAAGCTTCAAAGTCAGACTCATCTCTCATAGCTTCAGGAAAAATCATATCAGCTCCAGCATCAACATAAGCCTTAGCTCTATTAATTGCAGCTTCTAATCCTTCACTTGCTCTTGCATCAGTTCTTGCAATAAGTACAAAATTTTCATCTCTTTTTGCGTTTGCTGCTGCTTTAATTTTTCTTGTCATAGTTGAAACCTCAACTAATGATTTATTATCAAGGTGACCACATCTTTTTGGGTTAACCTGATCTTCCATATGACAACCTGAAACTCCAAGGTCTTCTAACTCTTGAATTGTTCTAGCAGCACTCATTGGCTCACCAAAACCTGTATCAATATCAATAAGAGTTGGAAGGCTTGTCACTCTTGAAATATCTCTTCCAGCATTTGCTACTTCTGTAAGAGTTGTTAAACCAATATCTGGATAACCTAAGTTATTAGAAATCACAGCTCCCGATATATAAACTCCATCAAAACCTATATCTTCAATAAGTTTTGCAACAAGTGGCGAGTAAGCTCCAGGAAACCTTAAAAGCTTTCCTGATTTTAAATCTGCTCTAAATTTTTTTCTCTTATCTTTATGAGAAACTTTTGTGTTTAGCATAACTTTTAAAAAATTCCTCTTTCATCTCTTTCCGCATTCTTAAGTTTTGCTGGATCAAGTTGAACATTTAACTGCATCAATTCTTCAGCTGTTAAGTTTTCTAAGTTTTCAACTAGAGATAAGAACCTCTCTTGCTCTTCAGCTGTGACAATACCATCAGTTAAAACTCTAAATTTATTTACATACTCTGGTCTTTTAAAAGGTCTTGCTCCAGCTGGGTGTGCATTAGCTCTTTCCATTTCATCAATAATTTGAGAACCATCCTCCATAGTAATCACAATCTTTGCACCAAAAGCTTTCTTATCTGGATTTGGATCGTGGTACATCTCTGTCCATTTAGGATCTTCAACAGTTGAGATTTTATGCCATAAAGACACTGTTTCTGCTCTGCCAGCTCTTTCTGGTGTGTAGCTATCTACGTGATGCCACTTACCATCTTCTAAAGCTACAGCAAAAATATACATGATAGAGTGATCAAGAGTTTCTCTAGAAGCTTTTGGATCCATTTTTTGAGGATCGCCTGCACCTGTTCCAATAACGTAGTGAGTGTGGTGACTTGTGTGAATAACGATGTCTTTAATTTTTGAAAAATCATCAATCTTTTTTCTCATATCAAAAGCCAAATCAATTAAAGCTTGTGATTGATACTCAGCAGAATGCTCCTTAGTATAAGTTTCTAGAATTGCTTTTTTAGCCTCACCTTTTTCTGGAAGTGGAACAACATATGAACCATCTTTTCCATCAAGCATATAAGAAATTACAGAATCTTCGCCTTCATAAATTGGAGATGGAGCACCTTCGCCTCTCATTGTTCTATCTGCAGCTTCTACAGCTAATTTCCCTGAGTGCGCTGGAGCATAAGCTTTCCAGCTTGAAATTTGACCTTTTCTAGATTGACGAGTTGAAAAAGAAACATGAACCGCTTGTTGAATGGCTTGATAAACTTTTTCAGTTTCAAGGTTTAACATTGTTCCAATACCTGCAGCAGAGGCTGGGCAAAGGTGAGCAATGTGATCTTTCTTATGCTTATGAAGGCAAATTCCTTTAACAAGGTTTACTTGAATTTCATAACCAGTTGCTAAACCTCTAAGAAGGTCTTTACCGCTACAACCTTTTTTTTGTGCTACAGCTAGTACTGGAGGAATGTTATCTCCTGGATGAGAATAATCAGCTGCTAAGTAAGTATCATGCATATCAAGCTCTCTTACTGCAGTTCCGTTAGCCCACGCAGCCCACTCTGGTGAAAAACCTTGATCGTTTGATAAACCAAAAACTCTAGCTCCACCTTTTACTGGGTGACAAAGAGCCATACTTCTTGCGTTTGCAACAGGCCCTCTATTGATAGCAGCCATTGCAACTGCTGCGTTATCAATAATTCTATTGATGATCATATCTTTTACTTCAGCATCAATAGCAACATCGTCTGTAGCCATTTCTGCCATTTTCCAGGCAAGCTGTTCTTCTTTAGGTAAATGCTCTTTTGATGGGTAAACTCTAACCGTATGATTTTTCATGCTCTACATCTCTCCATATATTGTGTTGTTTCTATGGGGATTTGATCCCATTTATAAGACTTTTAGTCACTATGCATTGGGAGAAAAACAGGAAGAAAAAGTTGTTTTTTATGGCATTTATTATGCTTGCTGATTTCTTCTACACAAAAACAAGAAAACTTAACAAAATCCTGAATTTACTTCAGTTTTTAAACAACAAAAGTATTTATTTTTTTGCTCAGCATTGATCTTAGCAAAGCCTTTCTGGTAGTGCTTTTTTAAAGTAACCAAGAGGGGGTTTAAAAATGAAATTTTTAATTTTACTAATCTTTGGCTTAAGCGCTAGCACTTTTTCTCATGCGGTCTTAACTCAAGACTGTCCAGATGCACTTAAACTTAACTTAAAAAATTTCGCTCAAACAAAAAATATACCTTACGCTGAAGGCAATCCATTACTACCATATGCCCACTCATACCTTTCTACTCTAAACAATGTAGAGGGCGATCTTGAACTTCATCATAAAGCAAACGGAACCTGCCACTACACATCTAAACTAAACTCATCAGATGATTCTATTAAAAATCTTTATATTGAAGGAAGTTTTAAACTAGATGCCAAAAAGCCTGCACAAATAAGGCTTTCATGGTCAAGCTTTGATGAAAAGACAGAGTCTTCATATAAGTATGTAGCCTACACACCTGTTGCATCAATGGTTCAAGGAAAGCTTATTATAGAAGATTCAGCAAGTGTTTATTACGCTGGAAAAAAACCTAATGGAATTCCAGATAACATTTTGATAGCAAGTGCAGATTTAGCCCTAGCTTTTGAAAATACAAATATTTGCATTGACTTAAGTGAGGCCAAATCAATCTTAAAAGAATACTTAGATGAGAGTTCTTCTAGGCCAAGAGGCAAAGACACTATTAAGAGTTTATCTTTTGTAGATAAATACTCTAGCTTAACTGGTGAGGCAGGTTTTTTCTCTAAAACAGTTCAACAATGGACATGTGCTCCAAGTGCTGATTGCTGGTGGGGATACTTAGTTAGCTGTAATGGTATTGTAAAACAATGGCATGGAGGAGAGGATTAATAATCTCTCATAAGGCCCATACCTAGGCTTAGATAGTTATATCTTATATGTAGTGACACTTTCTGTCACTGCACTTTGAAAGGAGTTCATAGCCACTCCTCTCAAGTCTCACTCATTAAACCTCAAGCTACGCATGAAATTTGTAGTACATTGTGTGTGAAAAAGCTGAACGTATACATACTTACTAGTCTCATCACCGCAGCCTTACTGCCACTAACAGGTTGCACTCCTCCTCAAAGCAGTGTTACTTCTCCAGAGCCTGAAGTTCTTGTGAGTGATCCAAGGTATACAGAACAAGTACAAGTCATAGATAAAGAGCGAGAAGAAAGAGGAGAAGAAACTCTTACTGAGCTTGTTGCTCAAAATCGAGTAACGAAAATTCCTAATGGAACGGAACCTATTGTTGTTGAAATTTCATCTGAGAGAACAATGGATGAAGCAAAAGCTGCTGCTGACATTGGTATAAAAGACTCAATACATGAAGGAATTAAAGTTCGAATTGAAGAGTATTTTATAATTGATGAAAATAAAGAACCTGAAGACAGTAATAATTCAAGCGACCAAAACCAAGAAACCCCTTCTTCTACTGAAGCTATAATCCCTTCTTCAAGCGAAGAAGTTTCTGATGTAGCTGTAGATAGCGCTGGAAATAAAAACATTGATAATGAGCTAAGTGAAGTACAAAGAAAGGCTGAGGAAAATCGCCAAAGACTCTTAGAAATAAAAAGAAGGCGCGATGAAATCCAAAGAAGAAGACAAGAGCCAAATACAGTTTTTCACCCAGGTATTAGCAATGAGATCGCTCAAGAAATAAAGCAGCCCACTGCACCTGAAGCAACATCAAACTATAATCCACCGGCAACAAAAACCGATACGAACCCAAGAACAGCTGCCAAGCTACAATCTGTCGAAAATCAAAATAGCGCTACAAACAACACCACCATACCAACTTCAAGAGAGCAAACCATTCGCCCCAGAGCAAGACCTATAAAAGCCAGCAATGAAGAAGAGGCCATTTCAGATATCATGATCCCACCTGCAGAAGGTCCTCCAAATTCTGGGGATACAGGCTCTCCTTATGCAGTAACAAGTAGTTTAAGACCTACTGCTAGACCAAGTGATTTAGATACAAGCCAAAGTATTTCAAATTTTAAGGCAAGATGGGATAGCCACGCTCGTGGATCTGATTATACAAGGTATACTCTAGACGCAATTGAAAGATATGCTAACGATTTGCTTGAAGCTACTCATATTGATGATGCTGGTTATTGTAGTAGTTTAAACTCTTTATCTCGAGATCAAAAAAAACAATTTTGGCTTATGTTTATTTCCGGGGTAGCCCGATGGGAATCAGGTTTTGATACAAGTGAAAAGTTTTTAGAAAGAAAAAGCAGAAGATACTCCCGAGGCTTACTGCAGTTAGATTATCAACATAGAGCAGCTTACAGGTGTAATGACTTATATAGCCCTCAAGACCTTCATGATGCCAGAAAGAACCTTACTTGTGGAGTTAAAATGGTAAGGCACCTTGTGCTAAGAGATGGAATTATTCGCGGGGGAAGAACTGGCGCATGGAAGGGAGCTGCTGATTTTTGGTCTGTTTTAAGGCCTGAGATTTGGAGTGGGGAAAAGCGTAGGAATGTTTTAACCATTCCTGCAGAAACTAATAAGCTAGATTTCTGCAGGTGAGTTATTCTTTTTTACTTTATCCTAATTTTTAAAGATCAATAATAAATTCATTTCTAAATACTGAAAACGCAGCATTCATTCTTTCATTTTGCTCTCTTGAAAATTCAGTCATACACGCATCGTCAGTATAATTCATAAAGTTACTCACTGGAGCTACTAAATCAGAACTATTTGTTCCACAAACAGGAACCGTATCTACTGATGGACATCCATAAGTTGGTCTACTGTGAGATACTGTATCAGCCACAAGATCACCTTGTCCGTTACACCCACCTTGAAATGTATGATAAAGACCTAACCAGTGACCTACTTCATGAGTTAAAGTTTGCCCTTCACCGTATGGTGCTTGTCCTTGAGGTAGGCTTGAAACATTAATAACTACTCC
>CALLAU010000088.1 GCA_938002015.1 uncultured Bdellovibrionales bacterium
TTTCAGGGACTTTAAGTGAGTTTCACTAGACGTTAATGCCCTAAGGTAAGTGACAAATTAGAGAAAATTTTTGATGCTTAAAGGGTGAAAACCCGATCTCTTTTATTAATTTTTATATGTTTAAGTTCTTTTAGTTTTCAAGCTAATGCAGCTTCAAAGCTTTGTGGAGTATTTTTCTTTGAGCTTTTTTGTAGTCAAGAGTCACGGACGGCTGCAAGAAATGCAAACCGAGGGGCTCAGCCAAGAAATGCTTTAAGTCAAACTGAAGGAAGGTTCGATCCTAATTGTGTAGACTGTAGAGCTAATGCTTTGCGTGTTGGAAGCTTACAACCACTTCCAAACAACAACCCTGCAAGTGGGTTTATGAAGGTTATGCAGAACATGTATAGAACATGTAATATAGGAACTTTAAATAGACTTCCAGATTATCCAAGCTACACATGTAATGTTGCATCTTCATACTCTCAACCAAGTGCAGCTATTGCTTGTAGCGGAGATCAAGAGTCAACACGAGCAGTTGTGATTCAAATTGTAGGCGAAGGGGGAACTCTTAATCGTAGAATCAATTCTAGTTATAGAAATGCATACCAAGCTTCAAATCAGTGTTCAGCAGTAGTTGATGGTGTGAACTACGCAACGGCAAAAAAATCTTTTGCAATGCCTTCAAATTTTGGAGTTACGGTTCAAGGCGGTAGGCCAGTGATCAACTTAGCAAATTGTGGTGTAAATAGAGCTGGACAAACGGGCACATGCAACATCGCTAGTGGTTCAGTGCCAACAATTGCACCTGAGTGTTATAAGATGATTCAAGTTGGATATTTATCAAATTGCCTTAAAATGCACCCTGATGAAAGGGTAACGTCCTCTAATGGAGAGATGAGGCTTAACATTGGTGGAAGTAACAAGTGGGTTAACACACGTTTAGGTGTGAGTTTAGCTGAGGATCCAAACTCATGTTTAGCTGAGCCAAAAGTTAACCTAGGAGCTTTAAGAACTGGCGCAAATCCAAAAGAGCCGCTTCTTGAAGGGGACGCAATAATTGATGGAGGTAACCATTCATGGATGGTTACAAAAGTTGGTAATGATCCTCTTGGTATTCGTGGTGTTTTAACAAGTGGTAGAGACTGCAGTTCAATTACGATTAACGATATGAATATGGAAGTTGGGCAAAGCACGGGTAGTAGAGATGCGGGGCCAGTTATTGTTAATGTAAGTTCAGCTTACTCTGAGAGAAACCTCCCAAATGGCTCTGTTAGAGCTCCGATACCAAAGCTTTTAGCATATGCTAAAAGACTTTGTGCTACAGCCAAAGCTAACCCTACTGGCTTAGTAAAGTCATCAGATTTATCATCTAGAGATTTTGCTATAACAAGGCATAAAACAATGATGGGTAATGGAGCCCCGCAGTGCAGGTATGATGCAGACACTTGTCCTAAAGTTCAAGGAGATGAGTGTGGTAAGGCTTGTCACAGAGAATCAGTGTCCGCTAGTTTAGAGTTAAAGGACATATCTTCATGAGTAGTAAATATGGATTATCTTTATTATTAACTCTTTTCTTTACTTGTTTTCAAACTGGTGCGTATGAGAGATATCATATGTTTAAACAAAATAAAGAGGTTAAGTCTTGTCCTGAAAAAGCAGAGCCACTAGCTAGTGAGTTTTTATTAGCTGAGGAAAAAGGAGCAAGGGTTTATAAAGGCAAAGCTGCATGTATTAATAATACAGAGTTAAAGTATGTAAAAGCAGGGCGCCCAATGGAGTCATTGTCAGAGTCAGGCCTAAGCGCTTCAGATTTTATTAAAGTTAAAAAAGGCACAATGAAAATTGAAAGTGTTAAAGAGCTTTCTGCAGAAACTCTAGAGTATGAAGTTAAATTTACAGCTGTTGATGTAAAAACAGGAAAAACCCTTAAAGACAGTTTTAAATTTATGGCAAGTAGCCTTGCTAAGGGTAATAAAAAACCTTCTTTTGGATGTGGGCATATGTCTGAGTACCCACTAAAAAAATATATTAGCGAAGATTGCCTTTGAAGTTAAATTAGAACAAAGCAGTTTTTAAAAAACACTGGGCTCTTTAAAAAATGTGGCTTGAGCTGCCTCAGCTAGTTTTTCACTAAGTTTTTGTTTTTCTTTATACTCAAGTTCATAAACCTTATGACTATCAACTTTATCTAGAATAAAGTCTTCACTTGTTTGAATTTTATCGACAAGTTTTTTCTCAAGAGCATCATTCCCAAACCAGTACTCTCCGGTTCCAACATCATCCATATTAAGACTTGGTCTATGAGTATTAACAAACGTTTTAAAAAGCCTGTGGATTTGTTCAAGCTGCTCTAAGAATTTCTCTTTACCTTCTTCAGTGTTTTCACCAAAAACGGTAAGTGTTCGTTTAAACTTTCCAGCTGTAAGAACGTTATAATCAATATCATGTTTTTTTAAGAATTTATGAAAGTTTGGCATTCCAGCAACCACTCCAATAGAGCCTACAATAGCAAAAGGAGCCGCTAGAATTTGATCAGCAACACATGCCATAAGGTAGCCACCACTTGCAGCCACTTTATCTACAGATACGTTTAGTTTAATTCCTGATTTTTTTAACCTATCAAGTTCAGAGGCAGCTAATCCATATCCAGAAACTTGCCCTCCAGGACTTTCAATTCTTAAAAGAACCTCATCTTTTTCTTTATCAGCAATTGAGATTACTTGAGTTACGCATTTTCTTAAAGCTCCTACACTTGAGGCTTTAATATCACCTTCAAAATCTAGTACAAAAAGCTTTGGTTTTTGTTCACTGGATTTACTTTCTTTTTTTAACTCTTTCTTTTTCTCTTTTTGAAGACTTTTAGCTTCTTTTTTTGAAAGCATTTGCTCTTTTAAAGCATCAGATTGTTTTTTTAACTTTTTACTTAAGTCAGTAAATTTAAACTTTGTTTCATTCATTTTTTGCTTTAAAGCAAGGCTTACGATAAAGGACATCACGATAATGATGGAAGCTACAATAATTATAGATTTAAGTAAAAATAGGCCGATTTCAGCAAGAAAAGGTAACACGTTAAGACTCCTGTTTTAAGGGCTAAAATCTAGCACTAGGTCTTGGGTTGCTCAAGCCTTTACACTGGAGCTTTTCTAAAAGCTTTGAGATAATAGAGAGGTTAAGGGGTTTTAATGAATAAAATTATAGCACTTGTATTTTTAAGTCCAGTTTTAATGACGTTTCAAGTAGAAGCTTCAAGTACTGCAAAAGACTTTTTTGCTCATGAAAAGAGAAAAGAAACGGCCAGAAAAGAGAGAGAAAAGCACGCTAATAAGAAAACTGCAAAAAGAACGAAGGCAAACAGAAAAAAAGTTGGAGCTGCAGAAAAATACATCGCTGTTAGAAAGAAAATTATAAAAAAGAAGAATAAAAGAGAGAGTCTTTTTAAGAAAAGAGAAATAGCAAGAAAGAAGCGAGAGGCTGCTAAGATTAGTAAAGCACTAAAGCAAGCCGAGAAGAGAAGAAGAAAAGAAAGCAAATCTCCAATCCCACCGGATAGAGAGTACGGTATAAAAATCATGCCCGTTAAAAATCCACCAGGGCAAAAAAAATCCAGACTAGATTCTGAAATTGTGTTTTAAAATTAATTTTTCAAGTTTTAAACAAAAAAAGAGCAGAGGAGAACCCTTTGCTCTTTTTTTATAATAGAATTGAAGAAGAGAGATTTAGTTATTTCTTGTTTTAAAAGATATTGTTTTTGTAAACTCTTTTTGAGAATCTACTCTTGTACCTGTAACTAAAGCTATTACGTTAAAATTAGATCCCTCTAAATCACTTTCACTTTCATAATCACCTAACTTACCGGCAATTGTATAGAGATTCAGGCTAAGGTTGTTGTCGGTTTTAGCTTTTGCGGTGAAGAGCAAATCTCTTTCGATTAAAACAGTTTTTTCAGATGAGAACATAAATTTAATATTAGTAATTTGTATATCAGAATCTAAAGAATTTCTAACCTCAAGTGTTGGTGAGATCCAGGGCCCATCAACGAGTTCGGTATATGTTTCTTCATTTTCAGTTTCAATTAAAGCAGGGTATGGTGCATAGATCACTACTGGGTTGCTGTTAACTTCAATAGAAACTTCATTTGCTTGATCAGCGTTTGCAAAACTAAATGAAAGAATAAGTGCAAAAAATATTAGGATTGTTTTCATTAAATAACTCCTTGTTATGTTTTATGAAGTTATTAAATAATTTAAACCGACACTCGACAAGCCTGACAGCCAGACTTAGGTCTCGCTGGAATTACTAGACGTTCACAAGCTCTTCTTGAGTAAGACCTGTTGTGCTCTGAAGCCCTTTAAATAAAGTGTAAAGCATAAGTCCCATAAAAAGCATAAGAGGCACAGTGATCACG
>CALLAU010000089.1 GCA_938002015.1 uncultured Bdellovibrionales bacterium
GAGCTTTTTACTAATTTAAGCAAAGCTTTTGTGGAAGCTGAAAAAGCTGATCATAGAAATCACCAAGGTTTTTTTGCTGGTTGGTGTATTGAAAAAGAAAATGATTTTTATATGAGGCAATCTATATATGCCCTTTATCACTTTAATAACGGTATGGATCAAAGAGAAGGTGAGGGCAATATTAATTACATGCTAGGAGAAGTACCAGGTGAGAGATATATGCTTAAAGATACTTTTGAGAATATGTCAGAACCAGAAAGGCGTGATTATGTTCAATCATATAAATACTCTCTTTTATGGGCTAAGTACTTTGGTGGTTACTTAAGCTCGCATGTGCCAGCGGGATCAGAGCGTGTTCCAGATGGTGTTAATAGTGTTGTTTTTCAAGTAAGAAAGTCTAATGATTTTCTCATTGCGGCCTTTATTAATTTAGGAGACCCCTCGGGATCAAAAAGGCGTATATTTTTTGATTATGATGAGAATGGCAATCTTATAATACCTGAAGAGCATATCTTTACGATTTGTTATTATGTGGTCGAGTGACAAAAAAAGTCGTTTAAACCTGTTACTATACTAACTGTAGTGTAATATTTATGTAACTACTTTTGTTTTGCCATTTAGATTATAAGAGAGTGCTTAGTAGATGGTAGAATAACTCTATGTTTAATGCTGTTCTTTTAAAGTGGTTTGTATTAGTTTTTACTTTTTCAAACATATCTCACGCTACTCAATGTAAAAAAATACTTACCTTAAGAACTGCATCTAAAACACTGCCTACAATAGCACAAGTTTTGTTTGAAGCTTCACGGAGTGGGTTAAGTACTGGAAGTTACCCCGGCATTTTAAGTGAAGACAGTGGTCAGTATAAGGTTCCAGACAGTGAGCGAAAAGGTGAAGAAAGACTAAGAGAGTATGTGGCCTCATTTGACTCAGGAATTCAAGTAGCCTTTAGGAGACAATTTAAAGACCTTCAAATTGATTTAGAGTCATTATCACAATTAAAAGAAAGCCTAGAAATATTCTCTTATAGACAAGCTTTGTATAAATTTATTTTTGCAATAGCAGTTAAAGAGTCCCTTTTAGGTTCGAATACCTATTTTAAAAGCTTACAGGTTTTAAGTGGCAGCAAGGTTTTTTTATCAATTGATGAGTTTTTACTTGAGTTGGAGCGAATAGCTCCATCAGGCCTTCTAGGCTTTTTTAATGAAGCGGAAGAGGAATCTTGGAAGAAGTGGTTTGATTTAATTAAGCACTATAGAAGTAGTGAAGGTGAAAGAGACCTGATAAAAGCTATGAATACAGTTCAAGATAGAAGGGGTGGTGATTTTATTATAGCTGGGTATCGACTTTTTAAAAAAGAATATGAATGGAGAAGTAAGCAAGGAAACTTAGTGAGTATTACACCATATGTTCTTTATAAGATGATTCTTGGAGAGTTAAGGCCTGTCAGTCAGATGGCTGTAGATCTTGGTTTTAACTTTTGATTTTAGAAGTACTAGAGACCAAAATTGTTACTGTAAATGTTCCAGAGATATATGTTAGGATCAACGGAGCTGCCGCCAGGTGGTTATGTGAAAAGATTGGTTGTTGTGAAGAAATCAGGTTCTAATAACCCTCTAATAACAAACACTATGCAAGATGGAAAAGAAGTGGGGTATAAATTTCATATCGGAGAAGATATTTTCTAAAAGTACCCTACAAGTAATTTTAGTAAAAAAAAGGAGCTTTTAAAGCTCCTTTTTCTTTTGGCAAAGGCTCTAGTTGAGTATTTTTTTTAAAAACTCTCATCAAAAGCAACTTCCCCAGTTACTCCTACTTGATAAGCAGAAACTCTTCTTTCAAAGAAGTTTGCAAGCTCTTGAGTGTCTTGAAGCTCCATAAAGCCAAATGGATTTTTAACGTTATAAACAGTTTCAATTCCAAGTCTTTGAAGTCTTTGATCAGCAATAAACTCTAAGTATGTTCTCATGTCTTTTTCTGAAAGACCTGCGATACCATTTTCTAAGATGTCTTTTGCAAAGCCCATCTCACAATCAATGGCTTCTTGAAGCATGAGTTTAATCATATCCTTCATGCCATCGTTCATAAGGTCAGGTTCTTCTTCTAAAGCTGTGTGAATCACTTCAAAAGCAAAATCAATATGAGCACTCTCATCTCTAAAGACCCAGTTTGTACCTGAAGCAAGACCATTTAAAAGACCTTTTGATCTTAAGAAGTAAACATATGCAAAAGCTCCAAAGAAGAAAAGTCCTTCAATACAGCAAGCAAAGCAGATCATATTCATTAAAAACTTTCTTCTATCTTCTTTTGTCTCAATTTTATCTAGGTCATCAATTGAGTCCATCCACTTAAAAGAAAAATCAGCTTTAGCTTTAATTGATGGGATGTTTTCTACAGCAGCAAAAGCCTGCTCTCTTTCTTTTGGATCAGGAATGTATGTGTCTAAAAGAGTAAGGTAGAACTGTACATGAAGAGCTTCTTCATAAAGCTGACGAGAAAGGTAGAGTCTAGCTTCTGGCGCGTTAATGTGCTTATAAAGATTTAAAACCAGGTTGTTTCCAACTATAGAATCTCCAGTAGCAAAGAAAGCCACAAGTCTATTAATTAAAAAACTTTCCTGAGGTGTTAGTTTTGACCTTAAATCAGTAACGTCATTTGAAAAATCAACCTCATCAACAGTCCATGTGTTTTTAATAGCGTCTTTATACATTTCATAAAACTGTGGATATTTCATTGGTCTAAGTGTGAGATCAAATCCTGGATCTAGTAGCATTTTATTTTCCCCTTTTTTATACGTACTAAATTTATTTTAAATAAGTACTTTTTTTGTAAATTTTAATATGAATTTTTACGACTTAGTAGAGAATCTAATAAGCCGTAAATGTTAATCACTACCATGTACCAAGCACAGTAGCTTTGTTTTTAGTTACAAGCTTCGCAAACTTCAGGATTTTCTAAAGAGCAAGCTAGTGCTTCAGCGTCCGTAAATGTCTTCTTTGGAGCATTGTTTGATTGAGAAGCTGAGTTTGTTGTTTTAGCAATTTTTGTAGCTGGGCGAGATCTTAAGTAATAAGTTGTTTTAATTCCTTTTTCCCATGCATACATATACATGCTTGAAAGTTTGCCAATTGAAGGGCTTTCAATAAAAAGATTTAAAGACTGACTTTGATCAATATAAGGTCCACGAGCTGCAGCTAAATCAATAAGTGCTTTTTGTGGAATCTCCCAAGCAGTTCTGTAGATATCTCTAATCTCTTGAGGGATCGCTTCAATACTTTGAATTGAACCTTCTGCAGCTTTAATCTGATCTCTAACATCTTGGTTCCAAAGTCCTCTAGCTTTTAGAACTTGAACTAAGTACTTATTAATTTGAATAAACTCGCCAGATAAAGTTTCTCTTTTAAAGAAATTAGAAACTTGTGGCTCCATTGCTTCAAAAACACCAGTAATAGTTGCAATAGTTGCTGTTGGTGCAATAGCAATCATAAGAGAGTTTCTTAAGCCTTTATCCTTGATTTTCTCTTTAAGTTCATCCCATCTTTTTGTGTCACTTGGCTGAACTCCCCATAGGTCAAACTGTAAGTCACCTTGAGCTGCTCTTGTATCAGCAAAAGCCTTGTGAGCTCCTTCGCGAGATGCAATGTCGTTAGAAGTTGTAAGTGCCCAGTAGTAGATCTCTTCTTGAATCTTACTTGAAAGCTCTAAAGCTTCAGGACTGTCATACTTATAACCAAGCTTAAAGAAAGCATCTTGCATACCCATAACACCAAGGCCTACAGGTCTCCATTTGTCATTTGAATCTGCAGCTGTGCCAATAGGGTAGAAGTTAATATCAATAACTTTATCTAAGTATTTAACGGCTACTTGTACAGTCATTGCTAGTTTTGTGAAGTCAAATTTGCCATCAACAACGTGGTTACCTAAGTTTACACTCCCAAGGTTACATACAGCAGTTTCTTTGTTTGAAGTGACTTCAAGAATTTCAGTACAAAGGTTTGAAAGATGAATAACGTTTTCAGGTTTTCCAGTTTGGTTACTCTTAGTGTTACTTGCATCCTTCCAAGTCATCCAGCCGTTACCAGTTTGAGCTAGAGTCTTCATCATTCTAGAATAAAGGTCTCTTGCTTTAACTTGTTTTTCAAATTTTCCATCGGCTTCAGCTTGAGTATAGATTCTTTCGAACTCATCACCAAAAGTATCTACTAAATTAGGCATGATTTTAGGGTCAAAAAGAGACCACATAGCATCTTCTTTAACTCTCTTCATGAAAAGATCAGGAACCCAGTTTGCTAAGTTAAGGTTATGAGTTCTTTGTGCTTCATCACCTGTGTTGTCTCTAAGTTCTAAGAACTCTTCAACATCTGCATGCCAAGTTTCAAGGTAAATACATGCAGCTCCCTTTCTTCTTCCACCTTGATTTACAGCAGATACAGAAGAATCAAGAGTTTTAAGCCATGGTACAAGACCATTAGACTTACCGTTAGTTCCTTTAATAAGAGAGCTTCTAGATCTTACTCTGTGAAAGGCAACTCCGATTCCGCCTGCGTACTTACTTAAAAGGGCTATGTCTTTATACTTATCATAAATACTTTCAAGGCTGTCCTCAGGGCTATCAAGAAGGTAGCAGCTAGAGAGTTGAGGCCTTAGTGTTGCTGAATTAAACAGAGTTGGAGAACTTGGCATATAATCCATTTGTGAAATAAGATCGTAAAACTCTTTTGCTTCTTGGAAGTTTTTTGCAAGACCGCAGGCTACTCTTAAGAAGAAATACTGTGGAGTTTCAACAACCTGTCTTGTTTGAGGGTGCTTAAGTAAGTAACGATCATATACAGTTCTTAGGCCAAAATACTCAAATTTATCACTTCTTGTTTTTGCAATAATAAGGTTTAAGGCTTCTTTATTATCTAGTACAAAATTAAGTTTTTCTTCAGAGATTAAGCCTTGTTCAAACCCCATCTTTACTGAATCAGAAAAAGAGAGAATCCCTTGGCTTGTAACTTCTTCTTGGATGTATCTATTTAAAAGCCTTTGTGCTAATTTAGAGTAAACAGGGTCTTCACTTATAAGCATTGAGGCTGTTTGAATGCACAGCTCATCAAGTTCTTTAGTGGTAGCTCCATCATAAAGTCCACTGATTGCTTTAGTTGCAATCCTCATTGGATCAACTTCAGGAAGGCCATTAGAACAAGCAATAACAACATTAACAATTTTATTTACGTCAACAGCAACAAGGCTTCCATTACGTTTTTTAACACGCATTACTTTAGGTGCGCCGGCGGTATCTGTGTTTGCAGCCTCTGTAGCTTGGTTAGGCTGTTGATTAGCCGTTGCAGTTGTTACTTCTATGTTTTGTGTTTCTGTGTTCATTCCTGAACTCCCCCTTATAATGTTTGGCTTAAAATAGTAGAGACTAAAATACGCCACAAACTTTTCATCATTAAAAAATTTGCTTACTTAAACTTAAATTTTCTCGCTAAAAAAACTTCTTCTATAAACTCATCTTTAAAAACTAAAAATGAATCTAATTAAAGTAGCTCCTTTTTTTGGACTAAAAATCCTAGAAACATAAACGCTATCTAGGAGGTTAATTTGAGTCAAACTGGAAAAAATAATTTTAGCTTCGCGTTTTTTGTTGCCATGGCATTCAAATTGTTGATCAGCAAAATTAGTAATCATTTGTTTTCTTCAAATCCTTTTAAATCCCTTCTTCATAAATTCTGCTCATAAAAAGGTATGTTAGATATAAAAAAAATTAAAATTTTTAATAAAAAAAATAGTCATTATTTTGACACTAGAGTACTTAGCGCAAACTTAATAAGCTTAAAAATAGTGCAAAATATGCAATCAATAGTCTATATATAGGGATATGTGTGAATTAATGACAATAATTAGTGTCAGCTCTGAGTCAGGGTGAAGTAAAAGACTTGTTTATGAATGTACAAAAGCCTAGGATTTTAAGTGTGAATAAGTGCTTGTTTCTCTTAGTAAAGTTAAGTCTAAGTGGTCTTTTTTTATTGCCTTTTAAAGGCATTGTGTTTGCCCAAAGTACAGAGCTTATAGACTCTAATAAAACAGGGTTGAGCATGTCTTTAGGTATAGATCACCAGTCCTATTATAACTCTGGTGTAACGACAAGTGGACTGGGCTTTAATTTTAATTACACATCTTCTCAATTTGAATTTAAATCTTTTGGTGTTTTACAAAAGCAAGAAGGTTTAGAGTCTGACTTTAATTTAGCTTTTTCTGTACCTGAATTATTTTATAAAATACGCGTTTTAAATAATAGTGATTTAAAATTAGGAAGAGTCTTATTTGATGCAAGTAAAGAGCATAGAGATTTAGAGCTAAGTGGGTTCTGGAACAACTCTTGGGACTATAGAAAGGATGACCCAATTCAAGAAGGGCTTTTTGGACTGTTCTTAGAAAGAAAAAGAAAGAACTATGATTTACAAGTCTTTGCTTCTTTTATTTCAGTGCCAAAACTAGTGCAACACTATGACTTTAACAATGAAGGTGGGGTTGAGAACACAACACCATGGTTTGCTCTACCTCCAGAAAGAATTACATATTCAGGCAACCAGTATGATGTAAAATATATTTTAGAAGATCTTGATTATGCGGCTTTGATTTTAAAACCCCAGGTTGGTTTAAGCACGAGGTTTAATTTAGGAGATTACAGTACAAGGTTGTCATACTTATACTCTACAAGTAGAGAAGTTGACCTTGGCTTGTCTTTCTTAGTTGATGCTTCAACTCCTAGTACACCAATTGAGCTATCTATTAGGCCTGAGACAGTTTATTTTCATAAAGCAAATTTAGAGTTAACTAGAGCTTGGGGGCTGTCATCAAAAACAACTTTGTCTGTGGCAACTCAAGTTAGACAAAATGACCTTCCTAATGAAGAGAATTTTAGCTGGATAGGCCAGGATAGCGGGGCTTATGGATTTTTAGCTCATGAAATGAAGTTGTTAGGTTTTGATGCAAAAGCTTTTTTGACTTTAAGTAGCTTAAGTATGAGCTCAACAGGTGAGCTAGATAATGTTTTAGAAGACTCATTAAGCGTAAATTATAGATTTAGTAATGGAACAGGCTTAAGTTTAAAAAAGAGGCTTAACTCAAAGCTTAACCTTAATATGTTAGGTTATGTAGATGCAAAACATGAAGGAGCTCTTGGAAGACTAAGTATTTCTGCTATAAATAAAGTTTTTTCAGCAGAGCTTGGACTAAGTTTCATAGAGGCATTTAGTGGAAACTCTACAGGTTTTTACAAAGATTTTAGAGAAAATGATCAGATTTTTACTAGGGTTAGCTATGTTTTTTAAAGTATTAGCACCATTATTAGTTTTTGGATTATTGGTTTCAGGCTGTGATAACAATCATGACTTTAAAGATAGTGAGACAGCAGTTAGTTTAGACTATGATACAGCATGTTTAGATGATTTAAGCCGAAGTTTTGAATTGTATTTTGATGGTCTATTAGAAGAGCAGGGCATAGAAAGAAGTTTTAACTGTTTGTATGAAGGAATAGATTATTTTCAGACAAAAGTTAAACAAGAAAGACTAGGTTTTTATAGTTTACTAGAAATAACAAACTTATTTAATAGATTTTTATCAGACTCGAATTTCTCAAGTCTCTTTTATCAAAATATTTTTATTTTAAAGTCACAAGTTTTTGGTGGAGATAAGGACTTTATTAGTAATGGTGAGCTTGTCATAATAAAAAATTTCTTAAGAGACTTAGAAATACTTATGAAAAAACTTAAGCCTTATGCTGTAGTTTTAGCTTTTGGTGATGGGAAAATTTCTAATGAGAATCTTGATTTTTCTTTAGAAGAAATTAAAAGAATTTTGATGAAATGGATCTTTTTTACTGACCAGTCTTTTTCTGAAAAAAGTTTGGTCAGTGTTTTAATAGAGACATCTGATAATGAGGACTCTGCTGTTAGTAAAGGCGGAGAGTCTTGGTATAAAGTTTTTGATTTACTTCGCTCGGCAAAAACTGAAGGGCTTATTATTCAGTCTGAGAAAAAAGAAGCAGTTGATAAAGTTATAGAGGTTTTGAAACTAGGGGTTAAGCTTAACATGAGCTTATCAAAAGATTGGCTTGATGAACGAACTGTCTATCTTAAGGTTGAAGAAGAAATAAACTCTGTCATGAGGTTTGTTTCAAAGTCACTAGGTTTTAAAACATGGAATGAGACTGACCTTATGCACTTTATGAGGGTTTTTGACGGTCTAGGGTTTTTGCATGATAAAATGAATTTAACAGTTCAAAAAGAAATGATTAGGCTTCTCTTTGATAGGTATTTTCCTGATGGAGAGTTCGATGGCCTAGGCAAATTAAGTAAAGAGAATTTTGATCAAATTATATTAGAGTGGAACTTTTTTAAAAAGTTTGTTGGTAAAACAGAGCAACTAGAATCTTATACAGGCTCTATGTATCCGATTAGTTTAAGCGGTCAAGAGCCTTTTGAAAGATTAACTCGCTCAGCATGGCCTGTGCTTGTTGATAAAAAAGATGATATTTTATTTGTTACTGATAGTGTTGAAGAGGTCGAATTTAGCTTTAGAAGCCTTTTTCATATTAGCTGGCAGTTATTAGCGGCAAAAATGCTTATTAGAACTTATGCGCAAGATAATGAACGAGCACAAAACTTAGTTGGTTTAGAGCTTTTAGAAGTAAGAGATGCATACCTTGATTTATTTGAAGTTCTTCTAGCTACTGAAATTTTAGATGAAAATAGCAGAGGCAGTTGGTTTAGGATTTTTAATGAAATAAATCTATTTATTCCAAGTGCTGAGCCTGATAATTATGCTGGTCTTATAGAAGCGACAGAGTATTTGTCATATTTATTCTCTGGAATTAATGCAGGTGATAAAATAGCTGAAAAAGTAGAAAAGTTTTGTCTTAGTTTCGATAAGATGTGTGTTGAGCAAAGCTTTTTAATGAGTAGTGAAATGCTGTTTACCTCAATGCCAACTCTTAGTGATTATTTTTTAACTCGTCCAAGCCAAGACTCGCTAGATGAGTGGTTTAAAAGTTTTGAGTTCATAGCAAAGCTTGATAATAATGAAGCCCCATACTCATCTTCTCTTATCTTTAGAGGGACAATAGCGAATCAGTATGTTGAAACTATTTTTAGGAAGTTTGATATTACCAAAGACGATCTAATTGATTTTAAAGATTCAGAACTTGCTTATGGTACTTTTAAAGAAGCTTTAAAACTTTTACCGCAAGTAAAAGGTACAGTGGCTGAAAATGATGATTCGTTTTTATTTGGTTTCTTTAGTTTCTTTATTAAAGAGGGGCGCTTACCAAAATTTACAAGTTCTGGAATTCCTAAGAGGGAGTTTACTATATGGAAGAGAAATGCTGCAAAATGCCAAGATGACTGGGAACGGCATGGTGAGAAGCGTTGTGGTTACAAGGTGGACAGATCTAGAATTTTAGCTCTTTTGGCTTTCCTAACAGGAATTGAGTTTGTCGAGGAAGAAGGAAAATAAGTAAATTTTACAAAGCTGTATAAAGCTTATACAGACTTTTATGGGCTTTTTGGGTGTAATCTTTATATGATGTATTAGCCTAGAGTTGTCTGTAGAACACTCTAAATCGGTACTATTTTTGTATCTTTATAGTGTTATGAAGCGTTTTTTTAGACTTGCCGCTTTTTTGATTTTACCTCTTGTTTCTGTTTCAAATTCTTATGCAGATTCTAAGGCCGCTTTGGATTTAAAATTCTCCTCTTTTAGCTATGCTGATAGCTCAACATCTGAAGGTCTAAATTTTCAAGCTGAAACTCATTTATTGCATAAATGGAATTCTGGCAAACTCTCAACAGGTATTAGCGCAGGTTTATTCTTAGCAAGTTACCCAGACTTTAACTTTCAAATCCCTGAAGCATTTGTTTCATACAAACTTACAGAAAACTCAAATTTTAGTTTTGGTAGAAAAATGCCTGCAGAAGGCCTTTATGTTGATTCTGAATGGGGGCTTTCAGTTTTACAGAGCTCATTTAGAATGGAGCCATTAAGACCTGAAATGCAAGGACTCACAGGTCTGCATTATCACTATAAGGCTTCTAAGTTTTTCATGTATGGCCTTTTCTCTCCGTTTTTTATACCAGATCAAACACAAAGCCTTGATCAAAATGGTGATTCAATAAGCTCAGACAACCCATGGGCGTCACTTCCTCCTCAGTTTGTTGACCTTAATGGTTCAAGGTCAGTTTTAAACTATGAAGTTGAAAACGACTCACTGCCAGATCTACTTTCAAAACTACAGTTTGGTGGAAGTATGGGTTTTGATTTTGATAATATCAGGGTATCTGCTTTTTACTATCATAAACCATCCAGACAACTCTCCTATAAGGTTGAAGCACAAGGGACAAATGAAGGTAGTGAAGTTGTTGTCAATGCACAGGTTACTCCTCAATTCTTAAGAGAGCATCTCTACGGACTTCAGGCAAAGCTTGATTGGTACCCAAATTTTACAACTACACACGGTGCTTATGGTACGCTAATTAATGATGATGATTTAGATCAAAATGAGGATTATCAAACTTCAGTAAATGATTATTTTATTTTCTCAAATTCGCTTAGCTTTAGGTGGAAGAAGGGAAGTTTAAGAGCCTCTCATATTCATTTTAACTCACGCGAAATAAAAAATGAAGAGCAAGTGGTTATAGATTTTAATAGATTTATTCACGGTAGCTCAATTAAGCTTGGAGGGACTTATAAAGTTAAGGCTAAGTCAAAAATAAAGGCTGATATTTTATATGATTATGAAAATCAAGGTATAGCTCTTAATTCAGGTTTAGAGTATAAGTACGATAGAAAACTAAGTTTTTGGTCTGAACTACAGATCTTGCATGACTTAGATAGTAAAGAGTCTTCAAACTCAATATTTGAAAGATTTGAGGGGCTTGATTCAATAAGACTAGGAGCTAAATTTGTTTTCTAAGTCTTTAAAGCCATCTTTTCTAATCATTAGTTTAAACTTTCTGGTCTTGCTTGGAGCCTGCTCTTGGTGGGGAGGTAGTGAGAAGAATAAGAAAAGCTCAAATGTTTCCTTTATTTCAACGGATATTTTTGGTGAATCAGGGGAGTGTTTATCCGAAATAGATGATTTTTTCATTAAGTACTTTAAAGGTGTAACTACAGAATTTGATATTGAAGAATCGGTAAAATGCGTAGAATCGTCTCTAGACACTTTGTTTGAAAACACTCTTGAAGTCGATGCCTCTAAAGGTTTCTCAAGAGCAGAGCTAATTAATATTTTAAAAAAAATATGGAAAGATAAAAGTTTAGGCACGATTGAAATGAGTGTTGAAACTATATTTCTTGCAAAAAGATTATTTGTTGGTGGAGCAAAGAATGGTTTTACTCGTACTGACCTTAGAAATTTTAAAACAATAATTCCTGATATAAAAAATGCTTTAATAAACTCAAATGAGCACATTAAATTTTGGTTATTTGGAGTTAAGGAAAGTGATTCTCAGAGACCAAAGTCGCTTCAAGTTGTTTATGAGAATATGAAAGTTCTTGATCTTGTAAGGCTAGAGGCGGGTGCTTCTTTTACAAAGAAGGAAGCGTATAAGCTATTTGAAATTATTTTTGCAGCTGAGAGCCTTTCTGGTTTTCAAAAATTGGTGTTTCTGGCATTTGATTTTTTCTTCGGGGACGACAAATCTTTTGAAAGTAGCCAACAAGAAATTTTTCAAAGAATTCATATCGCTTTAGAAACACAGGCTGTATTGACTGCTGCAAAATTTCCTAGAGGCCTGTTCTTTGGTGATGGTCTTGAACGCGTCACTTCGGGGCTTGTTAAAGTGCTAGAGTATTTTAAGACTTGGAGTAAAAAAGATACTAATTTCTATGTCTCTACCGAAAATATTAAAAATATTATATCTGAAGTTTATATTATTAGTGGAGATGCTAAAGAAGAGCACCCCATTGCAACTACATCGACACAGTTCTTAGAAAAACTTTTTAAAACAAAAGAACTTAAAGAAAATAGTTTTGGTATTTTACTTGATGCGATTAAGACCTGGTATTTTGGACAACAGGACATCATCAATAACTATAGACCTGAAGGTGTTAAGTTTAATTTTAGTGAGTATAAGTTTTCAGAGAAAAACATATTACAAGCTTTGTTAATTCTAGATTCTGTTGAAGAAACAAAAAAATCATACTTTTTAAGAAGAAGTGATGGGACGATTCAATATATTTATAATAGAGGCAGTAGAGATAGCTTAAGTAAAGATATCAAGTATTACGACTTAAGCTTAAAAAACTTATTTGCTAATTTTGCTTACAGAGCATTTGAGGCATATGTTAAAGACCGTGAGGGGCCGTTAAAACAAGTTCAAGTAAGTAAGAGTGAACTTGGAGAGTTGATGTTAGATATTAGGCCTCTAGCTCTTGATATGGGTATAACAAATCCATACTCTTGTAACGCTGCTGATAACTTTATGCAGGATGCAAATTTATTTACAAACTCTGGCGATGGAAATGATACCTTGTCATTTATTGAGGGCATTGAGCTTGTTTATATGTCATACTCAGCTTCTGGATTATCGAAAAAAGTATATAACTCCATTGATGTATCTTGTGAGATTGGAGGGATGACTTATTTAGGTTCACCATTTATGGATAGGCAATGTGTTAAAGATAGTATCTTTTCTGGAGAGCATGTCTTCATTTCAAGTTTTAATGAATTTAATGATTATTATGGGATTATTAAAAATGAAACGAGTCGTGATGATTGGCACTATAGACTTGGTTGGGTAACACCTAGCTGGCTGTATGAAGACTGGAGTTACAAACAAAGTAATCCCGCAAACCTTCAAAATCTTATATTTAGTCTTGTAAACAGTTGCGAAGATGTCGACACTCCAATAACTAAACAAGAAATTCAAACCATGGTTGGTTTAGTCCAATATATAGAAAACTGGTTTTCAATATATGATAATTCTGGTCAAGGTGTTTTCTTGGCAAGAAATTGGTGGGATGAAGAAGATTACGACTATGTATTAGATGGAAAAGAAATAAAAACACTGTTTAATGATAGGCTGGCAAATATATACTACAAGGGTAGAGTTGTTGGTGATGATTACTCCAGTATATGGAATAGTGTTAAAAGTGCCGGTAGAAACACATTGAATTATATTGGAGAAAAGGGAACGAACATAAACTTAGGGGCTAGTGATCTTGACCGGTATAGAGCCTTAGTGCTTCTTGAAGAGCAAATTAAGAACGCTTCAACTAGTAATACACCACATGTTTATTTAAAAGATTTTTGCAATAGTGTAGTTTCATCGTATAAAAATTCAGGCGCTATAAGCTATAATAAAAATAATGTCTTAAGGTGTGATGGGACGGATGAGGCTACTGATTAATAGTAGCCTCTCGTTACTGACTTAACTCACATATTTAAATAAGTTTTTGCAACAAGGTCATGGCCCACCCACCAAACTGGTTTAGTCGGACTTGATGATTCACAAAACATTGCTTTGCCAGTGGCTTTAAAAACAACTTCACTTAGAGGAAAAACCATTAGGTTTTTAGGGTCTTTATGCATGCTAATAAGATAATCTGAAGCTTCTCTCATTTCTTTCATCTGATCATCTTTGTTGTGTTCAGGCCAATTCTTCCAAGCGCTTAATGACTGTTCTTCATCAGTAACCATATATTTTTGAGTATAATCTAGAATTGTTTCTAAATGTTGAGGCTCTTTTAAAAGTTCTCGACAAGCTTTATGAACATCAGATTCATCTCCGTTGTTTTCTTTTTTAAGAGCGTCTAAAAGAGGATATAGGCATACCTCTACACCCATAAAGACAGAACTTGAGTTAGTTAGAATCTCTGGTGAGTTAAAAACCTGTGCTTTAATTCCATTTTCCCAAGATTTTTTAGCTATATTCTCAAGCTCTATTTTTGCCCAGCCTTGAAGATAAGGAGCATAGGATTGCCACTTGTACTCATCACCTGCAAGAGCTGCGCAACCATGATAACCAAAAGCGGTGTAGGAAACATGTGAGTGACTTTCTCTAAAGTCTTTCGTTTCATCAATGAGAACTTGAAAAGTTCTAGCTGTTACTTCTTCAAAGCTTTCAGCGCAGAGCCTTCCAATTTCAGAATCCCAGAATTCTTTAGATGATTGAAACCTTTTGCCATGACCTTTAAATACTCTATTTAAGATAGGCATAAGAATCTTAGCTCTTGGAATTCCTCCTGCCATAGTGTGTGCAAAAAGAACATTAGAATTTGGCTTTATAAGCTTCTTTACTTCGCTTAAGAATGCTTTTGTATTTTTTAAAAACCTTTCTTGTCCATTCTTTTTTGACTCAGCAATTGAATCCCAGTTTAGTTTTACATCAAGCCAGCCATCTCTTTTAATACCTTGAAGTTGAGAAAAAGGTGTTAGCTCATTGGCATTATCAAAATCTAAATCAAAACCTGCTTCTAATGGGATGTTAATAAGGTTTGTTTGTTTTTTAAGTTTAACTTCTTCATCAGTTAAAGGGCGAAGCTTATTTTCTTCATCTCTCCTTCCAACAGTTCCATAAATAACTTGCATATTATTTTTAAGTGCTTCTTCAATAAGTCCATTTACATAGCCTTTATCAAAGACCTCTCCAAAAATAACTAACGTATCATTTTCTCCAAAAGTCTTATTTTCAGGACATTCTTTAAGTGGGTAAAAACCTTCCATATCAATTGCTCTCCATCTGACAGATTAAGTTTGTTTGAATATACTGAAAATTATTCATGAATAAAGGTCAAGATTTATTGAGATAATCGAAATATTTAGAATGTGAAATAAGTACCAAGGATTAGCTCAAATCTAATATAGAAGACTTGAGGTGTTCAGGGTCAATGAGCCTCATTTGAGAGTTTTCACTTAGGTAAAAAAATTACACAAAACTTGTAAGCATTACCCGAAGCACCTTAGTGAGATCTTATAGTGTAATTTTTTCTATATTTTTTTCAGTTTAAGGTTGCTAGTAATATCACATGACAATTTTGAGTTGCATTTTTGGTCACAGTGGAAAAAATCTATTCACCTCTCAGGCGTTCTCGCGAGCTCAAATCAAAAATAAAGCACATAGAGGCTCATTTAGCCTTGAACGATTCTTGAATAGAGTAAGTGATCACTAAAAGGGACGTTTAATGTTGTTGCATCTAAGATTCATATTAGTTACCTGGGCAGTAGTTATTACTGGTCAAAGTGCTTTTGCGTCTTCAGATAGTAAATATAAGCCAGAAACTTGGTTATTTGTTGATAGATACTCTCCTGTAGAAAAAAATGAAACGATGGATCTTGATTTTAAGCTTAGGCAAAGAGCTCAAAGTTTTGAAAACAGTGCTGAAAGTAGTTTTCTCTATACGATAGAGGGAACGCCAAAATTTAAATACCAGCTCAATAACTTTATTACATTTAACTCTGAAGTTTCCATAAACTCTAGAATTGGTAGTGTTCAATCAAGGTTTGGGGACCTTAGATCAAGATCAGCAATCATTATTAGAGATACAAGGTTTAAGTTTTATCGACAGACTGAAAGCAAAGAAGGTGATGCTAGATATAACTCCTATCTTTCTGTTGGTGCAATAGATCAAGGTGGCCATCACGGGTATTTTGATAATTTTGTTTCTAGACGTGCTCTTCCAGGTGTTGAAGAGCGTTTTTTATATGAGAAAGATCTTAAAAGAGATACATTAGTTCTAGATTTTAAGGGTTTTCAGGGTATTCCAACAGCTCAATCAAATACCCTTAATTTTGCTGAAAAAGAAACTACTCCGGTTTTTTTATCTGCGAATATCGGTGCGACATATAAAAGAGAAAAGTCTAAGAATAATTTTTATTTAAGTGCAAACTATGGGCTTTTTAGTTTCTCGGGACTGCCTGCTGTAATAGCCGATGAGAGTAGGATTTATGGGAACACAGTTGATTTTATAGGTGCTGCCGCTGAATTTAGATATGGTTTTAAAGGTTGGACTGCTGGGTGGGAAACGGGTTATGCAAGAGGCCGCTATGAATTTAAATTAGGTGTAAAGATGCTTCAAAACTTAGATGCGCCTGATAAAAGAAACCAAGCTCAAATGTCATTTGCATCAATAGGCTATGTTGCTTCAAGAAACTTAAAGCTTAAGTTTCAACCTATGACATTTTTTACTGAGTCTGATGCATCAATTGCAAGTTACAATCAGCTTGCTGGTCATAATAATAGAGAAGGATATGGTTTTAGGTTTACTGTAGATCTTCCAAGAAAGAAATTTAAATTAAAATTTAATTACGCACATTCTGATTTAATAGAAGAGAACAACTTACAGCTTAAACAAGATTTCTTTGGCTTTAGTTTGGAGTATAAGAATGATTTCATCTAGATTTTTCATAAAAACTCTTATTTGCTCTATGCTTCTTTTCTCAGGGTGTATGAATTCAGAAAAACCTAACTCTGATGCAGATAGCAAATCAGTTAAAGGTAATATATTTGAAAAAGAGCAAAAGACTTCAACGTTCTTTCTAGATCCTAAAAAACCTACAAATATTAACCCGCTAGGAGCAGAGGATAATTTATTTAAACTGCCAAATAGGAAAAGCTATGACTTTAGAGTCTGTGTTCTTGATCAGGGTACAAGAAGAGAGCTGCCTAATTTTCCTTTTGATATCACTGATCACAAAGGGACTCCAATTAGTAAGGAGACGGTTGAACTAAAAACAGATCAGTATGGCTGCTTAAACTGGACAGAAGAGATTAAGTACTCTCCTACTAAGGATGCGGTTGAGCCTATACTTTTTATTAGACAAATTCACGGTAGAGGTAATGTTAAAGGGATGAGGCGATTTGTCTTTGAGCTATTTCCTTGGGATGAAAGAGATACTTTTGATGAATTCAGAGATTTAACTTTAAGAACAGATTTATTAGATCGTAAAGCAGATTGTATAGAAGCTATTGAATCAGGTGAGGCAGAGAGTTGTTCACCTGTTGCTACCATGACTTTAAATGAGAACGATGGACTTGCTAGACTTAGCTTAGGTAGTGTTGGTTATGAGCTTTATAATTCTGGTAACTTTAACATCATCCCTAGGGGGCAAGAGAGAGATGCTAACGGAAACTTCGTTGGAAATCCTTTTAATACAGATTTTGTAACCAAGTTAAGTGAAGATCAGATTGATAGTAATTTACTAGATTCTATAAATCGAACTGAATATGTAACCAAAGACGAAGGCTTTGCAGGAATGCGAATGAACTTAAGACTTCGTATGTCAATTAGAAGAGAGTTTAAAAAAGAAGGCAATAGAACAGGCTTTGAGCCATTAAATGATGGATCATTTGCTGTTCAGGCATTTATTTTATCTAAAAACTTAGTTGGTGGGCGACCTGTTCTACTCACTCCAAATATGCCGGTAACAGTCCAAAGCATTCAAGATGGTCTGTTAAATATTGAAGTTAATACGATTCTACCTTATGTGCCTAATGCAGGAAGAGTTGTTTTAGCGCTTAGGCTCGTGCCCTTGGCAAACAATCTTTTTAAACCAATAGAAGAGCTTTATGAAATAGGAAACTTTGACTCTCTTATAAGCAGGACATCTCCTTGGAGAGATGCAAAGTCTTTTGATGCAGAAAATGAGTTTAGTTTTCAAAACTATATTGAATCAGCTGTTGATGGTGTTGATATTTCTGACTCAGGTGTATTAAGAGAAAATAAACCGTATCAATTTTCTATGTTTAATATTAAATTTAGAACAGTTGAGGCAGGAGAAACTGCAGCAAAAAGAACAGTTATTTATACTTCTGAAATTTGTATTACTGATGAAAGAGCTAGAAGGGTTGGTGAGGGCGCTGAGTTTGAAGTGTACTCTTTAAGGTATCCAATTGATTATGTAGATGACGGTGATGATACAAATGATAAAGAGGGAGAGGACTATGAGGTTGTCCCGTTATTTGCAGATAGAGATGGCGACAGAATTAAGGCTGATGCTAAAGGTTGTATCAGATTCATCGATAAGATGAGGCATAAGTATTATAAAACAGAAAGACTTGTTAAAAGAAAAGTTCTTATTAAACGTAAGAATGATGAAAATGACCCAGGAACAACTCTTACAGTTTATATAAACCCTTGGGATGAAAAGTTTGGTACATTTGGTACTGATGCTAGAGCTGTATCAAAGACTTTTTTAGAAGATCTACAAAATAGAAAGAAAATTCCTTCAAGATTTTTTATTAAAGATTTTGGTTATGAGACTTTAAGGTTTAGATATGAAATAGATGAGAACATGAAACTTCAGGTTAAAAAGACAGTTCTTTTTAGAACAAGACCTTTAGTTTTAAGATATTCTAATATTTTACAAGGAATTAACTCTATCCATGACCTTAGAGATGGGATTTATTTATTTAAGTTGGCTTATCAAAAAGATTATTTAGACCCTGCAGCAAGCACTAGAGATACAGTATCTAAGATGAGACAAAGAGCAGACTTTGCAGGTGTTCCAACTGAAGAATTAGACCCAAACTCTTTAGAGGTTAATAGCTTAAGCTCTCCAACTAGAAACACAGGAAAAGTCGATGAAAATGGTTTTCCTGTTTATGAATACGATGAAAGCAAAGCTCAGCTTGAGGTGATTAGGCCAAATCATAGTTCGTCTGCTACTGCCTCTGCAGACTTAACTGTAAAAGGTAGGGTTGTTAATGATGATATTAGAGCTAGGACACAAAGGTTAAACTCTAGATCAGGTGCTCAAAATAGTCATATGATTGATGCTAAATTTGACCCAAGGAAAAAACAAAACTTAAGTATTGTTAAAAAACTTGTAAGAGTTAATGCTGGAAACATCATTACTCCAATTGAATTTTCAGTTGATGACTTAAGGTTACTAAGGATAAGAAGTCAGCTTTTTGTTCAAGTTGAGCCAGTGAATCAAATTAGACTTCAACTCGTTAATATGGCTAGTAAAATTATTGAAAGATCTCTTATTATGAAAAAGGGGCAAGGCTCTGAGTATACTTGCCTCCCTGAAGATATTCAAAAAGAAATTCAAGCTGAAAAGATGGAGGCTTTGGATATTTTAGCCAAATCTATAGATGATGATGTCTATATTAATTCTGTTGATGATCTAAAAAAGATTTTTTCTAAACCTGAAGTTGTAGAAGCTTTTGCAAAGTTTAGTAATGTAGGTGAGTTTCAGAATTTAAATTATATTTTTCAAACGATTACTCATAAAGGTAATGATATTTTTGAGCAAAAAAGTATCATTGATCTTGGCATAGATAGTGATGATGTTGATTTAGTTGAAGTTAGAAGAAGGCAGAGTATTGTTGAGAAGATTGAAAGAGATAATAATTATATTGAGCAAGCAAAGCAGTATTCTGTAGATATAGAGAACCAAATTAATAGAAGTCATGATTTAAATGTTCGACTAAAAAATGATGAAATGACTCTAACTTATGTTAATTCTAATGAGTTTGAAAATTTTTGTAGAGATAGTTACTCTAATTATTCTGACTGTGTTGTGGCAGCTCAAAATGCTGGAAATAGCATTGAAGAAAGTGCTAAAATTTGTAAATGTTATGATGCTGTTTCTCAAGAGTTTCAGCCTATTGAATTAGAAGAGGCTAGGAGCATACTTGATAACAGGAAGTCACAAGCTGTTGCGGAGTTTTTATCATCTCTTACAGGTGAAGAAGCTTTGGCTGATCTCCTTACGAATGATTTTACATTAAATGCAGCATCATCAGATGTGAGTGATTTAGACTTACTACTTGATGAATATAAAGATGATGATATCAAGCCAAGAACGTTTGTTGGTCCATTGACTTTTGTTAAGAACGCTAATGGTGGTTCTTTAAGACCTACAGACAATTTAGATGAAGGGCATTGTGTTACTGATGATTGTAATACAGTGGATCCAATTGATAGATACGGCAGTATTAAAAACTTTGCTTATGAGCGATCAAAGTATCATGGATCGATCGCTCACTTTGCAGGGGTGCAGGTGGATGATTTTATCAAAGGTGCAATTAAAATCGGTGGTAGAAGTTTATTAAATGAATCAGGACAAGAAGTAAGAAGTGCTGATTTTTCCAAGTATATAAATGATAGAGGCGAAGTAGTTCTTAATGGAGAGGTAATTAGTGAGGCTGTAGTGATACCTAGTTACCAAGAATACAAAACTTATAAAAAGAATAAAGAAAACTTTGAATCTATGCTTTATCACTTCGTAAGTAATATGAACTTAAACTATATTTCTTTACAGGATAAGCCTTTAGAAGAGCCACTAATTACTGATGAATGTTTAAGTAACCTTTATGACCTATCAAGCGACTGCAAGAAAACAAACACGGACCGAACTTTAAAGAAGAATCAGTTAATGGATGATTATTTAGATACAATAGTTAAATCAGGTGCTTTTTCATCAGTGGAGAGAGCTAAGCAGCGATTATCATTTAATGCCAGTAATAAATTTAGAAAGTGTAGAAGTGTTGATGGAATGGAGTGTTTTGAGCCTCCGACGGAAGAGGTTTTGCGAGGAGTTGTGAAAAAGGCTTATCCAGAATCTAATGATCTTAATTATACTGGAGTGGTTCCTGTAGGATATGCTAGATTTTCACAACAAGAGTATACGAATATGTGTGCTTATCTAGTATATGGATCGATAGGAAAACATTTATACCAAAAAGCAGAAGAGACAACACATGAAGGTTTGTGGGCATCGATATCTCAAAAAGATTTTAGAGAAAGAAAAAGTATTAGTGGAAAATTAAGAGATTTAACACTTGCATGTATAGAGAACATGGGTGATGCCCTTTCTATTGAAAGAAAGTATAAGATCAATCAAACGGGAAGGTATTATTATCTAGGCGGTAAGTCTTTAAATATTAACCTTGGTCAAAGTACTGGTATTAGCCACTCTAGCTCTGTAGGTCGAAATTTTGGATTTAGTCCATCAGATATTATCCAGGGTGTTCCAAAGGCAATGGGTGCCCCTAAAAAAGGGTTCTTAGGTTTTGCTGGTGAAATTTTAAATTCATTTAGTTGGTCTTATAGTAGGGGCAATGGTTACTCTGCAAGTGCTGGAACAAGTATTAATCAAGGTACATTTCTTGTGATGCAAAATGCTGAATTTGATGTAGAGCTTACGGCATATGAACAGTGTATAACAGCAAGGTGGTCTGAACCAATGATTCAAAGGTTTTCTGATATTTTTACTGGAAAAGTGATGAGTAAAGATGGGGAGCCTGATGAAGAGCTTGGAGAAAAAATAAGAAGTGGTTTAATGATTTGTAGTGGAGAAACTGAGACAGATCCTATTGCTGTTAGAGAGACGTATTACTATTTTACTCAACATTTCGTTGAAGGTGATATGCAGGATAGAAACGATATTCATAACCACCCTTGGCTTCTTCAGTTAAGAGGACTAAGAGAATATGAAACATTTCTAGCAGCCACTCAATCTGATCATATCCAAGCTGATGAAGAAGGAGTTGAAACAGTTCATGCTTTTGAGCTTATTAATACCTTTGATATGATGAAAAGTGACTTAGATTCAGCTAGAAGTATTATCAGTAGAAGCATGTCTGATGAAGGCTATGGAAAGTTTGATAGGCTTAAGAGACATAGTTGGCCGCTAACTCAACTTATTAGAACCTATAGAAGAGTTTCTCCGACCTTCCCTGGGCTTTACACTCAATTAGATAATGCTGCATATGTGTCTGAGCAGTGGCCTTGGGATAGTGAGCCTGGAAAAGCATTAAACGAAGCTGAAGTTGAAGAGCAAAGTAGATGTGAAGGTATTGCTGAAACAGAGTAGTTAATTCTATCTAAAAAAATTGTATTAACTTATTAAGTTTTTTACTGCTGTTAAAACTTTTAAAGAGGCGTTAGAATCTGTTTCAAGGGTTTTAGCAATTAACTTCTTGTCTTGTTTAAGATTTCTATAAATATTATCATGAAAAGATTTTGAGTCAGTTACTGGAATAACAAATTTAAAACCATCGCTTGAGTACCTTATGGCTTCATGACTGTTTTTATGCTTTGGACCAACAAGAGTAGGTAGGCCCCATGACAGAGGTTCAAGTACTGAGTGAACTTTAGACTTAAAAGAGCCCCCAACAAAAGCAATATCGGCTTTTGAGTAGAGTTCAAAAAGTAGGCCGACTTTATCAATAATAAGTACTTTTGAATCAAACTCTTTTTTTGAGTAAAGACCGACTTTAAATACAGAAAAATCATGTCTTATTTTTTCAATAAAAGTCTCGTCAATCTCGTGTGGTGCAATTATGACTTTATTTAAACCATTTTCAGATAAGAGTTTTTTTATTGGATTATAAATCACTTGATAATCTTTATCCCAGCAAGAGCCAACAATAAGTGTTTTCTCTTCTTTGATTAAGCTAATATCTAGTTTGTTATTTAAAGCTTTTTTTCTGTAAAAAACTTCATCATACCTTGGGTCTCCATCAATTGAGGTTGAAGGTCCTTGTTTAGAAATTAGAGGGGCGAGGTTGTCAGAGTCATTTTTTGAAACAAAAGAGATGTGACTTAAGTTATTAAATACAAAACTGGTAAAGGTTTTTTCTAAAAAATTAAGCGGTTTAGTTTTAACTTTAGCAAATAAAATACTTGGAATTTTTTTTCTCTTTAGTTGATAAACTAAGTCTGGCCAAACATCAGTTCTGGCAAAAAGGACAACTTTAGGGTTGATACTTTTAATAATACTCAAGGACCTAGCAGAAGTGTCTACAGGAAGAGGGACGTATTCATCAACACCTTCAAACTTTGAGATCGTATCGTAATATGAGGGAGAGGAATAGCTTACAACAACTCTTTCGTAAGGATCTTCTGTTTTAATTTGTCTAATCACTGACTTTGCATGTTCAAACTCACCAGAGGAGGCATGAATCCAGATGGCTTTTCTTTTAGAGTCTTTTCTTAATGTTGAGGGTCTGTTCATGAGCCAATCTCTAATTTTTTTTGAAAAAAGAGGGCCAAAGAAAAGATAAAAGGGGAGCAAGAGGGCGTATGATAATCTATAAAGGTAAATCATTTTTATGAGTTTAATTCCTTATTTATTTCGTTTAAGACAAGTTCCGGTTTTAAAGCAGTTAAGCATTTTTTGTTTTCGTTAATAAGCTTACACTTTCCTCTGCCATCTTTTGAACAGGGTTGGCAATTTAGGTTAAGTGAGAGAACTTTTGATGTTTCTCTTGAGGGATAGCCAAAAGCTGATGGTCCCATAAGTCCGATTGCCTTTACTTTGAAGAAATCTGCTATATGTAAAACACCAGTGTCTCCACTTATAAGCATTCTCGAATTTTTTATTTCATCAATTGTTTCTGACCAGGAAAGTTTTCCAGCTAAGTTTTGAGTCTGAGGCACTTGTTTTTGAATACCATCAATAAAATGATCATCTGGACCGCCAAGAAACTTAATAGATAAGTTCCTATCTTGTGTGCTTAGCTTGCTTGCAAGCTCTACCCAGTACTCAGTTGGCCATTTTTTTAAATCCCATGCAGCAGAAGGAGCAAGTAGTATTGTATTAGGTGTATTGTGTTTTTGTTTTAAGGTGTTCTTTTGTTCTTTAATGTTTAAGCCTAAGGGCTCTAAAAAAGACTCGGCCCCTTTAAAGGGTTTAGGAAAAAGGTTTATTCTTAGTTTAAAGAGAAAAAAACGTTTTATTCTATATTTAGAGCGAGTTTTAAGTTTTAAGATGTAGGAAGGTTTTAAGATTAAAAAAAACAGTTTTAAAAGTAGAGTTCTTTGATTATTGTGAGCGTCATAAACAAGATCGTAGTTTTTTGCGCAAAGTTCTTTAGCTAGTTTAAAAAGCCCTGAAACATTTGTTTTTTTATCAAATGCGATGACTTCATTAAAAACATCAAAACCTTTAAAAGCTTTTGCAAATTCAGACTTAGTGAGAAGGTCTGTTTTAATGTCTTTTCTTTTCAGTTCTTCAGCAGCAAAGCTGCTTTGTACAATATCACCAAAAGAAGAGAATCTGATAATAAGAGCTTTTTTATTAGTCATAGAGGAGTAGAGACTTCCATAATAAAAGTAACAGATCAATGTTACATAATACTTTTAGTGCCTCTTTTTAGATGTGTGAAAGATTAAGCATATTAAAGTTAAGCCTTTCGTTTGTCAGTAGGGAGCTAGAGTGGTTTAATATGTTTTAAATCTAGGGGGTCACATGAAAGTGGTTTTATTATTATCGATTTCGTTCTTTTTCTCAGTTAGCTCACAGGCAATATCTACTTCAAAGTGTGAGAAGATGGACTGGTTTGAATACGGTTACACTGAAGCAAAAAAAGGTGTTCCTCTAGATAAAACAAAGAAAACTCTGGATTCTTGTAAGAAAAAAGAGATTCAAGTTTCTGAAGAAGAGCTTGGAAGAGGGTGGAGAAAAGGTATAGAGAAATACTGTGGTGATTTTAATGCCTATCAAATGGGAAAAAAGGGTAAGAAAAAGTCCAAAGCTTGTCCGCTTGATTTAAAAAATAGCTTTTTTGAAAGATACACCCTAGGTCAGGCTGTTATTAAAGAAGAAAAAGCCCTTGATCGAATAAAATCTAAGCTTGGTGGAGTTTATAAGAAGAAAAAAGGCTTAGAGTCTAAGGTTGCTTCTACTGATAAAGAGATTGAGCTTTTAGAAAGAAAAAAGACTCAACTTGAGGTTAAACTTAAGGCTTTAACTGCAAATGCTCCTAAAAAAGGCAGTTCAAATTCAAGCCGACCATATGCTCCTAATAAAGGCATGGACTTTTCAAACTAGCTCCGTTTTTTTAGTTAATTTATTTTAAATAGCCCTCTAAAATCAGTGTTTTTAAAGGGTTACTAACTTTGCAAAGCTTTCGATCAGTGATAAACCTACCTAAAAAAGAAGAGTAAGGGGAGGATTAAAATCACATGGAACTATCAAAAGAAACAACAATAAGAAAAGTACCTGAGTTAAATATCAACTCATATATTAATGGATCTTCATCTGAACAGTCTGTTTTTTCTGAATCTCTTTTTAAAGGTTTAAAAGAGTATGGCTTTATCATCTTAACTGGTCACCCCATCGAAGAGTCTCTTTTAGATGAGGCTTATGATTATTCAGAAAAATTATTTAATTTAAGTGCAGAAGTTAAAAACAAGTACTCACTTCACGATAACGGTTTTCAAAGAGGTTACACTCCATTTGGTACTGAGCATGCTAAAGACTCAAAAGTAGCTGACTTAAAAGAGTTTTGGCACATTGGAAGAACTTTAGCTGCTGATCATAAAGCCTATGATGAATCTCTTAAAAATATTTGGCCTGATGAAGAACTTGCTGGTTTTAAAACCGTATTTTTATCAATTTTTGAAAAACTTGATCAAGTTGGGCTTATTATGCTTGAAGCTCTTACGGCTCCGCTAGATCTTCCAAAAAATTATTTTCAAGAAAGAGTAGATTCAGGGAATTCTATTTTAAGATTACTTCACTATCCACCAGTTCCTGAAGGAGTAGAGCCAAGTGCTTTAAGAGCAGCGCCTCATGAAGACATTAATCTTATTACGATCTTAGTTGCTGCAACAACCTCAGGACTTCAACTTAAAGACAGAGATGGTACATGGCTTGATGTTGAAGGACCTAAAAACTCTTTAATTGTTGATGCTGGAGATATGTTAGCAAGAATCACAAATGACGTTATTCCTTCAACGACTCATCAAGTTGTTAATCCAAAAGGAGGAGAGAATAAAAGTCGTTACTCTATGCCGTTTTTTATTCACCCAAATTCTGATGCTATGCTAGAGTGTATTCCTTCATGTGTAGGAGAAGGTGAAAAATATCCAGCAGTTAATGCTGATGAGTTTTTAAAACAAAGATTAAGAGATATTGGTCTGATAAAATAAAAAAACTAAAGAGCGAAAAAAAAGCAAAGGTTAAAGTTAAAAGCGATGAAGTTAAAAGCCTTAGAAGCTAGAGTAAAAAGTGAAAAGGGTTTTTCTAAGGAAGAGGCAAAATCTGCTCTTATTAGGCTTTTACAAGATGCCCATGCTGGGGAGCGTGCTGCTGCATATGCCTATTATGGGCATGCAAAGTCTTTATTTGTATCTGATCAAAAAGAAAAAAAAGAGATCTTTGAAATCTATGAAGATGAGATTCACCATAGAGCTGGCTTGTATGAAATGCTTAAAGGTTTAGGAGCTAAGCCAAGATTTCTTAGAGAAAAATTGATGCAGTTTATTGGAGCTATTATAGGTTTTTCATGCCTTTTTGGAGGCTGGTTTATTCCTATGTATGGTGCAGGGAAGTTAGAGAGTAATAATATTGAAGAATATGAAGTTGCAGCTAGGTTAGCTCTACTTTCTGGGAACAACCATCTTATTAAAGATCTACTCGATTTTGCAGAAAAAGAATGGGATCATGAGCTTTATTTTAGGAATAAATCAGAGACGCACTTTCTATACAGGTTCTTTCCTAAATGGACTTTCCCTGATAAAAAAGAAAATATAAGAAAGAACTATGAGGAGTTTGTTTCATGACTAGATTAAAATGTAGCTTTGAGTTTTTAACTTTTTTATCTGCTTTATTTCTGCTCTCAGGCTGTGTGAGTTTTTCTGACTTAGAAAAAGCACAAACCAAACTTAATGAAAACTCAAAAACTCGTAGAGTTTTTCAAAATGAAAGAGAAGCATTGAGAGCAACTTCTAGGTCATGCACGCCAATTGTTGGTGAAAAAATTGATGTTGTAATTGAGGACAGGGATCCTATTTTACTACAAAATGCTCGGTATAAAAGAAACGGTTATTTTAAAGTTCTGTGCTTTGATAAAAAAAGTGGTGATAAGAAATTAAAGATTACAGGAATAAGAGCTGGTGGCGGAATGGGTAAAGCCTTTTTCTTAAAACCTGTTGTATCTGTCTATAACAAAAAGGGAGCTCTTGTAGTTCAGTCACTTAAAAATAAGAGAGCTAAAACATCCCTGTGGTCAGGGCATTTAAAAGAAAGTATTGATATATCAAACTTAAAGAATGGGTCATACTACATAATGATTAAGGGAGATAACACTAGTGCTGGAGAGCCCATTGGGTCTTATATTCAAAGTAGCGGATATGCTTCAGTAAGAGTTCTGATGTTTACTCTTCCAACTGGTAAAGCTAAAATACTTATTTCAAAAAAATAGGTATAATTAGGCCTGACTAATTTCTAACTTTATTTTTTTAAGATAGCGGTTTTTAAATAGTTTAGAGATCACTTCTTTTGTTAAATGGATGATTTCTGGTGATGAATCGTTAATGTTTTTATGAGGCTTTAAATAGTTTTTTGCTAACCCTTCATCCTTAACTTTTCCAAGAGCAAAAACTGATTCACTTAAAAAATGCATAACTTCAAAGGAAATATCTACTGCATCAAAACCTTTAACTGGATATAGTTTAGTATATTTTGTTACATCTGGATTTTCTTCAATGTATTTAAAAAGACCTTTAGGATAAATTACATACATTATAACCCATCTAAGCTTTCTTCTTAATTCATGGGTGCCATCTTCTAAAAGATTTGGATCAATATTTTTAATATCTTCTTTAATTTTTTTAAGCTCACATTTAAACCCTTTTAAATATATTTTTTTTAAATCTTTAGAAAGACTATTTAATTCATTAAAAGAGATTTTTATTTTTTCTGTGTGTATTGGAATTTTTTTTGTATCTTCTATGAGAGTTTTCTTTGCTTTATTAAGTAAAGAGCTGTCTTTTGCAAAGTCTTTCATTTCATAGTGATAAAGGTATGCTCCGATACTATCTTCTATAAATTTTCCGCTTAATTTAAGATTTTCTCCAAGTTCTCTTGTCAGTTTTGATTCTTGATTATCTAACTTAGATTTTTTAACTGACCTTTTAATAATCCTGCCAAAGGCTTGGATTTTAAAGGCATGAGTTCTTTGAAGATTGATTTCATCAATATTGATATTATCAGGATTAAACTGATTTAAAAAATAATCTTCTATTTCTTTACTTGAGTGGAGTATGTAGTTAAAAATCATAAGATCTTAGACTCTAACATATCCTCTACATCATCTGGAAGTTCTGAGAAAAAATCAAAACCTGTAAGCTCTTCTAGCTCATCGACACTTACTAAAAACTCTTCTAAATCATGGCCTGTTAGTCTTTTATTGGGCATAAAATAGGCAATCATGATGTTTTCTTCAGGGAAATAAGCAATCTTGTAGTAAAAATCAGGGATAGAAACTCCTGACCATATTGTATCAAACTCACCTTTTAAATAAGGGGCTGTAACAATATAGGCATCTCCCCATAGCTTTACTTTTTTTCTTATAAAAGACTCTAAGCTTCTCCATTTTCCACTGTTAAAGGCTGAGCGCTGTGGAGACATGTTAGTCATATAAAAAGACTCTGACATCATTTCATAACTAAGTTTCATATCTCCAGCTGGTGCTAGGTGCCCTCTATCAAAGCCAGAGCCTTTATAATCTCTTGAACCTACAGGGTCATCAACAGACAGGTCTCTTCTAAAGTTATTGGTTCTTCCTTGTCTGCCGTTTATACTCTCTTTAGTTAAAAGGTGAGTGACCCAAGAAGACTGTCTATGCTCACTTGAGTAGCAAAGAGAGAGGTGGTTATGTAGAACGATTTGCTCACAATCTCCTTTAGGGAGAAAGTCTCTTGAAGAGCCATCAAATGAAGCTTGCACAAGAGATGTAATGGTAAAAAGAAGATAAAGAACCATTACTTAAATGCTCTACTAGACTAGCTTAAAGATCTAGTAGGGCTTTAGAATTCAGGACTAAGATGTAGCTTAGTCTTTGTATTGTGTTAGGAAACAGCTACTTATTAAGTTCAGAATCTATAGTGGCTATAAGCTTTTCTATTTGAGCATCATCAAGCTTACCAAGGTTTCTAAAAAGCTCGTTTCCATTAGCATCAAAAACAAAAACATCATTTCCTTTAGATTTAAAATCCCAGCCTTTTGAAAGATAGAACTTATAGTCTTTAACATATTTAGTGCGTGGATATTTTTTTTGCTTTGCTTTAATAGACTTACTAATTGCAATATTTGGAAGCCAGGTGGCTTTCATATTAATAATGGCATAAGACTGCACTTTTTTAATATCGTATTCTTTTTCTTTTAAAGCTTCAGAAGCCTTATTGTTTAAATTTTTCTTATCAGGATCAACATAGAACACAATAGCTATGCGTCCTTTCATAGACTCTGTTGACCAGCTTTGACCATCAAGGCTTCCTTTTTTTAGATCAACAGCAGGGTTAGCAAATGAAGAAGTGCTAATTAATGAAAATAAAAGTATTAGATTAAGTTTTTTTATCATGTTTTGTTTTCCTTTTTTTAAGGTTGTGCTTTGTTTATACTCCAGCCTTTTTTAGCTGCAAATTTTTTTAAAGTTTCAATTCTTTCTTTTGAAAGAGGATGAGATGATAGTAAAGAGCCTGCGGTCATTAAAGATACCAGTTTGTCTTTTTTTTGCATTCTTTCAAAAAAGTCATAAGAACCCTCAACTGTTCCATAGGCTTTATGTACAAGCTTTAAACCATAAAGGTCAGCATCAGA
>CALLAU010000090.1 GCA_938002015.1 uncultured Bdellovibrionales bacterium
TGATTTTTTCAATGAGTTCAGGAGAGAGATCACTCGCGGTTATATCAAACCCTTGAGACTTAATGATATGGCTAAACCTCCCCATTCCTGCACCGACTTCTAATAGCTTTTCTTCTTTCTCAAAACCACCAAAGTTCAAGACTGAGCTAGTATGCCTCAGCACATATGGAGTTAAAACTGGTTGAATCGTTGGCTGATCTGCTGATTTATAGTATTGCGTTTGATTGTTGTTATGAGATTTATTAGTCATGTTTAGGTTTTTTCACAATAGCAATCAATGATGATCCAAATGGGAGTTTGCGACTTGAAAAAAATTTAACTTCAAGTTGATTGATAATAAGGAAGAGTCGGTTAACCCACTTTGGAGGTTTATGCTCTGTTTTTGGTGTTTTCTTGGCGTGTAATTTCCTACTTAAATAAATAACTGGAAATAAAAAGAATTGATAATAAGTATGGTGCTTGAGTTTCCATCCAGACTTTGCAAGTGCTTTTTTCAGAGTTTTTAGTGTGTAACGCAAATTGTGTCCAGCTTGTACATCAACTTGGCTCCATAAAAACTGAAAAGCTGGAACCGAAATTAACAGGCTTCCATCTGGTTTTGTTAGCCTGTGAGCCTCTTTTAAAAGCTTATCCGCTTCAACATGCTCTAATACATCCATTGCAACTACGATATCGAACTCATTATCATTAATTGGTATGCTAGATAAATCACAGTGTAGATATTGATTCTTTGGATTTTTCTGTTTTGCAAAGTTAAGAAAATCTATATGTCCATCTATTCCTGTGACTTTGTAGTTATGTTCAAAAGAGTCAAAAAAACTACCAGTACCTGTTCCCATCTCTAGTACTTTTTTACCTGGATTTTTACAAACTGATTTAATCAATTTGCTTAAGAGTTGAGCTCTTGGCTTAAACCAAAAGTGGGTTTTTTCAAGCTCATTTAAATGCTTGCATCGAGAAAGTGGAAAACCACTTGGTTTGAACTCAGGTGAAATGTCCCAAACGCCATGACTGTTCTGCTGATATTTGTTTTGGCATGATTGGCATTGGTTTGCAAATGTTTTAGTTTTAAAAGACTCACACAAATGGTTATTACATATCCAGTTTATTTCTTGCTCATTCATGTTATGGGTTCTTTTTTGCTTGAAGAGACTGACAAAATAGGGTCAGTTTTTATTGAGTCAAGATATGCCGTTTTTAAAGGAAAAGTATAATAGCTTAATGCGCAATAGAGGCCAGCAACACCAGATTTAAGCCTCTTAAAACTAGTGTAGCTGGAAACGCCATTAATTCGGTAGTTTCTTTTTACGGGAATCACATGCAATAAGTTTGAAGCTAAACCTATCATAACATTTATCCAAACAGTCCTAACTCTTAACAAGAGAACTTTTTCAATTAAATCTTTCTCCACTAACATAAAAACTCCTGCGTTTTTAGGGAGCCCACAGACTTTATTAATAATTGATTTATATATTTTTGAAGTCAGCATTCTTATCGAGTTTTGATATTTACCTTCACGACCCGCAAAAATCACTTCGTATTTACCGGACCTACTTTGTAGAAGTTTTATCACTGACTCAGGGCGATCTTGTAAATCAGCATCTAAGATCACACAACAATCACCATTTACGTAGCGTAGGCCATGAAATATTGATTTATGTTGTCCAATGTTATGTTTCATGTTTATAACTATTATGCTAGAGCTGCTTTTATTAAGGTCATTAAGGACTTGTAAAGAATCATCAGCACTGAAGTCATTGATAAATATAAACTCAAAAGTGAAGTTTTCTTGATTTAACAGAGAAGATGTTTCGTGGTATAGCTTTTTTAGACTTGACCGATTGTTATAAACTGGAATAACAAGGCTTACATCGACAGTCATTTTTTGCTCACTATAAAATTTGAATTTGATAGTGATTCAATCATTAACTTTAAGCCCTGATCTAAAGATATTTCAGGCTTCCAAGATAATATTTTTTTAGCTTTACTTATATCTGCTGACCAAAATTTACTGTCCGTACTTCTCGCCTTAAATGCTCCAATTTTCTTCCTAATAGTAACATTTAATAATTTTTCAATTTCATTGATGATTTCCATATTGCTAATGCCTTTACCTCCTGCGATATTTATTTTATATCCGATTGACTCAGGAGTAACCGCAGACAGTAAAAATGCATTTGCTACATCATCTACATTAATCAAATCTCTTACATAGTCCTCTGACGTTAAGTTTATTGCTTGATTCGTTAACCCTGCAATAATTGCAGTTGAAATAAGTCTTGTACTAGGTTCACCTACTCCATACATATAAAAAGGATTAAGTACTGTAATTTTTCTTTTTTCATATTGAGCAGCTTGCATCATGAGTATATTAGCTGCTGTTTTCATAGCTCCATAACAACTGATAGGATTTGAAGCAGCATCTTCAATCATGGGTGATAAAACTTTACCTTGCTCTAATGATGTTCCTGCATAAACTATTCGACAGTTGGGTAATGGTTCTGTTGCCATTAAAAAA
>CALLAU010000091.1 GCA_938002015.1 uncultured Bdellovibrionales bacterium
GAAGTAAAGGCTATAGATGGGTTCCAAAAGTTATTTCTAAGCCAGAAAAACAAGAAAGCTTGAAATTCAATCACAAAGTTAAAAGCGGAGTACTCGCTTTGGTTGTGTGTGTCTTGGTTTTAAGCGTTATACTTTTGAAAAAAAAAGATGTTGAAACCGTTAAAAACGTAGCGGCTGTAAAAAATGATTATTTAACTCAAGCTAAGTTTTATTTGTCTCAACATGATTTAAAAAGTAACCGGCTCGCTTTAGGCCTCTATCGAAAAATCTTAAAACGCCAACCCAAAAACACCGAGGCAATGATTGGTGCTTCGCTAGCTTTGTCTCACCAAGTTACAAAATTTAATCAAGATATCGAATTATTAAATGAAGCAAAAGCTTTTGCTAAAGCAGCAAAAACATTCCATCCTGAATATTCAAAATCATGGTTGGCTCTTGGCTTTGTTCATGACGCAAAAGGCGAAATAAACCAAGCCATATCTGCATACGAGAAGGCTTTGCAGTTCAATAGTGAAGACTACTCAGCTATGAGTTCAGTTGCTTATCTTTACATGCAAAAAGGTCAGCTTGCGAACTCTTTAAAGCTAAATTTAGAGGTTTATGGTAAAGATCAGCAAAGATACTTAAACCTGCAAATAGCGAATTCTTTGGACCTTCTTGATTTTGATTTGGTCGCCGAGCATTGGTATCAAAGAGCTGACGAGCTGTCTCCCGACAATGTCTTCACAACCGCTCAAAGAGCTAAGTATTATCTTTCAAACAATCAAAAAGAAAAGGCTCAAAGCCTCATTGAAGAGGCCTTGCAAAGAGGTGTTGAGCGTCCTGAACTTTATATCATTTTAGGTTTAATTAATTGGATAGAAACAGCGGAGCTTAAATCAGGATCTGATAACTTCTTGAAAGCTAAAGCGATTAACAGTCGCCACTTTGAAGCAAATCTTTGGAGCTTTTTAAGCGCTGAACCAAATAAAAAGCAACGAATTGAATTTGAGAAAAAATGGTTTTTAGATGAAAATGCTTGGCCTAATATTGGCTTATTCAAAGCGATATTTTATAGCTATTTTGACCATAGAGGAAAAGCAATTCAAAGCCTGAATGATTCTTTTGATTCTGGCTTTACAAACTACAAGTGGATCAAAGTTATACCCAGTTTTGACTCTATCAGAGACGAAACTGGATATATCAAGGTCATTAACTCTATGCGGAACCACATAAATCAAGAAAAGCAAAAAATCATGAGCTCTGAGTGGTTGCCTGAATCATTTTTAGACCCGCAAAAATACTTTAAAGAGCTTTTTTAACAACAATACTCATTACTTTTTCTTACTGTGATTCTTTGCTAAGTTTGGCAAAACATACTCTTGAAGAATTTGATGAGATTGTTTATGCATATAATTAGTATTGAATGCCGTGCTAGTTATTACTGCTGTGGCATTGAATTCAGGAATTGCAAACATATAGTTTCCACCATTACCTGAAGCTGCATAGGCTGTGACAATTTTATCATCAAGCTTAAAGTTGAAAATCCACCAAAGGTACCCATATTCAATATCTCTCTCTTCTTCAATCACAACTCGACGGATTAATGACTCTTCAATCCACTTTTTATTGATGATTTGTTGGTTTTTATGCTTGCCCTCATTAATAAGAAGTTCGCCCAATTTGATCCAATCCATAGATGTCATTCGGGCTCCGCCACCACCGTTTGTTAAACCTAGGGAGGTTTTTTGGAACTGAGGTGGTTTAATATCAAGTTTCGAAAAAAGCTTTGTTTGTAAATACTTTGCCATCTTCATTTTTGTAGCTCTTTCAACCAATTCAGTTAATATTTGCACACCACCAGTACAGTATGAAAAAGAACGCCCATACTTGCTTTCTTTAGCTGTTTTTTTCCATGGCGGAGTTCCTCGAATTGGTAAATCTAAAATAAATTGACTCCAATCTTCTATCAGGTACATTCTCTCTTCATTACCTCTTGAGGTGCTATTCCAATCATCACATTCAACAGGGCTACTCATGGTAATGAGGTCTTGAATTGTCATGGCCGACTTTCTCGAGTCTGGGTTTTTTAAAGGCCGCTTGTCGGCAAAATAGTCCATTACAGGCTTGTTCAAACTTTCGATTAAATTATCTTCTATCGCAAACCCAATAGCCAAGGAGGTGAGAGACTTGCTTGCTGAGCGCATATCATGCTGTGTGTCTTTGTTGGCGTCATTGAAATACTCTTCAAGTATTATCTTCTGATCTTGTGAAACAACAACACTTGTCATTTGCTTAAAAGTGTCTTTATTTATTTCATCTTTTAATTTCTCAAATGTCGGAGGCTCAGTTGCCAAGACTTGAAAAGACAAGCTGGTTATAAGAATTGTTTTAATAAATTTCATTTACGATCTCTCATGTAAAAAGGAACCTGAAATTTATAGGAATAGAATCAATTCTGTCTGAAACGTGGCTAAAGAAATCTAAAGATTTCTAAATCATAAAGCACAAGTTGCTGATATTTATGCATAATATGTAACTCGACTATTTGGTTGTTTTTTTAGGTGTTTTCTTTTTGGTCACCTTTTTTGTTGGTGTTGTATTGGTTTTATTTACTGTTCTCACAGACTTAACATGGCTTAAGCTTTCTATTTTTTTACTTAACTCTGTGACCTTCTCTAAAACTTCAGTGTGAATATTTAGCTTTTTGTTCATCGCCATCATGATCGGGATAAATGACGTTTCCATAGTTTCAGATAAAGATGACATCGCTATATCTAGGCTAGGTAGAGGCTCATTAGAAACTGTCACCTCTAAATTCAAATTATTAATTGCACTAATAAGTTGTGAGTTCAAATCTACTAAATTTTGCTGTGATTGATTTAACGACTGTTGCTGGTTTGATGTGAGACTGGAGCCAAAATTTGTCATAGAGTTTTGCAAGGCTGAAATTTGACTCGCGATTTTAGTCGCTCCATCAGAATCATCACCTGCTAAAGAGTTCCTGATTCTAAACT
>CALLAU010000092.1 GCA_938002015.1 uncultured Bdellovibrionales bacterium
CCAATTTATTGTAGCAATGTTTCCATCAAAAAGATAAACATCAACTGAAGCATCGCTTCCACCGGTGACACCATTTATGGTTACAAATTGTGAGGAGGAGAAGGAGAAATTATCGAGACCGAATTTTGCACAACCTGTAAAAAAAAGAAGTACTAAAACGTACAAAAAACCTTTTTTATTCACATACTTATATCGGTTCATTAAGTCTATTTTTAAAGTGAAATAAGTATTATATTGGCTATCTATTTATTTCCAAAAAATCTCAATATAATACATTTTCTAAATCTTTAAAAAACCTGGCAATGCTGCATCAATATTTTGCCTAGATATACTACCATGATAACTTTCCCAGCTATCAGGGTAAGTTGTTCTCCAAAACCCATACCCAGAACCACTACTACCAAATCTATTAATATAATCACTAGAATCAAGCCCCATAGCTCTCATAAAACTCACATGAAGCCTGTTTATTGGAAGCCCCACGCCGAATTCAGCTCTAGTATCTGAAGGCCTGTGCACTACTCGACCACTCAACGACCTTGTATAAAGGTCATAATTTCCGTAATCAAAAAAACTACCTGTGTTAATTAGGTTAGAGCCACCTAAGACAAAACCAGCCATACCTTCCCCACTATGCCCATATGAACACTCAGGAGTAAAGTAAATGCATGTGTTATCAAGATAGGTTGAACCGCTTGAACCTTCACTTACATTGAGTTCATTTGCTAGAGTATAAATAAAAGTATCTACTATCCATTTATTTAAGGCTAGAAGCTCTTCAAAATTACCACCGTGACCATAGTCAAGGTGCCATGTTCTTGGGGTCCCTCCATGAGCCGATGCTCCACTTATGCCAATTGAAGAGTTAACTCCTACAGTTGCAATTTTTGTGATTCCACATTTTATTGCTAAAGATAATAATGGTGCTAAATTAGTATAATAGTTTGTAATCAAACTTGCACCATTTGATAAGTTCCCCATATTACTCGCGTTTTGATCAGGCATCGTTAAACTTGATGATGAGCATGAGTTTGTAGGAGCTGCATCTAACCTTTGAGATAATTCGTTTAAAGTATCTTGATACTCTTCAAGTTTTAATAAATCTGCCGAACCAACACCACTTCTATTTTTAATAGTATTAACACTAGCAAGAATTCTATCTACAATACTTTTCTTAGGGTCTGTTTCACCTGGATCACCACCAGAAGAACTAAACCAGTCATTTAAAGCACTTCTTAAATTACCATTATAACTTAAACCAGCGTTAGCTCCACCAACACCTTTACCTCTTTGTGAATCATTAACACCAACAATACTATTGGTTGATATACTGTTTCCACCAAGCCTTACAATATCTCTTGTGACTGACTGTCTACCATTTTCATAAAAATTTGAAGAGTTTGCCATGATCTCATCAATGGTATAATTACCAGAATTTGAAGCTTCATCCCTTCCAAGCTGTGAGGCCATAGTATTACCTAAAGCTGGCGCTCTACCATGGTCTACTCTTCCAGGGAAATCTAACCCTCTATAAAGTAGTATTTGAGATGCAAGAGAGTTAAACTTAGTATCAAGTAAGTCAGAAATTTGTCCTCGTCTTGAGATAATACTTTGTAAACTGGTTTGTTTGTAATTCCAGCCTAAAGGGTCTGTTAAGTTGTTAACAACAGAAGTATAGTTTGCTGGAGTTACTCTCCCAAGTTCATAAGGCGTTGAGTAACCATACGTTAAGTTATCTGGCGTTGTAACAGCTATAAACCTTTTTGCTTCAGCAACTTGAGCAAAAGCTTTTTCACCAATAAAGCTTTCTAAAAGCGGAATAGTCACTAAACCACCGCCAACAGACTTTATAAACATACGTCTACTTACTTGATCAAACTTTATTAAATCTTTCTTTTTTACTGACATAACGTTCTTCCCTATTCTTCAATTCTTCTTTTAGCAAAATTTGAATCACTTATTATAGTTTTCATAATATCTAAAATAGATCCATTTTTAGATGCCTCAAAAGCTCTTTGAATTGTACATGAGTCTTTTTCAGTATCTAACCTAGCTTGAGCAAACCTAAAGTACTGCTTTGAAAAGCATGCATGAGCCTCTTTAGACTGATCAATCTTATCAATTAAATCAATTGCACCATCTACAGCAACATCTTGATCACTTAGGTTTACACTTGCTGTTGAATCAACTTGCAACTGGTCAATGTAATTACCATCTTCATCAAAAAATCTTTCAAATCCATTTCTTTTTCTTCCAAGAAAATCAAACTCTTCAAAACTAAAGCCAATCGGATTAATTTGATTATGACAACTCATGCACGAACTTCCATTTGGTGTTAAAGATGCAAAGTGGTCTCTTGTAGTTCTAAGGTTTCCAGATGGCTCACCTGGATCTAAATCCTCTGGCGCTTCTGCGTTTCCAAACTGTCTGCATAAAATATGTTTATAAACAGTTCCACCCATATGAAATGGATTGGTTGCCGTTCCACCATGTGTGATAAGTGCTGAAGAAGTTAAGAAGCCTCTTTTACTGTTTGGAGCATAGGAAATAACTGAAGCAGGATTTCTATCCCAAGCATTAACCCCGTGGATATTAGCAACAAGGGGCTCTGTAGTAAATGAGTTTGAGCTTGTTAACACATCTGAGAAACTTCCCGTACTATTAAAAGTATAATGCTCAAACATATTTCTTAAATCTTCTTTCATACCCTCACGAACTAAACCACCTTGAGTGTTTACATTAAAAAGACCTGAAACCATTCCTGCTAACCTATCTGTATAAGGAAATTCTTCATATTTTGTTTTTCCTAACCACTCACTTATAAACTCCCAGTAAGTTTCCCTTGATTCATCTGGATAATTTGAAATTAAATAGTCTACAGCCTGACCAATCTGTTGAGCACTAGAAAGCTGACCATCTCTAGCTAAACCAAGCATATGATTATCAGCTATTGAGTTTGTTACTTGTAAAGAAATCTTATTCGCTAATTCATAAGGAGTAAGACTTAAAACATCCCCATTAGCACTTCCTTCAATTTCAAGCTGAAATAAAAACTGAGATGACATCATGAAATAGTACACAAGGTGTTTAACACCATCTATTTGATCACTTTCAGCATCATAAACTTCCTCAGCTTCAATTCGTTCATCTGCTAAAAGTGGTCTAGAGAAAAATCTTCGGCCTAAAGATGAAATCAAAGCATCACTACAAGCTTCAGAAGTGTTATTATAGTTCCAACAAGTATTACTAACGCCCTCTACATGATTATAAAGGTATCTAACGTTGTTTAAAGAGCTTACTATATTATCTACTAAAGCACTTGCAGCATTATGATAAGCTAGAGTGTGCTCAAAAGAAAAACTAGTATCTGCTCTTGAATATCTAATATATGTAGAAATCGAATCTGTAACGACATCATTTGGAATAGAGTCAAATGTTGAACTTGCTGAGTTATAAAAATTACTCCAGTTACTAATAAATGGCTTAACTGAGTTTAAGTACTGAGCCTTTGTCAGTCTTCTAATTGAAGTTTGAGAAACATCCTCACCTTCTTGATTACATGCATTTGAAAGTTCTGCAGTCATGGTTTCAGATAACTCACTTGAACCTGAAGTGTAATTTACTGACCTGTTTAAAGTATCAACATCACCACTTGTATCTTGTGATACAGTGAAACTACGATTACCTGATAAGCTTGAAGATACTAAAAATGAAAAAGTACCATTACAACTAAAAGTCTCATTACCAAATGAACCTGAAAGACTAATTGTAGAGCCTTGCACACAGTTACCTCTAATAATAAATGTAGATGTAACAGCTTGTCCTGCTTCAGGTGATGTAATTAAAAAATCAGGAGCTTGAACTTCATCCCTAAGCGCTACTTCAATTGCGTTAAGCTCATTAGTATCTAATGTGCTTAAGAAACTCATTGCTGGGACATTCTGAATAGCAGTTTGTATACTTGAAATACTTGCATTTCTTTTATTAGATGAATCTAAAACCCCATGACACTGCATGCAGTTATTAGAATATGATAACTTCCCTAAAGCTAAAGTTGGATCATCATTAGAAGAGTTAGAAGTGTCATCATTTACAACTAAATGATTTGCCTTAAAACACCCAAGAAAAACTTGAGACGATATAACTAGTAAAAATAGTAATACATTCTTCATGTATACTATATCGGACTAGACCTAGGGAAAGCTTTTAAAAAGATATCTTTTTTAAAGCATTAGTGTTTCAAAATTTAAATTTGTTGCGATAAATATTGCGCTTACTCTATTTTTGTATCATTTAGGGAAGGGTTGTTTAATTTAAGTACAAAATTAGTTTATTTAAATTTTTAAAAAACCAGGGAGAGCTTCATCAAGATTTTGTCTGTTAACCCCACCCATATAACTTTCAAAACTATCAGCATAGCTTGGTAACCAAAACCCAAAGCCAGAACCGTTACTACCATGCTTGTTGATATAATCACTTGATTCTAGTCCCATTGCTCTCATAAGGCTTAAATGCAACCTATTCACTGGAAGACCTACGCCAAATTCAGCTCTAGTATCTGAAGGTGCATGAACGATTCTGTTACTCAACAATTTTGTATAAAGATCATAATTTCCATAGTCAAAAAAGTTCCCAGTACTCATTGTATTAGAACCGCCTAAGACAAAACCAGCCATACCTTCACCGCTATGCCCGTATGAACACTCAGGAGTAAAATAAATACATGTATTATCAAGATATGTTGAACCGCTTGAACCTTCACTTACATTAAGCTCATTTGCTAATGTGTATACAAAATTATCTACTATCCATTTATTAAGTGCTAAAAGCTCTTCTAAATTCCCACCATGACCGTAATCAAGGTGCCATGTTCTTGGACTTCCTCCATGAGCCGATGCCCCACTTATACCAATTGAAGAATTAACCCCAATAGTTGCTACTCTTGTAATTCCACATTTAATTGCTAAGGATAAAAGCTGAGATAAGTTTGAGTAGTATGTCGAAATTAAACTACTACCATTTGAAAGGTTCCCCATATTCTCCGCATTTTGATCTGGCATAACTAAACTTGTTGAAGGGCAAGTATTTGAAGGAGAACTATTTAGTTTTTGAGATAGTTCGTTCATTTTATCTTGATACTCTTCTATTCTTAATAAATCTGCTGAGCCAACCCCGCTCCTATTTTTAACAGTGTTCACATTTGCTAGAATTCTATCTACTATGCTTTTTCTAGGGTTAGGAGCACCATTAGTATTTGCTGGACTAAACCAATCATCTAAAGCACTTTTTAAATTTCCATTATATGAAAGCCCAGCATTATTACCGGCAATTCCTTTACCACGAGCAGAAGCATCAGTACCAGTATAACTTTGTGTAGATATACGTGCTCCACCAAGTCTTACAATATCTTTTGTCATGGACTGTCGCCCACCTTCATAAAAGTTAGAAGAGTTAGCCATAATTTCATCAATTGTAAGATTACCTGCATTTTGTTGAGTCTGAGCATTACCAAACTGTGAAGCCATTGTATTACCTAGTGCGGGAGGCCTGCCATGATCAACTCTTCCAGGAAAATCTAAACCTCTATAAAGAAGTATTTTAGATGCTAGTGAGTTAAATTTCGAATCTAAAAGTTCTGAAATCTGACCTTTTCTCGAAATAATATCTTGTAAGCTTGTACGCTTATACATCCAGCCATTGGAGTCTGTTAAGTTGTTAACAACAGAAGTATAGTTTGCTGGAGTCACTCTCCCAAGTTCATAAGGCGTTGTATAACCATAAGTTAAATAATCTGGAGTTGTAACAGCTATAAATCTCTTCTTTTCCATGAGTTGAGCATATGCTTTCTCACCTATAAAGCTTTCAAGAAGTGGAATCGTGACTAATCCACCGCCAACAGCTCTGATAAACATACGTCTACTTACTTGATCAAACTTTATTAAATCTTTCTTTTTTACTGACATGACGCTTTTTCCTATTCTTCAATTCTTCTCTTAGCAAAATTTGGATCACTCACAATAGCTTTCATAATATCTAAAATGGATCCGTTTTTTGAAACTTCAAAAGCTCTTTGTATTGTACAAGAATCTTTTTCCGTATCTAACCTAGCTTGAGAAAATCTAAAGTATTGCTTTGCAAAACACACATGCGCTTCTTTAGACTGATCAATTTTATCAATTAAATCTAGCGCTCCATCTATACCAATATCCTGATCACTGAGGTTTACACTTGCCGTTGAATCAACCTGCAACTGGTCAATGTAATTACCACTTTCATCAAAAAATCTTTCAAATCCATTTCTTTTTCTTCCAAGAAAATCAAACTCTTCAAAACTAAAACCAAGTGGGTTGATTTGACTATGACAGTTCATGCATGAGCTTCCATTTGGTGTTAAAGAAGCAAAGTGATCTCTTGTTGTCGTTAAGTTACCCGAAGGCTCACCCGGATCTAAATCTTCTGGAGCCGGCGTATCTCCAAACTGTTTACAAAGCACATGCTTATACACAGTTCCACCCATATGAAATGGGTTATTAGAGCTGCCACCTTGCGTAATTAAAGCTGAAGAAGTTAAAAAGCCTTTCTTACTATTTGGAGCATAGGAGATAATTGAAGCCGGGTTTCTATCCCACACATTAACTCCATGAATATTAGCAACAAGAGGCTCTGTAATAAATGAATTGTTATTAGTTAAAACATCTGAGAAACTTCCTGCACTATTAAACGTATAATGCTCAAACATATTTCTTAAGTCTTCTTTCATTCCTTCTCGAACCAAACCACCTTCTGTATTAATATCGAAAAGACTAGAAACCATTCCGTTAAGCTTATTAGAATAAGGAAATTCTTCGTACTTGGTTTTTCCAAGCCACTCACTAACAAACTCCCAGTATGTGTCTCTCACTTCTTGAGGGTATGTATTTATGAGGTAATCTACAGCCTGACTTATTTCTAGACTACTTGTAAGTAAGCCATCTCTTGCTAGCCCAAGCATATGATTATCAGCTATTGAGTTTGTAAGTTGTAACGATATTTTATTAGCTAGCTCATATTGCGTTAAGTTTAAAATATCATTTACGGGAGTGCTCTCAACTTCAAGTTGAAATAAAAATTCAGGTGACATCATGAAGTAATAGATTAGACTTCTTACTCCCTCTACTTGTTCCGTTTCTGCATCATAAACCGCTTCAGCTTCTAGTAACTCAGCTGAAGTTAGTGGTCTTGAAAAAAATCTTCTCCCAAGGGATACAATAAGAGCGTCACTACATGCCTCACCAGTATTGTTATAAAACCAGCAATTCAGATTACTTATATTTTCAACATTATTTGCATATATAAACCTTACATCCGTAGCCGTAAGCGTGACAAAATCAACTAAAGCTGTTGCTACGTTATGATAAGCTAGAATATGTTCAAAAGAGATATCAACATTAGCTCTAGTATACCTAAGGTAAGTGGAAATAGAATCTGTAACTACATCATCTGGTATAGAATCAAAATTTGGTTTAGCAAGTCCATAAAAACCTGCCCAGTTTCTAACAAACGGTTTTAAAGAATTTATATATTGGGCTTTAGATAATCTTCTAACAGGTGAGTGTGAAACATCTTCCCCTTCTTGACTACACATTCCAGCAAGTTCTGAAGTAACAGTCTCTGACAAACCAAAGCCCACTATATAATTAACTGATCTATTTAAGACCTCTATAGCTCCGCCAAGCTCTTGTGTAATAGAGAAGCTTCTCTGCCCAGATTGATTCGATGAAACCAAGAATGAGAACGAGCCACTACAACTAAAAGTCTGTTCTCCAAAAGAGCCCGCTAGATTAATTGTTGAACCTTGAATACAGTTACCAGTAATTACAAATGAAGATGATACATTTTCATTCTCAGCCGGTGAACTGATATAAAAAGGAGGAGTTTGAACCTCATCACGCAAAGCCAGCTCAATAGCATTTATTTCATTAGAACTTAATGTACTTAAAAAACTCATTTGAGGAACTGACTGAATTGCACCCTGAATACTTGAAACACTACTGTTTCTCTTATTTGAGGAACCTATTACACCGTGACACATCATGCAGTTATTTGAGTAAGATTCAATCCCAAGAGTAAGGCTAGGGTTACCACTTTCATCACCAGACCCGCTATCAATAGAGTCAGATGATTTAAAACCTTCACCCAAACACCCTAAAAGAAACTGTGATAAGAAAAAGACTAAAAAAACACCCCTATACTGCATACTGTTTTATCGGTCTAAGCTTATAAAAACTTCTGAAACACTGAGTATTAGAGCATTTTGTTTTTCAAAAAAGAAACACATCGCAACAGTTAGAATAGCTCAATGCGCTTATTGTCTCATTAGGAGAATAATTTCTAAATAAGTTGTATATTTTTTTATAAGTCTCGAATTAAATCATTAGTAATATTTTTTTGATGGGCTTCTAAAGTCCCTCCACCAATTTCAAGAAGCTTTGCATCTCTCCAGAGTCTTTCAACAACATACTCGCCTACATAACCATAACCACCAAGAACTTGAATAGCACGATCAGCAACATTCTTTGACATAGTAGTTGCCACAAGTTTTACTCCATCAGAGTCTTTTCTATCTCCACTACCTTCAGGGCCCATGCCTAAAGCAGTATTATAAACATAAGCTTTTGCCGCCATATACTCAGCGTAACTATCAGCAATGTATCTTTGAATTTGTCCAAATTTATGAATTGGCTTTCCAAAAGCTTCTCTTTCATTTGAATAAGAAACCATAGCATCCAAACTTCTTCTAGCTATACCAAGTCCCATAGCTGCTAAAGTGAGTCTTTCTATCTCAAGGTTTTTCATCATATGAACAAGAGAGTCCCCTTCTTCACCCATTCTATAACCTAGAGGAACTTCGCAGTTTTCAAAAACAAGTTCTGCAGTGTTTGAACCACGCATTCCAAGCTTATCCATAATTTTTTGACCAACAGAAAAACCCTTAAAATCTTTTTTTACAAAGAAAGTGGTGATCTGAGGTCTTCCACTGCTTTCTTTTCCAGTAACTGCATAAACTAAAACACCGTCAGCAGGAGTTCCATTATCATCAAGGCAGCCATTTGTGATCCACATTTTTCTTCCATTTAAAATGTACTTATCACCCTTAAGCTCTGCAGTTGTGGTCATACCTAAAACATCCGTACCTGCATCTGGTTCAGACATGGCCATTGCGCCAATAAAACTTCCATCAGACATTCCTGGAAGGTATTTTGATTTTAAATCTACTCCCGCATTAACAGAAAAGTTATTAACTAAAAGCATGGAGTGAGCTAAGTAGGCTAAACAAAAACCTGGGTCACTATAAGAAAGCTCCTCATGAGCAATTACTGCAGCTGTTGCATCCATTCCAGATCCACCAAACTTATCATCTGCTGTTATTCCCAAAAGGCCAAGTGAGCCAAGCTTTCTCATAAGCTCTAAATTAAATTTTTCATCTCTATCGTATTCTAAGGCTTGAGGCTCAACCTCTTCTTTAACAAAACCAGCCACCATATCTCTAAGCATTTGATGTTCTTCAGTAGGGTTAAAAATTGAAAATTTATTGTCCATAAACCTTATGCCTCCATAGAATAGGACTAAACATATGAAATACTAACGCCTTTGGTCAATATTTAGAGCAAGTGGTGTATTATTATCAGCCTATGTCTGAAAACTTTTTTGATTATAACTCAACCACACCCGTCTGTAAGGAAGCATTAGAGGCAATGTTGCCTTATTTTTCAGAATGCTTTGCAAACCCTTCAGCACAAACATCTGCGATGAGTTTAAAATCAAAGGCTGCTATTGATAGGGCTCAAGAAGAGGTAGCTGATTTTATAGGCTGTAAATCTCATGAGATTGTCTTTACCTCAGGAGCTACAGAATCTATAAACTGGGTTTTTGAGGAGTTCTTAAGCTTAAAAAAGAATGTTCTCGTATCAGAAATTGATCATGATGCTTCTTATGAAAAAGTACAATCTGCACAAAACTCCTTAGCAATCTTTTTTAAAGCAAATAAGTTAGGCCAAGTCGACCTTGAGTCCTTTAAAAAAGCCTGTACTAGAGCAAAACCTAAAAGCCTTGTTAACCTTATGTATGCACATAATGAACTAGGAACACTTTTAAATCTTAAAGAACTCATATCAATAGCAAAAGAGCACTCACTTTTTGTTCATATAGATGCAACTCAAGCACTAGGAAAAACTCCTTTTAGTTTCAAAAACTCAGAGGCTGATTTTTTAAGCTGCTCTGCTCATAAATTTTATGGACCAAAAGGAGTAGGAACACTTGTTATCAATTCAAAAACAGCAAGCCTCACCTCCCTTATAAAAGGAGGTGGACAGCAAAACAATTTGCGCTCAGGCACACTAAACACCCCTCTTATCGTAGGCTTTGGAGCAGCAGCAAAACTAGCTAAAGAATCGCTTCAAAAAGATATGACTCACTATGAAAGCCTTAAGAATCTCTTTTTTGATCAAATTAAGGGCCTTAACTACAACTTAAACTCTGATAATGAAAACTCTTTGAAAAACACAATCAATATTACTTTTAATGATTGGAATTCCCCTAGCCCTCTTTACCTAGAACTCACCCCTTTTGCTGTAAGCCAAGGAAGTGCTTGCTCAAGTGGTTCTGGAGCCAGTAGAGTGCTCTCAAGCATTGGACAACACAAACTCTCTAGCACCATTAGAATAAGCTTTGGCAGGGGTTCAAAGGCTGAAAATACAACACTTTTAGCAAAAAGGATTCTCTCCCTACTATCCAAATAGCTTAAAATAATGCTATAATACTCATTATGATTAAATTATCTGAAAATGCTGTAAAACAGATCCAGTCTATCAAATCATCTGAAGCTGATGCCAAGCCTTATTTACGTATTAAAGTAAAAAGAGGAGGCTGCTCAGGCTTTTCATATAAGCTAGATTTTGATGATTCAAAGACTGATAAAGACAAAGCTTTTTCACAAGATGATGTTGAAGTCATTATCGACAGCCAAAGCCTTCTCTACGTTATGGGCATGACCCTTGATTTTGAAGGTGGTTTAAACGGCTCAGGTTTTGTTTTCTCTAATCCAAACGCTACAAAGACTTGTGGCTGTGGATCATCCTTTGCAGTTTAATTTCTAATACTGTCTAATAAAAAGCATGAACACACCAAAAACAGCTGTCATTCCTGCTGCAGGAAAAGGAACAAGATTTCTTCCCTCAACTAAGGCAACTCCAAAAGAGATGCACCCTTTATTAAATGTACCTCTTATACATCACTGTATAGAAGAGCTTGCTCAAGCTGGTGTTGAAAAAGTCATTATCGTTTCTCATAAAAGCAAAACAGGGCTTAATAAATATTTTGAAGATCATTTAGATCTTAAAGACTTACTAAAAAAAGATGGAAAAACTGAGCTTGTAAATAGACTAGAGAGTATTGAAAATTTCCCTGAAGTTGTCTTTAGTTATCAAGAAGAACAACTCGGTCTAGCACATGCTATATACTCAGCAAAAGATGAGATTAAAAAAGACGATTTTTTCGTTCTACTTCCAGATGAGATTTTTATACCAAGTAAGAAAGAAGAAAATCCAAGTCTTGAACTCCTAAATCTCTTTAATCAAACAAAAAAAAGTTGCATCACTTTACTTGAAGTTCCAAAAGAAAAAGTCTCTTCTTATGGTGTAGCAAAAATTAAAGAAACAGAAAGCAACAGTCTAAAAGTTATAGATGTGATTGAAAAACCTAAAATAGAAGAGGCCCCGAGTAACCTTATTCTCCCTGGAAGATACCTACTTTCAAATAAAATTCTAGATATAATCTCAAAGACTAAGCCTTCAAAAAATGGCGAAGTCTATTTAACAGACTCTCTTATTACACTTAGTCAAACTGATGATCTTTATGGACACGTTACTAAAACTCCAAGGTTTGATGGAGGCTCGGTAGTAGGTTTTTTAAAAGCAAACTTATATAAAGCCATGCAAGATAAAAACTTAAAAAGCGAAATACTTGAATTATTTCAGAGAATAAACTGAGTATCGTATTGAGTAATGCCGAGTATCTATACCAGATCGTAAAGAGAGACTAGACGGAGTTATTTGTTGAAGAAGTCTTGCATAAGCCAACCTCTTTATACCACTCCGAGCTATGTTTAATGTTATACTTTTTTGCTTTATCATGAATCTTCATTCTAAATTCTGTAACAATATAGCTTTTTACATTTGACCTATTGTTGTAAAGATTTTCTAAGTTTGTAATTTCTTTTTTGAAAATAGATTTTTTAGAAAAAGCCTTAGCTCTATCTAAGTGTACTTTGATTTTATGATGATTTGCAGTACATCGCCCTCCAACAAACTGCTCAAGGAGTCTAGTTGCTTGGTGGATATTATAAAAAATTTTATCGGCTAAAGAATCAGATAGAGCTTCAAAGCTAAAAAAGATAATAAATAAAACAACACATCTCACTTTATAACCTCCTGTCCGCAAATCTATTTAATTAAGTAAAGAATAATCCTTTTGACATTAAAAAGTAAGTATAAAACATATTGAGTAACGTCCCAAACTAGACCTCTCGATTTACACATTGTAAGTCCTATTATTCACACTACGCCAATAACTACTTAGTTAAACCCCTAACCTGCTCAACTCTTTCTTTATTAACACCCCAGTCACTATACCCGACTCTAGAGCGTGATGAGATATGAACTGTTTTATTAATTTGATCAAAGAAAAGGTGGAGGTCATCTTTAAAGCGCATTAGTTTTGTTGTAAAAACAAAGTGTGCTGAAAACTGATCTTCTTTTATAAGCTTTGCTCTGTTCATTTTGAGTATATCTTGCTTAATTTTTTCAAAAGCATCTTTTGAATCCACCTTAAGAGGCTCTATTTTAAATTCATCTCTTTTATCGACAGATGAAACACAATTAGGCTTATTACCACATTCTTTAACATTCATTTCAATACCCCCAAAGATACTTATAGGCAGCAAAAGAGTGATGAATACTTTGTATAAAAACATTTCAATTTCTCCTCTTTAAACTCTTTACAATTGTATAATGTTTACAAGTTAAAACAACGTTCTAGAGTAAATTTTCTGTAAAATATATACTTTGTCATATGCCATTTAAATTAATTAGATCTAGTATCTTTTTTTTCTTATTTATTTTTATTTTCAATATTTCCACACTTTTTGCATTTGAAACTAAAACTTTAACTTCTGAGTTTACAGGTGAGAATTTTAACGTTTCTATCTTAAATGAGGAGGAGCTTGGTAAACTTTTTGAGTACTTATCAACAAGATCTAATATTCCTTTTCATGTAGTTCAAGATGGATGCTTTGGTCGAGCTTACCTCATGATCACAGCTGCAGGTTTAAAAAATATAAGCCTTGCTAAAAGAGTTTTTGAGACTAGAAATAATGGCGTAATACTTATACCAAGTGAAGATAACAAATGGAGGCTTCGTTGGTACTACCATGTAGCACCTCTTGTTTATTTAAGGCTTGAGTCTGGTGAGGTTGTTGAACGCGTCATTGATCCCTCTCTCTTTAATCACCCAGTATCAAAAGAAGAGTTTCTAGATAAACTCCTAAGTAACAGTCCAGGCGTTGAGGTTGATAGTTTTATATTGCCAAAATTTATAACAGCAAAAGACCAGTTTATTCAAAATATTAATCTAAGAAAATTAGATCAAACAATGGCTGCTTCAATGAGTGAAGTTATGAGTAGGCATAATAAATACGGTGTTTACCATGAAAAAGCACCCTTATACGATTCAAAAGCTTTAAAGTGGTTTCAAGGAGGCTGGGAAGTAACAGGGCTTAAGCCGCCAACAAGCAGCCTTTAAGCGTTACTACCGCCATCTGGCTTCTTCTTGTTTCTATTTCTATTACGGTTTCTATTACGATTTTTATTTTTAGATTTCTTCTCGCCAGCTTTTTCATCACCACCACCACTACTACTGTTTTGAGAAGAGGCTTTCTTATTTGAGTTATTATTACTGTTGTTATTGTTGTTTCTATTTCTGTTCTTATTATTTCTATTTGGACGTTTTTTCTTATTTCCAGTATTTGGCTTATTTAAAGCAGCTTCAGTTTTTGCTTTAGCTATTTTAAGTGGTGCTTCTTTTAAGACATCTTGCGCTTCTTCCTCAGTGATATCTAAATCAACTTTAGCCTCTTCTTCTAAAATGTTACCTAGACGAGCAACAGACTCACCATCTTCTTTTTTAAATCTTCCCTTTGGCTGCATAGTAGATACAGATTCTTTTTCTACCTGCTCGGTTAGATCCACTGTCACATCTCCAAAGCAACGAAGCTGACAAGAAAGCCGCCTTTGATCCACAAAGTGAGCTGTGCCAATAAGATCAAGCTCTTCAGCAAATGGAGGCAAAACATTTGTAGCTCCATCTATAACTTGCACACGGCACTCTGCACACGAAGGAATACCCTTACATACAGACTGTATATGTATCCCATTTTCATGAGCAACATTCATCACTGATTGTCCAGGCTTAATCTCATGCTCTTCATTATTTGGTAAAAATTTAACTTTCATTTTATCTACACTACTTTTTTTTAACTTACTAAAACTTTGGCAAATCTCTTCTTACCAACTTTTAATAAATGTTTTGATCCTGTTTCTAAATTCAAATTAGTTTTTGGATCCTCAATTTTCTCTCCATTCCATTCAACAGCGCGAGATTCAACAAGTCGTCTTGCTTCTCCATTAGATTTAGCAAAACCAACACTTACCATGAGTTTACAAACCCACAGCTCTTTTTGAGCTTTAATAGAGTGCTCTAAAATATCATCTGGCAGGCCACCTTTTTTAAAAATTCTTTCAAACTCTTCTTCAGCATTTTTTGCATCAGCACTTGAGTGAAAAATCTCAACAATTTTTTTAGCAATTTCAACTTTAAATTTCTTTGGATGAAGTGTTCCTGATTCAATCTGTTTCTTAACTAATTCAATTTCACTTTCTTTATAATCTAGAAGAAGATAAGCATATTTAAACATAAGCTCATCACTAACGCTTAAGGTTTTACCAAAAATATCTTTTGGAGATTCATTAAAGCCAATATAATTATCAAGGCTTTTTGACATTTTCTTAACGCCATCTAAACCTTCTAAAATAGGAAGGGTCATCACACACTGCGGAGCTTGCCCAGCTTGCTTTTGAAGATCTCTTCCAACTAAAAGGTTAAATTTTTGATCTGTACCACCAAGCTCAACATCTGATTTCATCACTACTGAATCATGACCTTGAACAAGTGGGTATAAGAACTCATGAATGCCTATTGGCTGATTACCTTTAAATCTTTTTTCAAAGTCATCTCTTTCAATCATTCTTGCAACTGTGTACTGGCTAGATAGTTTAATGAAATCAGTAGCTGAAAACTTATTAAACCAAGTAGAGTTAAACTCTAGTTTTGTTTTAGACTCATCTAAAACTTTAAAAACTTGTTCAGAATAAGTTTTTGCATTTTCTTTTACTTCTTCAGGTGTCAGAGAAGGCCTTGTTTCATTCTTTCCCGTAGGATCTCCAATTTGAGCTGTGAAGTCTCCAATTAAAAAACTCACATCATGCCCTAGATCTTGAAAAGCCTTCATTTTCTTTAAAACGACAAGGTGACCTAAGTGAAGATCAGGCCTTGAAGGGTCCATACCAAGTTTAATTTTTAAAGGAGCCTTCTTCTCAACAGACTTCTCTAACTTTTTTAAAAGTTCTTTTTCAGATACAAGATCAACACAAGTTCTTTTTAAGATCTCAAATTGTTCCTTTGGAGTAGCGTTACTCATCTTAAAACCAGTTCCTTTTTTTCTCTCTACCTTGCATGCTCAACAGCTTTAGTTTCTCTAACAACTGTTACTTTAATTTGCCCAGGAAAACTCATCTCTCTTGTAATTTTCTTTGCAATATCACGCGATAAAAGTACGGATTGCTCATCCGTTATTCTTCCACTATCAACAACAACTCTAATCTCACGGCCTGCTTGAATTGCAAAAGTTCTAATAACTCCATCAAAACTATTACCGATTGTTTCAAGGTCTTCTAAACGTTTAATATAGTTTGCTTGAGTTGCTTTTCTAGCTCCTGGTCTTGCAGAAGAAATTGCATCTGCTGCTGAAACAAGATGAGCTAAAACTGTATTTGGTCTTTCATCTTCATGGTGTGATCTAATCGGGTGACAGATAATTTCTTTTTCACCATATTTTTTTGCAAAGTCAGCTCCAATAACGGCATGGCTTCCTTCAATTGAGTGATCCAGAGCTTTTCCAATATCATGGAGTAAACCAGCACGCCTTGCAGCTATGATGTCTTCTCCCATCTCAGCGGCCATCATTCCTGCAAACATTCCAACTTCAATACTGTGAGTGTAGTTGTTTTGAGTGTATGAGGTTCTATATTTTAAACTTCCAACTAAATCTAATATTTCTTTATGAACACCAGAGATACCAAGTTCAAAACAAGCCTTTTCTCCATCTTCTCTAATGGATTTAAAAAGACCTTTCTTAGCTTTATTTACAGACTGCTCAATCATTGCAGGATGGATTCTTCCATCATTAAAAAGCTGATCTAGAGCAAGTTTAGCAACTTCACGCCTTACAGGGTCAAATGCTGAAATCACAACAGCATCAGGAACTTCATCTAAAATAAGATCAACACCACATACACTTTCAAAAGCTCTGATGTTTCTTCCTTCTTTACCAATGACTTTACCTTTTAAATCTTCACTTGGAAGAGGTACAACGCTTGAAGTTTTCTCTGCAGCGTACTCTCCAGCAAAACGACTAACAGCAAGGCTTATGATTCTTTTTGCTTTCTTCTCTGCCTGCTCTTTTGTTTCTTCTTCAATCTTAGCTGCAGTTTTTGCAAACTCAGCTTTTGCTTCTGACTCCATAGCATCGACTAATTCTTTTTTAGCCTGATCCTTTGTCATATTTCCAGCTGTTTCAAGTTTTGTCTGAAGTTCAGCTTTAACTACTTCTAGTTCTTTTTGCTTGTTCTCAGCTCTTTGCTCTCTTGATTGAATTTCTTTTTCTTTAGCTTGAACTTTTTTCTCCGCTTGGAGCATTTTATCTTTTATAGCTTGCTCATCACGGTCTAAGTTCTTCTTTCTAGCAAGAACGCTTTGCTCTAAGTCTTTTACTCGACTCTTTTCTTTCTTAATTTCATTTTCAGCATTTTGTTTAGCTCTTCTTTCAAAGTCTTTAGCTTTTTCTTTAGCTTCTCTTTCAATTTTAGAACTTCTTGATTTAGCTTTTTGAATGATTCTTTGGGCTTCTCTTTCTGCTGTTCTTTTTGTTTTACCATCAATAATTGCCTTAATGATAAATGCAGCAAGTGCTCCTACTGCCAGTCCAAGTATTACGCCACCTATTACTAGTATATCCATTTTTTTTCTAACCGCCTTTTCGTGCTCGTACAGGTTGATAAACAAAGTCTTCAGTTAATATAAAATCAACTGGGACATCAAATTCAGGATCTACAGGAAGAGGAAAATCTAGAAATCTGTCTTTAGAACAAACTCCAACTTTTACTCCCTTATAGTCCTTTAAAAATCGATCATAAAACCCTTTGCCTCTTCCAAGTCTATTGCCTGAATTATCAAAGGCTAGACCGGGTATTAACATAAGATCTATCTGATCTTTTGTGATTTTCTCTCCATTGCTAGGCTCTTTAACTCCAAGGCTGGACTTAGAAAAGCTTAAAACAGAGTCATCTAAAACAAAGTCCATATTCTCTTGGACTGTTCTAGGTGAGCAGAATTTCACATTTTTAGGGAAGTTATTTAAAACTGGCTCATCTTTTAAGGGCTGGTATCTTGCCCAAATCAAACCTTTAAAGCCAAAACTTTCAAGTTTCTTTAGCGAAACATTAACAGAGTTATTAGTACTTAATACCTCAGTTCTTAGTTTTTGCTTTCTACTTGAAAGACTCACTTTTTAAAAACTCCTCTAAAAATATAAAGAGATTTAAAAAAAAGCTACTCGACTTCTAATGTTCTTTCTAAATTACGTATTATGGATTCTGTCTGATTCTCTAAACCTTCTACTTTTCGCTTCAGGTCAGATTTTAAGGTAATAATTTCTTCACTCATCTGCAGCAAAGCTATCATTAAACTTTTTTGAAATGAGAGGTCTTTATTCATTGAATCTTTAATCTTAATATTTGCAAGAGAGGCAATTTTTGCCATCTCTTCTTCGCTATGATCTGAATTAATCGATAGCTTCTGTCCACCTAGGGATAGTTCGTAATTTGAAATTTCTCGTTTAGAAGGGATCACTTTTTAAACACCTTTATAAAGACAGATTACGCTCCCCAGCAATACACGTCAATTATTAATACTTTCAATGCCTTATAAGGACTTCTTTAGGTCAAATGGACAGCTTTATCTTGAATTAAAGCCTGTTAAGTAAGCAGTTTCTTAACTCAGTCGAACTTCTCGGAAGCGCTTAAAAAGTACACAATAAGACTCCTGACCACTAAAGAGCGTGCTTACTATATATTAGAGATCTTCACTCCTTTAAACTACATAAAATTTAGCCTTTAATGTGACACCTTATGCAGCTCAACAAGCTTACCTAAGCTAAAAAATTAAAGCTTAATTCTATAAGAAAAATTAAAATACTGTAGAGGAATTGTTCCAAAAGTATCACTGTTTAGCCAGTTATAAGCTTGAAAAACCTCAACTCCAATCGCATTTTTATCTGAAGTCTTATACATCACGCCAAGCTTCATTGTCGGCCCTAAAACGGTTTCATCATCAGGACTTCCTTCTACCATAGTGATTCCAAAACCTGGAGCCATTGAGACTTCAAATTTTTCAGTCTCATGTATACGAAGTCTAAGCATTCCTCCAAATGAAATAGTTTGAGCACTTGCCCCACTGTCCTCTTCACCTGAAAAAAGAAAGTAACCACCAACACCATGGCTCTCAGATTTTCTCACTTCATAATCAACACCAAAGTTAATGGCTGTTGCATCAAATCCTAAAAAACCTTGAACATATGAATCTTTTGCTTGAGCTGAAACTAAAGACACCAACGATACTACTAAAAACGATATTAAAACTTTCATATTATTTTTTCTCACTCCCTTTTACTTTTTATATTTACTTACAAAATCAAAAACAGACTAAACTAATGAA
>CALLAU010000093.1 GCA_938002015.1 uncultured Bdellovibrionales bacterium
CCTCATTGAGGCTTCACTTTGACTCTTTTTGGGCAGTATGTCATTCATTTGTATATGAGTGATCACAAGTTTTTCCCCTTAAGTGGGCGTGAAATGCCTAGATTTGGTGGTATTAAGACTTTTTTTAGGCTTCCTGTAGCAAATTTAAGCGAAGATTTTGATGTGGCAATTTTTGGTGTTCCTTTTGATGGGGCTGTTTCCTATCGCCCAGGAGCCAGGTTTGCTCCTTCTAAGATTAGAGAAACTTCATCTCTTGGTAGAGGGTATCACTTTTCTAGAAACTTAAGTGTGTTTGATGCTTTAAAAGTTGCTGATATAGGGGACTGCTCTGTTGTTCCTATGTCTGTTGAAAAGACTTATGAATTGATCGAAAAATTTTCCACTAAAGTTTTAGAATCTAAGAAAAAGTATATTTCTGCTGGTGGAGACCATTCTACAACTTTAGCGCACTTAAGATCAGTAAAAGCAAAGGCAGGTAAACCGCTTTCACTGGTTCACTTTGATGCCCACTTAGATACTTATCCTGCAGCTTGGGGTTGTGAATACCATCATGGTGCTTTTGTAAGGCATGCTATTAACGAAGGCCTTATTGATCCTAAATCATCCGTTCAAATTGGCATTAGAGGCCCTCTAGCTGGAGACTCTGATGTTAACTTTAATAAAGAACACTCTTTAAGGTATTGTACTATGGATGAAATTAGAGGGGCGACTTCACTGGCTTCTTTTTGTGCTTCTCTTCCGGCTTATGAAAAAGATCAGCCTGTGTTTTTAAGTTACGATATTGATTGCCTTGATCCAAGTTGCGCGCCGGGCACTGGAACCCCAGTACCTGGAGGGCTTACAACCTATGAATCACAAAAAATTCTTCAATCTTTAAAAATTGAGAACCTTGTTGCAGCAGATATAGTTGAAGTTTCTCCACCTTATGATCAGTCTGATATTACAGCTTTAGCAGCAGTTGATGTGATGTTTGAAATTCTTTGTTTGATGAGGAAGAACATATGATGAGAAAAATTCTTCAAAAGCTTCATCATGAAAAATGGCCAACACCGCTATTTTATACTCCTGTTGCGGCTTATTATCTTTATACTTCTTTAAGGCTTCGTAAGTTTAACTACTTTACTTCAGTTAACCCTTCGATGAAAACAGGGGGGCTTTGTGGTTTTTCAAAGTATGACTCTTTTAAGAATATTCCTCAAAAGTTTTTACCTGAGACTTTATTTATAAAAGCAGGTTCTAATATAAAAGAGTATCAGTATTTAGATTTTCCAAAGATTTTAAAGCCCGATCAAGGCGAAAGAGGATTGCTTGTAACTAAAGTTGATAGTTTTTCTGAAATGAGTGCAGTGGTTAAAGCACACCCTAATATAGACTTTTTAATTCAAGAGTTTATCTCTTATCCATTAGAGTTAGGAGTCTTTTTAATAAAAGATAGAAGTGGTTGGAGTATTTCTTCAATTACAGCAAAAAAGTTTTTAAGTTTAACAGGAGATGGTTTCTCAAGTTTAAAAGACCTTGCTTTAAAAGATGAGCGAGCAAAAGACTTTCTTCATAAAGTACTTGATCCAGATAAAGTTTTACCAAAGGGTGAGACTATTTTATTAGAGCCAATTGGTAACCACTCTAGAGGTACTGAGTTTGTAAATGCTTGTCACCATATAAGTCCGGACCTTATTTCTTCATTTAAGGTTTTTTTAGATTCATTAGAGGGTGTAAATTACTGCAGACTTGATTTAAAAACGGCTTCTTGGGCAGATTTAGAAGATGGTAAGTTTAAAGTAATGGAGATCAACGGTGTGTCAGCTGAGCCAGGTCATATATATGATCCGAATATGAGCTTAAAGCAGGCCTATAAAGATTTATTTCATCACTGGAAATCAATGGCTAGAATTGCTGAAGAGAACCTTGAAGAAGGTGAAACTTTCAAGGAGACTTTCACGACTGTTAAAGACCATATGAGGAAGAAGAAAAGAATTCTTCAAAAAAGTCAAAACGTTAAAAAACTAGTTAAGAAAACTAATAAACAGGATAGTTCTTTGAATTTTGCAAATATTGTAAGTGAATTAAAAGTAAGTGAGTCTCCTCAAGATATTTTAGAAGGCTTATTAAAGGTTTTACCTATTAATGAGTATAAGAAGTTTGACTCTAAAGCGCATCACCGTGTTGTTCTACATTCGGATGATAAATGCGAGCTTGTTTTATGTTGTTGGAGTGCAAAACAATGTACTGAGTCTCATGGACACGATGGAAGAAAGTGTATTTTTAGATGTGTTGAAGGGCAGCTGTCTGAAAAGCGAGAATCTTGTGAAGCTGTTAAGTACAACCCTGGTGAGTGGGGTGAAATTGATGATTCAATGGGTGAGCATGAAATGTTTAATTTATCTGAATCAGAAACTATAAGCTTGCACTTTTACCAAGACCTATAGCTTTATAAAATATTAAAGCTAAAAAATAAGAGACTATAAAACATGAACACAGATTTATTTAATTACATTCTTGATAAAGCATCCTCCCTTAAAGACTACAGGCTTTCTGAGCCTAAATCTCCAAAAGAGCTCTTAGAAGAATTTCCGCATATACTCTTAGGTGATGAGCCAGATGAAGATTTAAAATCACTTATTGATGGTGTTATAAAACACTCTATTAATACGCAAAATCCTAGGTTTTTAAATCAACTTTATGGCGGAACTTCAGAAGTAACTTGGATGGGGGAGCTTTTAACAGCTATACTAAATACTTCAATGGCAACGTATGAGATTGCGCCTTTAGCAACTCTTTGTGAAAAAGAAATTTTTAAATCTATAAATCAAACTATCGGATTTAATAAACATGAAGGCCTTTTTACCCCTGGTGGCAGTTATGCAAACATGCTTGGCCTTCAGTGTGCAAGATATAAAAAAAGCCCAGAAGCAAAAGTAGATGGGCTTTATGGTTTAAAACCTCAATATGTTTTTGTATCAAAAGATGCTCATTATTCTACGGAAAAAGCTATGGGGCTTATGGGCTTAGGTGTTGCGAACCTTGTTAAAGTAGAGACAGATGATCATAAAAAATTATGCTCAAAAGACCTAAAGAAAAAAGTGAGTGAAGTTATTGCTAAAGGTGGAGAAGCTCTTTGTGTTGTTTCCACTGCAGCAACAACAGTTTGGGGAGCATATGATCCTTTTGAATCTATTAATGAGGTCTGTAAAGACTTTGGTATTTGGCACCATATTGATGCTGCTTGGGGCGGTTTAAGTCTTTGGTCTAGCGAAAAAAGAAAAGCTCTTTTTAAAGGGGTAGAGAGCGCTGACTCTATTACGCTAGACTTTCATAAACTTATGAGCTCAAGCCTTACAAAAGGAGTCTTTTTAACTAGACATCCTGAAGTTTTAAAAGGTGCTAATGCTGGTGGAGGAACAAAATACATTTTTCATGAGCAAGAAGGAGAGTCCTATGATACGGGTGTTTATGCTCTTCAGTGTGGTAGAAAGGTTGATTCTTTACCACTTTGGATGTTCTGGAAATCTATTGGCACGAAAGGCTTTAGAGATAAGATAGATCAATTTTTTGGTTTACAAGCATTTTTAACAGACTTTATAGAGTCTAGTTCAAATTATACTCTTTTGCATAAGCCTGAATTTATGAATTTTTGCTTCCATATAAAAAGCCCCAATAACTTATCAGATGGTGATTTTACGTTAGCTGTTAGAGAAGAGCTTATGAAGCGAGGAAACTTTATGGTTAATTATTCAAGCTCAAGTGAGCATGGGGTTTTCTTTCGTCTAGTCTTGAACCACTGGGGTGTTACAAAAGAAATCTTACAAGAGTTTTTTGTTGAGTTAGAGGCGATTAAAGCCGATTTAACATAGGTAAATGAATGTACCTAACAAATTTCCAGAACTAGAGAGAATTGATAAAATCACCCATCGCTTTAAAAAGCTAGGGGTGAATTTTGAAAGAGAAGTTCTTTCAACTATTGATTATAAGGGAAAAGAATACCCGGTGCATGGCTTTGTGATTGGGTCAAAGGACACTTCTGTGCCTACGTTTGGTCTTTTTGGTGGGGTTCATGGTTTAGAAAAAATTGGAACTCATATTATTTTAAACTATTTAAGCTCTTTATCTTATAGAGTCTCAATGAATGATTTTGTAAAAAAAGCTTTTGAATCAGTAAGATTTGTGTCAATTCCAATGGTAAACCCTGTTGGTGTTAGGCATAACAAGCGAGGAAATGGCAACGGGGTTGATCTCATGAGAAACTCTCCGACTGAAGCTGTTGGTAAGAAGATACCTTTTGCCTCAGGGCACAGGAAATCTTCTAAAATTTGGTGGTATCAAGGTAGAAAAGGAGTTTTAGAAAAAGAGTCTGAAACACTTATTAACTTTGTAAAAGAGCAGATGTTTTCTTCAGAGTTTTCTATGGCTTTAGACGTACACTCTGGTTTTGGAATGAAAGACAGAGTTTGGTATCCTTATTCAAAAACTGCAGATTCATTTCCTGATGAAAAAAAAGCCGTTATGTTTAAAAGGCTAATGAAGCTTATTAACCCATTTCATATTTATCATGTAGAACCGCAGTCTGATTCGTATCTCATTGATGGAGATTTATGGGACTATATGTATGATCTTCAGCATTTTAACCCGAAGTATTCAGGCACATTTTTGCCTTGGACATTAGAAATGGGAAGTTGGAGCTGGGTTAAGAAAAACCCTTTTCAGCTTTTTCAAGCAACAGGGCTTTTTCACCCTATTAAACCGCATAGAGTAAAAAGAACGATGAGAAGACATTGGTGGTTACTTGATTTTTTTACTAACTCAGTTGCAAATCATGAAAATTGGGAAAAACTTATTAAATAGATTAAGGTTACTCTAATCAATTACTTTCACCTTTTCTTTGATCATGAATTTCCAATATTTTTAACATTAATCGAAATGCTGAGCCCTTACTTAAGCCCCTATGGTTATTATTGATTTCAATCCCAGTTGATAACTGAGCTTCAAGAATTACCTCATCTAATATTTTATCGATATTTGCCTCATCTATGCCATCAGCAAACTGAGTTTCGAAATAAAGTCGTGTGAAAAATGAAAAATGAGATTGAACAAAGCGACTGAAATTTTTAGACTTAAGGTTCCTGGTGTTTTCAGTTTGGAAAAGGAGTTCATTAACTTCAAGAGTCTGGAGATAGTTGTTAGATGAAAGCATGTCTAAACACATTTGATCTGCAAATGAGGTCCATGGCAATAATAAAATCAATATTAAAATGAGTGATTTCACGCCTTTAAAGAGCAATTACTGTACCTAGAATAAAGGATCTTGAGTGAGTTTGAGGTTAAATAAACTCATTTAACGACGACTCGAGGCCGTTATTTGTCACAATATTTCCTTGAGCAAAATCAGGTTTTCCTCCTCCTTTGCCGCCAAGCTTATTACATAAGTTCTTTAAAAGAGAGCCACAGTTTATATCACTTGCAGTTTTAGTTCTAGCAATGATGATAGGTAAGCCCTTATCACTTGGCTCACCGGTTAAAACAACAATGCCTTTTTTTAAATGGTCTCTTACTCCATCAGAAAGATCTCTTAAATCATTTCTCGCTACTTCTGGAAGGTTAGCTATAACGACTTCAAGGCCTTTAACCTCTTTTGCACTTTCATAAAGAGACTTTGGCGAGACTGCAGAGCTTGCTTTGTTTTTCTTTTTTAAATCAGAAATTTGATTTTTAAGCTTAGTAATTTGGTTTTTAGCAGATTCAAAGTCAGAAGATTTTGAAAGTCCAAGCTCTTCTAAAACCATTTCATGTTGTTTGGTTTTTTTGTTCAAATAGTTAAAAGCGTTATATGAAGTAAGAGCTTCAATGCGTCTTACGCCAGAGCTCACGCCTGTTTCTTGAGTGATTTTAAAAAGGCCAATTTCACTAGTACTTGTAACATGGGTTCCGCCACAAAGTTCTTTTGAGAAATCTCCCATTGAAAGAACTCTAACTTTATCAGCATATTTTTCACCAAAAAGTGCTACAGCTCCAGATTGTTTGGCTTTATCAAAATCCATAACCTCTGTGAGTACAGAGCTTGAGTTTTTGATTTGCTCATTTACTAAATTTTCAACAAGTTCAATATTTTTAGTAGAAACAGGTCCTTGATGAGAAAAGTCAAATCTCAATTTTTCACTATCTACTAGTGAACCAGCTTGTTGGACAGAGTCTCCAAGAATTTGCCTTAAAGCTGCATGCATGAGGTGAGTGGCTGAGTGGTTTTTTGCTGTTAAAGCTCGTTTCTCTTTATCAACTATAAGTTTAATAGGGGAGAGGGCTTTGATTGAACCACTTGTGACTTTAATGGTGTGAACGAAAAGAGAGTCAATTTTTTTACAATCTAGAATTTCTGCTTTAAAAGCATTGTCTTCGCTGTTGCAAAAACCGCTATCACCAATTTGACCACCGCTTTCAGCGTAAAATGGTGTTTTTTCTGTAATAAGAAAGTACGTTTCTCCCTCATTTACACTATCTACTTTTCCATTTTGATCATGTATTTCTAAAACCCTGGTCTCTGCACTTAAGTTTGAATAACCCACAAAGTCAGTTGCTTTTAATACTTTAACAGACTCTTTTAAAGAAGCTGGAAAATCAAAGCTTTGACTAACGTTTCTTCCTTTTCTTGCTTTATCTCTTGCTTTATCAAACTCTGCATTAAAACCCTTCGTATCAATAGCGTACCCTTTTTCTTTAGCAATAATTTCAGTTAAATCTGCAGGAAAACCAAATGTATCATAAAGTTTAAATACAACATCACCTGGAAGAGTTTTATTATTAACTTTTTCTAACTCTTTAGTAAGAATGTCTTCACCTTTATCAAGAGTTTCTAAAAATTTAGTTTCCTCTCTTTGAATATTTGAGAGAATGATTTCTTTACGGTCTTTAAGCTCTGGATAAAAAGCTGACATACTAGATATGAGTTGAGTTGAAAGGTTAGAAAGAATCGGGTCAGAGCCAAGTTTCCTGTTAAATCTAACTGCTCGTCTTAAAATTCTTCTTAAGACATAACCCCTACCTTCATTACTCGGCAGAACTCCATCGGCAATAAGAAATGAGACAGCTCTTGTGTGATCAGCCAAAACTCTAAGGGCGGCAGTATTAAAAGAACTTGGGGTTTTAGGGTCATATTTTGTTTTTGTAAGGTCAGAGGCTAGATTAATAAGAGGCATAAAAAGATCAGTTTCATAATTACTTTTTGTACCCTGCATACACATTGAGATTCTTTCTAAGCCCATTCCTGTGTCTATTGATGGGTTAGGTAGTGGAGCTAAGCCCTTTTTATTTTCTTCATATTGCATGAATACAAGGTTCCAGATTTCAACAAAGCGATCTCCCTCTCCACCTAAAGTATTTTCAGGCCCTGTACCCATTTCTTCTCCAAGATCATAAAAAATCTCAGAGCAAGGTCCACATGGTCCAACGTCGCCCATTCTCCAGAAATTATCTTTCTCACCGAATGTTTTAAAATGATCATTAGGGATTCCAATTTTTTTCTTCCAAAGATTTTCAGCTTCTTTATCATCATTAAAAGCTGTAATGTAGAGTTTGTCTTTATCAAGTCCAAGTTCTTTAGTTAAAAACTCCCAGGAAAAAGCAATAGCTTCTTCTTTAAAGTAATCTCCAAAAGAAAAATTTCCAAGCATTTCAAAAAAAGTATGATGTCTTGCTGTAAAACCAACATTATCAAGATCATTATGTTTTCCACCAGCTCTTACACATTTTTGTGAAGTTGTAGCTCTTGGTGCCTTTGGCTTTTCAGTTCCAAGAAAAATAGACTTAAACTGATTCATCCCAGCGTTGTTAAAAAGTAGAGTCGGGTCGTCATGTGGAATAAGTGATGATGAGGGCAGTATGGCGTGCTCATTTTTTTCAAAATAAGAAAGAAACTTTGATCTGATTTCTGAACTTTTCATCATATAGTGTATTCCCTGTTAATCTTGATTTAAGCTTTCAAAGGCCTCTTCAAAGTCTTCTAATGAAAAGCCTCTACTTGCAAGGTACTGGCAAGCTTTATTGTAATTATCTTCGCTTACAAAGCCAAATTTTTTTGATAATAAGTGTTGAGCTTTCTTTATTTCTAAACTTCCATCTCGCTCAATTGTGGGAAGTCCTTTTTCTTTAAGATAGTTCTCAATCCAGGCATGACTTTTATGCTTTTCATGCCATTTTTGAACGACTCTTTCTTGGATTTCCTCTGGTTTTTCCATCCATCTCTTAGATTGCGCAAATTTAATCTGCTCTAAAATTTCTTCTTCAGAAAAGCCCTTCTTAGAAAGCTTAGCAATAAGCTCCGTTTCAGAATGTGTCCTCTTAGACAGGAAGAACTGAAGCCAATAGAGGCAGTTTTTCTGTGATTTAGAACTAGATCCTTTCTGGGACGATGTATCAGGCAAAATAAGAAACTCCTCGCACTTTCTCTTAATCTTTGAGAAATTTAAACCATGTTATCATTTATATGGCCAGAAAGAATAGCAACTCTTTTTGGAGCAGGACTTTCTCCTAAAGCTCCAGGAACTGTAGGATCAATAGCAGCTCTTCCAGTTGTCTTTTTATTTAGTTTAAGCCCAGATATCGCTTACCTAGTACTTACTTTTTTAGTGATTATTGTAGGTGTTTTAGCCTCAGAGGCCTATGGCAAAGGTGAGGATAACCAGGAGATCGTTATTGATGAATTTGCTGGCATAATGGTTACTTTTTTCTTAGTACCTCATCACTGGGCGCTATGGGTGCTTGGGTTT
>CALLAU010000094.1 GCA_938002015.1 uncultured Bdellovibrionales bacterium
ATGCTGATAATTAAACTTATGTTACAAAGTTAGTACTGGACCTCATCTTCCCAATTAGGGTCAATATCAATTCTTGCTATTTTGATATCTTCTTCTTCATTTTCAATTAAGCCACATTCATATAAATCAAATTTATAATTAACTTTATAAGGCAGTTCGATAGAGTTTCTATTATATCCCTCAAAACGTATATCTCTATCTACAGGATCTCTAACATAAACCGCGCTATAAAGGTTTAATATGACTATGCCAGAAAACTCTAAACTGAAAGATGCCATCTCGCTTTCTTTATCTATGGACGTAATTTCTTTTAAATTCAATTCAAGATTTAAAATTTCGACATCTTCTACATCTGTGTTGTAACTATTGGTCTCGTAAATACTGTTTTCTTTTAAACTTTCTTTTATCCTGGATTCAATAATATGCTTATTTTCCTCAAAGACCTTCGTTATATCGTTATAAAATACTTCTTCTGCTATTTTGAAGTAGCTGTCTATAAATTCTTTTAGACTTCTAAAGTGAAATTTTTTTTTGTTATCTGCCCAGCCACTAAAGTCTTTATCGCCACTAATTACAACAATATTAAAATTTTTAAACTCGTTTTCCAATAATTTTAAGTTGAAGGCATCTGGAAACTCATTCTTTTTCTTTCCCACACTAAATGGCGGTTTTCCAAAAAAGTAATCATCAAATACATCACGCCAATTGATATCTGAATCACACATTTTAACTTTAAATTCATCTAAGTAGTGTTGCCACTCTTCTTCTGCTCTAACTACATTTAGTATTTCAGTAGCTTCTTTTTTAGCTTCTTTAAAATATCTGGACATTTTAAGTTTGTTAATTTTAAATTCGTCTTCCTTAATAAGTTGATAAAAGTGTTTAACAAACTCTCTCTTTAGAATTTGTGTTCCTGCTATTTGAATATCCTCAGTATAAGCGATATCGCAGATTGACTCCATGGATTTAGATTCGAAATTATAGCCAACACTTTTCAACGCTGAATTATCAATGAATACTGCTGTTCTCTTTCTCTTTAACCAAGTCATGTTCATGTATAAACAATATTAGATTATATATTCTGTGTCTACTCTAACACAAGTACTTCGCTAAACCTTGTAGTGTAAGCTCTGCTTCGTTTTTCTGCTTTCATTTTCCAGTGTTTTTTTGTACCACATGAGCCTAGCTTTATTGTTTCAGAGCCGTCAGTCATATTTATCAAATCCATGCTCATTAAAAGTTCTAGTTCCTTTTCAGAATCGTTTTCTGAAAAAAGATCGAATTGCGATTGTTTTTCGTCAAATATGTCGCTGATCACCACACCGCATTTCTTATACTCATAACCATTTTTGAATACTTTCCTCAGCATTGATTGAGCTTCTTTATTTAATTTAAATGTAGATTGTGTGGGTGATAAAAATTTGTATGACATCGAATCAAAAGTCTGTTTAATATTTTTAAACCTATTTGTATGAAGAAAAACACTGATTTTAGCGCAGGTAGAACCTTGTTTTCTAAGTTTTTCAGCTGCCTTAGTGACATGTGAAGCAAGAGCCTCGCTTATATCTCTAATATTTGACAGTCCTGAACCAAAAGAGCGACTTGAAATAATTTGTTTCTTATTTTTCGTAACCTCTTCAAGTGCTATACACGATTTTCCTCTTAATTCATCTTGAATTTGTCTGCCGACTTTAGTTAATATTTTTAATATCAATTGGTCATTCTTATAGTATTTAAAATCGTAAGCTGTCCGAATTCCTAGAGATAAGAGTTTTTCGTTTGATTTTTTTCCTATCCCCCAAATATCTTCTACCTTAAATGATTGCAGATATCTATCAATCTGCTGTTCATTAAATAAGGAGAGACAACCATTAAGGCCCTTATCTTTTTTACTAATTCTATTAAACACTTTTGCCAACACTTTCGTATTTGATAGCCCTATTGATACTGGTATGCCTGTATACTGATAAACTGTTCTTTTAATCTCTTGTATATAGTTTTGCATTTCGTTTTTTTTAAACCCATCAAAGTTTAAAAAGGCTTCATCTATCGAATAGATTTCCATACTTGGCGTAAATTCAGAAAGAACCTGCATCACCCTTCGCGATATATCACCATAAAGAGTATAATTTGATGAAAACACTTGAATATCTTTAGCTTTAACTAGGCTTTTGATTTTAAATAATGGTGTCCCCATAGGAATTCCTAGTGCTTTTGCTTCGTCTGATCTAGCAACTACACACCCATCATTGTTAGACAAAACAACGACAGGCTTACCAATTAATTTAGGGTTAAAGACTCGTTCGCACGATGCATAAAAAGAGTTGCAGTCAACAAGAGCTATCATAATGGATTAGTTATAATTGATCTTACAACACCTTGGATTTCAAAATCTTGATCGTGTCTTATGAATATTGGCTTAAACGCTGGGTTTTCTGGATGGAGTTCTACTCTGCCCTGATTTATAATATACCTTTTAACTGTAAACTCATCATTAATTCTTGCTACACAGATCTGTCCGCTTCTAATGTTTAGAGATCTATCAACTATAAGAATAGAGCCTGGAAATATTCCAGCATCTTTCATTGATTCTCCTTGTACTCTCACCAAGTAAGTTGCTGCAGGTTTTTTGATAAGGAGGTCATTTAGATCTATTGGACTTTCTAAATAATCATCAGCTGGTGATGGAAAGCCAGCCTCTATCAAGCTAGAAAACATCAAGATTAGTTGTTTTTCAATAGGATCTACTTTTAAAGCTAAATTCGTCATCAATTCCTTTGTATGTAAAATGTATGTATATTGTCGACTATTTTTCTATATTACTGAATGTGTTATAGCTCTAAATGCATCAAATTAGACTTAGAGCCGTATATCTCGCTAAAGAAGTTTGACATATTTACCAATGTTTGATATATTTATCAAGATGAGTAAGCTAAGAAGGCATTACAAGATTAAGGTTGTTATAAATGGAATCACCTTTAATGAAGTCATCATCGACCCTCATTTTGAAAAGAATCACTCAGAGAGTATCAACGATGAAATCATCTTAGACTTAATAAAGTGGCTAGGTGAAAGCGGCACTACTTATGAAACTGTCGGAGAAAAAGGTCACTATTCTTTTTTTGTGACTGACGGAATTAAACTAAGAGATAAGTATTATAAACTTATCTGGATGACTGAAGAAGACCAACTTTATATTGGCGTAGTAAATGCTTACAGAAGGAGTAAATAGATGGGATTTCCTGATCAAAAAATATTGGATGAGATGAGAAAGAATCTTAAAGATGTGGAAGGCACGAAAGCATTTAACAAAGAAGATGCAACACCATTAGAAACTCTTCGTTTTGAGATCTGTCAGACACTTCTTAAAAAAGCCAAATCTGAAGGCTTAACAAACAGAGAAATGGCAAAAATATGTGAGATCAATGAATCTGATATTTCTAAGGTTTTTCACTACAGAGTAGATAATTTTTCAACCGATAAGCTTATGAAAATGCTATTTAAAGCTGTACCAGATCATCGTGTTTTACTAAAAGTGAGCTAAACTTTACTTTTCTCAGTTCGAGATAATTAATCTCAAAAATATTATGAGCCGATAAGACTTTAGTATGGAGTTCTATCTAGTAATAATAGGAATTGGCGGATTAATATATGTTCACAACCTATTATCAGATTCTCGCGTATCAACTGAAGTGAAAAAAGTAAAAGAGAAAATCATCAGAGAAACCTCTCAAGAAGCTGCTAAAGTTATTGATGCTGCTTTTCTTAAAGTGAAAGAGAAAGAAGTTCTTTTAAAAGCTAAAACTAAAGATTTCGAAAGAACCGTCAAAAAAAAGAATGAAGAATTAGAAAGATTTTTTAATAAAACTGATTTGTTTCTTAAAAAAAGAGAAAAATTGATTGATGACCGTGATCAGGCTTTTAAATCTAGTTTCATCGATGGACGGCTATGGTTAATGTCTTTAATCAAAAAAGTTGATTTAAATGAGGCTGAATTTGAAAAGCAAAAATTACTTAAAAAGAAAAACCCGGCAGTAAAAACTGCGGAAAAGGTTAAGGCGTTAAAGAAGCAATCTAATGAGTGGAAAAGAAAGTTTATACTATTAGAAAACCACTTACAGAGTTTTAAAGAGTATTTTCCTGCCCTTGAAGAATATGAAGAACAAATTTTAAATGAAGAAATTGAGTTTGAATTAAGTAAAGAAGGCAAAACACTTAATGACAAAACAGATCGAGTTAAAACATTTTTAAGTAAAGAAGAGTATGAAAAGCTTGGAGCGTCTAAAAGAAACCAACTAGCTTTGGATAGATATTTAAACAGAAATCACTCTAAGCAAGGAATAGGAAAACTGTACGAAAGGCAGATCGGGCAGCTATTTGAAAAACAAGGTTACAGCGTTGACTTCTTTGGAATTAAAAATGGCCTTGAAGATCTTGGAAGAGATCTAATCGTAAAAAAAGACGGTTTAACTATCATTATTCAAGCTAAGTGCTGGTCTAAGAAAAAGACTATACATGAAAAACATATATTTCAACTTTATGGAACAACGATTCAGTATATGATGGACAATCCTTTTGAAAAAAAAGTTCAGCCAAAATTTATTACTAGTACATCTTTAAGTCCTGTAGCTCAAAAAGCTGCAGATTTACTTGGAATCAAAATAATGAAAGTGGACTTAGATAAAACTCTTCCAATGATCAAATGTAATATAGGAAAAGGAGGAGCAAAAATCTATCACCTCCCTATTGATCAACAGTATGATAGAGTTAAAATCGAGTACAATAAAGGCGAATTTTATGCTAAAAGTGTTTCTGAGGCCGAGAAAAAAGGCTTTGTAAGAGCAAAAAGGTTTAAATTAGTTTCTTAGCTATGACTAAGCTTAAATAACTGTAAATGGTCAATAACCATCAATAACCTTACGCTAGCATATCTATTGGTATAGTAATCTAAATCTTTACCATGTTGAATTAAATGCCTATTAACATTTATGGCATCCCATTCTTTAGGAGGTTTTTCAAACTTTCTGAAAATTTCTCCAATAATAACATTATATAAAATATTGAGCTCCCCATTGAAGTGACCTTGCTGGTAGCTAGTGCGTAATACGGTTTTAAAGTCCCCTCCTAGAACATCTATCAGTATTCCTTCAATCATAGCGATGAATAAAGGAATGCTTACCATGTAGTCTTTATCAAGATGAGCTCCTAGAGCTCGATCTAAAATAGATATTCTTTTTTTATAAACTTCTAGTTGTGCCCAACTATTTAAAATTCCTTTAATATGCTTCTCTTTTGAAAACAAATCTTGATAAAAATCAATTAAATTATCTTCATAGTTATTAAGTTCATTTAATATATACTGAGCCGAAAACTCACCTAAATATGGTGTGATAGCGATTTTTTCATCTCTCAATCTCCTTTTAATATCTGCTAACTTTATCTGCTTTTCAGATGCTTTTCTTAAAATTTCAATCCAATTGATATTTATATTATTTATACGTTCTTTGAATTCATTCAGTGGAGCTAAGGCTTCCTTAAGGCCTTTTGAATATCGATTAATATCTAATGCCAAAGGCCGCATTATTTCTTCATACTTTTTAGAAGTTTCAAGTATGGAGTTGTTAAAACAAAAAAGAGACTTTCTAAATTCTTGATTAAATACTGTTAAGCTTTCTATTAAAGCTGGATCAAAAAGTTCTTTTAAAGTTTTGTTGCTCATTCTCTTACGCCTCAGTTGAATTTGATTAATCTATATAATCACTACTTGTCTTATTAATAGCAGTCTTTGAGTACTTAACAGACATATCAATACTTGAATGCCTCAGTCCTTTTTGTATTTCTTCAATTCTAGCACCATTTAGTATTGCATGAGTTCCGTGCGCATGTCTTAAAGCATGAGGATGAATCTCTGGCTTTATTTTAGCCTCTTTTGATAATTTCTTAAAAAGGTTAGCAACATGTTTACTTGTTACAGCTTTATGCTTTTCGCGCCTTAAATTTCTAAAAATAAACCCCTCTTCACCAGTTATGTTAAGAAGATCTTCATAAAAATCATTTCTAACTTTTACTAGACCAGTTTTATTTCCTTTTCCTTTAAAATAGGCCTCATAAGCACCCTCTTTATTTTCTTTAAAATCTTCAATCTTTAAAGACAGAGCCTCAGAGATTCTTAAACCTGTTTTATATAAAAAATCTATTAAAAGTTTATCTCGATCATTCTTGGTAAAAGACTTTAGTTTGTTAATATCATCACGACTTGGAATTCTTTTTAAGAAACTCTCTTCTTCTTTTTTAGGAGGCTTTATTCTTTTAAATGGGTTTCTGTCTATATACCTGTCTTCAAATATATCTTGAAAAAAAGCTCTAAGAACCTGAATAGCATTTCTTTGCGTGTTGATGGATTTTGCGTTTAAATAATTAAGCCTATAAAGCTCAATATGACCTATATTTATTTCTTTTAATGAAACCGCAGGGATAGTTTCAAAAAACTTCTTTAATATCTGGCTGTAAGCAGATTTTGTTAAAGCGTTTGATTGAGAGAAGATAAATTCTATGGCTCTTTTATTGTCTTCAAGAAATTGATTTTCTTGAGCTTTTGTTAGCTCCCCTACCCTATTTATGATCGAAAAACTATTAGCCAATTTGTTCATACTTTTTAAGCTTTTCTTTTTATTTTTCATTTTTAGTCAGTTGTTTTAAATAAAGTTTTTTAAACTTTATTGCTTCTTTGTCATTGATATCTAAAAATTTGCTAAGCAGATATGAACTTGAAATTGATAGTAAAATCAAAACTAGCATAACGTTATTAAAATTAAAGCTTGGTAATATTCCAGCTTCAAGCATTACGACTCCCCCTTTAGTGCTTTATATGGATAAAAAGCGAGGTTTTTAGCGGTTATTTTGATATTTTAGTTTTAAAAAAATTAGGGGTCAATTTGAGATGACATAATACTTCTTCTATCATCTCAAATAATATGTACAAACACCTTACTCAACTAAAAACACACTCCCCTTTTCTCCCCTTTTTTCTTTACCTAAAGCTACACACATGGAACAATTATCACTTAAGCTGTTAACATTATTTATGTTTTTCTTTTCTGACTAGACCATGAGGGGATTTTTAATGCTATGAACTTAATCAGTTTTGTTGAAGATGATCAAAAACTTCTTGATTATGATTTTCTAAAGTATCCCGTCATTGTTATTCAATCTAAAGGCACACTACTCTTCTTCTCACAATCACACTTCCCTAAAGCAAGAGCTCACATGCAAGTGCCAAAATCTAATATGAATGCCGATGAACAAGCTAAGTTTGATACTACCTACATGGGCTTTGTAAGGCATGTACAAAGTGAAATTAAAAAAGAGCTCTTAAACCTTAAAGCTCGTGATATTGCTCCCCCCAAAGTAAAGGATAAAGCTGATTTGGAGAGACTTCAGGATGTAGAAGTTTTTAAACAACAACCGACTATCTCTGTTCCTCAAATGGTTCGTTTTATGAAAAAGCACTGCCACCCTACTCAATGGGAGTCTGAAAAGACGATTCGTAAAAACCGTTTTGGTAATGGCCCGAATCAGATGGTTAATGTCTCAACTTGTAGGAAAAAGAAGCTTGCTAAGTTTTCTGATTTTCTTAGATGTTATGATTTATTCAATTAGCACTTTGACTTTAAGCCCAATATTTAAACTTTATTATATTTTTAATTAACTTATTCGTTAATTCATAGCGTTAATACATAGCTAGCACTTATTGATAATAAGCGTGGAACATTTATGTTTGCGTGGAACATTAGGGCTTAAAAAGGAGTACAAATTAGGCTTCAAAAAGGAGTACGTTTTTGCTAATTTTTTTAAGAGTACATAATGGAGTACACAAAAGCCTCCAAAAAAACTTCTAATTAGAGTACAAATCAGAGTACATAAGAGGCGGTTAAAAAATTTTATCGGAGTACATAATGGAGTACAATAAACTAGTGGTAGTTTATTATATAGAGTACAGAACAGAGTACATTTCACCATCTATTCATTAACGCTACAGAGTACATAATGGAGTACAAATATATCTATAATTAAAGTTGTCTCGTGTTCAGTATACGCAAGTTATCAATGTTTATATGGAGTACATAATAGAGTACAATCTCTTGTGAATCAAAGTAGCAGTGCACTTAAGGGCATCGATGAATCTAT
>CALLAU010000095.1 GCA_938002015.1 uncultured Bdellovibrionales bacterium
GTTTAAAAAATCGGGGTTATCAAGAAGTGGTAATTTGTCGCCAATCTCTGCTCTTAAAAGCCTAACTTCCCAGGCCTCTTTACTGCCAACAAAATGTGGGTATTCTTTTTTTAAAATTTCTTGAAGTGCAGCTGCTTGTTCAGCAGTACCGTCCACAACAATGTCTAAATCTTGGTTTCCGCGATAAATATTTGTAAAGTCATAATCAAAACGCTCAGCCTGATATTTTTCATCTCCTGCTTCACGCTCTAAATCCCATCTGACGTAATGAGCAAAAGCTGAGGCCGTTCCACCAAAAAGATAAACTTTTACCCCAAGCTTATTTGCCTCTTCTTGAATGAATTTAAATTCTGGAACTCGTTCTACTAGTTTGGCTGTCTGAATAGATAAAAAAGAAGGAATAACGTTGGCTTGCACTCCCCCATTTAAGCAAAAAAGGAGAGTGAGTTTGACTAAAATTACCCTCAGTAAAAACCTCTTTAAGACCATGTTAAATATAGAGCAAATTATAAGCCGGTTTATACACTCTCAAGAGTTGATTATGAACTCTGAAGTTGGCTATATTTCAGTAGAGCAGCAAGCCTTTGTTAATATCATAGACAGTGGCCGTTATTTGCCGTTTTTAAGTTATTATGATTCGGTTTCTTTTTTGTTCTCATCAATTTTTTTAGCAGAGTCAGTTACATCTAACTCCTCATCCTCAGAGATCCCTTTTTTAAAACCTTTAATGGCTTCACCCATAGATTTGCCAAGACCAGGGAGTCTTTTTGGGCCAAAGAGAACAAGCATAATAACAGCAATAATTCCTATTTCCATAGGTCCAAGTCCAAATGCCATGATGTATTCAGGAAGTTGATCTGTATTATTCATTTCTTTATACCTCTTAAAATTTCTAGGTTCATACAACGTATCGGTAGTTTTTTTCAGACAATAAAATAAAGAAAGATGAAGGTCCAGTCTAGCTTGAAAACGGCCTCAAGTTTAGGCGTCTTAGTCTCTTAAGGCTTCCTTTTTATCAAAATCTTTAAATTGAGGTTTTAAGTGTTCAAAAAGCTCGATCCATTCATCTAGGTATGTGGTTTCTATTTGTGAATACAGAAGAAGGGCTAAAGGAAAAGCTTTTTGAGCAAGGAGCCCTACCTGCCTTCTTAGGCTCTTTCTTTCTAAAGATGGAAAATCTAACAGTTGAGGTATGAGCCTAAATGCTTGTTCAATATTGGTAAGCTCAGTATTGAACACTCCAAGTTCATGCTTAGCAAAAGTTTGCACTTCATCACTTTTAATCCAGTTCATTTGATCATCAATATCAATTTCATGGTTAGCGGTATAATAAATTGACCAAAGAAGTATGCCAAAAAGGTGAGAAGGGTCTTGTGCTCGTCTTAAATCTTGAGAGTGCTCTCTTAGGTTCTTATTAAAGTGATGAAGAGTTTCTTTATTTTCTAAAAAATCATGAAGAGTAGGTAAGATTTTTTCTAAAATACTTAAATCATAGAGCTCAGTAAAAGCAGTGCTGGGGTCTTTAAGCCTCATAAGTTTTAGATACTCTTCTCTTCTTCTGGGAAGGGCGCTAAATTTTAGCTCATCTGCGTAAGTACAAAGAGCTTCTTTTAGTTCAGGCTCTATTTGAATATTTAATTTTTTTGAAAAACGCAGAGCCCTTAAAATCCTTATAGAGTCTTCTTTTAGGCGAATATTAGGATCTCCTATCATCCTAATCCAACCGTCTTCTAAATCCCTAACACCAGATGTGTGGTCAATAACTTCTTTTTTTATAGGGTCATAAAAAAGTGCATTACATGTGTAGTCTCTTCTATTTGCGTCTTCTTCAGGTGAGCCAAATATATTATCACCATCGGGGAGGTCTTCAGTGTTTTCTCCAGGGCTTTGTCCTCTTCTAAAAGTTGAAATTTCGTATTGCTCCTCTCCTTTTTTAGCAAGTACTAAGCGAAATCTTCTTCCTATAATAAAAGAATTTTTAATTAGTCTTTTTACTTGTCTTGGGCGAGCAGTTGTTGAAATATCAAAATCTTTTGGTTTTAAGCCAACAAGTAAATCTCTTACGCAGCCGCCAACAAGATAGGTTGTGTGACCATTTTTTTGAAGTGTTTCCACAATATTTAAAGCATAAGAATCGATAAGTTTATGATCGAGTTTAAGTTTTAATTGTTGTCCAGATGAAGTTTTAATAGTGTGAAGTCTCCAAAATCATTATATAACAATTGCTATGACTCAAAAATTAGAAAAACAGCAACAAGAATTTAAGTTTATCAATTCTCTCTACACTAGGGTATTAAAGTCAGACCAGAGCCTAGAAGAAGATAAGCCTAAGTTAGTCTTTCTACATGGACTTTTAGGTAATGGTCAAAATTGGTTGCCTATAGCTCGAGAATTAGAAAAGAATTTCACAATTTTGCTTATAGATCAGCGTGGTCATGGGAAGTCTTTTCACCCTGAGGACTACCACCCTAAAGACTTTTCTGACGATTTAAAAAGTATTTTAGATGAGCTAAATTGGAAAAAAGTACATTTAGTAGGCCACTCACTTGGGGCTAGGGTGGGTTTTGATTTTGCCTCAAAACACCCTGAACGCCTTCACTCCTTTGTGATTGAGGATATGGGTCCACATAAAACTGATGAGTCATCAGAGGGTACAAAAGTAATGATTGAGTCTGTTCCTGTTCCTTTTGAGACGCGAGAAGAGGCGCGAGCTTTTTTTGAGAGCAGTTTTAAGCCTAAATATGGAGCAGTGTTGTCTGGCTACTTGTATGCGAATATTGAGAGAAAAAAGAACAAGAGCTTTGACTGGAGGTTTTCTTTAAAGGGAGTTCTTGAGTGTATAAAAATAGGGCAACTTGAGGATTTTTGGAGTGAGTATGAAGCTGTTAATGTTAAGTCTCTTGTCATTAGAGGTGAGAGATCTGGTCATCTTCCTTTGAATATCTACAAAGAGATGCTAGATAGAAACTCAAACGTTCAAGGTGTTGAAATTCAAGGTGCAGGGCACTGGGTACACTTTGAGCAAAAAGACTTGTTTGTTAAAAATTTAAAGGACTTTTTATTAAGTTAGTTCTGTTAAGTGAGAAGCTTTAAAAATAAAAAGCAAAGCAGAAAAGTTAGCGAAGATAAAAGTAAGTAAACAAAAAACGAAGGTAATAAAAAAAATATGTCATCTTTTTCAGATTTTAATCTACATCCAAAAACAAGAGCTGCTATTGAAAAGCTTGGTTATTCAACTCCAACAAAAATTCAAGAAAAATCACTTCCTATTGTTCAAAGCGGGCAAGATGTTGCAGGCCTTGCACAAACTGGAACAGGAAAAACAGCAGCTTTTCTTATGCCCGTTATGACGAGGCTTTTGCTAACAAGAAAAGTTGAAGGGTATGAGGAAATACAAGAAGATGTAAAACCTTATGAAGATTGGGGCCCTAGAAACTGTGTTTTAGTTTTAGTTCCAACTAGAGAACTTGCTGAGCAAGTTAGTGCAAACTTAAGAGAGCTTGATCCAGAAAAAGATTTTACACATGTTACAGTCTATGGTGGCGTTGGTTACGAAAAACAAACTGAGCGTTTAAAAGAAGGTGCTGACTTTGTTATAGCTACACCAGGAAGACTTATAGACCTTTATAAAGAAAAAGTTTTTGATCCTAGCCAAGTAAAATGTGTTATTTTTGATGAAGCTGATAGAATGTTTGATATGGGTTTTAAAGATGACATGCGCTACCTCTTAGAGCGCATTCCAAAAACTCGTCAGTTCTTAGTTTTTAGTGCAACACTTAACTTTGATGTTTTAACAGTTGCTTATGAGTTTGGTTCTGATCCAGTAGAAATTGAAATTGATAGATCGTTACCAAGAACAGAACAAGTAAAAGATGAAATCTTGCATGTTGGTGGAAATGAAAAACCAAAATTCCTGATTTCAGTTTTAAAGTCACAAGAGTATGAACAAGCTATAGTATTTACTAACTTTGTTAGAAATACTCCAAGGATTGAGAAGTTCTTAAAGACAAACGGGTTTAAAGCGTTAGGGATTTCAAGTGCTTTAAGTCAGAGTCAAAGAACTGCTGTGATGCAAAAATTTAAAGCAGGTGAGATTAATATACTAGTAGCAACAGACGTTGCAGCTCGTGGTCTTGATATTGAAAATGTAGATCTTGTTGTAAACTTTGAACTTTCTGATGATGCAGAAAATTACGTACATCGCATAGGAAGAACGGGGAGAGCTGGAAGAGAAGGCGTGGCAGTGAGTCTGGTATCTGAAAAAGATGTGGCAGCTCTTGCTAGGTTAGAGGATTTTTTAAAGCAAAAGCTTGATATTGGTTGGATGGAAGATGATCAAATAATTGAAGACTTTAAGCCCTTTCCTTATGACTTTGATCCAAAATCAAAACTATCTAGAGTTAAAGGGCAAAGACCAGAAACTCCTTATGGTAAAGGTAAAAAAACTAATAGAAATAATAAAGATAGAAAATTTGATAAAGATAAAAAGCATACAAAAAATAGAGATGGCAATAAGCCTTATAAAAAAGATGACAAGGATTTTAAGTCTAAGCCTAAAAATCAACAAAATGGAGTAAAAGAAAAAAGTATTACTCATAAAAAGCAAAGTACAAAAAGAAAAACCTCATCAAGGTATGATGGTTTTAAAACTGTTAAAAAAGGCGGGAGTTCAAAATCTTTATGGCAAAAAGTTAAGGGTCTTTTTTCATAGTGTGTTTAGATCTTTTTTTTAATTAAGCTTTTTAAAGGGGGAGTTTTTTTGGAAGCTGAATTTGATAAAACAGATAATGGTATTTATGATTATTCATTTGATAGGCTTCGAAACTCTTTTGATGAACGAAATGGTAATAGTGAGCTCCATAGAGAAATAGTTACTGGTCTATTTAAGAATGAACTATTTTCTGAAACACGAAAATTAAGCGAAATATGGAGTAAGTTTTATAACTTTGGTTTTGGTAGTTTGGACCTTGCGTTGGGTTCTTCCCTGCTTTCACAACAAGTTTTTTTAGCATTGTTAACTGAATTTGATAAAGAAAATAAGTTTGAGACTGTAAAGTCAAAAATTGTTGATGGTAGGGTTATAGTTGCTGTGGCAAATGCAGAAGAGTCAGGGACTAATCTGTTAAATATGAAGTCTTATATAAAAGAAGAGGCTGGTGAATTAGTTTTTGAGTTATTTAAGCCGTGCCATACTAATGGCAATGCGGATTTTGTGATGCTCTCAGCAAAAGTATTGGGTGATTTAAAGGACTCAATTGGAGTCTTTATTCTGCCTAAAGAGGTTTTGACGCAAGAAAATTTAACAAAAAAATTCTTTGCTTTTGAATCAGGGTCAATGGGTAGTACAAAGGCAAAAGTATCTAATTTTAATATTAACAAACATAGCCTGGGTTCAGTAGGTTCTGGAGTCCCAATAATTCGACATACTTTTAATTTAGAGAGGTGGATTATAGCGGCATTAGCTTGTGGTGTCTTAGAGGGGGCAACTCGTTTGATAATAAATGAGCTTGCTAACAAAAAGACTACTCAGGGTGAATTATTAAATGAGCCCTGGGTCCAAGATAAATTTATTGAATCCTATAAAACAATAGAACTCTTTAAGGCTGTTAGAGCACAAATTTTACAAAAAACTAAGAACAGTGCTAGCTACGATAGTTTAAATTTAGTAAGGCCTGAGTTAGCATTGATCAACACGATGTGTTCACAAGATTCGTTTCAAAACATCTATTTGTTATTCCAAGCTATGGGAAATCGGTCAGCTTCTAAAAGCTCTCATATACAGCGTTTGCTAAGAGATTTTAGTCTTTTGAATTTTATTGGAGGAACTCATGAAAGTCAAAAAATGCAGATGTGGAACGAAATTAAAACAAGCTATTTAAAATAGAGAGGGTAAGACAATGAATAATAATTATCATGCAGGTTATTACGATATGTTTAAAGTTGATGATGCAGATATTGAGTTTTATAAAAACTATATTAAATCTAACACTCAAGTTTTAGATTTAGGGTGTGGATCAGGCCGAGTTTCTTTTCCTTTATCAGATATTGCAGGTTCAGTTTATGGAGTTGATTCTTCCAAGGAGATGATTAGCGCTGCTAGGAATAAGGGATGTAATGATAATTTATTTTTAATTGAAAGTAACATCTCTACATTGAACCTTGATCAAGAGTTTGATTTGATAATAGCACCATTTAGAGTTTTTCAGGAAATCGATGTTTGCTTAGAAAATGATTTTTTTCAAGTTATAGAAAAGCATTTAAAGACTGATGGAATATGCATTTTAAATGTGTACGACCCCTCTTTTGTTTATACGAGAGAAGAGATTGCCGCAAAATGGTTAGAAGTAGGTGGAACTGTTCGAGGTGAGACTGAGCTTTCTGATGGTGGTGTAGTTAAATATTTTGATAGAAGGTTAAAGTCTGATGAGGTTTTACAAGAGTTGTATGCAGAATTAGTGTATCAAACTTATTGTGGAGACGAATTAATTGATGAACATGTTAATTCTATTAAGCAGAGATACTTTTATCCTGACCAGTTTCTAGATTTGATTAGCTCCTATGGTTTTGAAGTTGACCATACGTGGGGTGGCTATAATCATCAGGATTATGGTAAAGGGCCTGAGCTCATTGTAGCTTTTAAAAAGGGAGCTAGTGAAAGTGCTGGAAGATAATTTTTGGTATGTTTACAATAATGCTCAAAGCGATGAGCCGAGAGACTTTGTTTTTGAGGTGTTAAAGTTAGGTTCTGACGTACTTAAAAGTGATGAATTGGAGGTTCTTGAGTTAGGCTGTGGCCAAGGCCGAGATACCAAAGAGTTTTTGAGAAGAGGTTTTAGTGTAAGTGCTGTCGATATCGATGGTGCTTCTTTAAATCAAATACAGGTTGAGCAGTCTGAAAAAATAAAAAAAATCAATAAGAAGTTTGAAGATTTGGTTCTTGAGAGGAACTCATACGATCTTATTTACTCCCATTATTCAATACCTTTTTGTGAAAAGAAAAGTTTCTATATGTTTTGGGAAAACATCTTACTTTCTTTAAAAAAAAACGGAATCTTAGCAGTGCAACTCTTGGGAGATCGAGATGACTGGGCCTCTGACGTGCAAGTTACGACACTTAATTTTAAAGAGACGAAGAGTCTTTTTAAGGGTTTTGAGTTGCTAAAATTTGAAGAGCTTGAATTTTCAAAACCTTCCTTCAATCAGGACGAAAAAAAGTGGCATGTTTATGAGGTTGTCGCTCAAAAGAATTAATGATTAAAAAGGTGAGGAAATTCTTTCTCTACTAAGAGGAGAGTATTTTGGTCAATTTTTTCATTTAAAGCTTCATCATTAATTATCGGCAGGTGATGAAGGTAGTGTCCAAAGATATCATTACAGTCTTTGAAGTATTTTTCGGTACAAAGGATGTGGGCATGCCACATAAGATCTATTTCATAGGTTGGTCCTACGAGTTCATTTGGATACTTGAGTTTTAAAAATAGAAAAGTTTTGTAAAGGTACGTGACTTCGCTTAATATTTCATCACTCCAGTCATGATGTGGATCACGGCGAAGTGATTCCTTCACCGGATCCAAGTCGAGATTGTCTATTGAGGCAATTCCGACTAGTGATGCTTTATTAGATGCAGCCACTGTTCTTTCTGCTTGGCTTAGTCCATGATGCTTTTAACGTTTTTGACGTATTTTTTTTCATTCTTGTCTCCTTGGTTAAACAAAACAAAAATTGTTTTGCAATTTATGAAAACATAGGCCAATTTTTGGGTCAAACAAATGTTTCAAAAATGAGACGTTGGTGTTTGAAAGCAAACTTAAGTTTAGATTCAGCCCTTTTAAAGGGCTGTTTCCTGTTTATTCCATGAGAAATTCTTAATAAGTTCTGCACATTTAACTAATTCGTTAGAATCTTTTTCAGTTTTACATGTGATAGTAATTGATTTTTTATCTTTTAATAAAACAATTTGCCTAAACACTTTTTTAGTTACTATGTGCTCTGAATCAATCATAAAAGCTTTTTGTTCATTAATTTTTAAAGGCTTACTGTCAATTAAGTTAAGTCCGTACTTTCTATAATCCTTAATCCAAGATTTTACATACTTCTTTAGTTTTGTCTTTTGAGCTAGTTCAGACTCTCTAATAGTTAATGATGATTTTCCTGATGGAGATCTATAGATTGCTTTTAAGGCTGGGTGAGTTTTTGGAGGCAGTGACTGAGTCCAAGTAGAATCTTTAATATTAAAAGTATACCCATCTCCAAAATAAGAACCTTTTTGTTCTTTCTCTATATTTAGATATGTTGCTAGGGACTTAAAACTAAAAAGAATTAAGATTAATGTGGTGATACAGATTTTTTTCATAAATTGCATAAAGGCCCCTAAATAAAGCACTTCTATAGCTTTCCATTAAAATCAGGGTGTTGCCAAATCTTTTCAATTAAAGATGAAGGATTTTCACGCCTTAAGTCTGCTATTTTGTATTCTTTAAGGTTTTTTGTGTCTTTTGGATGATCTATAAACTGAACGTAGATTTTATGCTTAGTGATGGTGTGCATGAAAGAGTAAGTTTTTGGTTTAACTTTTGTCTTCTTAAATTTACCAGCAGGTAGAGGTTTGCCTTTTAAAATAGGAGAGCCCGTTTCATTTGAAGCAAGAATATAGCCTGTATTTCTTTTTTTGGATTGTGTGGTTTTTGGTTTTTTAAGAACTTGGTAAACCCACGTCTGTGACTCTTTTCTTGGTTTTGGGAGTGGGATTTCATTTTGATTTTGAGCTTTATAAGAGTTGCATAATTTTTTTAGTGGGCATACAAGGCATGCTACTTTCTTAGGTGTACAGACGGTTGCTCCAAGATCCATTAAGGCTTGATTCATATGAGATGGGTTTTCATACTTGCAAAGTTCATCAGAAAAAACTTGTGTAAGGTTATGAAAATCTTTATTCCACCACTCAACCTTTTCTCCTATTAAGCGGTTATGAACCCTTAAAACATTCCCATCTACAACACCTACTTTTTCATTAAAACAGATGCTTGAAATAGCTCTAGAGGTATAGGGGCCAATACCTGGTAGGTCCATAAGCTCTTTATAAGAATAAGGGAATTTACCTTTGTAATCAGCTGAAACGATTTTTGCAGTTTTTAAAATATTTCTAGCTCTTGAGTAGTAGCCAAGCCCTTGCCACATTTCATAAACATCTTCTATTTCTGCTTTGGCTAGTTTGTTAACAGTTGGCCACTTTGTTGTGAAACGTTTAAAGTAGCCAGCAACCACTTTTGTTGTGGTTTGCTGTAGCATGATTTCTGAGATCCAAACCTTATACGGGTCAGGAGATTTAGATTCTCTCCAAGGAAGATCTCTTGCTTGTAAATTGTACCATTTATCAAGTTCTTGGGCGATTTTTTTGTTGTTTAGAGACCTCATTGAGGCTTCACTTTGACTCTTTTTGGGCAGTATGTCATTCATTTGTATATGAGTGATCACAAGTTTTTCCCCTTAAGTGGGCGTGAAATGCCTAGATTTGGTGGTATTAAGACTTTTTTTAGGCTTCCTGTAGCA
>CALLAU010000096.1 GCA_938002015.1 uncultured Bdellovibrionales bacterium
GCTTTAATGTAGGCCTTAAAGTCTTTTGAATCTTTTTTAATCTTATATGATTTATCTTTAATTATTTTCTTATACATCTCATCTACAACAGATTCTTGATAATCAAGAACTTGTGTTTCTGTATAAGCCTTACTTTCTTCTAAGTTAATTTTATTCACTTCCTCTATTGCATAGTCAAAACCTGCTGTCGCTGTAACAGCAAAAGCTAGGAATAAGGAAATTGCCACACTCATCTTAAGAAAATTCATCACTTACACCCCTAAGCCTGGCTTTACCCAGACCCCTTTAAGTCTTCTTTTTCTTCGTCCTGTTCCACCTTGCATTGAAGTGGTACTTCTAATTTTGGCCGCTCCACCAGGTACACTGGTTGTATAATCAGAACAAAATCGACCTTCAGATGTTTTGATTTCAGCATGGCCAATACCCTGCCCTAAGCGAACAGTTCTATTTTTAGGAGCATTAGTCCCATCATAAATTAATATTGCACCTATAGGGATATCTTGATCATTAGGAGAAGTGATTCTACCTCTATAACTAGGATCTTCTAAAAGGTTTATAAAACCCTGCTCCCTAAGTTTGGTGCCAGCAGTTGAACTCCAAGCTGTCAAATTTGTACTCTTGCTAAGAAGCCCTGATGTCTGACCCGATATACGAACACCCTGCAAGCACAGGTTCTTAGTGTTTCTAGGACCATAGGTTCTAATACAATTATTAATCATACCGGCAACTTTTGGATTCCTATGATAATTTGCAAAAGCCCCTCTTCCTACTGTCATTCTTTGAGTTGTCTGACCACTTTGACTACGGCAGTTTACACAACCACTACTAGCCTCAGTCCTCACATTTGAGGATCTATATGTTACTTGCTTTAAATAATCCCGAGGTCCATCATACATCCACCCTTGTATTATTCCTCTGCTTTTAGTTCTAATAGAGACATGTTTCCACCCTCCACGACTTGTACCTGTATAAGTTACAACAGAACCTCCGGGTACTTTAGCACGAGCTGAAGAGCGAGCAGTAGAATTTGTATAGATTTTCATGGTATAATTTGAAGGCACGTTTAATACATAAGTTCCAGCAATCGAAAGTGCCGGTAAAAATAGTAAACTTAAGCTTAAGATAAAACCCTTCATGCCCTATATAAGCAACCTACATTCCACATCAGAGTCTCTTTATTTGATACTGGCCGTATTTTGCTTTACAAGTGTAAAAAACATTTACACCTAATCAATACCTCTTAAAAAGCTTTAAAAAAGAGTTATTTATTCTCAACGACTTTTAAAGAAAAGCCCTGCTCTTTTTTAACAAAACAGGTTCTTACTTCATCTTTCTTGATTTGAAAGTTCTTAAGTTTATCTTTCTTAATAAGAAGCTGAACTATTTCAGCAGCACCTTCAATGGAGACTTTGGGGTCATAAACCCTAATAACATCTCCTAATTTTTCAGGAAAATGCTCATCTACATAATCAATAGTCACACAAGGCGACCAGAACTGACGACTGGCTTTCCTTGAGGTTTGAATTTTATCAAAATGATCTGAAACCTTAGGTCTTTTAGATCTAAACAAACTACAGCCAGTCATTAATGTTAGTACTATGGCTGTAGTTAAAATTCTCATGCATTAATTATGCTTTAGCAGGTGTTTTCTTTTCAACTGCTTTTTTCGCAGGTGCTTTAGAAGCTGCAGTTTTAGGCTCAGTTTCGGACTTTGGGGCTGCTTCTTTTGGCGCACTTGCCTCATCAGCAATTCCATAAGCCACTAAGACCTTCATTTTGATCTCTTCCTTTAAAGCTTCATTTTCTTTTAAAAGGCTCTTTGCCGACTCTTTACCCTGTCCAAGTTTTTCTCCTTGATAAGAGTACCAAGCTCCAGCTTTATCAACGATCTCTTTTTTAACAGCAAGATCTAGAATATCTCCTTCTGCAGAAATTCCTTCACCATACATAAGATCAAACTCAACTTTTGCAAATGGAGGGGCTAGTTTGTTTTTAACTACTTTTACCGCAGTTCTATTTCCAACAATTTCATCACCGTTTTTAATAGCTCCAATTCTTCTTACATCAAGTCTAATTGAAGAATAAAACTTTAAAGCATTACCACCAGTAGTTGTTTCAGGGTTACCAAACATAACACCAATTTTCATTCTGATTTGGTTTATAAAAATAACCATAGTATTTGATCTATTAATAATTCCAGTTAGTTTTCTTAAAGCTTGTGACATTAACCTTGCTTGAAGACCCATATGACTATCTCCCATGTCTCCTTCAATCTCAGCTCTTGGAGTAAGGGCTGCAACTGAGTCAATAACAAGAACATCAATAGAACCAGATCTAACGAGAGTTTCTGTAATCTCTAAAGCTTGCTCACCAGTATCAGGTTGCGAAACAAGCATCTCTTCAACATTACAACCAAGCTTTTCAGCATAAGAAATATCTAGCGCGTGTTCTGCATCGATGAACGCTACAGTTCCACCGTTTTTTTGAGCTTGCGCAATTGTAGATAAAGCTAATGTCGTTTTACCTGAACTCTCTGGCCCATAAACTTCAATGATTCTTCCCTTTGGAAGTCCACCAGTACCTAAACCAATATCTAAGCTAAGTGCTCCAGTACTTACAAAATCGATTCCTTCGTGCAGTTTTTTTCCTCCACCAAGTTTCATGATCGAACCTTTACCAAATTGTTTTTCAATATTAGCTACTGCTAAATCTAGAGCTTTTGATTTTCCCGCTGTGTCTGTTTTTGTATTTACTGTTTTAGTTAAAGTCTTCATTACTTAATCCCCTTATTTGTGCTTTAGAATCTAAAGTTATAATTACGTTTATGTTTTTGCTTTCAATCTAAATATATATACACAATACATACTTGTATACATAATACATACTATTTTTTATCTCTAAGTCTTGCTTTGCAGTACTTTTGATAGATATTCCCATGCATATCTTACAGCCTGCTCGACAACCTCTTCACGACTATTAGAACCACTAAATGTCCGTCTTTCAACGCTTTCATGACCTGGACCCACCACAGCAAAATAAACTGTGCCCACAGGATCAACACTTGTTCCCCCTTCTGGACCAGCCCAGCCAGATGTTGCTAAGCACCAAGAACTTTTAAAAAAATTGCATCCTTTTTTAGCCATTTCAAGCACAACTTCTGAGCTTACCGCCGTCTTTTCTAAAATCAAACTAGCATCTATACCTAAAACTTCAGACTTAACTTCATCTTGGTACGGGGTTAGTCCACCACAATAAACTTTAGAAGCACCAGCTATTGAGGTCACTTCTTGAGAAAGCCTTCCTCCTGTACAGCTCTCCACTAAAGAGAGTGTCTCATTATTTAGTTCAATCACTCTAAATACTTCTTCAAGATGTTTTAACTTACTCATTTCCCCTCACATTTTCTTAATTTAAGTTTCTATACCGGACGTAAAAAAAGTGAAACCCTAAAATACTCAAACTCGAGCTAGTTCACCCTCTTTGCACAAAGCCTTCATAAGCAACACACCAATGGAGGTAAAACTTGTACAGAATAAAGCTATTTCGTGAATTAAATGAGTATTTCGTGAACTCTTCTTTTTCTAAATTTGATTTGTTTATAGGGTGGAAGCTATGATTCAAGAAAAGACAATCAATCTGGATTCAAACCTTAAACAACTTTTAGAAAAGAAAGCTCTCAGTCTCCATCAACTCTCTGTTCAAACAAACATTAACAAAAGCTCTTTGCATAACTATATAAATGGAGTCGTCCCTCAAGGGTTAATCCTTCTTGTTAAGTTATCTACTTTTTTTAATATGAGTTTAGAAGAGCTTGTTTTTGAACAAGACTTTCTCTTAAGCAAACACCATGCTCACAACAGATGCCAAAACGAAACTAAAATTATTGAGGGAAAGTATGAAGTCATCATCAAAAAAATCAGAATCATTTAAAACACTCGGTGGTTTTTTAAGAGCAAAAAGAATTGAAAGAGGCCTAACACAAAGTGAAGTCGGAAAAGTTTTAGGCGTACACCTTATGTTTATAAGCCGTTTTGAACTAAATAAGTGCTCTGTACCTTACAAGCATTTAAAAAAACTCATTAAACTTTATAAAGTTAGCCCTGAGATTATTTTAAAAATTAGTCTTGAAGAAGAGAAGAAAAAATTAAAAAAATTTTTAGCTTAAAAAAACTACTGCAGCGGCTCTTTGTTAAATTTAATTTAATAAATCTATTCTTTAAGTCTTGAAAGCAAAAGCCTTGGTTTACTACGTGGTACAGCTCAAACTACTATAAATAAAATTAGTTTATTATTTTTATTCACCCAAAACCAGAGCTGTACCAGGAGTGCCTTGCCTTGAAAAACTATAACTTATTTATATTCTTTACCTTAATCTTCTTTTTTTCTAACAAAAGTGCGTTTGCATATAACCTGCCTCCAGTAAATCTTGGATTAACAAGCTTTGTTGATGGAGCACCCCCTCCAAAGGGTCCCGGACATCATATTGTTCAATACCTTCTACAACTTAATTCTGATAAGTTTACAGACGCTAACGGCGGCTACCTCTTTGGAAGTGGAGCTGGAGAAGATTTTCAACTTACTTTAAGTGCCACTCAATACCTCTACCTTTCAAACAAAAAACTTCTCGGTGCTAACTGGGGTTATGATGTAATGCAGTTTTATATTATGCCAAGCCTTGATTATAGCGGTACTGGCGGACCAATCACTTCTGCAAATTCAGGTTTAGGTGACACTCTATTTGGATTCTATTTGCAGTGGGACCCAGTAATGGGAAAGAAAGGACCAAAGTTTTTCCATCGTCTAGAATTAGATGTACTTATTCCAACAGGAGAATATGACAGAACTAAAGCCATTAACCCAGGCAGTAATATGGTATCACTAAGTCCCTACTACGCTTTTACATATTTTATTAATCCTAAATGGACTGTTTCTTCTAGAATACATTACCTTTGGAATTCAAAAAACGATGAAACAAACCTTTCTCCATTTGCTCAAACCTCAACTGCAGGAACTGCTGTTCATGCAAACTTTGCAACAAGCTATGACATCATACCAAGGACCTTTAGACTTGGTTTAAACGGGTACTTTCTTAAACAAGTTACAGATCATGAAATAGATGGCGTAAAAGTTAAAAATGCTAGAGAACAGGTTTTTGCTATAGGCCCTGGAGCAGTTTATTCTTTTGGCTTAAAAACACACATCTTTTTCAATGCTTATTTTGAATCTCAGGTTGAAAATAGATTAAAAAATACTTCTGTTGTTTTAAGACTGACAAAATCACTTTAAAACTCATAAAGCCTACCCCTTTTTTTTTACGATACTCTAAACCGTACTCCTCTTGGTATTAAAAAGCCCTGTAACCACAGGGCTTTTTTTAGTCAGTTTTGTAAAATAAATAGACATTTTTTTTACTAGATCTTTCGCCTCTTACTCTCATGTTGGCATATCAAGTGCACTTAATTATCTAGAAGGTGGCAGTATGCAAAACGAACCTTGTCAGGCTTAAAAGAATATATGCATCTGTACTAAATTTTAATGTTAATAAAAAAGAAGGTATACTTAAATGAATCGTATAGAAAAAAAATTGATCTTAATCACTCTTACCGCCATCTTGACTCCTAGCTATTCTGCCTTTGCAGGCCCTGCTGGCAGCCCTAATAATGAAATTAATCAAAACAGTGACTCAGTAACTAACTATGAAGCACTAAGATCTGCATTTGATTTATCAGGTCTTTACGACGTTAGAAGAACAGGGTCTGACTCCATAGATCAAATTGAAGTTGGCTTTAAAACAAGAATGGAATTAAACCGGCAAAGACATATCAATGGCGAACATGAAGCTCCCGTTGATAGTATTGATACTATATTAGCAAATCCTGAAAATTTTTATTTTTCCGTCTCCGGGCTGAGCAACAATGCTTCTCACTCTGTTGATGAGTTAATCAGAAGTACTAAAAACTTTTTTTCTACAGATAACTTAATCGATGATGCTAATGACTTTCTTAACTACACTGAGCCTTCTTTTAGTTACAATAGATCTACAGAAAGTATACCTGAGTGGAGAAGACGATGGAGACTCACCAATCCAGATAGTGAGATCGTAAAAACACATTTTAGCTATCAAGCTCTTGAAGATGGCTCTATTGAAGTAACACTAGGAACAATGTTTACAAGATACAGAGAAAAAGAACTGTTGTTTAGAGATAATTTAATTCGCCCAGTTCTTGAGAAAAGGTTTTTTGTTAGAATTAATATTAGTTCTAATGGAGAGGCTACATTTAGAAGCTTTTTTAGAGATAGAGGTATTGAAAGCACTTTTTTAGGAAATGATGGAGTGGACTTAGTTGACATAGCAACAGAAGAAAGTTTCTTTCAAACCCAATCTAAAAGTTTTAGCGGTAGTTCACCAAGCTGCCCTGCTATTTTAAAATAAAGCCTTATGGATATAAGGCAGCCATATGTAGTGGATGATAGCATTAGCAAACACACCTGCTAAAATATCGTCTGCCATAACACCTAAACCACCCTTTATATTCTTGTCTAAATAAGAAATAGGAAAGGGTTTTAAAATATCAAAAAACCTAAAAAGCAGAAACCCAAGCACCCATAGCGCCCAGTGATGAGGTACTAAGAAAAAAGTAACCATTATGCCAGCAAATTCATCAATAACGATCTCCTGGTTATCCTCACCTTTGCCATAGGCCTCTGAGGCTAAAACACCTACAATAATCAC
>CALLAU010000097.1 GCA_938002015.1 uncultured Bdellovibrionales bacterium
TAGAATTGCCCTATATAGAATTATATTAGATTATAATACGAACAATGACGACATTAAATATTCTCACTTTACCTGATAAAAGACTGAAAACTTTAGCAAAAAAAGTTGATGTTTTTGATAAGGATTTACAGCAGTTGATTAAAGACATGTTTGAGACCATGTATGATGCTCCTGGTATTGGTTTGGCTGCGACTCAAGTTAATATTCATAAACAAGTGATAGTGATTGATGTTTCTGAAGACAAGGATCAACCCCTTTGCCTTGTAAATCCTGAAATTGTAGAAAAAAAAGGCGAGCAAGTTTATGAAGAAGGCTGCCTATCGGTTCCAAATATTTATGCAAAGGTCAAAAGAGCAGACAGTGTCAGCATAAAAGCTCAAAATGAAACCGGCAAAAGCTTTGAGTTAACAGCTGAGGGTTTGTTGGCGGTCTGTATTCAACACGAGATAGATCATTTAAAAGGAATTGTGTTTTTAGATCACTTGACCCCTTTAAAAAGAAAAATGGCCCTTAAAAAGCTGGAAAAAAACAAATTTTGAGAATTTTAGTAAGCTATTTTTCTTTTTAAAGTACGTTCAGCAATAGGCGTATTTACAATTCAATACCTCTATCTTTGTACCACTCTAGTATTTCACTCCAAGCTTGATCAGATGTTTCAACTATTTTAAATAAGTTTAAGTCCTCAGGGTTAATCACACCTTCATCAGAGAGGAACTGAAAATCTACCGCTCGATTCCAGTAATGCTTACCAACCAAAATAATCGGTAATGGCTCAATGGTTTTGGTTTGAATCACGGTAAGAGCTTCAAATAATTCATCAAATGTTCCAAACCCACCAGGGAACGCGACCAATGCTTTAGCCTTGTTCATAAAGTGCAATTTTCTTAATGCAAAGTACCTAAAACTGAAACAAAGTTCTGGAGTGATGTAGGGGTTGGGAAACTGTTCAAAAGGAAGATCAATATTTAAGCCAATACTTTCTTCACCTTCTTCAAATGCGCCTTTATTGGCAGCCTCCATCACACCAGGACCTCCACCTGTCATTACATATACATCATTACTGTGGCTTTGGCTGTATTTAGCGACTTTCTTTGCAAACTCCTTTGACTCTTCATAATACTTTACTTTTTTAAGCACATTCTCGGCCACTTTAAGTTTGTATTTTAGCTTTCTATCATTTGGATTAGCCTCAATGGCTTGTAAAGCGTTTTTGTGTTTTAGCTCAGCTCTTTGTTTTTGAACGACTCGTGTTCCTCCAAAAACAACAATGGTTTTTTCAATTTTTTTAGCATTTAAAACACTCTGAACCTTCAAGTACTCCATTTGCAAGCGAATGGGCCGTGCTAAATCACTGTCCATAAACTCAAAGTCCTGATCTGTTCTTTTATAACTTTCAGAGTTTAAAATTTCGATGATTCGATCAACATCTTCATCACTGGCATCGTAATATTGTTTTATGGTTGCCTTTAAATCCGTTTCAGCCATTGTTCGTTCTCAATAAAAAAGCACATTTTATGATAAAAGTGAGTCACTGAGCAAAAATTAGGTTTGGAACTCTAGCAATCAGATTTAAAATTCTATCAATATCAAAAAAACAAACTAATTATGACTGAGTCAGTTAACTCTCTTTTTGAATCTCTTTGGAATCAATACACCACCCTCAACCCTCAAGCTAAAAGCATTCATGAATTATTTGAAGCTCGTGGAGAAAAGGTGATCAATGACCACATTGCATTGCGAACTTTTAACACTAAAAAGCTTGGGCTGATTAATATTGCTAGTATTTTTCTCGATCTTGGCTATGAGGTGAAATCCGAGTATGACTTTAGACTAAAAAAACTCAATGCTATTCACCTCGAGCACAGTGAAGACTTTAATTTACCCAAAGTTTTTATTTCCGAACTTAGAACCGAATTATTTTCTAAAGAGGTTCAGAGGTTGGTTTATGAAATAGATGAGCAGATTTCTTTTGGTGAAGTTATGAGCGAAGGGTTTATTTACTCTGGAAGAACTTGGGATCTCACATTTGAAAACTACATTCAATTACTACAAGAAAGCGAATACGCAGCGTGGACTGCTGCTTTTGGATATAGAGCAAATCATTTTACCGTGTCACTGAATCACTTAACGACTTTCTTTGAACTTGATGAAATCAACAACTTTTTACTGGAAAAAGGGTTTATACTCAATGAATCAGGCGGTTTAATTAAAGGGAAGCCAGAACAATTTTTAGAACAGTCTTCTACTATGGCAGCTCCAGTTAATATGGAGTTTGATCACTCAACTCATGTGATTCCAGGTTGTTTTTATGAGTTTGCCAAGAGATATCCTCGTCCAGACACGGGTCGTCTTTATCAGGGTTTCATAGCTTCTTCTGCGGACAAGATTTTTGAGAGTACAAATACAAATTAATTACTGGCACTGAAAATTTTTGGAAGAAATTGTAGCAACTTCCGTTCTTTTAAAGTCCAGATTAACCTAATAGGAACAAAAATGAAAAAGCTACTTATAATCCTTTG
>CALLAU010000098.1 GCA_938002015.1 uncultured Bdellovibrionales bacterium
ATGTAAAAAATAACTCATACGTAGTGCATAAGCTTGAGGAGTTTGGAAAAAAAGTTTTACTTAACGCGCCAGATTCTGAATATGCGTGGAATCTTTTAGAGGAGACTGGTTTAAGAGCGCACTTGATTGAAATGGATAGTAATCAAGTTGACGAGGTTGAAACTTTATCTTGGTGGATGAATAAGGAGCCTTTAAGAACAAAACCACTTGGTGAAGGAGATGGTGAAACCGCTGCAGAGATTTTTAAAAATCATATCAATGAAGATGGTGAGATTGTAGTAGCACACGAAACGAACTCCTTTGAAGCGTATGAGAATATAACACGCTCCTCTCACGGTGCTGCTAATGCTTTTATTTCAAGAGATGGTGTTAGTGGTGAAGTCGCAGCCTTAGGTGATGGATTTTACACTAGGCTTGGCTTAAAAGGTGCTCGAGGCACGAACTTAACAATTAGATTTAAGCTAAATCCTGATGCGCGCGAAGGTGAAGATTTTATTTATAACGGTGATTTTATTGTTATTAAAAACAAAGCTGCGCTTACCTTAATACAAGAAAATATTGATATTCCTCTCATTACATTTCTTAGACTGTTAAGTGAAAATATCTATTTAGAGAACAACCTAGGTTATATAACCAAAGTTAAACGAAAACTTAATCGCTACTCCCCTTCTGTTAAAGAAATTCATGAAGCTATCAGTTATCTTATCTCTGCTGAGAATAGTAGAGCTGATGCTTGGGAGTTTTTATTTAGCATAAAAGAAGTACTAGAGCGACCTGAGTTATTCTACAAACTTGAAGCATACCTACTTAAAATGATTGCTGAAGACGAAGATCCAAAAGAGATTTTTAAAGTATATTTAGTATGGTTTAAACATAGTACTTCTTTAAATCGAACTGAAGTTATAAATACCGCCATTAAAAAACAACAGAGTCTTATCGCCGACCACTTAATCGATGAGGTTGTGTTTAACGAAACCTGGGACTTAAAGTTGAGAGAAAAGTGGTTTGAAAGCTCTATTGTTGTCAGAAACCATCACTATAGATATAGTTATATTAGTGATTATGATTATTACCAAAAAGCCCTAAAAAGCGGCCTATATAAAGACTCTCCAGTACCTCACAATGTTCTCTCTAAAGCCTATGGTTACAATCAAAACATTCCATCAAAAGACGCAAAACTTATTTCAAAAGAAATCAATTCCATGGATATCGACCTGCTTTCTGAAGAAATAAAAGCTCATCAGGTTTTTGCACGTACAAATACTAAGGATTTAATCTTGTTGATTGCTATGTTAAGAGCATACCCTCAAGTTTTAAAAAACCAGCAACTTGATACCTACACCGCTTTTGACAGCATCATTAAAAAACTCTTAAAAGAAACTATAATTTTTACTGATGTTAGCGGTTATAAAAACCGCATACATCCTCTGCCTTTAGTTTTTAAAGAGTACCAAGGTCATAGACTTATGCTAGAATTTTTAGAAGGGCACGTTGATTTTAATAATAGAAAACTACTATTAAAACTCATACAGTTTAATGATTCTCTTGTAGATAGGTTTTTAACAGATAAAAAATTTAGTCCAAATAAGCGTCTCTTATTTTTTGATGCGATCATAATACCAAACGCTATGCGAGTAGGGTACAATATCTACGATGGAACTGATTACTCATTTGTAGGTTTAATTTGGGCAGGCACGCAATTACTCGCTGGAACCACAAGAGCTCTTAGCCTTTATGGCGAAGCAAGTCATAACAAATTCGCTCAAATAGGGGCAAAAGCAACGAAAAAATTTTTGAACAAAAAGCTTGCTCAATCGAGATGGTCTCTTATTAGAGAACCAAGAAAAGCTCAGCTTACATGCTCTGAAATGCTTTATTAAATTGATTCTAGTATAGCATCAGCATCAATACCGTTTTGCTTATAAAGCTCTGTAGCACTGTATGCACTTCTCCCAAAATTCCCTTTTACTCCAAGGTGTTTAAAGGACTTTATTGTTTTAACGCCAAACTGCTCAGTAATTTTCATTAAAGCAAAAGCGCCAAACCCACTAATTTTTTGATGATCTTCAGCTACAATAAGGTTACCTTTTGATTTTTCTAATAATTCTTTAAAGTTTGAATTAAAATTTCCGTTTATATGAGTCTTAGACACCACCGTAACTTTATCCTTGTATTTCTCTGCAGCTTCTAAAGCTTGAGGCACAAGTGATCCTGTAGTTAAAATAAGTGCTTTTGACTCACCTCCTCCATCAATTAAAACTTTTTCTTCAGAAAGCTTATAGCCTCCTTCAACATAATACTGAGGGAAGTTTTCTCTTCCTAAAAAGAAAACTGTTGAGTTTGGAGTTTTTCCAGCTTCAATGTCTGTCTTAAATTTTTTAACAACTTCTGTAACAATGTCATAAGCTTCTGTTGAGCAGCTAAGAGACACGACATCTGTGTTTGGAATCGATGAAACTTTAGAAAAATAAGTTAGTGCCTGATGAGAAGCTCCATCAGCAGCATCTTGAAAACCCGTGTGAGAGAAAAAAGCTAGGACAGGGCCTTCTGATAAATTGGCCATCACTATAGGAAGAGCTCCTTTAGTCACTCCAAACTGCGCGAAAGTGTCTACTAAGGGAATATGTCCTGTTTTCGATAAACCTGCAGCAACACTCACCATATTTGATTCAGCTATTCCTACATCGTAAGAACTCTCAGGAAATTCTTTTCTAAAAGCACCTAAACCTGTTGAGCCGTAAAGATCACTTGAAACTGAGACTAATGGAAAGCCCTCTTTCTTTAAATCAATAAGAGCGTTTGCAACACCAACTTGAATTTTTTCTTTCTTTACAATTGGAGTCGAGCCACTTTCTTTCTTTGGTCTATCTTCTAAGTTTTTAAGCCAAGTATTTATAACTTCTGGAATTGCACTACTTCCTTGATGAATTTCTTCTATCATAGATCTTAAATCACTTGGTGATTTAATTGGAAAACCATGGCCACCTGAGTTTGATTCCATAGCTTTTTTAAAACCATAACCTTTAATAGTTTTAAAATGAAGTGCTACAGGTTTTGTAGGATCTTTTTTTGCAGCTAAAACACCTGCCTCAATTTGTTCAGCTACTGTATTTAAATCATGCCCATCAATATCTTTAAAAACATTCCAACCAAGTGTTTCTAATGAATCAAAAGTTGGTTTCATTGAAAAAGAATCTTCATCAATTCGATGAGAAAGCTTTGTATTATTATCACTAATTATAAGTACAAAAGGATTTAAATCTCCCTTAGATGCCATCCCTGGAATTGAGGCTAAGGCTTCTCTTGCTTCACCCTCCATTGCACCACCATCTGATAAAGTAAGAACCGTAACCCTATCCGTCTTATTGATTTTATCACCTAAAGATAAGCCTTGAGCTTGAGCAACACTCGAACCAAGTGGACCATTTGAAAGCTGTACACCTTCTTTAAAAACATGAACTTCACCGTGACCTGTTAAAGGGCTTTCAATTGATCTAAATTTCTTAAGGTCTTCAATTTCTAAACCTGCAAAATTATAAAGTGCTTTAAGTGCATAGAGACCATTTTCACAGTGGCCTGCATCATTAATTAAATTGAAATGATTCTTCCAATCATCTCCATTTTTATATGCATAAGCATAAAGAGCTGAATTAATTTCTGCTAGTGCTGCTGGGCCTCCGAAATGACTCGCAGCCCCACCTAAAACAGCCTCCATATCCATTAAAGACACTAATGAGCGAACACTGTCAGGGTCTGCTACCATGAGCTTTTCACCTAAAACTGGAAAAAAAGCCTCTTTTGAGAGCAGGGGTTGTTGTAATTTTGGGCTACCTAGCGGATTAGAGATATTGAGTGGTTTTGACATACAGAGCTCCTTTATTAGAGTGTTCTAAACCATAAAAGAATTTTGTTAAAGTTAAATTACTATTAGGAATTATTAAATATGAAACACATACCAAAAGTTGAACTCCACAGACATCTAGAACTTTCCATTCGTGATAGCACTATGAAAGAACTCGCTCCAAAATTTGGTTTTGATCTTTCAAAAGAAGGAGCTTTTGATCACCATTTTAAAATTAAAGAGCCCATGAATGACTTAGGAGCAGTTCTACATAAGTTTTTAGACACTCAAAAACTATTAGCTACAGAAGAAATTTTAGAGCGCATTAGCTATGAAGCTTGTGAAGATGCTCATAATGAAGGGATTAAAATCCTTGAGTTAAGATATGCTCCAACTTTTGTTGCTCTTGACCACCCAGAGCTTTCCTTTCAAAGCATACATGATGCTTTTGTTAGAGGTGCTGAAAAAGCTGAGAAAGAGTTTAATATGGCTGTTGGCTTTATTGGAATTCTACAAAGGATTCTTCCTGTTGAAGACAATTTAAAAGTTATGGACTTTATGGTTGAAAACAAAAACTCTTTTATCGGTGTTGATTTAGCAGATAATGAAGTTGGTTTTGACCCAGGCCCATTTGCTCCTTGCTTTGAAAAAGCAAAAGCTGCAGGCCTTAAAGTTACTATCCATGCTGGAGAGGCTCTGCAAGAAGGCTCTGAAAAGAATATTCTTGATTCTGTAAGCAAGCTTCATGCTGAAAGAATTGGACATGGAATCCAGTGCTATAGAGACCCTGAGGTTTTAAAATTTGTAGTTGATAATAAAATACCTCTTGAAGTTTGCCCTACAAGTAACCTTCTAACTAATGCTGCAGCATCCATTGAAGAACACCCTATTCAAAAGTTACTAGACGCTGGCGTTTGGGTAACATTAAATGCAGATGACCCTGGAATTTTTGATCAAAACTTATTAGAAGAATATGAACTACTACACGACAAACTTGGTTTTAGTGAGAAAACACTTTTAGAGTGCTCTCATAGAGCTGCGCAAGTAAGTTTTATTTCTGAAGAAAAGAAACAAAAAGTTTGGCCCTATGATTTAAAAAAACAGGCCTCTGAGATCCACTAAGTTTATAAAAATTCATGAAGGCGGATAAAAAAGATATGGAAAACATTATGAAACTCTACACTGAAAAAGACTTACATATTGCTAGAAAAATTTGGCACGTATGTGGAGTTGCCGCAATTCTTTGGGTTTATATGAGCTTCCCCTATAAACAAGTATTAGCTTTAGGGACTTTTGCTCTTTCTGGAATTTTACTATTTGATTCAGCAAGACTTTTTGTGCCTAGCCTTAATAAAGTAATTCAAAAAACTTTTGCTTTTTGCATGAGAGAAAGTGAAAAAGACAAGCTTTCAGGAATGAGTTACATGATTGCTGGAGCAATACTTATAGGGCTTCTTTTTGAAAGAGAAGTTGTGATTTTAGCTCTTGTTTTCTTAGGTCTTGGCGATCCTATTGCAAGTACTTTTGGAATACTTTTTGGTAAAAATAAGATTGGATCAAAATCTCTTGAAGGCACTTTTGCAGCTTTTGTAACTTGCTCTATTGCTTCACTTATTTACTTTCTAGCTAATGGTTTTTTTGATCACCGTATCTGGATTGTTGTTCCTTTAGCAGGAATCTGGGGAGCTCTGTCTGAACTTCTTCAAATCAAACATGTTGATGATAACTTCTCCCTTCCAGTATTATCGGCTATTGGGCTTTGG
>CALLAU010000099.1 GCA_938002015.1 uncultured Bdellovibrionales bacterium
AACGTCATCACTTTCTAAGTCAAGAGTTGTTGTAAAGCTAGCGACTCTCTCATTTAGTATAAATTCATTTGGCAATTCAGGAATCAGACAATCTCCGTAACTAAATAGCGGACACATAAAAAAGAGTATTAAAAATATAAAAGATTTCATACTATTCTCCTCATCATTACAAACAAAAGCAAAAGTCGTGCTCACCTAACGAATGCTAAGAATGAATTTATGGATAGTAGAGCACATTCAAAATGTCTAAGTGGGTGCGCAAAATGTCACTTCAAAATCTCAAAAACCCTAGACTTTTCGAGAAGAACGCTCAGAGGTCTGTATTGCTAAGTCCCATTATTTAATAAATATTATTGTGATATAAATTCCCAAAGTTTAAATCATCAAACTCATCATCACCCATAGCAGCTAAAAGCTCTTCATAATCATGCTCTAAGCTTTCTACATACTGAGCCACTCTTTGAGCTTTAATCTCAATATTTAAGCCTCTTTCAAGGTGCTTTTTATGAGTGGCTATGCCCACAGGGCAAGTGTTCTTATTACACTGCAGGGCCTGTATACAACCAAGTGCTAACATAAAGCCTCTTGCTGTATAAACAGCGTCAGCCCCCATTGAAAGAGCCATAAACTGCTTACTTGGGTTAATAAGCTTACCTGCCGCTAGAACTTTCATTTTATCTCTAACACTAAGGTCTTTTAATGTTTTATGTACAAAAGGAAGAGCCTTAAATATTGGAAGACCCACATCATCCATAAAAGATTTTGGAGCAGCTCCTGTTCCGCCTTCCGCTCCATCAATTGAGATATAATCAGGATATGTGTTTTGTTTTTTCATTTCTAAAACAAGTTCAACAAACTGATCTTCTCTTCCAATGCAAAGCTTTATTCCTACTGGAAGTTTTGAAATATCTTGAACTCTTTTAATAAATTCAACTGTTGTTTCTGCATTTTTACACTCCACATGGCAGGGAGGAGAAATCACATCCTCGCCCATTGGAACACCTCTAAGTTTAGAAATTTCTTTACTAATTTTTTCTTTTGGCAAGAGGCCACCTTTTCCAGGCTTTGCTCCTTGAGAAAACTTTATTTCAATCATTTTAATTTGTGGATTACTTGATAATTCTTTTAAATCTTCATCATTTAAAGAAGCATCATCGTTTCTTGTGCCAAACTTAGCTGTACCCATTTGAAAAATAAGGTCTGCGCCCTCCATAAGGTGATATTTTGGATACCCACCCTCTCCTGTGTTAATAGGGATTCCTGCTTTTTTTGCCCCTCTAGATAAAGCTCTTATCGCAGTTTTTCCTAGAGAACCATAACTCATCGCGCTTATTATAACTGGCTTATTTATAGTGTACGCTTTCTCAATTCCTCTTTCTTCACCAAAACAAAGTTTAAACTTTTTTAAATCCTTCTTATCTACAGGGTACATAGAGTGACGCAGTTTTATTTCCGTATCATCAAATTTTAATTGAGACCCAAAGGCAGAAGCTGCATCCACTCCTTTAGCTTTTCTATAAACTTCACTTCTTTCTATTCTATTAAAAGGTTTTTCTTCTGTATCACTTAAGAAAAGGTACTGTCTAAACTCAGGCCCTAAACTTTCTAAGATATATCTCATTTGAGCCACTATTCCAAAGTTAGTCAGTAGAGCGTGGTGCTTTTGAATATAGCGATAATAAATATTTAAAAAAAGTAATAAAAGAAAAATGCCACCAAGAATATAGAATTTAAGACTATAAAAATAACCCAGTCCAATAAATATAAAAGCTAAAACTGGAAGGCCTATATTTGCATATTTTGCTAACTTCTCTAAATCAACATTAATACTCCCACCTAACTGATTGCCCTTCATACTTACCCTCTCTTTTTAATTCATACTCTTTCTAACTTAACACTCATTAAATACAATGAGCTTCTCGTTTGTCAGGTCTTTAAATGAACTTTTAAAACCACCAACACCAAGGCCTGAACTCTTATAACCACCAAAAGGCATCCAATCGACTCTAAAAGCAGTGTGGTCGTTAACCATAACAGCATTTGCTTGAAGCTCTTTAGTTGCTTTCATAATATTCTTATGATTGTTAGAAAAAATGGATGCTTGAAATGCAAAATCAACCCCGTTCGCTTTTTTTATAGCTTCATCAATATTTTCATACACATAAACACACACCACAGGCCCAAAAATCTCTTGATTTGATACTTTAGCCTCTAAATCTGGGTTAAGAAGAAGTGTTGGAGAAAATTCTTTTTCTGAAATTTTATTTCCGCCTATTAAAATTTCCCCACCAGATTCTTTAACCCAGTTTAAAATTCTATCAACTTGAGAAGGTTCAATAAGAGGCCCAAGATCCGTGTCTTCTTTTAAAGGATCTCCCACTTTAAGTTTTTTTATTTCTTCTATAAATAAGTTTAAAAACTTATCTTTAATAATTTTATGAATAAAAACTCTTTGGACAGAAACACAAACTTGTCCAGAATGATAAAAACCACCCTTTACTAAAGCTGGTATTGTTTTTTTTATGTCAGCTGTTTCATCAACTATAACAGGCGCAACACCACCATGTTCTAATGTACAGCCTGCACCTTTAGGCAAAACAGATCTTAAGTGCCAGCCCACACTCTCTGAGCCAACAAAACTTAAGAAAGTGTTTCTTTTATCTTTTACAATTTCTTCAGCCACATGGTCTTTACAAAGGCTTACCTGACACCACGTTTTATCTAAGCCTGCTTGATACAAAAGTTCTACAAACTTAACACAAGAAATTGGCGTTCTTAAATCAGGTTTTATAATAACTGGACAGCCAACAGCTACAGCTGGAACCACTTGGTGAATGATTAAATTAAGAGGGTGATTAAAGGCACTTACTGCTACAACCAAGCCTTTTGGCTCTCTAACTGTAAATGCTTTTTTATTTAATGACGAACTTGATAAGCCCATAGGAATTTCTCTTCCTGAAAAATTTCTTAATTCAGAAATCACATGCTTTATTCCATCAATTGCTCTTAAAACCTCAACTAAAGCATCTTTTAAAGGCTTTCCACCTTCTAGGGCTATTGTTTTAGTAAATTCATTTTTTTTACCCTCTAATAAACTGGCTGCTTTTTCAAGAACTGCTACTCTTTTAACTTTATTAAATCTCTTTTCTTGATCTTTAAAAGTCTCATCTGCTAATGAAATCTTTCTTTGCACATCGCCAATAGAGTCTAGTTCAAACTCTTTTATTAAACTGTAATCATATGGAGATCTTACTTCTAACATGAAAAACTCTACCTTAAAGTCAGTGGGTCTAAAACCATATCCTAACTATCGAGACAATCAAGGGACACAAACCCAAAAGGTAAGTCAAATAAGTTTTTTTGGCACCCAAATTGTAGTAGCTTTATGTATGAAAGCACCAAGACTCATCAATCGTACTATAGCAATTTTCTCGCTCTTTTTTGTCACTTCCATTTACAATTTTTCTCAAGTAAATGCATCAGTTCTTTCGTGTAAGAACATATTAACTCAAATTGAACATACTTGGGAAAATGCCACTGCTGATATTATCATTGAAAATACCAAGCCAGAATGGACAAAACGTCCTAGAAAAGGGCCAAATGGCTGGTCAGTCATAACTCATGAAATAAGATTTCCAGGGCTTGGAAGCGCTCAAATTGAGGTATTAATCATAAGAGACAGCGTGCAAGTTAGAGTAACGAACCTTATAGCTTTTGATAATGCAAGAAACCGCGCAAGAAATATTTTTCCTTTATCAGATAACGCTGATCAGGCTTTACTCAAGAGAGTTCGCAGGAAAGTGGCTTACGCTGTAGATTTTATCAATGGTTATTACAAAGATGTTCAACGGTTTAGCTCAATGGAGAATCTAAATAACGACAATCAAAGCACTGAGTTTGTTGCAGCCTTTCAAACTGTTAGTCGAAGATCCTTAGATATTTTAATCAATTACATTACGGCACTTCAAGGTAGTAACGCTACACAAAATCCTGAAGACAACACTTATTGGTATTTTCCTGCAAGAAAGCATTGGAGCCAAACAATTCTATATTCACCAGTTGAGACTTATCAAGACAGAGACCCGTCTTACGGGGTTATATATACCAATAATGTTCAAAGCATACTGCCTCTAGACTTAGACGAAACTTTATCTCAACTTCTTATAAGACATAGTGAAAAGCTTAAAATAAAAAATCCTTTTGATGACCTCAACACCCTGCATGTAGAGGTTACTAACGGTTTTCAAACTTATAACATCTATCCAAGCTTTGAAGTTCATGGAGAAATTATTAGAGTCAGGCCCAATGTCAACCTGCACACAAACCCTTTACATCAACAAGTTATGGAGCTTTGGAGAAACCAAGCATTAGAAAACGTAAAAATTTACATAAATGGAAATAAAAAAGGCCTACCTGGAGGCACTTTAGATATTAAGATCACAGAAAAAAATCTTGAAAGTATTTTTGGCGTTTTATAAATTAAGTTTTAAAGTTTAACTCCAACCGTCATGCCCTGAAGAGTTGGAATCATGAAACCTTTAAACTGATCGCTTAAACCTAAACGTTTATTAAACTCCCTCATTTTTCTCCACGTGTTTTGAGAATAATCTTTTGGTGGCTCTTTTTCTAAAGCCATTCCAAAAAGAAAAGTATTGTCTCCAACAACAACAGCTCCAGGTTTTAAAAAAGGTAGGGCAAGTTCTAAATAATCAAGGTAGCCACCTTTATCAGCATCAATAAAAAGAAAATCTATATCTTCTCCTGACCAATTGTTAAAAAATTCTTTACCCGATGAATGAACCACTTCAACCTGATTAGCGCGCTTATTTTTAAATAGGTATTGTTTAGCTTTATTTGCATTTTCCACAGATTTTTCAACAGTCCAGACCTTAGCCTCGGGGGTAAGAGCCTCTAAAAACCAGCTTGTAGAGTAACCATATAGCGTGCCAACCTCTACAATATTTTTTGCCTGTTTTATCCTCAATAAGCCTGAAATTATAGCACCTTCATGTGGACTCACCTGAATGGCTTTATCATCCTCTCTTAGAGCTTTTGAGATCTCTTTCATACCTTGTGTTTCTTCAATGATTTCGCTCTCTATATAGGCAAGTCTTTTAGAATCTTCTACAGCTTTCACTTCATAGCCTCCTATGTATTGCAATGATTGAGATTGCTCTATATCTATATATGCTTAGTTTTAGGAAAGGAAGCTACCTATGAGCTCATTGCTTCAAGTCAAAAATTTAAAAGTAAACTTCAAAACTGATGAAGGAATTGTAAATGCTGTAAAAGGCATTTCATTTGAAATTCCAAAAGGCACAACAGTTGGCCTAGTAGGAGAATCCGGCTCTGGAAAGTCAGTAAGCTCTCTAGCTACTATGAGACTTATCCCAACACCTCCAGGAGAGATTGCTGGCGGAGAGATTCTTTTTGATGGAAAAAACCTTTTAGATCTTAGTGAAAATGAGATGCGTAAAGTACGTGGTAAAAAAATCTCCATGATCTTTCAAGAACCTATGACAAGTTTAAACCCAGTTTTTACTGTTGGTGATCAAGTAGCAGAAACTCTTATGTTACATGAAAATCTTAATAAAACAGATGCTCTTGAGAGAACAAAAGTTTTATTTAACCAAGTAGGTATCCCTGATCCTGAATCAAGAGTATCAAGCTACCCTCACCAAATGTCAGGTGGACAAAGACAACGTGTGATGATTGCAATGGCTATTGCATGTTCTCCTGAGCTTTTAATTGCTGATGAACCAACAACAGCACTTGATGTAACAATTCAAAAACAAATCCTAGATCTTTTAGCTGATCTTCAAAAAGAATTTGGAATGAGTATTCTTTTTATTACACATGACCTTGGAGTGATTGCTGATATCGCTGATGAAGTGGTTGTGATGTATAGAGGTGATATTGTTGAAAAAGGAAAGACAGAACAAATTTTTCAAAGCCCTCAACACCCCTACACAAAAGGGCTTCTAGCTTGCAGGCCGTCTTTAGAAACAAACCCTCCAAGACTTCCAATGGTTTCTGATTTTATGAACCCTGATGGAACAGAAATTCCAAACTCTTTTGATATTTCAAAAAAAGAAAAATTTGTAAGACCTATTTCTGATACTGAAAATCCTGTTGTTTTAGAAATCAAAGATTTAAAAAAGCATTTCCCTTTAAAAAAGAACTTCTTTGGAAAACCCTTATCTTTTGTAAAAGCTGTTGATGGCGTATCTTTAAAGGTTAGAAAAGGAAGAACACTTGGTTTAGTGGGAGAATCAGGCTGTGGCAAAACAACTCTAGGAAGAACTGTTTTAAGGCTGATTGAACCTACAGCTGGAGATATTGTTTATAAGGGTCAAAACTTAGTTGATGCTACAAAAAAAGAAATGCGAGATTTAAGGCGTGATCTTCAAATCATTTTTCAAGACCCCTACGCCTCTTTAAACCCAAGAATGACTGTCGGTTCAGCTATTATGGAGCCAATGATTATTCATAAACTTTATGATTCAAAAGAAAAAAGAGTTGAAAAAGCTAAAGAGCTTCTTGTTAAATGCGGCCTAGATGGTTCTGTTATTAACAGATACCCTCATGAATTCTCTGGTGGACAAAGACAAAGAATTTGTATTGCTAGAGCTTTAGCTGTGGAGCCAGAATTTATTATTTGTGATGAATCTGTTTCTGCTCTTGATGTTTCTGTTCAAGCTCAAATCTTAAATCTTTTATTAGACCTTCAAGAAGAGATGGGACTTACATATATCTTTATCTCGCATGATTTAGCTGTTGTTAAGTTTATTGCTGATGAGATAGCGGTTATGAATCACGGTGAAGTTGTAGAAATGTCTGATTGTATTTCTATTTATGAAAAGCCTGAACAAGACTATACAAAAAGACTTCTTTCAGCGATTCCAAAAGGAATCCCTAAAACAATGCTACAGCCACAAGCTTAATTTAGTTTATATTAATAATTTCTTTATAATTTTTATCAGAAACAGATGTGAGGTTGGTTAAGAATATTAACCTCATTAAACAAGAGCTAGCTTAAATTATTTTCTTTTTTTCTTACCAGTAAATTTAAAAGGGTAGTTGATATGAACTATGTCTTTTCCTCTAAGTTCATCAAACTTAATTTTTGAGAAGATATCCATCATGCAGTTTTCTAAACCTTCATCTGATATCGTGCTTTTTTCTTTATTTACAGCAAGTTTTTCAATACTTCCATCATCTAAGATACTCCATGAAAAATAAATCTTACCCACTAAATCTTCTGACTCTTGAATCGCTGCAGTATAACAGTCTGCCACTTTTCCAGATTCAGCTCTGACCTTCATTTTAACACTTGTAATGTAGTCATGAGAACTTGATGTAGGAATTTTAGATTCTGTTGCACTTTCTTGTGTGCTATCACCTTCTATGTTTTTCTTTTTTGAAGAAGAGCAGCCTGCAGTAAGCAGGAGTACTAAACTTAGTAGAAACCCTAATTGATATTTCATAATAACCTCGCCAGTCTTTCTTTTAAATCCTCTAATTCAAAGGGCTTAGGAATAAAGTCATCAGCCCCAATGTTTTTCCCTTTCTGTATATCTAAATCGGTAGCTTTACCTGATACAAAAACTAAAGGGATTGATTTTAAGTCTTTATGACCTTTTAAAATTGTTGCAAGCTCATAGCCATTCACCCACGGAAGCCCAACATCTAATAGAATCAAGTCTATTGGGTCATCTCCAAGGACTTTATCTAATTGAGTCCCGTCTGTGGCTGCAGTCACTCTGTAGCCTTCAGATTCTAAAAATCTCACTAAAGCACGCCTAAAGCTTTCATCATCATCTATGAAAAGAACATGGAAAGGCTCCTTATTCTTCTTCTTAAGCTTTCTATAGTCTTCTAATGAGACAATATCTTTATCTGAAATATTCTTCTTAGTTAGTTTCTCTATTTCTTTAACCAAAGACTCTACATTGATTTTCTTACGATCACTCACAACTGATTATAACCCCTCTTAATATAAGAGGTATTTTATATTGTATTTGCTCTGAAAAAAACTGGATCCGCATGAAAGGCTAGCCCAATTTCTTAAGACTACCTATCAAAGGTCCATATAAAATAGAGCTTCAACCAAGTTAAGGCCTATCTGCACCATTAAGCAATTAGTATCTAGCCTTTACTGAAGTGATTATTTTGATACTAGCATACCTAAATCACTCTTAAACTTAGCCAAAATCCTACCCAGTTTAAAGTGACATTTTACGGCCCTAAAATCTATACTTTAGACAGCTTTAATCTGTCTTTGTATGATACTTTTGATCTATGACATTGAATTTTAATAAATTCAAATGAAATTCAAAAACTTTATGTTTTGAACAAACGCGTGACAAAAATTTATACAATGTTAGCACCCTTGATACTTAAATTTTGGTTTTAAAACTGGCACATTGATTGCTACTATGTTGACTCAGTTGAAAGTATGCATGTGTCAGGTCAATGAGGCCTCCGAAGGTTTTCGTGCATTACTTAGGGAGTAGTATAAATGTTTAAATACATATTTTTAACCTTTTTCTTAGGCTTATTTAACGTTCATTATGCTATGTGCGATCAAATAAACTTAGCGGAAGCACTTTTAAATGCAGATCCAGACAAATATAAAGAAATCTCAGCTCATGTTTTGAAAAGATGTCAAAGAATTCTAAGCAATTAATGATTTTTTAGGAGAATTGATATTAAGGCTCTACTACTGAAGCTGGTGTGCCGGATTTGAGAATAAAAATTTTTACAGATTGAACCTCTTCATCAAACACTATTGATTAATATAAAATATTTTACACTTAATGAGCTATTTTGACCAAGAAGTCCTCATTCAACTTGGTCACAAAGCCTAAGACTTCGTTTAAACGAACAGATCTTAAAGATTCTTTGATTCAAGCCATCTCTCAGCATCAATTGCTGCCATACAACCAGTTCCTGCAGCTGTGATAGCTTGTCTATAAACAGAGTCTTGAACATCACCACATGCAAATACAGCCTCAACATTAGTTTCAGAGGTATCTGGTTTTGTTACTAAGTAACCAAGACTATCTTCTTCTAATTGGCCCTCAAGAAAACCTGTGTTTGGTTTATGCCCAATAGCTATAAAGACTCCTTCTAAAGGAAGGTCCATCTCTTCTTTAGTTTGGTTGTTATAAAGTTTTGCAGCAGTAACCATTTTGCCATTGCCTAAAACTTCTTTAAGCTCAGTGTTCCAGTGTACTGTTATTTTATCATGAGCAAGAACACGGTCAGCCATAATTTTTGATGCTCTAAATTCTTCTCTTCTATGAAGCACATGAACGTGAGTTGCAAATCTTGTTAAGAAAAGAGCTTCTTCCATTGCTGTGTCCCCTCCTCCAACTACTGCAACAGGAACATCTTTAAAAAAAGCTCCATCACATGTTGCACAAGCTGACACACCTCTATTAGCATATTTTTTCTCTGACTCTAAACCAAGGTACTTAGCACTTGCACCAGTGCTGATAATCAGGGTTTGTGCTTGAAACTCTTCTTGCCCTATCCAAACTTTAAAAGGTCTCTTTGATAAATCTACTTTAGTAACGTTTTTAGAAATAAACCTTGTTCCAAATCTTGCAGCTTGCTTTTTAGTAACATCCATTAAAGCAGGACCTGTAATTCCATCTGTAAAGCCTGGGTAGTTTTCTACTTCAGTTGTAGTCATCAGCTGACCTCCAACTTCTTCTCCTTCAATCATAAGTGGATTAAGGTTTGCCCGAGCTGAATAGATCGCAGCCGTTAAACCTGCAGGGCCAGAACCAATAATAATAACTTTTTCTACTTTCACATCACTCATAACTTTTTTTAAAACCTCTGTTTTCTTAAATTTTTACTTTTATTCTATTTTTTTAAATATAAACTAATAACCACTCTAATCTGGTGTCTAAAAAGCTTTTGTCAAAGTTCAAAACCTTTTGGCAGATCATAATCAAACCTTTTAATCCAATCAAAGCACCTCTCGTCAGGCCCTCTCGTCTCCATCCAGCTAAGTAAAGCATCTGCTACAACATCTGCCTTAAGCACAAGATTTGGGCACTCAAGGCGAGGCCAAGCCCCTTTAGGAAGCAAGCCCGTATCCATATAAGGAGGGCTAAAAATAAGTAGGTTTTTATTTGAACTAGAAAGAACTGCCTTTTTAACAAGTTTTTTAGACCAGGAGTAACTTAACGAGTCTTTAGACTCTGACCTTTCAGCAATAGCTGAGCCAAGGTAGACAAATTCAACCTTTTTTGGGATTTTTTCTATGATCCCTAAAGGAGTCATAGCGTTTAGCTTAAATGCCCATTCATGGCTATGCCAAGGTTTAGAGAAGAAATCTCCATGTGGCCCTCCTCCAGCTACATAATAAACCACCTCAATTTCTTCTTTAATAACAAGGCTTAAAACATCATCTACAGCCCTTTCTTTAGAAAGGTCTATTTTAATATCAGACTCTCCTGTTCTTGAAACCGATATTAAAGGCACTTTAACAAGCTTACTTTTTAAAGCCAGGCCAAGTCCTCTAGAGGCCCCTAGTATTAAACATTTTTTGTGTAACAAAGTAAATCCTCACATGAAAACATTATAAACTCATACGTCCGATTTTCGATAAGGGCAAATTTCTTTTATCATATAAACTTGTTTTGTTTGAATTTACCTTTTTGCAAGAAGACTAAAGGAAGGAAGAAGGAAACTTTATGAAAATCTCAAATCAAGTATTACTAGCAATCTCTTTTTTAGTGCTTGTATCATGCTCAAATGACCAACTAAAAGACCCTTGGCCTGGAGTATCAAAACCTCAGTTTAACACGCAGTCTTTTCAAAACGATTCATTTAACCTTTCTTCAAGTTTTGCTTTAGAGAAAATAGACCGCACCACATCAATAAGAATAGATGCTAAATGTTTAAATAAAGAAAACAATAAAGAGCTCACCGAACAAACCTATTTTGATCAAAACAAAGTCCCTGAAGTTATAAGTGTTGCTGAAGTCATGCCTTCTCTTGTAGTTCTTAAGCCTGAAATTTTTAGCTCATGCAGTTTTTCAATTACTGCAAGTAACCATCTTGGCTCCTCACAAGTCTTCAAAATAAAAGAGCAAAAGCTTGATGCTGATTTACTGCCACACCAAAAACTTATCTTTAATATTAATCACAAACCCTTTGATTTAAAAAATAACAACACTCTAGATCAGTCATCAATTATAGATTTTTTTGCTACAGACTACTCAAAAAGCCCAGTTTATCTTTACTGTCTAGATTTAAAAGTAAAAACTTTTGTATCAGATCTATCTTTTGAAAGCATTTTTAAAACAGCAAGAAGGCCTCTACAATCATGTAGACTTATTATTAGAAATGATGATTTGTTATTCCAAGTTGGACCAACATTTAATATTAAACTTAACAGTCCAAGACCAGAAACTTTAGTAAGCAGCTTTCTCCCTTTCTCCAATCAAAACCTTTTTTACTCAAGCTCAAGAAATATCGAAAAACACCTTTTAAGACTAGTCTTAAATAACCCACATAGCTTCTCCATATACCTAAGATTAAAAAGTCATACATCAAATCAACACCCTATTTATATATCTACGCCTTTTTATGAACCAAGGCATAGATATGAATCTCTTATTCAAAATGCGCATGCAAAAGTTTTTTGGACAAGTAATTCACACTCAATAAACACCTCCTCAATTATTGAACTAAAACACAATCAAACTTTAAGCCTTGATTTACACCTTAAGACTGATTTTTTATGTAGGTATAATAAAATAAGGGGGCAAAGGCTTCGTACCGGAGAGCATGCTTATTATGAGGACGGCTACCTTGTTATGATCAAAAAGGAAGACTCTATCGCTCAACTTGAGCAATTACAAAAAAATCAAGATGGAAGCTACACTGTTATTGAAACAGACACTCTATTAAACGCAAACAACAATTACCCTTTTATATCCAGAAGGGCTCGAGACTACAATGAAAATAATTTTCTAGAGAGTTTCTTCATTCGAGAAATTGATTTTAAAAGGGCTGAAGGAACTACACCTGAAGAACTTTACCTTAAAAGTCCAACGGCTGCATATGAAATGGATCAATTAGGTGGCCCTGCTATGATACACGCTAATGAAGAAAAAACTGAGAATAGAAGCTGTGTTATTTTTTAAAAACTTTAAGATAAAATATTGGCTGCCCCTTAGCTAAAAATATTTTTTCAAAATGTGTTTTAAAATTAACTTCAGCAAGTTTTGAATTATGAAGATCACGGGTTATAAAATCCATTGTAAAATCAGATCTTTGAAACCTCTCTAAAGCCCAATCAAAATATGGCTCATCATCTGTTTTAAACTCAACAAAACTACCTGGCTTCATTAATGTCATCAATTCTTTTAAAAAATCATCCTGAATAAGTCTGTGCTTCCAATGTTTTTTTCTAGGCCAAGGGTCTGGATGATGAATAAAAACGTTATTAATTTCTTCTTTTTCAAATACTTCTACTAGCTCGTAAGCATTATACCTTAGCATATAAGCGTTTTCTTTTGCCCCTGCTCTTAAGGCTCTCCTCATAGCTTGAATGAGTGGCTTATACTTAACTTCAAACCCTAGTAAGCCTCTATCAAGATTTGTAGAAGATCTATGGGCGAAGAAATACCCATTACCTGTTCCAATTTCTACATCAATTGGGTAATCATTGGGCTGAGTTTGAAAAAGTTCTTTTCGCCATTTTCCTTTTAAAGTCTGAACTTTATCCTCATCAAAGGCTCTTCCCTCATACTCATCCATTAACATCACAGCATAAGGGTTTGGCTTCTTAAGTTCAGTGGTTTTCGTAAGTTTTGCTTTCATGACGCTTGGGGTTTAGCAAAAATAGGTATAAGAAACAATGCTAAACCTCTTTTAGGAGATGATTATGAAATTATTTGCTGTGTTTTCTACATTCATTCTAGCTTTGTCAGTTAATTCTTACGCCATTCCAAGGCTATCTCAAAATATGATGATTTCAGGGCCCTCTGAACTTGCTCTTGAGTCTGGCTTAAGAGTCGGCAAAGTCGGTGGAAACGTTGTAGATGTGGCCGTAGCCTACGCCCTCACACTTTCAGTAACTCACCCACACTTTGGAGCTCTTGGAGGAGGAGGCTTTGCTTTAACTAGGATAAATGGCGAAACCACTGCTCTTGATTTTAGAGAGGAAGCTCCAGCAAAAACTGATAAAAATTACTATCTTAAAAAAGACAAAAAAGCGTCTATTAAAGGCGGAGCTGCTGTTGGTGTTCCAGGAATACCAATGGGGTTGTGGGAGCTTCATAAAAAATACGGAAAACTCTCTTGGAATAAACTATTTAAAGAGGCACTCTATTATACTAAAAACGGTTTTCCTGTTTCTTCTGAGTGGTACAGAGTTGTAAAAAAGCAAAACCAAAGAGGAAAATTTTGGCCAGAAGGACTTTCTCACCTTTTAAACAATGGGAGTATCCCCTTACCTGGCAGCACCCTTAAACAAAAGGGGCTTTATCAAGCGCTTAAAAAACTAAAGTCCCTGGGACCTGATGGATTCTACAAAGGAGCCATAGCTCAAGATATTGTTGATTCTATTAAAGCAACAAGTGGTGATATGGCCTTAGGTGATTTAGAAAATTACAAAGCTAAGTGGAGAAAACCTATTAGTTTTAAATTTATGGAGCATGATATTGTAACCATGCCACCTCCATCGTCTGGAGGGGTGATATTAAAAACTGCTTTTACATTAGTAGATAAATTACAAATTAAAAATTATAACCTATTAAGCTTAACTGAACTGCATTTACTAAGTGAAGTCATGTCTAGATCATTTAGATCAAGGCAGCTTCTTGGAGATCCTGATTTTCACAATAACCCGCTAACAAAAATTGCATCTAAAAAATATGTTAATGAGCTTTATAGATCTATTAACAAAAGAAAGGCCAAGAGTCTTAAACCACTAAATGACAAAAAGTTTAATGAAAGTGATCAAACAACTCATATCGTAGTTTTAGATAAAAATGGAAATGCAGTTTCTATGACCCTTACACTTAATGGCAACTTTGGATCTGGAGTAATTACAAAGAAGTACGGCATTGCCTTAAATAATGAAATGGATGATTTTACCACTCGCCCAGGAGAACCAAATATGTATGGCCTTTCTCAAGGCCCTGGAAACTTTGTAGAAGCAAAGAAAAGACCTTTAAGTTCAATGACTCCAACATTAGTTTTAAAAGATGGTAAAACCTATATGGGAATAGGAGCTCCTGGTGGACCAAGAATTATTAACGGAGTTTTTCAAGGCATTTATAGAGTCTTAGTTAACAAGCTTAACATGGAACAAGCCATTTTCACTCCAAGACTCCACCATCAGTTTTTACCAAATAAAATATACTTTGAAAGAAATCGTTTTAGCCCATTTGTTTTAAAAGGCTTAAAGAATAAAGGACATAAAATTTCACCTATACACGGTGTAGGCATAGTTTATGGTGTTAGAGTAAATAAAGACGGTTTACTCGAAGGAGCTGCAGATTACCGCGGGGAAGGTTTTGTCGGTGGTTTTTAGAATTAAAAACTACAGACGCAACTAAATAAAACAAGATTTAGCTCCAATTTTATCACCTCTTCTTTTATAAAATATAATTTCTAATATACGTTAATTTCAGGCAGTAAATATGATGTATCAATCTGAGTAAGAGCCTTGGCACCAAAAAAAGAGAATCAGTAATTTCACCTTAAAACCTCTTTACATTGAAAAGAAGGTTGAGTATTCAATAATCTCCATTCTGCATAAGAAACTTTACTTTGTTTCTTTTTTAAACCTTTAAAAGTAACTTTTTTGATTTTAATCTTAGATTCATAATTTAAATAACCTAGTAACTCTGGGTGCTTCTTCCAATACTTCTGTGACAAAACATGAACTGCTATTACATCATTATTACTACCTTTACCAATTAAATTTAGAAGCAGCTCTGGGTGATCTACCCAGTGCTCCTTTGATAAAATATACGTTGCTATTTGCTCATCAACACTGCCTTTATCAATTAAACTTTGAACCAATTCCGGATGATCTTTCCAGTGCTCTTTTGATAAAACAAACTCTGCCATCTTCTGATCAACACTACCTTTATCAATTAAATTTTGAACTAATTCAGGATGATCTTTCCAGTGAGCCTGTGATAAAATATACTTTGTTATTTCCAGA